>NZ_MLCE01000021.1 GCF_002300165.1 Streptomyces sp. Tue6028 | reverse complement strand
GGACGCTTCCCTTCGGTCTTGCGTTTCCGACTCTATCAGATCTTTCCGATCCGATTTCCTCGGCGCTTTCCAGGTTCTCGCTTTCGCGTTTCCCTTTCCGGCGGTTCCGACTCTATCAGACTCTTTCGTGTCCGATTCCCTGTCGGCGGGGTTTGTCTTCGCGGCTGTTGGGCCGGTCCGACGAGTGAGACTTTAGCGGAATCGCGGCCCCCGAGCTAATCGGGGTCGCGCTCTTTCGAACGCGGATTCCTCATTTCGCAAACATGCATGAAAACGCGTCGACGACGAGGTCGTCGATCGTTGAGTGCTTGGTGCGGAATGGCTGTCCGGGGACCGACCGGAGTCGGCGCTCACGTCGGACAACTCGGAGAACACTACGGACGGGGCCAAGGTGTGTCAACTCGAGCCCGGACGGTGCCCTGGAGGCGTACGCTCGTCTCCATGACAACGCGTACGTGCACCCAGCTGTGGTGGGCCGCCTGACGGCGGCCGTACTCACGTATGTACTCAACGGCCGCCGCCTCGGCGGCCGTTCTTGTATCTCCCTCCTGGAGAGTCGGCCGGCGGGCGCGGCGGCCTCGACCAGGAGGTGGAGAGATGACGCGGATCTTCAGCGGGGTCAAGCCGACCGGGCATCTGACGCTGGGGAACTACCTGGGGGCCGTACGGCGCTGGGCCGACGTCGATCAGCACCGGGCCGACGCCCTGTTCTGCGTAGTCGACCTGCATGCGCTGACCGTGGACCACGATCCGGCGCGGGTGCGCAGGCTCAGTAGGCAGGCGGCGACGCTGTTGCTCGCGTCCGGGCTCGATCCGGACCTGTGCACGGTGTTCGTGCAGAGCCATGTGGACGAGCACGCCCGGCTGTCCTACGTGCTGGAGTGCGTCGCGACCGACGGGGAGATGCGTCGGATGATCCAGTACAAGGAGAAGGCGTCGCGGGAGCGGGAGCGCGGCGGGAGCGTGCGGCTGTCGTTGCTGACGTATCCCGCGCTGATGGCGGCGGACATCCTGGCGTACGGAACCGACGAGGTGCCGGTCGGGGAGGACCAGACCCAGCACGTCGAGCTGACCCGGGATCTGGCGGTCCGCTTCAACCAGCGGTACGGCCACACGTTCGTGGTGCCCCGGGCCACCCGTCCGGAGGTCGCCGCACGGGTGATGAACCTCCAGGAGCCGACGTCGAAGATGGGCAAGAGCGACGACGTGGGACCGGGGGTGGTCTATCTGCTCGACGAGCCGGATGTCGTGCGGAAGAAGATCATGCGTGCCGTGACGGACAGCGGTCAGGACGTCGTGTACGACCGGGAGGAGCGGCCGGGGGTCTCGAATCTGCTGGAGATCCTCGCGGCCTGTGAGGGTGGGAACCCCGAGGCCTTGGCCGGTGTATATGAGTCGTACGGCGCTTTGAAGAAGGACACCGCCGAGGCCGTGGTCGAGCTCCTCAGGCCCGTACAGGAGAGGCACAAGCAGTTGTGCGCGGATCCTGCGTATGTGGAGGGGGTGCTCCGAAATGGGGCGGAGAAGGCCAGGGCCATGGCGAGGCCGAGAGTCGATGCCGCTTATCGGGCGATCGGGCTGCTGCCGGCCGGCTGATGCGGTCCCGTACGCGTCGACAGGGCTCGGCGGGGAGTGGGCGCGAAGACGCGGGGGCCGGGCGGGCGGGGTCGGTGTGAGCTGAGGGACGGCGGGCCGGCGTGGGCCGGCCCACCGTCTCCCGCTGCGGCCCGGAGGCTGCCCGGCGTCCCGGGGCTGTGCCCGGACGCCCGGGCAGTCGGGAGCTGCTCGGCTAGTTGTTGCCGGAGGCCAGCTCGCGGCTGCGGTCGCGGGCCGCTTCCAGGGCGGCGATGAGCGCGGCGCGCACACCGTGGTTCTCCAGTTCGCGGATCGCGTTGATCGTGGTGCCCGCGGGGGACGTGACGTTCTCGCGCAGCTTCACGGGGTGCTCCCCGCTGTCGCGGAGCATCACGGCGGCGCCGATCGCGGACTGGACGATCAGGTCGTGGGCCTTGTCGCGGGGCAGGCCGAGCAGGATGCCCGCGTCGGTCATGGCCTCGACCAGATAGAAGAAGTACGCCGGGCCGGAGCCGGACAGGGCGGTGCAGGCGTCCTGCTGGCTCTCGGGGACGCGGAGCGTCTTGCCGACCGCTCCGAAGATCCCCTCGGCGGTGGCGAGGTGGTCGGCGGTGGCGTGGCTGCCGGCGGAGATGACGGACATGGCCTCGTCGACGAGGGCGGGCGTGTTCGTCATGACGCGGACGACCGGGGTGCCTGTGGCCAGGCGCTCCTCGAAGAAGGAGGTGGGGATGCCGGCCGCGCCGCTGATGACCAGGCGGTCGGCGGGGATGTGCGGGGCGAGTTCGTCGAGGAGGGTGCCCATGTCCTGTGGCTTGACCGTGAGGATCAGGGTGTCGGCGGTCTTCGCCGCTTCCGGGTTGGTGACCGGGGTGACTCCGTGGCGCTCCTGGAGCTCCCTGGCCCGCTCCGGGCGCCGGGCGGTGACCAGCAGGTCGGCGGGAGCCCAGCCTGCTCGGATCATTCCACTGAGCAGGGCTTCGCCGATCTTGCCGGTGCCGAGGACTGCGACTTTCTGCGTCATGTGCGGGTGCCCTCCGGGGTGCGTCGTCCTGGGTTCATCCTCGCACTCAGGGGGGCGGACGGGTCGGTGTGTCCGGTGTGCGGACGGTGCGGGCCGTCAGACGGTGCGGCGCCGGAGCGTTGCGGCTCCGAGGGTGAGGACGAGCAGGGCGCAGCCCGCGACGACCACGGCGTCACGGACGAAGTCGGCCGTCATGTCCGTGTGTTTGAGGACTTCGTTCATGCCGTCGACCGCGTAGGACATGGGCAGCACGTCGGAGATGGCTTCGAGGACGGGGTGCATGTTGGGGCGGGGTGTGAACAGGCCGCAGAGGAGGAGCTGGGGGAAGATCACGGCCGGCATGAACTGGACGGCCTGGAATTCGGAGGAGGCGAAGGCGGAGACGAAGAGACCCAGGGCGGTGCCGAGAAGCGCGTCGAGCAGGGCGACGAGCAGGAGGAGCCAGGGGGAGCCGGTCACGTCGAGGCCGAGGAACCAGACGGCCAGGCCCGTGGCGAGGGCGGACTGGACGATGGCCAGGGCGCCGAAGGCCAGGGCGTAGCCGGCGATCAGGTCACCCTTGCCGAGGGGCATGGCGAGGAGGCGTTCGAGGGTGCCCGAGGTGCGTTCGCGGAGTGTGGCGATCGAGGTCACCAGGAACATCGTGATCAGCGGGAAGATCCCGAGGAGGGAGGCGCCGATGGAGTCGAAGGTGGCGGGGCTCCCGTCGAAGACGTAGCGCAGCAGGAAGAGCATCACGCACGGGATGAGGATCATCAGGGCGATGGTGCGCGGGTCGTGGCGGAGCTGGCGCAGCACGCGGGTCGCCGTCGCGGTGGTGCGCGAGAGGCTGAGTGCGTTCGGGCGTGGTGCGGGGGCCGCCGAAGCGCTGGTGCCGGGGCTCGCGGGTGACGTGCCGCTGGTGGTGCTGGTGGTGCTCATCGGGCGGTCTCCTTTCGGGTGGGGTCGCCGGTGCGGGGGTCGGTTCCCTGTCCGTCGCCCGCCGCGGACGCTCCGCCCGTCGCGGTCTCGTCGTCCGGCGCCGACTTGGCGTCCTTCGCCGGCTTGGTGTCCGGTGCCCGCTCGGCGTCCTTCGCCGGCTGGTTGCCGGCCGCTGTCGCCTCGTCGACCAGGCGGAGGAAGGCGGCTTCGACGGTGTCGGAGTCGAAGCGTGCGCGCAGGGCGTCGGGGGTGTCGTCCGCGAGGATCCGGCCCTCGCGCATGAGCAGGAGGCGGTGGCAGCGCTCGGCTTCGTCCATGACATGGGAGGAGACGAGCAGGGTCGCGTTCCGCTCCGCGGCGATGGTGTGGAAGAGGTTCCACAGGTCGCGGCGCAGGACGGGGTCGAGGCCCACGGTCGGTTCGTCGAGGACGAGGAGTTCCGGGGTGCCGAGGAGGGCGACCGCCAGGGAGACGCGGCTGCGCTGGCCGCCGGAGAGGTTGCCGGCGAGGGCGTCGGCGTGGGAGGTGAGGTCGACGTCGGCGATGGCCTGGGTGACGTCGGCGCGGCGGCGTTCGGCGGCGGCGCGGCCGGGGTCGAGGATCGCGGCGAAGTAGTCGAGGTTCTGGCGGACGGTCAGGTCGTCGTAGACGGAGGGGGCCTGGGTGACGTAGCCGATGCGGGAGCGGAGTGCGGGGTCGCCGGCGGGGCGGCCCAGGACGTCGAGTGTGCCGGTGACCTTCGCCTGGGTGCCGACGATGGAGCGCATGAGTGTCGACTTGCCGCAGCCGGAGGGGCCGAGCAGTCCGGTGATCTGGCCGCGGGGCACGGCGAATTCGAGTCCGCGGAGGACGGTGCGCGTTCCTCGGACGACGGTGAGTTCCTGGGCGCGGACAGCGGGCTGGTCAATGGGAGTGGAGGGGTCCGACGGGTCGGGCGGACGCGACCGGATAATCATCATGCGATGAATATTCCTCCTGCGCGGCGCGCCGGTCAACCCCGGTCGCACGAGGCGGCGCAAGCGCGCGTCGGCGTGATCGGAAGGGAGCGCTCCGGGCGTGCGCGGGACGTTTCGCTTCCGTGTTCACATGGCTGTCGCACGGAAGGGGTGCGCGATCAACGCCCCTTCCTGACAATGGATTTCAGTGCGCGGACATATGCCGCTCGGCGCCCGGACGACGGGTGCCGTGTGACCGTGTGACGCGTCGGCAGGTCCGCCGTGCCCTCCCCCGGCCCGGCACCCACGCATCTCCCGCTCGTCGACCGGAGGTGCCGTTGTCATGCGTAAAGCCGATCTACTCGCGTCCCTCGTCGTGTTCCTCGTCGCGTTGCCCCTCTGTGTGGGGGTCGCCATGGCCTCCGGTGTGCCCGCCGAACTGGGGCTGGTCACCGGGATCGTCGGCGGGCTGGTGGCCGGGGCGTTGCCCGGGAGCAGCCTCCAGGTGAGCGGGCCCGCCGCCGGGTTGACCGTCCTGGTGTACGAGGCGGTGCGTGCGTACGGCGTGGAGGCGCTGGGTGTGCTGGTGCTCGCGGCCGGGCTGGTGCAGCTCGCGCTCGGAGTGCTGCGGCTCGGACGGTGGTTCCGGGCCGTGTCCGTGGCCGTGGTGCACGGCATGCTCGCCGGGATCGGGCTCGTCCTGATCGCCGGCCAGGTGTACGCGATGGGCGACGCGACCGCGCCCGGCAGCGGGCTCGGGAAGATCGCCGGGCTGGTGTCGCTGGCGGGTGACGCGGACCCGGTGGCGCTGGCGGTCGGCGGCGCCACCGTGGCCGTACTCCTGCTGTGGCCGCGGTGGCGGCGAGGGGCGCGCCTGGTGCCGGCGCCGCTCGTGGCGGTGGCGCTCGCCTCACTCGTGACCGGGCTGTTCGACCTGTCGGTGCGCCGCGTCGAGGTGCGCGGCCTGCTCGACGCCGTCCGTCCGCCGTCCGCCGACGATCTGGGGCGGCTCACGGAAGTGGGCGTGATCGGGACGGTGCTGGCGTTCGCGCTGATCGCCTCGGCGGAGTCCCTGTTCAGCGCGGCGGCCGTGGACCGGCTGCACCGGGGTCCGCGCACCGACTACGACCGTGAGTTGATCGCGCAGGGCGCGGGCAACGCCGTGTGCGGCATGCTCGGGGCGCTGCCGATGACCGCGGTGATCGTGCGGAGCGCGGCGAACGTGCAGGCCGGGGCGCGGACCAAGGCCTCGCGGGTGCTGCACGGGGTGTGGCTGCTGCTCTTCACGGCCGTGGTGCCGGGAGTGCTCGGCGTGATCCCGGTGGCCGCGCTGGCCGGGCTGCTGGTGCACGCGGGCTGCAAGCTCGTGCCGGTGCGGGAGCTGCGGCCGCTGTGGCGGGCGCACCGGGGCGAGCTGGTGGTGCTCACGGTGACGGCCGTGGCCATCGTGGTCGGGAACCTGTTCGAGGGCGTGCTGGCCGGGCTGGCGCTCGCGGTGGCGAAGACGGCGTGGGACATCAGCCATGTCCACGTGGAGACGGAGGACCGCGGGACCGCGGGCATCGTCGTACGGGTGGTCGGCAACGCCACCTTCCTGCGGCTGCCGAAGCTGCTGGACGCGTTGGAGGCGCTGCCTCACGACCGTGACGTACGGCTGGAGTTGGGCGGGCTCCGACATCTGGACCACGCGTGTGCGGCGGCCCTGGAGGGCTGGGCCGCCGGGCGGGATCACGAGCGGGTCGCCACCAGCAGGTCCACGACGTAGGTCTCCTCGACGATTCCGTCCGGGAAGAGGGGCAGGAGGTGATGGCGCTCCTCGGCGAGGAACGCCCGGGTGGCCTCCTCGCCGAGGACCAGGAACGCCGAGTGGCTGCCGAGGTTGGCGAGATGCGTGTCGAGGGCGACTCGGCGGCTCCAGCGGACCTGGCGGCGGTCGAAGTCCAGCCGTCGGCTCGGGTCGGCGGCGAGCGCGGCGGCGGCCCGGGCGCCGCTGCCGCTCTTCTCCACGACCGGGTCGATGCCGAAGTGCCGTTGGACGCGTTCGGCCTCCTCGGCGATCCACTGAACGTCCAGGGCGTCGGTGTTCCACCACAGGGCGAGGGCGCCGCCCGGACGCAGGACGCGCAGCGCCTCGGGCACCGAGTGAGCCGGGTCGGTCCAGTGCCAGGCCTGGGCGTAGGTGAGGAAGTCGACGGAGGCGTCGGCCAGCGGAAGGGCATCGCCGGTGCCCCGGACGATCGGGACGCCGGGCAGGGTGCGGCGGAACTGCGCGGTCATGCCCTCGCCGGGCTCCACGGCGAGCACGTCCGCACCCCGCGCGTGCAGGAGCGCCGTCGCGATGCCGGTGCCCGCACCCACGTCGACGACCCTCGCACCCGCGAGCGGGCGGGACGCCAGGTCCTCGATCGCGTCGAAGAGAGCCGGCGGGTAGGAGGGGCGGTTCGCGGCGTACTGGGCCGCGGCGGCGTTGAAGGAGTGGGCTCGGGTGGCGTGCGAGGACGCGGAGGCGGAAGCGGTCATGTGTCCATGGTGGCGGGTGGTACGAGCCGGGGGCAGGGGACCTCGGCGGGTGCCCCTGGCTGAGCGCCGCCGCCTGTCGTCCGGTACCTGCCCCCGGGGACACGTACCGGGTTCCGGCTCGGCCTGCCGCGGCTGCGGACCGCGCCCCGGTGAGCCCGGCATCGCGGCAGCCCGGGATCGCGGCAGCCCGGGCTGCGCGGCATCTCGGCACCTCGGCGGCCCGGCATCTCGGCGGTGACTCGGCCCTGCCCGCAGTCGGTCACCCGATCCCGCGCCCGATCCCGCGCCCGCGCCCACGCCCACGCCCACGAGCCACGCACAGGAACCACGAACGAGCCCCGGCTACCGGGGTCCCGACCCCGATCCGAGGCCAGGAGTCAGGAGCGTCGGCCCCGCTTCTTCGACGGGTTGCCCGTACGGCGCTTGCTGCGCCGCTCGTACTGCTGCCGGGCCTCCTCGTACTCCTCGCGGTGCAGTCGCTCGCCCGGGGCCTCGGTGAGGGAGCGGAAGAAGTAGGCAAAGAGGGAGCCGATGAAGCCGATGGCCAGCAGACCGCGGAGCGACGCCTGACGCTCCGCGTCGGGGCGCTTGGCGAACGAGTCCCAGGTGTGACGGAAGGCGAGGGCGCTGCACACCGCGAACATCACCACGACCAGTACGGTCACCGGCTTGCCGACGTCCGCGATGGCGAGGCCCTGGTAGGCGAAGCGGAGTACGAGGCAGGAGGCCACCGCGGCGGCCAGCGACCCCACGGCGACCCCGATCCGGCGACCCGTGTAGCCGCCCTCGTGCGCCACCCAGGTCGTCCCGAAGAAACGCAGGGGCTCGGGCCGGGGGCCTGCAGGGGTGCCGGTCTCTGTCTCGTCGCTCACCCGACGATTATCGCTCCGGCGCTCCGGCGCTCCGCCGCGGGATTCCCGGCCGTCGTCGGACGACGGCCGGGACCGTCCTCGGTCAGGAGCAGCGCGGGGCGACGTATCCGTCGCTGCCGGTCTTCACGTACGCGTCCGCGACGAACTGCGCGTTGGCGATGTTGTCCCAGATCTTCGACGTCCCGTACGGGCCGGTGACCGTCTCGCCCGGGCACTGGCAGCGGATCGGGATGCTGGAGCCGGCCGGCAGGGTGCGGACGATGCTGTAGTGGGTGCCCGGGCCGCTGCGGACGTTGACGCTGTACCCCGGTGCGAGCGGGTACGTCCGCGCCGCCTCGGCGCTCAGTGTCCCGGCGCTCAGAGCCTCGGCGTCCGCCGTCTCCGCCGCGCCCGTGATCTCGATGTCCTCCGTGGCCATTCTGGCCTCCCCCCGTGAATGGTTCACGCCAAGTTCATGCTGAGCGCCGAGGCTAGCAAGCCGCCGAGGTTTCGCACGAAGCATCGACTAGGCTCTGCGCGTCGCGCGTGCGGACGAACACACGGGGGTGAGTGATGCCGCCACGGCGCAGCACCGGTACGGACCCGGAAGCGGAACATCCGCGGTACGCCGGGCAGTACCTGCTGGAGGCAGAACTCGGATCCGGTGGCATGGGCATCGTGCATCTCGCACGGTCCGCCTCCGGGCTACGGCTCGCGGTCAAGGTCGTCCACGCCGAGTTCGCTCAAGACCCGGAATTCCGGGGGCGGTTCAGGCAGGAGGTCGCGGCGGCCCGACGGGTCAGCGGCGCCTTCACCGCGCCCGTGGTGGACGCCGACCCGGAGGCCGGACACCCGTGGATGGCCACCCTGTTCATCCCCGGGCCGACCCTTGCCGAGCATGTGAAGCGGAACGGCGCGCTGCCGCCCGCCCGGCTGCGCCATCTGATGGCCGGGCTGGCCGAGGCGCTGCGCGACATCCACCGGGCCGGTGTCGTGCACCGCGACCTCAAGCCGAGCAACGTGCTGCTGGCGGGCGACGGTCCCAAGGTCATCGACTTCGGCATCTCCCGGCCCTCGGACAGCGAGTTGCGCACGGAGACCGGCAAGTTGATCGGCACGCCGCCGTTCATGGCTCCCGAGCAGTTCCGCAGGCCACGGCAGGTCGGACCGGCCGCCGACGTGTTCGCGCTGGGCTCGGTGATCGTGCACGCGGCCACCGGGAGCGGGCCCTTCGACTCGGACAGTCCGTATCTCGTCGCGTATCAAGTCGTCCACGACGAGCCGGACTTGACAGGAGTGCCGGAGGACATCGCAGGTCTGGTCTCGCGGTGCCTCGCCAAGGAGCCCGAGGACCGGCCCACACCGGACGAGCTGATGACCGCGCTGCGTTCGGTGTCGGCCTCGTACGACACCCAGGCGTTCATACCCGAACAGCGCACCCGGAACGGGGAGTCGGAGCGGCACGCGCAGGAGGAACGGGCGGACGCACCCTCCCCTTCGGCCGCCTCGCCGTGGACCGACCCGGCGGCCGACGACGCGAGTCCCGCGTCCGGGAGCGGACCTGTGTCCGATGCCTGGAGCGGTCCGGTGTCCGGAGCCGGGAGCGGTCCGGCGGCCGACGACGAGACGCACGCGCGCGGCAGCGGTCCGGCGCGTCCCGGGGCACCCGCGCCCGAGAACAGGCCCGCGCAGCCCGGCACGCCCGGCACGCCCGGGACGCCCGGGACATCAGGGACGGAGACAGACCCGGCCGGGCCGCGGTCGGCCCGGCGGCGTCTGCTCCGCGCCGTGGCGGCGGCCGGGCTCGCGGTCGCGGTGGCCGTCGGAGCCACGGTCCTCCTCGCCGGATCGGACGACCCGGCACCGCAGAAGAAGGACACCCGGCAGCGGTCGGCGAGCGCCTTCCGGCCGTGGGAGGTCGAGCTGACCGCACGGGGCGCCGAGGCCACGGGCCAGCCGCACTGCACGTACACACCGCACACCCTGTACTGCATCAGGCCCGGTGTGCTGGCGGCCGCCGTCGACGCGACGGACGGCCGGGTGCTGTGGTCCCGGGACGACACCGCCCGGCGGGGCACCGACGTGGCCCAGGAACCGGTCCTCTCCGGCGGGCTCCTGCACGTCCTCAGCCGGGGCGGCAAGCAGCTGTCGGCGCTCGACCCGGCCACGGGCAGGACCCGCTGGAGCCGCGACGTCACCCGCTACGAGGGGCGCGTCGCGCACGCCGGTGGCGTCGTCCTGCTCACCGGCCCCGACTCCCGGGTCACCGCACTCGACGCGGCCACCGGCAAGGAGAAGTGGCAGCACACCCTCCCGGGACAGACGATGCCGAGCTTCTCCTCGTACGGGGACGGAGTCGCCTACGCGGTGACGGCGGCCGGGAAGGAGACCCGGGTGGCCGCGGTCGACCCGCAGACCGGTGCCATGAGCTGGCAGCGGCACCTGGCCGGGACGCTGAGCATCGTGGGCGCGCACAGCGGGGCGGTGTGGTTCACCTCGACGGCCACCGACAGCTACACCGACGCCGTCGTCCGCTACGACGTCGCCCACCGCGCGGCCGAGCGGGTCGCGTTGCGCTTCCCGCTGCCCGGCGCGCAGGCCGCCGTGGCGGGCGACACCGTCTATCTGCTGGCCGACGGCGGCGCGCTGGTGGCCGTCGACACCAGGACGTCGAAGCAGCTGTGGCGGGCGGAGACGTCCGTCAGCTGGGCGTCCGCGCCCGTCGTGGCCGGGAACCGGCTGTACCTGAGCGCCGTGGACGGCAGGCTCCTCGCGGTCGACACGGCGCGCGGCACCCTGCTCGGCCAGACGAAGGCACGCCTCGGCGACCGGCGGGGCTCTCTCGTCAATGTGCTTCCCGCTCCGGTCGCCGCCCCGGGCAGGGTCTACGGGACCGCCCCGGACGGCTCGCTGTTCGCGGTCGACGCCCGCGATCCGTCTGCGTGGTGAGGCACGAGCCCCGGGGTTCCGACGCGGCCCCTTCGCTTTCCCCTCACGCCCGGGCGTGAGGGGAAAGCGAAGGGGCCGCTCCTGAAGGAGCGGCCCCTCGCACGGCTGTCGGTCCGGGCGGCCGTCGTGGCCGCCGGCCGGGCTCAGCCCAGCTTCGAGACGTCGCGCACCGCGCCCTTGTCCGCGCTGGTCGCCATCGCGGCGTAGGCGCGCAGGGCGGCGGAGACCTTGCGGTCACGGTTCGCGGGGGCGTACACGCCGTTCAGCGCCTCGCGGCGGGCGTCCAGCTCCTCGTCCGCCACCAGCAGATCGATCGAGCGGTTCGGGATGTCGATGCGGATGCGGTCGCCGTCCCGCACCAGGGCGATGGTGCCGCCCGCGGCCGCCTCCGGGGAGGCGTGGCCGATGGACAGGCCCGAGGTGCCGCCGGAGAAGCGGCCGTCGGTGACCAGGGCGCACGTCTTGCCCAGGCCGCGGCCCTTCAGGTACGAGGTCGGGTACAGCATCTCCTGCATGCCCGGGCCGCCCTTGGGGCCCTCGTAGCGGATGACGACGACGTCGCCCTCCTTGACCTGCTGGGTGAGGATCTTCTGGACGGCCTCCTCCTGCGACTCGCAGACGACCGCCGGGCCCTCGAAGGTCCAGATGGACTCGTCGACGCCGGCCGTCTTCACGACGCAGCCGTCGACGGCGAGGTTGCCCGTGAGGACCGCCAGGCCGCCGTCCTTGGAGTACGCGTGCTCGGCGGAACGGATGCAGCCGCCCTCGGCGTCCTCGTCGAGGGCCTCCCAGCGCTCGGACTGGGAGAACGCCTCGGCGGAGCGGACGCAGCCGGGGGCCGCGTGCCACATTTCGACCGCCTCGGCGGACGGGGAGCCGCCGCGCACGTCCCACGTCTTGAGCCAGTCGGCCAGGGACGGGCTGTGCACGGCGTGCACGTCCTCGTTCAGCAGGCCCGCGCGGTGCAGTTCGCCCAACAGCGCGGGGATGCCGCCGGCGCGGTGCACGTCCTCCATGTAGTACGTGCGGTCCTTCGCCACGTTCGGGGCGACCTTGGCGAGGCAGGGCACACGGCGCGAGACCTCGTTGATCTCCTCCAGGCCGAAGGGGACGCCCGCCTCCTGCGCCGCCGCCAGCAGGTGCAGGATCGTGTTGGTCGAGCCGCCCATGGCGATGTCGAGGGCCATCGCGTTCTGGAAGGCCGCGAAGGTGGCGACGTTGCGGGGCAGGACGGTCTCGTCGTCCTGCTCGTAGTAGCGCCGGGTGATGTCCATGACCGTGCGGGCGGCGTTCTCGTACAGCGCCTTGCGGGCGGTGTGCGTGGCCAGGACCGAGCCGTTGCCCGGGAGGGAGAGGCCGATCGCCTCGGTCAGGCAGTTCATCGAGTTGGCGGTGAACATGCCGGAACACGAGCCGCAGGTCGGGCAGGCGTTCTCCTCGATGCGGAGGATGTCCTCGTCCGAGATCTTGTCGTTCACGGCGTCGGAGATCGCGTCGACCAGGTCGAGCGTGCGGACCGTGCCGTCGACGAGGGTCGCACGGCCGGACTCCATCGGGCCGCCGGAGACGAAGACCGTCGGGATGTTCAGCCGCAGGGCGGCGTTCAGCATGCCCGGGGTGATCTTGTCGCAGTTGGAGATGCAGATCAGCGCGTCGGCGCAGTGGGCCTCGACCATGTACTCGACGCTGTCGGCGATCAGGTCGCGGGAGGGCAGGCTGTAGAGCATGCCGCCGTGGCCCATGGCGATGCCGTCGTCGACGGCGATCGTGTTGAACTCGCGCGGGATGCCGCCCGCCTCCCTGATCGCCTCGCTGACGATCCGGCCGACCGGCTGGAGGTGGGTGTGGCCCGGCACGAACTCCGTGAAGGAGTTGGCGACCGCGATGATCGGCTTCCGCCCGATGTCCGCGCCCGGTACACCGGAGGCGCGCATAAGGGCGCGGGCGCCCGCCATGTTGCGGCCGTGGGTGACTGTGCGGGACCTCAGCTCGGGCATCGTCGCTCGCTCCTTCGGAGAGTTATGACTGGGTCGAGCGTACGCCGGTGCTCCAGGATCCGGACAGGCAGTCCGAAATACGGGACGCACATCTCGGTCGCCGGCCGCACGCCGAACGACGGGTCCGGACATCGGCGTACGGCCAGTGAAACAGCGGTACGCCGCCCGGGGGGCCGATCGCTCAGGGGTTCGTCAAGTGTCCCTGGACCACCGGCGCCACCCGCGCCACGATCCGCTCCAGGTCGGCCGACGCCAGCGGCTCGATCTTGATCACGTAGCGCAGCATCGCGGTGCCGACGAGCTGGGCGGCGGCGAGCTCGGCGCGCAGCTCGGCGTCGGGGAGGTCGAGCTGCTGGACGATGCGGCGCAGCAGCTGGGCGGCCACGAGGCGGCGGAAGACGGCGGCGGCCGCTTCGTTGTTCACGGCGGAGCGCACGATCGCGAGGAGCGGGGTGCGGGTGGCCGGGTTCTCCCAGACACCGAACACGAAGCGGGTGAGTCGTTCGCCGACGCCGTCGAGGGGGCCGTCCTCGATGGCGGCCGGAGCGGCCAGGGCGGGTGCGAAGGCGACCTCGATGGCCGCCTCGAAGACCTGCTCCTTGGTGCCGAAGTAGTGGTGCACGAGCGCGGAGTCCACCCCGGCGGCCTTCGCGATGCCCCGGACCGAGGCCTTCTCGTAGCCGCGCTCGGAGAACTCGGCGCGGGCCGCCTCCAGAATCTGGTCGCGGGTGGCGGGGGCCGCCTCGGTCTGCGTGCGGGAGGGGCGCCCCCGGCCGCGGCGGGACGTGGCGTCCGTCACCGGCGGGGCACCTTCACCGCGGAGGCGAGGTGGAGCCGGGTGAAGGCCAGGGCCTCGGCCAGGTCGGCCTCGCGCTCGGCGCTGGACATCGCGCGGCGGGTGTTGACCTCGATGACCACGTGGCCGTCGAACCCGGACAGCGCGAGGCGTTCGAGCAGCTCCGCGCAGGGCTGGGTGCCGCGGCCCGGGACCAGGTGCTCGTCCTTGTTGGAGCCGTTGCCGTCGGCGAGGTGGACATGGCCGAGGCGGTCGGCCATGCGGTCGATCATCTGCAGGGCGTCGGTGCGGGCCGTCGCGGTGTGGCTGAGGTCGATCGTGAAGTGCCGGTAGTCGTCCTTCGTCACGTCCCACTCGGGGGCGTACGCGAGCATCTCGCGGTCGCGGTAGCGCCAGGGGTACATGTTCTCGACGGCGAACCGTACGTCCGTCTCGTGCGCCATCCGCCAGATCCCGCTGACGAAGTCGCGCGCGTACTGGCGCTGCCAGCGGAACGGGGGGTGCACCACGACGGTCGACGCGCCCAGCTTCTCCGCCGCCGCCCGGGCGCGCTGGAGCTTGACCCACGGGTCGGTGGACCACACCCGCTGGGTGATCAGCAGGCAGGGGGCGTGTACGGCGAGGATCGGGATCTGGTGGTAGTCGCTGAGCCTGCGCAGTGCCTCGATGTCCTGGCTGACCGGGTCGGTCCACACCATGACCTCGACTCCGTCGTAGCCGAGGCGTGCGGCGATCTCGAAGGCCGTCGCCGTCGACTCCGGATACACGGAGGCCGTGGACAACGCGACCTTCGCATCCGCGATGCGCACGACTGGTTCTGCCACGAGGGACAGAGTACGGGTTGGGTTCGGCCGGGAGCCGTGGGTGGTGGGCTTCCGGCCGGGGGCGTCAGGGGCTGTGGCCCGTGGTCTCCCGGCCTTTTCGCGCCGGGGGTGGGCTCCGTCACGTGGTGGGGGTCTCGGCGGTGCGGGGGTGTTTTGTCCTGTTCCTGGGGGTGGGGCTCCGGGGCGGTACGCCCGGTTCCCGGGGTCGAGTGGGGCCGCACGGTCGAGCGCGGGTTGCGGCCACCCGGCCAGGGGCGCGGGGAACTGCGCGCCTGGCCCCCACCGTGCCGCGGTCGCCCCGCGTCGCCAACCGCCACGGGGCAACGCCGCCCCACCGGGCTGCGCCACCCCACCGGGCTGCGCCGCTCCCCCCGTCCGGGGCGGGGCGGTTTCGGTATGCGCCGGTCCGTGCGGGTTGTGTGTGGCTGGGCGCGCCCCTGGGTCCGCCGGACCCCGACCACGCTCACCCGTGCCCGCCGGGTGCCACCAGGTGCGCAGTTCCCCGCGCCCCCAGGCCCGCCGGACCCGGACCACCTTCACCCGTAACCGCCGGGTGTCGCTGGGCGCGCAGTTCCCCGCGCCCCTAGGTCCGCCGGACCTGGACCACGCTCACCCGTGCCCGCCGGGTGCCACCAGGTGCGCAGTTCCCCGCGCCCCCAGGCCCGCCGGACCCGGACCACCTTCACCCGTGCGGGGCGTGTGGGGGCTACTCCGAGGGCATGTGGTCCAGGCGGCGGAGGATGACGCCCTCGCGGAGAGCCCAGGGGCAGACCTCAAGGGTCTCGACGCCGAAGAGATCCATCGCACCCTCGGCGACGAGCGCGCCCGCGAGGAGCTGGCCCGAGCGGCCGGGGGAGACGCCCGGAAGCTCCGCGCGCTCCTCCCCGGTCATCGACGCGAGACGCGGCACCCAGTCCTCCAGGGCCCGCCGCTTCAGCTCGCGCTGGACGTAGAGGCCCTCCGTGGAGCGCGCGGCGCCGGCGATGCGGGCCAGTTGCTTGAACGTCTTGGAGGTGGCGACCACATGGTCGGGGGCGCCGAAGCGGCTGAACTCTCCGACCGTGCGGGCGATCTGCGCCCGCACATGGCGGCGCAGCGCCTTCACGTCGGCCGGATCGGCCGGGTCGGTCGGCAGCCAGCCGGCGGTGAGCCGCCCCGCGCCCAGCGGCAGGGACACCGCCGCGTCCGGCTCCTCGTCCATGCCGTACGCGATCTCCAGGGAGCCGCCGCCGATGTCGAGGACGAGGAGCTTGCCCGCGGACCAGCCGAACCAGCGGCGGGCAGCGAGGAAGGTGAGTCTGGCCTCCTCCTCGCCGGTCAGGACCTGGAGCTCCACGCCGGTCTCGGCCTGCACCCGGGCCAGGACGTCGTCGGCGTTGCGCGCCTCGCGGACCGCGGACGTGGCGAAGGGCAGCAGCGCCTCGACGCCCTTGTCCTCGGCGGCCTCCAGCGCGTCCTGGACCGTTTCGACCAGTTTGTCGACACCCGCGGGGTCGATCGCCCCGCTCCCGTCGAGCAGTTGGGCGAGCCGCAGGTCGGCCTTGTGCGAGTGCGCGGGCAACGGGCGGGCGCCGGGGTGGGCGTCCACCACCAGCAGATGCACCGTGTTCGAACCCACGTCGAGGACACCGAGTCTCATATACGGAACGCTACTGCCCCCACGACCGTCGGCCGTCCCCGGAGCGGGCAGAAGCGACTTACCCTGGACGGGTGCCAAAGACGAAAAAGGCGAAGCCCGACAAATCAGCCAAGGGTTCTTCGCAGACGAAGGCGCCCAAGCCCAAGAAGTCCCCGACGAAGGCCGCCGTGTCCGACGAGAAGGGACTCGACTTCGCTCGCGCATGGGTGGAATTTCCTGATCCGGCCGATGACGAGCAGGTCTTCCGGTGCGATCTGACATGGCTGACCTCTCGCTGGAACTGCATCTTCGGAAGCGGCTGCCAGGGCATCCAGGCGGGCCGCGCCGACGACGGCTGCTGCACGCTGGGGGCCCACTTCTCGGACGAGGACGACGAGAAGCGGGTGGCCGAGCACGTGGCGCGCCTCACGCCGGACATCTGGCAGCACCATGACGTGGGCACGAAGACCGGCTGGGTCTCCGAGGACGAGGACGGCGACCGCCAGACGCGCCCGTACCAGGGCTCGTGCATCTTCCAGAACCGTCCGGGCTTCGCGGGCGGCGCGGGCTGCTCGCTGCACATCCTCGCCCTGAAGGAGGGCCGGGAGCCGCTGGAGACCAAGCCGGACGTCTGCTGGCAGCTGCCGGTCCGACGGACGTACGAGTGGATCGACCGGCCCGACGACACCCGGGTGCTCCAGGTCTCCATCGGCGAGTACGACCGCCGCGGCTGGGGCCCCGGCGGCCACGACCTGCACTGGTGGTGCACCTCGGCGACCTCCGCGCACGGCGCGGGCGACCCGGTGTACGTGTCGTACCGCCCGGAGCTGATCGAGCTCATGGGCAAGGCGGGGTACGACCGCCTCGTCGAGCTCTGCGAGGAGCGGCTGGCGTCGCAGCTGCCGCTGCTGGCACCGCACCCGGCGGACCCGACGGGCTGAGACGGGGCACGGGGGGCGTCCACGCCCGCGGGCACGGCGGGCCGGGACGACGGGGCCGCGGAGCGTCCGCGCCCGGTGCGCCGGGCCCGGACGACGGCCCCGGGGCCGTATGGACACGTCGCCCTACGACGACGGGGTCGGCGCGCCGCTGTCGCTCGGCGGCGGCGTCGAACCGCCCGGGTCCGACGGCGTCGGTTCGGTGGGCGTCGGGGAGGTCGTCGGGTCGGACGGCGTCGGCGACGGGTCGGGGTCGGACGGCGGCGGGGTGGAGCCGGGGTCGGTCGGGACCGGGTCGCTGGGCGTCGGCGCCGGGTCGTGGCCCCCGGGGCCGGAGGGCCCCGCGTTGCCGTAGCCGGCGATCGTGACCACGGCACCCGCGGGGGCGATCGCCACCTGCGCGTTCCAGTGGCCGACCGGCTCCCGGAGATGATCGACGTACACCTTGACCGTCACCGACTCGCCCGGGTCGAGGGTCCCCGCGGACTGGCTCAGGTAGAGCCACGAGGCTCCGGTGCGGGCGGACCAGTGGACCGGCGAACTCCCGGACGCGGTCAGCGTGACGAGGGTGGTGTCCCCAGTGTTGCCCGCCGTCACGGCGAGCTGCCCTGCGCCCTGCCCCGGGGTGCTTCCGGGGGCACTGACGACCTCCACGGAGACGTCCGGCGAGCGACTGCCCTTGGTGAAGCGCGCATCGGGCCGGGCGCTGGCGTTGCCCGCGTTCTCGTAGCCGCCCGACCCGTCGCCTTCCATGCCGTCGGGGCCGTGCGCCTCGCTCGCGGTGACCGGGCGGCCGTCCGTCCCTTCACCAGTGAGGGGCGCGCCCCGGTAGGCCGCCCAGAGGGCGAGCACCGGTGCGGCGACGACGGTGGCGACGACGGTCGTCGTGACGGCACGCGCGCGGAGCCGGTCCCGGCGGGCCGCGTGGTCCTTGGGGTCCATCGGGAAGCCACGCCGGTCGAAGCGCGGAGCACCGCTCCGCGCGCGCGACGCGTGGGCCATCGCGGTGTGCAGCGCCCGGCGGGGCGCCTCCAGGACGGGCAGGGCGGCGGGGGTGACGCTGGTGCCGGGCCAGGCGCCGGGGACCGCGCGCTCGGCGGTGCGGCGGCAGCGGGGGCAGTCGTCGACGTGCCGGACCAGCTCGCAGCGCAGGGCGGCGCTCAGGACGAGCTGGTTGTCGCCGGTGAGGCGGGCGACGCCGGGGCAGGCGCCGGTCTCGACGACGGCGAGCGCGGCACGGGTGCGTTCGACCTCGCAGGCGGCGGAGGCGAGCAGCTCGCGGGCGGCGGCGAGGTCCATGCCGAGGACGGCGGCGACCTCGTGGGCGGCGAGCTGGTGACGCACGGCGAGTTCGAGCGCCTCGCGCTGCTCGGGAGTGGTGCCGGCGGCCTCCGGCCAGGCGAGCAGGGCGAGTTCGCGCTGGCGCCGCGCCCTGACCTCCTCGGACACGGTGCCGCCGAGCGCCTCGGCCGCGCGCCGGTCGGCGGCGTCCTGGTGCGACCGGTGGGCCGCGCGCCGCCCGGAGGCGTGCGCCGCCTGGCGTCTGCGCCGGGCTTCGGTGAGCTTGCGCAGACAGGACCAGCGGGCCAGCGCGTACAGCCAGGCGCGGCGGTCGGCCGCGGACTCGGGGCCGCGCGGGCTCCGGCGCTCGGCCAGCGCGAGGACGTCGCCGAGGGCGGCGGTGGCCGAGTCGTGGTCGCACAGCACGCTCAGGCAGTAGGTGAACAGGCCGTCCAGGTACGGTTCGTAGCGCGCGGGAGGACGCTGGGCCAGGGTGCGGGTGCTCGCGCCACGGGGCGCCGCCACCCGCTTGCGGGCAGGTCCATGCGCCCGGTGTGCGCCGGTGGTGTGCGTGGTGGTCTCCGGACTGCTGCTCATCACCCGTGCGACCGTAGGCGCCCTGAGGTGGCCCCTTCTTCCACCTTGAGCACATTTAATCCGTACGGGTGAAACGATCCCTCAATCGGGTACACGAACCTTCGATCCCGTGGCCCAGGCCGTCACGGGCGGCGATGGCAGGCCATGGCAGATACCCCCGTCGGGTGGGCCGGCGGACCGGGAGGCACCGGCCCGGCGGACGCCCCGGCCGAGCGTCTGCCCACCGCCCCGGCCCCGCCTCCCGGCCTCTCCCACCGGTCGAGGCCGGGGTGTCAGTGGGCTCGGTTACGGTTCCGTCATGGCTGCCCGTACGAAATCCGCGAAGGACCGGCCGTCCTACCGCTGCACCGAGTGCGGCTGGCAGACGGCCAAGTGGCTCGGCCGCTGCCCCGAGTGCCAGGCATGGGGGACGATCGAGGAGTACGGCGCGCCCGCCGTGCGCACCACGGCGCCGGGCCGCGTCACCACCTCCGCGGTACCGATCGGGCAGGTCGACGGCCGTCAGGCCACCGCCCGCTCCACCGGCGTGCCCGAGCTGGACCGGGTCCTCGGCGGCGGCCTGGTGCCCGGCGCGGTCGTCCTGGTCGCGGGCGAGCCCGGCGTCGGCAAGTCCACCCTCCTGCTCGACGTCGCCGCGAAGTCGGCCAGCGACGAACACCGCACGCTGTATGTGACCGGCGAGGAGTCGGCGAGCCAGGTCCGGCTGCGCGCCGACCGCATCAAGGCGATCGACGACCACCTCTATCTCGCCGCGGAGACCGATCTGGCTGCCGTCCTCGGCCACTTGGACGCGGTGAAGCCGTCCCTGCTCATCATGGACTCGGTGCAGACCGTCGCCTCTCCGGAGATCGACGGCGCCCCCGGTGGCATGGCGCAGGTGCGCGAGGTCGCCGGAGCGCTCATCCGCGCCTCCAAGGAGCGGGGCATGTCCACCCTCCTCGTGGGCCATGTCACCAAGGACGGCGCCATCGCGGGCCCCCGCCTGCTCGAACACCTCGTGGACGTCGTGCTGCACTTCGAGGGCGACCGGCACGCCCGCCTCCGGCTCGTCCGAGGAGTGAAGAACCGGTACGGGACGACGGACGAGGTCGGCTGTTTCGAGCTGCACGACGAGGGCATCACGGGCCTCGCGGACCCCTCGGGCCTGTTCCTGACGCGCCGCGACGAGCCGGTGCCCGGGACCTGCCTCACGGTGACGCTCGAAGGCCGCCGCCCCCTGGTCGCCGAAGTGCAGGCACTGACCGTGGACTCGCAGATCCCCTCCCCGCGCCGGACGACGTCCGGCCTGGAGACCTCCCGGGTCTCGATGATGCTCGCCGTCCTGGAGCAGCGCGGACGGATCAGCGCCCTCGGCAAGCGGGACATCTACTCGGCGACGGTCGGCGGCGTGAAGCTCTCCGAGCCCGCCGCGGACCTCGCGATCGCGCTCGCGCTGGCCTCGGCCGCGAGTGACACCCCGCTGCCCAAGAATCTCGTGGCGATCGGCGAGGTGGGGCTCGCGGGCGAGGTCAGACGGGTCACGGGCGTCCAGCGCAGGCTCGCCGAAGCGCACCGCCTGGGCTTCACGCACGCCCTCGTACCGACCGACCCGGGCAAGATCCCTCCCGGTATGAAGGTCCTGGAAGTCGCCGACATGGGCGACGCGCTGCGGGTCCTTCCTCGCTCCCGTCGTCGAGAGGCCCCACGGGAGGAGGAAGAGCGCCGGTAGACTTTGCCCTGGTCTCGCCCGTCCGTACGAACCGAGGGCGACCGGAAACCTGCGACCGGAGGAGTGCAGTGGCAGCCAACGACCGGGCAGCAGCTCCCGGAAAGTCCGGTGGGAGCTCCGGTGCCGATGGCCTGATGCGCGCCTCTCTGAGCGCCGTGGCACCCGGCACGGCCCTGCGCGACGGGCTCGAGCGGATTCTCCGCGGCAACACGGGCGGACTCATCGTGCTGGGCTCCGACAAGACCGTCGAAGCGATGTGTACGGGCGGTTTTGTCCTGGATGTCGAATTCACCGCCACGCGGCTGCGCGAACTGTGCAAGCTCGACGGCGGCATCGTCCTCGACAAGGACATCACCAAGATCCTCCGGGCGGGCGTGCAGCTGGTGCCCGACCCGACGATCCCCACGGAGGAGACGGGCACGCGGCACCGCACCGCGGACCGGGTGAGCAAGCAGGTCGGCTTCCCCGTCGTCTCGGTCTCCCAGTCGATGCGCCTGATCGCGCTGTACGTCGACGGTCAGCGCCGGGTCCTGGAGGACTCCGCCGCGATCCTCTCCCGCGCCAACCAGGCGCTCGCGACCCTGGAGCGCTACAAGCTCCGCCTCGACGAGGTCGCGGGCACGCTCTCCGCGCTGGAGATCGAGGACCTGGTCACCGTCCGGGACGTCTCGGCGGTCGCCCAGCGCCTGGAGATGGTCCGCCGCATCGCCACCGAGATCGCCGAGTACGTGGTCGAACTGGGCACCGACGGGCGTCTTCTCGCGCTCCAGCTGGACGAGTTGATCGCGGGCGTGGAGCCCGAGCGCGAGCTCGTCGTACGGGACTACGTGCCGGAGCCGACCGCCAAGCGCTCCCGCACGGTCGACGAGGCACTGTCCGAGCTGGACGCGCTGACCCACGCGGAGCTCCTCGAACTCTCCACCGTGGCGAGGGCGTTGGGCTACACCGGCTCCCCCGAGGCGCTGGACTCCGCGGTCTCGCCGCGCGGCTTCCGGCTGCTCGCGAAGGTGCCCCGGCTGCCCGGCGCGATCATCGACCGGCTCGTCGAGCACTTCGGCGGGCTGCAGAAGCTGCTCGCGGCCAGCGTGGACGACCTCCAGACGGTCGACGGCGTGGGCGAAGCGCGGGCGCGCAGTGTCCGGGAGGGCCTGTCCCGCCTGGCCGAGTCGTCGATCCTGGAGCGGTACGTCTAGCCGGTACGTCCAGACGTACCGCCGGATCGCCGGGCCCTCGGCCCTCCGGCTCTTCACCGCTCGGGCCGGCCCCTTCTTTTCGGCCCGCGGGCCGAGCCCCGGGTCTGGGCGGCCTGCCCGAGGCCTGAGCGCTCGGGGCCGGCGCGCGAGCCGGGTGCCGCGCCCGGGCTCGACACTCGCGCCGAACTCCCGGGCCCAGTCCTCGCTCAGCCCTCGCTCAGCCCTCGGTCAGTCCTTGGCCAGGACGAACGACGTCTGCGCCTTGACCAGTCCGGGCGCCTTCGCCTCCACCAGGTACGTGCCCGCGGACGCCGAACCCGCCGGAGGCGTGGCGCACTCGGGGGCGCTGGCCTTGCGGTCCCACTTCACCTTGTAGATCACCTGGTCGTCGGCGGGCACGCGGTACAACTGGCTGCCGCCGCCCTTCGGGCAGTCGTCCGAGGACCAGATGTCGTCGTCGCTCCCGGCCTGAGTGATCGTCAGCACGGTGTTCTCGGGGCCGAGATCGAGCTTGCAGGCGCTGCCCGAGGAGTTCTTGGCGATGAGATCGACCGTGGGGGTCTCGTCGGGGGCGTAGCTGTTGTGCTCGCTGTGCAGCGTCAACTTCACGTTGCCGGGTGTGCAGTTGGGGAGCGTGGAGCCGGCCGGGAGCCGGTCCCCCGACCCGCCGCCGTTCTTGGACCCGTCGTCCGAGCCGCCTCCGGTCCCGCCGCCGCTCTCCTCGGAGCCGCCGGAACCGGCACCGCCGGCCGAACCGCCGCCGCTCGCGTCGCCGTCACCGTCGCCGCCCTCGTCGCCGCCGCCGCTACCGCTACCGCTCGACTCGTCGCGCCCGCCCGGGTGTTGGCTGATCGCGGGACCCGAACCGGAGGGGCCGGGAGTGATGGTGGGCGCGGGGTTCTTGCCGTTGGACCCGCCGTTGTCGTGCTTTCCGCCTCCGCCTCCGGAACCGACCACCCACACGATGAGCAACGCCAACAGCGCTACCACAGACAGCAGAACGGCCCTCCGACGCCAGTAGATGGTGGAGGGAAGCGGCCCGACAGGATTGCGCAGAGATCCCACGGCGCAAACTGTACGAGAGATCGGCGCCGCGGCTTGCCGCACCCGCCGCCCTGTCGGCAACTTTTCCGGATCATCATCCCGGGACACGGCGAGTTTTCACCCCCTCCGCCCCCACCCGTCCGGTACCTGCGGACTTCGTGCCCGGACACCGTGACGGCCCGGACGGGCCCGCGCTCAATCGCCGGACGGGCTGCAAAGATCTGGCAGGATCGACAGAGCCATGACTGCACCCACCAAACCCACCCAGAACGCCTCCGGCGAGACGCTCCACGCACCCGTCATCGCCTGGTTCGACGAGCACGCCCGTGACCTCCCGTGGCGGCGCCCCGACGCCGGTCCCTGGGGAGTGATGGTCAGCGAGTTCATGCTCCAGCAGACCCCGGTCAACCGCGTACTCCCCGTGTACGAGCAGTGGCTGGCCCGCTGGCCCCGCCCCGCCGACCTGGCGAAGGAGGCCCCGGGAGAGGCCGTCCGCGCCTGGGGACGGCTCGGCTACCCACGACGCGCGCTGCGCCTGCACGGCGCCGCAGTGGCCATAACGGAGCGGCACGGCGGCGACGTACCGGCGGAGCACGCCCAGCTGCTGGCACTGCCCGGCATCGGGGAGTACACGGCGGCGGCGGTCGCGTCATTCGCCTACGGCCAGCGGCACGCCGTGCTGGACACGAATGTGCGACGGGTGTTCGCGCGGGCCGTCACCGGCGTCCAGTACCCGCCGAACGCCACCACCGCGGCCGAGCGCAAGCTCGCGCGGGCGCTGCTGCCCGAGGACCAGCACACGGCGTCCCGCTGGGCTGCCGCCTCCATGGAACTCGGCGCGCTCGTCTGCACGGCGAAGAACGAGACCTGTCACCGCTGCCCCATCGCCGCGCAGTGCGCGTGGCAGCTGGCGGGCAAGCCGGAGCACCAGGGCCCGCCCCGGCGCGGTCAGACGTACGCCGGAACGGACCGGCAGGTGCGCGGAAAGCTGCTCGCCGTACTGCGGGAAGCGGTCGCGCCCGTGCCGCAGGCGGCACTTGACCGTGTGTGGGGCGAACCGGTGCAGCGGGCGCGCGCGCTCGACGGGCTCGTCGCCGACGGACTGGTGGAGCCGCTCCCCGGCGCTCTGTATCGACTCCCCCTGACCTGACAAAAACACCCACAACGGGACCAGTACGGGCAGAAAGCAGCCTCTCTCTTACCCCGCGCCTACATCCGTTACACAACCGACGGACAGCCGATTGCTTGCCGCAGGCTGTCTCGGACAACCCCGTGACAACGCCTCCGTAGCTTCATTGCCGTACCGCAGGAGCGGCCGCACAGACCGCGGCACGCAGGCGGTGCGACAGCAGACGGACAACCGGCAGCAGGCAGGTCGGAAACGGGGATGGAGGCGGTTGATCATGGCGCAGGGCGAGGTGCTCGAATTCGAGGAGTACGTCCGTACCCGGCAGGACGCGCTGCTGCGCAGTGCCCGCCGCCTGGTCCCCGACCCGGTCGACGCGCAGGATCTGCTGCAGACCGCGCTCGTGCGGACGTACGGCCGCTGGGACGGCATCGCGGACAAGCGGCTGGCCGACGCCTACCTGCGCCGCGTCATGATCAACACCCGGACCGAGTGGTGGCGGGCCCGCAAGCTCGAAGAGGTGCCCACCGAGCAGCTTCCGGACGCCAGCGTCGAGGACTCCACCGAGCAGCACGCGGACCGCGCGCTGCTGATGGACATCATGAAGGTTCTCGCTCCCAAGCAACGCAGTGTCGTGGTGCTGCGACACTGGGAGCAGATGTCCACGGAGGAGACGGCCGCCGCCCTCGGCATGTCGGCCGGAACGGTCAAGAGCACGCTGCACCGGGCGCTGGCCCGGCTCCGCGAGGAGCTGGAGAGCCGCGACCTCGCGGAGCGCGGTGCCCGCGCGCTCGAACCGGGTGAGGAGCGGGAGCGTTGCGCGGCCTAGAAAGTCGGGCCAGTCAGGTCCTGAAGGCGGGGAGTACGGCCACGGCCGTGCTCACCGCCCTCGGCCTTTTCGTGAGCGCCTGCGCCACCGGTGGCACCGGCGCCCGCGACGAGGGCCCGGCGGGCGGCGACGCCGTCGCGAAGGGCGCGGCCACGCCCACGGCCGCCGCCTCGCCGAGCAAGGCGGCACGGCGCGTCGACGCCGTCCGGCTGGTCAAGAACGACCCGGGGGTCAGCGCGGCGGTCAAGCGCGACCTGAAGCCGTGCGTCGGCGACGAGTACCCCGTCGACGTGTCGTACGGCAACCTCACCAAAAGCTCCTCGAACGACGTCGTGGTCAACGTGATGACCTGCGGCGACGCCGTCGGCATCGGCTCGTACGTGTACCGCGAGGCCAACGGCAGGTACCAGAATGTGTTCAAGGCCGAGGAGCCGCCGGTCTACGCGGAGATAGACCGCGGCGATCTGGTGGTCACCCAGCAGCTGTACGAGAAGGGCGACCCGGTGTCGTACCCCTCCAGCGAAGAAGTGATCACCTACGGCTGGTCCGCGACCCGCTTCACCGAGGAGTCCCGGATCCACAACGACTACAGCAACGCGGTGGGCGGCGCCGACTCGCCCTCGCCCGAGGCGAACTGAGAGCAGACGGATGGCAGAGCAGACCCACGTCCTGTTCGTCGAGGACGACGACGTCATCCGGGAGGCCACGCAACTCGCCCTGGAGCGCGACGGCTTCGCGGTGACCGCCATGCCCGACGGGCTGTCGGGCCTGGAGGCTTTCCGTGCCGACCGCCCGGACATCGCCCTGCTGGACGTGATGGTCCCCGGGCTCGACGGCGTCTCGCTGTGCCGCCGCATCCGGGACGAGTCGACCGTCCCCGTGATCATGCTGTCCGCGCGCGCCGACTCGATCGACGTCGTGCTCGGCCTGGAGGCCGGCGCCGACGACTATGTGACCAAGCCCTTCGACGGGGCCGTTCTGGTCGCCCGTATCCGCGCGGTGCTGCGCCGCTTCGGGCACGCCAACGGCGGGCGGGGCGCGGCGGCCGACGAGCCGGCCCCGGTGGACGGCGGGGTCCTCGCCTTCGGTGATCTGGAGATCGACACCGAGGGCATGGAGGTGCGCAGGAGCGGTGCGCACGTGGCGCTGACGCCCACCGAGATGCGGCTGCTGCTGGAGTTCTCCGCCGCGCCGGGTACGGTGCTGAGCCGCGACAAGCTGCTCGAACGCGTGTGGGACTACGGCTGGGGCGGTGACACCCGCGTCGTCGAC
The DNA here is from genome assembly GCF_002300165.1 of Streptomyces sp. Tue6028. GTDB lineage: Bacteria > Actinomycetota > Actinomycetes > Streptomycetales > Streptomycetaceae > Streptomyces > Streptomyces siamensis. The sequence goes on along the minus strand of NZ_MLCE01000021.1, from coordinate 529,525 downwards.
GTGCACGTGCAGCGGCTGCGTACGAAGATCGGCCAGGACCGGATCGAGACGGTCCGTGGCTTCGGCTACAAGTTGAAGGCCTGAGCAGGGATATGCGGGGGATATTTCGGCGTCCGGGGTCCGGTGGGCCGGCCGGGCGCCCGGTTCCGGGCAAACGGACGGATGCGGGCCCGGTTCCGGGCGCACGGACGGGTACCGGCGCGGTTCCGGGCGTACGGACGGGTGCGGGCCCGGTTCCGGGCGCACGGACGGGTACCGGCGCGGTTCCGGGCGTACGGACGGGTGCGGGCCCGGTTCCGGGCGCACGGACGGATGCGGGCGTGCGACCGCGTCCCGGCGGTGCCGCCGACGACGGCTCCGACTCGGGCACGAACATCCGTACCGGCATCCGCTGGAAGCTGAGCACGGCGATCGCCCTGGTCGGCGCACTCGTCGCGATCGCGCTGAGCCTGGTCGTGCACAACGCGGCCCGGGTGTCGATGCTCGACAACTCGCGGGACCTCGCGGACGAGCGCATCCAGCTCGCCCAGCGCATGTACGGACCCGGCCGGCCACCGCCCTTCGGGGCCAAGATCGACGATCCGTCCATCCCCGCTGACCTGCTGGAGAGCGTCTCGCACGGCCGGCGGGCCACCTACATCTCCGAGGGCACGCACGGGGTGCCCGACATCTGGGCCGCCGTACCGCTCAGGGACGGCCGGGTGCTGTCCTGGCACGAGCGGTTCACCGACCGCAACGCGGACGTCATGAAGGACCTCGACCAGGCCCTGATCATCGGGTCCATCGCGGTCGTGTTCGGCGGCAGCGCGCTCGGCGTACTCATCGGCGGCCAGCTGTCGCGCCGGCTGCGCAAGGCCGCGGCCGCCGCGAACCAGGTCGCCAAGGGCGACACCGACGTGCGGGTGCGGGACGCGATCGGCGGTGTCGTGCGCGACGAGACCGACGACCTGGCGCGGGCCGTCGACGCGATGGCGGACGCGCTCCAGCAGCGCATCGAGGCGGAGCGCCGGGTGACCGCCGACATCGCCCACGAGCTGCGCACGCCGGTGACCGGGCTGCTGACGGCGGCGGAGCTGCTGCCGCCCGGCCGTCCCACCGAACTCGTCCGGGACCGGGCGCAGGCCATGCGCACGCTCGTCGAGGACGTCCTGGAGGTCGCCCGCCTCGACGGCGCCTCCGAGCGGGCCGAGCTGCAGGACATCATGCTCGGCGAGTTCGTCACGCGCCGCGTGGCCGCCAAGGACGCGGGCGTCGAGGTGCGCGTGGTCCACGAGTCGGAGGTCACGACCGACCCGCGGCGCCTGGAGCGCGTCCTGTTCAACCTCCTCGCGAACGCCTCCCGGCATGGCAGGCCGCCCGTCGAGGTCACGGTCGAGGGCCGTGTCATCCGTGTCCGCGACCACGGCCCCGGCTTCCCGGAGAAGCTCCTCGCCGAGGGCCCGAGCCGCTTCCGTACCGGCAGCACCGACCGCGCCGGCCATGGGCACGGGCTGGGCCTCACGATCGCCGCGGGGCAGGCCCGGGTGCTCGGGGCCCGGCTGACGTTCCGCAACGTACGGCCCGCCGGGGCTCCGGACGAGGTGCCCGCGGAGGGTGCGGTCGCGGTGCTGTGGCTGCCGGAGCACGCCCCGACGAACACCGGGAGCTATCCCATGCTGCCGTCGGCCTCCGGCAAGTGAGGGTCCGGCGGCCCCGAAACCCTCACCGACCGGGGGCGGTCGCGGCACGCGGGGGCACGCTCAGCAGCCGAAGTCCTTCGAGAAGTCGAGCTCCTCGCTGCGCTGGGTGAGCGAGTACCAGTTGCCGTTGTCGTCGCGGAAGATCGCCTCGATTCCGTACGGCCGCTCCTGGGGGTCCTGGAGGAACTCCACTCCGCGCGCCTTGAACTTCTCGTAGTCACCGCGGCAGTCGTCGGTACGGAAGGCGCCTGCGCCCAGCGCGCCCTTGCCGACCAGCTTCTTCAGCGCCTCCGCGGACTCCGGGTCGAGCCCCGGGCCGTCCAGGCTCATCAGCGCGAGCTCGACGTCCGGCTGGTCCTTGGCCCCCACGGTGATCCACCGCATGGACCCCATGGCCAGGTCGTTACGCACCTCGAAGTCGAGCTTCTCGGTGAAGAAGGCCTTGGTCCGCTCCTGGTCGAACGTCCAGACGGTGGTGATGCCCAGGCCCTTGATCATGGCTCTGCTCTCCTGTCGTCCACTGCTGCCCGTCCGGCACCAGCTCCTGCTCGCCACCGTAGGCGCGGGCCGGCTCAGGGTGCTTCTTCAGAGTTGCGGTCCTCGGCGGACGGGGAAGCGGCCCTGCGCCGGAAGCCGCCCGCCCACAACATGGCGTAGCAGCCGGGGATGAGGGCGGCCCCCTTCCGCACGTGCTTCGCGCGGTACTCGCTCGGTGTCAGTCCGGTCCACGTCTTGAAGCTCGCCGAGAAGGTGCCGAGGCTGCTGAACCCGACCAGGTGGCAGATGTCGGTGACCGAGAGGTTCGCCGTGCGCAGCATCTCCTCCGCCCGCTCGATGCGGCGGTGCGTCAGATACTGGCCGGGCGTCTCGCCGTACACCGCCTTGAAGGCGCGGATGAAGTGATAGCGCGAGTACCCGGCGTGCGCGGCCAGCGCGTCGAGATCGAGGCCGGGCTCGGCCCAGTCCCGGTCCATCGCATCCTTGGCCAGCCGCAGCTGCCGCATCCTGTCCACGCTCCCGATGGTGGCACGCGGCACTGACATCGCCGCGGCCGTCGCCCGGCGCCGGAACACCCGGCCCGTCGCGGGCCGGGGCCGGAGCGACCGGTCCGTCGCGGGCCCGGCGCCGGAGACGGGAGAAGGCCCCCGGGGCGGACAACGCCGGGGGCCTTCGGTCCGAGTACGCGCGGAACTCGGGTTGATTTCGCCGAACTCCGGAGCTCGCGGAACTCGTGGGGTTCGCGGAGGGGGTCAGACCGCCTCGGCGATGCTCGCCGCGGGGGCCGCGTCCTGTGCGTCGTCCGGCTTGGGCGCGCCCGCCCCCTTCAGCGGGACCTCCTTGACGAACACGGCGGCGACCAGCGCCACCACCGCCACCACGGAGCCGAGCAGGAACGCGGAGTGCGTACCGGAGGACACCGCGTACTGGTAGGCCTCGCGCGCCGCGGTGGGCAGCTTCGCCAGGCTGGCCGCGTCGAGCTGCGCGGACTGCTCCGTCACCTTGGAGCCGAGTGCTCCGGCCCGCTCGGCCATCACGTCCTGCACCCGGTGGTTGAACAGGGCGCCCATGATGGCGACGCCGAAGGAGGAACCGAGGGTCCGGAACAGGGTGGTCGAGGAGGACGCGACACCCATGTCCTTCATCTCCACGCTGTTCTGTGCGACCAGCATGGTGATCTGCATCAGGCAGCCCATGCCCGCGCCCAGCACCGCCATGTACAGCCCCGAGGTCAGGCGGGTCGTCCCGGTGTCCATCTGGGCTAGCAGGAACAGCCCGACGATCATCAGGACGCTGCCGACGAGCGGGAAGACCTTGTAGCGACCGCTGTTGGTGGTGACCCGGCCCGCGACCATCGACACGGCGAGCATCGCGCCGAGCATCGGCAGGAGCAGCAGACCGGAGTTGGTCGCGGACGCGCCCTGCACGGACTGCTGGTACAGCGGGAGGAAGAGCACCGCACCGAACATCACGAAGCCGGTGATGAAGCCGATGACGGACATCAGGGTGAAGTTGCGGCTGCGGAAGATGTGCAGCGGCATGATCGGCGCGGCGGCCCGGGTCTGCCAGAAGACGAAGCCGACGAGCGCGGCGACGCCGATGCCGATCAGCTCCATGATCCGCGCGGAGCCCCAGGAGTACTCGGTGCCGCCCCAGGTGGTGACCAGCACGATCGACGAGATGCCGAGCGCCAGCAGGCCGGCGCCGAGGTAGTCGATCTTCGCCTGGACCCGCTTCCTGGGCAGGTGCAGCACGGCGCTGACCGCGAGGAGCGCGACGACGCCGAGCGGAAGGTTGATGTAGAAGGACCAGCGCCAGCCCCAGTGGTCGGTGATGGAGCCGCCGACCAGTGGGCCGAGGATCATGGCGAAGGCCATGACGCCGGCCATCATGCCCTGGTACTTGCCGCGCTCCCGCGGCGGGATCAGGTCGCCGATGATCGCCATGACGCCGACCATGAGACCGCCGGCGCCGAGACCCTGGACGGCGCGGAAGCCGATGAGCTGCCCCATGTCCTGGGACATGCCGCTGAGCGCGGAGCCGATCAGGAAGATCACGATCGAGGTCATGAAGGCGCCCTTGCGCCCGTACATGTCGCCGAGCTTGCCCCAGATCGGGGTCGAGGCGGCGGTCGCGAGCGTGTACGCGGTGACGACCCAGGACAGGTGCTCCAGCCCGCCCAGTTCACCGACGATCGTGGGCATCGCCGTACCCACGATCATGTTGTCGAGCATCGCGAGCAGCATCGCGATCATGAGCGCGAGCAGTACGACCCGTACGCTGCGCGGCTGTTTCCCGCCGTCCTCGGCGACCGGTGCGGCCGCTGCCGTGTTGTCCGCCATCGTTTCCCACTCCCCTGAGTACCGCCGCCGCCCTCTGATGCGGCCGCCGCCCCTCGACTACTTACTTGCCGACCGGCAAGTTGACTACACTCAGGGAAACTAGACCCCGAACTAGCCGGGCGTCAAGTAAGTTTAATTAGTTTTACCAGCCGGTCGACAGGTAAGTTTTCAGGGAGCGCGAGGAGTAAGAGGATGGGCGGCACCATGGACGGCACCAAGCGACAGCGCCGCGGCGACACCCGCCAGCGCATCCAGGACGTGGCCCTCGAACTCTTCTCCGAGCAGGGCTACGAGAAGACCTCGCTCCGCGAGATCGCCGAGCACCTCGACGTGACGAAGGCGGCGCTCTACTACCACTTCAAGACCAAGGAAGACATCCTCATCAGCCTCTTCCAGGACCTGTCCCGGCCCATGGACGAGCTGATCGAGTGGGGGGCGCAGCAGCCGCGCACGCTGGCGACGAAGCAGGAGATCCTGCACCGCTACAGCGACGCCCTCGCCGAGGCGGCCCCGCTCTTCCGCTTCATGCAGGAGAACCAGGCGACGGTGCGCGAGCTGCGCACGGGCGAGGACTTCAAGGACCGCATGATCCGGATGGTCGACCTGCTCAAGGAGCCGGACGCCGACCTGAAGGACCAGGTCCGGTGCATCAGCGCGCTCTTCTCCATGCACGCCGGGATGTTCGTCCTCAGGGACGTCGAAGGCGACCCCGAGGACAAGCGCAAGGCGGTCCTGGAGGTCGCGATCGATCTGGTGACACAGGCCAACGGCGGCGCCACCGCATGAGGCCGGGCGCCCCTTTCGGGACGCCCGGCCACACCTACGGGGTGATCACCCTGTGGGGGTCAGGTGATCAGACGACGACACCCTGAGCGCGCAGGAAGGCGACGGGGTCGACCGCGGACCCGTAGTTCGGGGTGGTACGGATCTCGAAGTGCAGGTGCGGGCCGCTGGAGTTGCCGGTGTTGCCGGACAGCGCGATGTGCTGACCGGTGCCGACGACCTGGCCTATCCGCACGTCGATGCGCGACAGGTGGGCGTACTGCGAGTACGTGCCGTTGCCGTGCTTGATGACGATGGCGTTGCCGTACGCGGGGCCGTCACCGGCGCCGTTGGGGCCGGCCTTCACGACGGTGCCGCCGTGCGCGGCGACGACCTGGGTGCCCTGCGGCACGGCGAAGTCCTGGCCGGAGTGCTTGTGGGCCCACATGCCGCCGGCCTGGTTGAAGCTGGCGGACAGGGCGTACCGCTTCACCGGGTCGACCCAGGAGCCGCCCTTCTTGGCGGCGGCGGACTGGGCCTGGAGGGTGTTCGCGGCCTTGACGGTGCCTGCACTGTTCAGGCCGGTCTCGGCGGCGCTCGCGACCCCGGCGCCCAGTACGGCCGTGGCTCCGAGGCCCACGGCCAGGACGGCGGCCCGGGTGCGAATCAGGGACGTACGGGACTGGCGGGACGTGACGCGCTTCGACATGTGAGGACCTCGCGAGAACGGGGACTGGGACTCGGGAAACCGCCCGGTGGACATGTCGTCCGGCGAGCGGCCCATCACCTTGGTAACCCGCCACCCCACAGACCCCCAAACAGTGTGACCTACGACGTTAGGTCGTACTTCACCCAAAAACTTAATGAACCTTGACAGTTCGGACATCCCGTACCAGATCTGTCGTTTCCCTCGCCCAAAACACGGTTTAACCGCACTTCGGAGGGCTGCGCCCGCTGGAAAAAACCCCTCGCGGCCCTTCGGCCCCGCGACGCGCGGACCGCTCCGAGAGCCCTGGGTCAAAGGTCCTGAATGTCCGTTTCGCCCTGTCCACTAGGCAGGTTAGTACCGGACAAAACGCCTGTGCGCCATGTCACCGGACGGCAAGATCAAGCCCCCCGGGAATGTGACCGGGGCTACGCTGCTTGCCTGGTTCAGGGCTCTTGGGGGAGGCCGTATGGATCCGTCGGTACTGGGCACGAAACTGGCGTCGAGCCTCATCGCGCCGCTGGTCAAGAAACTCTTCCGGCGCGACGGCCCGGGAGCCGGCCTCGTGGACGAGCCGGTACGCCTCTCGGCCCTGGTCTCCTTCCGCGGAGAGAAACGCACGCTCACCGAGAAGGACGTCCGCCGCCTCGCCGCCCAGCTGGTCCGGGCGGCGCTCGACTCACCGGGCGAGCGCCCCTTCCCGCCCGACGAGGAGACGGCGGTCACGGACGCGCTGTCCCGCAAGCTGCTCGCCCTCGGCGACCTCGACATGGACGACGTCCAGGCCGTCCGGCTCGGCCACCGCGAACTGGCCCGCAAGCTCCACCACCGGGCCCCCACCGGGAACCTCTCCGCCGACGCCTCCTTCTTCCTCGACTCCCTGACCGAGTGGGCCTGCGTCCACGTCATGCACTTCTTCACCCAGCGCTCCACGTTCGTGGCGCGCACGCTGGTGGAACAGACCCGCCTGCTGGCCGAGCTCGTCGCGAAACTCGACGAGCTGATCACCCGCGTCCCGCGGCCCGACGCCCGCGACACCTCGTTCGAGCGCCGCTACCTCGCCTATGTCGCCAAGAAGCAGGGGCAGCTCACGATCTACGGGATCGACCTGACCAACTCCCCCGGCAAGTGGCCGCTGGACGCCGCGTACCTGAGCCTGGAGGCGACCGCCCCGCGCAAGCGACTCCTCGGCTATGTGCGGCCCGGCACGTTCACCGCCTCCCGCCCGGGCCTCGGACGGAACGACGGCGCACCCTGGCAGACCGCCGGCCCGGCACCCGGGGAGACCGCCGGCACCGCACCCGCGGAAGAGGTGCCCGGCACGCACCCGCCCACGGCCGCCCCCGACCGGCGGCCCGCCGACACGGACAACCGCGGCGCGCGTGCGGTCCCGGCCCCGGCGAAGACCGAGGCGGGCCGGCGCCACCTCGAACGCTTCGACTCGCGCCCTGCCGACCAGGCCCTCGCCGCCCACGAACGCGTCCTGCTGCGCGGGGTCGCCGGCTCCGGCAAGACCACCCTCGTCCAGTGGCTGGCCGTCTCCGCCGCCCGCTCGGCACCGCAGGGCCCGATGTCGTACCTGCACGAGCGGGTCCCCTTCGTGCTCCCCCTGCGCACCCTCACCCGGCACGGGGAGCGGCTCCCCGTGCCCGACCGCTTCCTGGAGGCCACCGGCTGCCCGCTCGCCGCCGGCCAGCCGGAGGGCTGGGCGGACCGGGTCCTCGGCTCCCGGCGCGGACTGGTCCTCGTCGACGGCATCGACGAGGTGCCCGACGCCGAACGGGAGCGGACCCGTGTCTGGCTCAGCGACCTCATCAGCGCCTATCCCGGCAACCGCTGGCTGGTCACCTCACGGCCCTCGGCGGTGCGCGAGAACTGGCTCACGGACGACGACTTCGCCGAGCTCACCCTCTCCGCGATGAGCCCGGCGGACGTCGCCGCGTTCATCGAGCGCTGGCACACCGCCGCACGGATCGGCAGCCCGGACGAGGACGAGGCCCTCACCACGTACAAGAGCCAGTTGCTGACCGCCGTACGCAGCAAGGGAGATCTCGGCCGGCTCGCCACCAACCCGCTCATGTGCGGGCTCATCTGCGCGCTCCACCGCGACCGGCGCGGCTATCTCCCGCAAGGACGCAAGGAGCTGTACGAGGCCGCGCTCACCATGCTGCTGACCCGCCGGGACCGGGAGCGCGACATCCTGACGCTCGAACTGCAGCAGGAGCCGCAGACCCAGCTGCTCCAGCGGCTCGCGTACTGGCTGATCCGCAACGGCCGTACCGAACTCGACCGCGAACGCGCCGAGCAGATCATCGAGGAGGCCCTCCCCTCGGTGCCCGCCGCGGCAGCCCTGGGCGACGCGGCGGCCGTCTTCCGCCATCTCCTTCTGCGCAGCGGCCTGTTGCGCGAACCGGCCCCCGGCGCCGTCGACTTCATCCACCGCACCTTCCAGGACTATCTGGGAGCACGAGCGGCCGTGGAGGTGTGGGACATCGGCCTGCTGATCGAGCACGCGGCCGACGACCAGTGGGAGGACGTCATCCGGATGGCCGTGGCCCACAGCAGGCCGCGCGAACGTGCCGACATCCTCACCGAGTTGCTCGCCGTGGGCGACCGGACCACGGACGTTCTGGTGCGCAACCGGGTGTTCCTGCTGGCCGCCGCCTGCCTGGAGCACGCCGCCGAGCTCGACCCCGCCGTCCGGCTCGCGGTCAAGGAACGCACCGGCACACTCATCCCGCCGTCCACCTCGCAGGAGGCCGTCGAGCTCGCCACCGTCGGCCCCCTCGTCCTGGACCTGCTCCCCGGGCCCGAGGAACTCAGCGTCGAGGAGGCCGGCGCGGTCGTCGCGACCGCGCTGCACCTGGCGTCGGACGCGGCGATCCCGTACCTCACCCGATTCGCCTGCCACGACTCCCCGCGGGTCCGTGACCGGATCGTCAGGAGCTGGTCGCGGTTCGACACCGAGCGCTTCGCCCGCGAGGTCATCGCCCAGGTCGACCCGCACGAGGTCTACTTCCTGGTCACCGAAGCCGCACAGCTGCGGGCGCTGCGCGCGCTGGGCGGGCGCCCCATGGTGGACGTCCAGGGCGACCTGCCCGCCGACCAGTTACGCGCGTACGTCTCGGAGGTCCCGCCCACCCATCTGTGCATCCGGAGCAACAGCACCCTCACCGACGTCTCCTTCCTCGGCGGGGCGACGACGCTGACCCGCCTGGAGATCGACGCCTGCCCGCACCTGACCGACCTGTCGGCCCTGACCGGACAGTCCATCGAGGCACTGATCCTCAGCGACCTGGGCCCCGAGCCGGACCTGCGCCCGCTGGCGACGCTGCGCCATCTGAAGGAGCTGACCTTCGGTTTTCTGCTCGCGAGCGGCTGGCCGGCGGACACCCGGTTCCTCCACGGCTGGTCGGCCGTCGCCGCACTGCCCGAACTCGTCCATCTCCAGATGAGCGTGAGCCTGTTCGCACTGTGCCCGGACTCCCTGGAACTCCCAGGCGTCACCGACCTCTTCCTCCTCGACGACATGGCCGGGACCCTCGACCTGGAGAGAGTCCCGGCCGTTTTCCCGCACCTGACGAAGCTGCACATCATCGGTGACGTCACCACCCGCACCCGCCTGGACGTCTCCCCCCTGAAGGCCGCCCACGGCCTGCGGGAGCTGCTCGTCGTCCCGGGCGGAGAGGGCGAGTTGTGCGGCGCCGACCAGCTCCCGGAGCGGACCGTCGTCCATCAGCCCCAGCGCCACCTCGGCGGAACGACCTGGACCCAGCAGACGTAGCCGCCCGGTGTGCGGCGCGGCCCGGAGAACGAGGAGCCGGACGTCACCGGCGTCCTGTCCGAACCAGCAAGAGGGAGACCATGAGCAACCCCGACGAGACGCGCATCGGACTGTCCGACGCCGTGCGGAGCATCCGCGACGAGCTGCTGCTCGCGTCGCGCAACGCGGCCGGGCAGGACATCGTCTTCGAACTGGGCGACATCCAGATGGAGTTCACCGTCGAACTGCGCAAGGAGGTGAAGGCCGGCGCCAAGGTGCGCGCCTGGGTGGTGGACGCGAACATCGACGGCACCCGCGCCGGCAGCCGTACGCACAAGGTGTCCTTCACCCTGCGGGCCCAGGACGCCCGTACCGGCGCGCCGCTGAAGGTGAGCAACGAGACCGAGGGAAGTGTCGACGCCTTCGGCCGCGGCTCCTCCACGGCACCGTGATGCTGCGCTCGGCGGCCGAACGGACCGTGGTGGTCCTGGCGGGCTCGCAGGGCAGCGGCGTGATGCTGTCCCCGCGCCTCGTGCTGACCAGTGCGCACGTCCTGCGCGACAAGGAATGGATCCGCACGGTCCATCCGGACAGCGAGCGGCCGATCCCGGGCCGGACGATCTGGCGGGATGAGGAGAGCGACGTCGCGCTGCTGCTCACCGGCGAGGAACTGGTCGCCCCGGAGAAGTGGGCGCTCGCCCGGCTGCGCTGGGGTGTCCTCGACACCACGGACCCACTGCCCGGCTGCCAGACCGTCGGCTTCCCCGCCGTGGGACGGTACGGGCCCGAACAGCACCTGGAGTTCGACCAGCTGACCGGGACCGTGCTCCCCATGGCGGGGCGGATCCGGTCGACGCTGGTGTGCGAGTTCGACAGGCCGCCGGTCGCCCCGCCCCGGCGCGGGGAGTCACCGCTCGCCGGACTGTCCGGAGCGCCTGTGTTCGCCGGGGCCGTCCTCATCGGCGTGGTGACGGAGGTCCCGGACGGCCGGGACCACCGCCGCGTCGAGGCCGTACCCGTGTCACGCATCCTGGAGGCGCCGGACTTCCCCCGCCATGTGATGGGCGCCGAACCCGGCCATGTGCCGCCCGTCCTGGAGCCGGTGTCGGGATTCCACCTCCGGGACGAGGAGTTCGAGCGGCACTACGCACGCGCCCTGCGGACCCGCTACCGCAAGATCGAGATCTTCGGGATCGACGAACTCGGCACCACCGAGACCACCTGGGACCTCGACACCGCCTATCTGAGCCTGGAGGCCGTCCCCACCGCACGCCCCTCCGGTCCCGTACCCGCGCAGGGCTCCGTCGCCGTGCCGCGCCGGGTGAACGACCTGCTCGCCGACCGCCCGAAGACCCTGCTGCGCGGCGAGGCCGGAGCCGGCAAGACCACCCTGGTGTGGTGGCTCGCCTCCCACGCGGCCTGCGGGGCACTCGGCCACGAACTCGCCGAACTGAACGACCTGGTGCCCTTCGTCGTCCCCATGCGGAGCCTGCCCACCCTCGGCATGGCCTTCCCCTCGCCCCAGCAGCTTCCCTCGGTCGCCGAACTCCCCCTCGACGGCGCCCCCGAGGGATGGGCGCGCCGCGTGCTGGAGGCCGGCCGCGCCCTCATCCTGGTCGACGGCATCGACGAGGTGCCGCCGGCCGAACGGGACGCGGCACGGCGCCGGCTCACCGACTTGCTGCGCATGCACCCGCACAACCGCTGCCTGGTCACCGTGCGGCCCCTCGCCGTCGCCAGCGACTGGCTGGCCTCGGAGCACTTCGAGGAACTCCGCCTGCTGCCCATGCGGGACGACGACATCCTGGCCTTCTCCAAGGCCTGGCACAACGCGGCCCGCCTCGAATGCGCGGGCTTCCGCGACGCCCACCGGGCCGCCGCCGAGGACGAGAACCTGCGCACCCTGGAACAGACCCTGGAACGGGAGTTGCGGCACAACACGACGCTGCGCTCACTGGCCCGCACCCCGCTGCTGGCCGGAGTCGTCTGTGCGCTGCACCGCCGCCGCAGGGGGTTCCTGCCCGAATCCCGCTGGTCCCTCTACAACGCCGCCCTGACCATGCTCCTCGGTGGCCGGGACACCCTGCGCAGGGTGGGTGCGCCGGAGGGCATCAGCCTGGGCGTCGAGGAGCACCAGCAGCTCCTCCAGACCATCGCGGCGTGGCTCGCGCGCAGCGGGCACGTCGAGTTCACCCACGCCCAGGCGGCACGGCAGATCGAGCTCGCGATGCGCGGCATGCCCCAGGTCCGCGACCAGGGCACCCCGCAGGACGTACTCGTCCACCTGCTCAACCGCAGCGGCCTCCTCCAGGAACGCAACGAGAAGGTCGTCCAGTTCATCCACCGCACCTTCCAGGACTACCTCGCGGCGAAGGAGCTCCAGGAGAGCGACGGCCTGGGCGAGCTGCTGCAGCACGCGGCCGACGAACAGTGGCAGGACATCGTCCTGCTGGCCGTCGGCCACTGCCATCGCGGTGAAGTCCGGCGTCTGGTCGAGGGGTTGGTGGAACGGGGCGACCAGGCCGAGGACGGCAGGACCCGCGGCGACATCCACGTCCTGGCGGCCCGGTGCGCGATCAGCGCGGTGGTACTGGACGAGGAGGTGCGGGAACAGATCGCCGACCGCGTCCGGGCGCTGATCCCGCCGGCCGACGCCACCCTGGCCGCCAAGCTGACATCCCTCGGCGCGTACGTACTGCCGCTCGTGCCCGGCCCCGAGGAACTGAGCGCCGAACAGGCCGAAACGGTGGTGCAGTTGGTCCGCGACATCGGGGGCCCCGCGTCGATGCCCCTGCTGCGGCGGTTCGCCCCGCACCCCTCCCCGGAGGTCCGCGCCGTCCTCACCACGGCGTGGCCGCGCTATCCGGCGGACGACTACGCCCGTGAGGTCCTCGCCCACATGGACCTGGCGGACGACCAGGTCATCGTCGTCGACAACGGCATGACGGCGGCGCTGCGTCACTGCGGGCCCATCGGCCGGCTGGTCGTGGACACACCGCTCGACGACGGAGAACTCCGCGCGTTCCTGCCGCACGAAGGCATCCGGGAAATCGAAGTGGTCGACAATCCTCGCCTGGTCTCCCTCTCCTTCGCACGGCAGTTGTCCGGGCTGACTTCCCTGCGGCTCACCGCCTGCCCGCGGGTACGGGACCTGTCCGCGCTGGAAGGACTGGCGCTCACCTCACTGGGTCTGGAACTCCACGAAGTGCGGAAGGCGGATCTGGCTTCCGTCCAGCGCCTCGACCGGCTCACGTCCCTGTCCTTGGTGGGAAGTCTTCTCGACAGCGATATCCCATTGCCCGCCGGACATCCGAACGTACGGAATCTGCGCGTCGCCAGTCAGATACCGATAGTGATCAACGAACTCGGTCAGTGGCCTTTGCTGGAGGAACTCGTCGTGCAGGGCGACTGTGACGCGCACTCACTGCTGCTCGCGGCGTCGAGGGCTCCTTCACTGCACAGCCTGGACTTCTCGCTGCCTTCTCTGTACCTGCCGCGGCAGATCGAGCCGCCCAGTATCGAAGGTCTTGAGTTGCTTCCCCGCAAACCGCGCGAACTCGACCCCTTGCCCGGAATTCGAAGTCTGACGCTGAGATCGGTGGGCCGCGGCGGTTCCGCGGTGGATCTCGCCCGGGTATTTCCCTCGCTCGTCCGCCTCACCCTCCACTACCCGCGGAACGCTCCGCTCGACCTGTCCCCGCTGGGGCATCACCCCGGGCTGGTGATCGAGGCCAATGGGCGCGTGCTGAGGCCCGGAGAGTTCTAGGGCCCTTCTCGCACAAAAGGGTGGCCCCCCGGAACCGTGGTTCCGGGGGGCCACCCTGGTGACGCCCGGTCGGGCGTCGCTGTCATGCTCCGCGCGGGCGCGGTGTCACGCGTCCTTGCTCAGGTTCGGTCCGGCACCGCCGGCCGCCTGCTCGATCGGCGGGACGTCGGGGAGCGCGGACTTCTCCTCACCCCGGAAGGTGAAGGTCTTGGCGTCGCCCTCGCCCTCCGTGTCGACGACCACGATGTGGCCGGGACGCAGCTCCCCGAAGAGGATCTTCTCGGAGAGGACGTCCTCGATCTCGCGCTGGATGGTCCGGCGCAGCGGCCGGGCGCCCAGGACGGGGTCGTACCCCTTCTTCGCGAGGAGCGACTTGGCGGTCGGGCTGAGCTCGATGCCCATGTCCCGGTCCTTCAGCCGCTCGTCCACCTTGGCGATCATGAGGTCGACGATCTGGATGATGTCTTCCTCGGTGAGCTGGTGGAAGACCACCGTGTCGTCGACACGGTTCAGGAACTCCGGGCGGAAGTGCTGCTTCAGCTCGTCGTTGACCTTGGCCTTCATGCGCTCGTAGCCGGTCTTGACGTCACCCGCGGCTGCGAAGCCGAGGTTGAAGCCCTTGGAGATGTCCCGGGTGCCGAGGTTGGTCGTCATGATGATGACCGTGTTCTTGAAGTCCACGACCCGGCCCTGGGAGTCGGTCAGACGACCGTCCTCCAGGATCTGCAGCAGCGAGTTGAAGATGTCCGGGTGGGCCTTCTCCACCTCGTCGAACAGGACGACGGAGAACGGCTTGCGACGGACCTTCTCGGTCAGCTGGCCGCCCTCTTCGTAGCCCACGTATCCGGGGGGCGAACCGAAGAGACGCGACACCGTGTGCTTCTCGCTGAACTCCGACATGTCGAGGGAGATCAGCGCGTCCTCGTCACCGAAGAGGAACTCGGCGAGGGTCTTCGAGAGCTCGGTCTTACCGACACCCGACGGGCCCGCGAAGATGAACGAACCACCGGGACGCTTCGGGTCCTTCAGACCCGCTCGCGTACGACGGATCGCCTGCGAGAGCGCCTTGATGGCGTCCTTCTGCCCGATGACCCGCTTGTGGAGCTCGTCCTCCATGCGGAGCAGACGCGAGGACTCCTCCTCGGTCAGCTTGAAGACCGGGATGCCGGTGGCGGTCGCGAGGACCTCGGCGATCAGCTCGCCGTCGACCTCGGCGACGACGTCCATGTCGCCGGCCTTCCACTCCTTCTCCCGCTTGGCCTTGGCGGCCAGGAGCTGCTTCTCCTTGTCGCGCAGGGACGCGGCCTTCTCGAAGTCCTGCGAGTCGATCGCGGACTCCTTGTCGCGGCGGACGCCGGCGATCTTCTCGTCGAACTCGCGGAGGTCCGGCGGCGCGGTCATCCGGCGGATGCGCATCCGGGAACCGGCCTCGTCGATCAGGTCGATCGCCTTGTCCGGCAGGAAGCGGTCCGAGATGTACCGGTCGGCCAGGGTGGCGGCCTGCACCAGTGCCTCGTCGGTGATGGAGACGCGGTGGTGCGCCTCGTACCGGTCGCGCAGACCCTTGAGGATCTCGATGGTGTGCGGCAGGGACGGCTCCGCGACCTGGATGGGCTGGAAGCGGCGCTCCAGGGCCGCGTCCTTCTCCAGGTGCTTGCGGTACTCGTCGAGCGTGGTCGCACCGATGGTCTGGAGTTCACCGCGCGCCAGCATCGGCTTCAGGATCGAAGCGGCGTCGATGGCGCCCTCGGCGGCACCCGCACCGACCAGCGTGTGGAGCTCGTCGATGAACAGGATGATGTCGCCGCGGGTGCGGATCTCCTTGAGCACCTTCTTCAGGCGCTCCTCGAAGTCACCGCGGTAGCGGGAGCCGGCAACCAGCGCACCGAGGTCCAGGGTGTAGAGGTGCTTGTCCTTGAGGGTCTCGGGCACCTCGCCCTTGACGATGGCCTGGGCGAGGCCCTCGACGACGGCGGTCTTGCCGACGCCGGGCTCACCGATGAGGACCGGGTTGTTCTTGGTGCGGCGGGACAGCACCTGCATGACCCGCTCGATCTCCTTCTCGCGCCCGATGACCGGGTCGAGCTTGGACTCGCGAGCGGCCTGGGTGAGATTCCGGCCGAACTGGTCGAGGACCAGGGACGTGGAGGGGGTGCCCTCGGCAGGACCGCCGGCCGCGGCGGTCTCCTTGCCCTGGTATCCGGAGAGCAGCTGGATGACCTGCTGCCGCACCCGGTTGAGGTCTGCGCCCAGCTTGACCAGGACCTGGGCGGCGACGCCCTCGCCCTCACGGATCAGGCCGAGCAGGATGTGCTCCGTGCCGATGTAGTTGTGGCCCAGCTGAAGGGCCTCGCGGAGCGACAGCTCCAGGACCTTCTTGGCACGGGGGGTGAAGGGGATGTGACCGGACGGAGCCTGCTGGCCCTGACCGATGATCTCCTCCACCTGCTGGCGGACCGCCTCAAGCGAAATGCCGAGGCTCTCCAGGGCCTTTGCGGCGACACCTTCACCCTCGTGGATCAGGCCCAGGAGGATGTGCTCGGTGCCGATGTAGTTGTGGTTGAGCATCCGGGCTTCTTCCTGAGCCAGGACGACAACCCGCCGCGCGCGGTCGGTGAACCTCTCGAACATCGTTAATCGCTCCTCAGAGCGGTCAGGCAGTAAGGGGACGCTCCCCTCCCTGTCCTTCCGCAGCTTAGTCCCGCAAGCGGGGACCGCTCATTCCAACTGCCGACACCGTCCTTGGCCTCCTGACCCCGAACGCCGACATATGCTCCAACCCGATGGTGCGAGACGATGTTCCCGCAGGCCAGGCAGATACCCTCTCCAGCTGTACGCCGATGGCGAACGTGAGATGCCCGAGCCATGCGTGTCGCCCCTCCCACTAGGGATGTCTTACCCGCACGCACTGACACTCCATGCCGCGCGCACCGGTTCCCTCCGCTATGGGCGAACATCCTTGCGCCGCCGACCGGCCTCGCACGCCCCCTGAACCGGCACTCTGCGCATTCACAGGAATACACAGCGTAACCTGGGGTGGCTTCCGGCGGTTGCTCCTGGCATGGTCCCCACCGTCCCTCTCCCTCGCCGGCCGCTCGGCCCGGACGATCCGGTACGGCACTGGTACGAGAACGAACTGGGGTGGACGGCAGTGCCCGGTCCACCGCTGCGGCTCGTCACCGGGCTGCGGTTCGACGTCCTGGAGGTCCCGGCGGAGGCGGGGTACGCGGCGCTGCGGCATCTGGGTCCCACGTCTCCGGTGGCCCTGCGCGGCGGGCGGATGCTGCTGCTGGCGGCCGCGGGCAGCGCTGACGAGCTGCCCGGCCTGCTCGACTGGCTGGAGTGGGGGGATCTGCCGCTGGACCTGACGGCCATCGGTGTGGGCGGAAGCATCGAGGCCCCGACGCCTCCATGGGGCGCCGACGGGCCGCCCGCCGGCTGCACGGCCGGGCCGCCGCCCGGGCACGGCACCGGGGCGTCCGCGGCGCCGGCGGAGGAGCGGACGGCCGGGGCCGTCACACGGTCCGCGCCGGGGGCGCGAACACGCCTGGGCTCACGAAGGGCCGCCGTCTGGCTGCGGCCCCCGGAGCCCGGCTGCGAGGTCGAGCCGACACTGCCGACACTGTCGGCCCTGGGCGGCCGAGCGGTCGGAGGGGGCGGTGGGGGCGCCCCCGATCTCGTACGACTCGTGGACACGATGGCGACACACTGCCATCGCGTGAGGCTGCGCGCGTGCGCTCAGCCGTTGGCCTTCTCGTAGGCCTCGCGAATGGACGCGGGAACTCGGCCACGGTCATTGACCTCGTAGCCGTTCTCCTTCGCCCAAGCACGGATCTGCGCGGTGTCCTGGCTGCCACCACCGGAAGCGACGCGAGCCTTTCCGCGGCCTCCAGAAGCGCGGCCTCCGGTGCGACGGCCACCCTTCACGTAGGCGTCGAGAAGGCCACGGAGCTTGTCCGCATTGGCGGTCGTGAGATCGATTTCGTACGTCTTGCCGTCCAGCGCGAACGTCACGGTCTCGTCCGCCTCGCCACCGTCGAGGTCGTCGACAAGAAGGACCTGAACCTTCTGTGCCACCGGATTTCCTTTCATCGATAACTTCAGGGCCGGGGGTCTGCGGCGTCCACCCGTTTCGCCGTCCCCTGTTATATGCAGTACTGCAGTACGTCGGAAAGCAAACCGCTTTTGCTGGAAAAACACAAACCCCTGGAGGAGACTCACAGCGGTCCGACGGCCCGGAAAGATGCGCGTTTCGGACATAGGGAACCTGGGCAGCGCACTCCGCCGGAATACCGGCGGGCGATCACAGATGCAGAAGCATCCGACTGTTGCCCAAGGTGTTCGGTTTCACTCGTTCGAGACCGAGGAACTCCGCGACACCCTCGTCATAGGAACGAAGGAGCTCCGCGTACACATCGGTGTCGACGGGTGTCTCCCCGATCTCCACGAAGCCGTGCTTCGCGAAGAAGTCGACTTCGAAGGTCAGACAGAAAACGCGTCGAACGCCGAGCCAGCGCGCGGTCTGCAGCAACTTCTCCAGCAACTGATGTCCGACCCCGAGGCCCTTGACCGCCGGGTTCACCGCGAGAGTGCGGACTTCCGCGAGGTCTTCCCACATGACGTGCAGCGCACCGCAGCCGACCACCTCGGCGTTGTCGTCGCGTTCCGCGACCCAGAACTCCTGGATGTCCTCGTAAAGCGTCACGGTCGCTTTGTCGAGCAGGATGCGGCGCCGGACGTTCTGGTCCAGGAGGCGTCGTACGGCCGTGACATCGCTGGTCCTGGCCCGCCGGACGGTGACGGCTTTTGCTGCGGCTTCCGGACGCTCCGCCGAAACCCCTGCCTGATGCTCTGCGGGATGCTCTGCTGGCATGAACGGACGCTATCGCCCGTCGTCGCCCTCGGGGGCGGCGGGGCTCTCGTCCGCAGGACCCTCCGGCGGGTTCTGCGCGGCGGGGGTTTCCGGCCCCTGGACCATACGCACGGCGTCCCGCAGGGCTTCGCGCTGTTCCGCCGACATCATGCCGAAGAAGGCGACGAGAGCGGCCGCCGGGTTGTCGCTCTGCGACCACGCGTCGTTCATCAGTGCGGCCGCGTAGGCGGCTCGGGTGGACACCGCCTCATATCGATAGGCCCGGCCCTCCGCCTCGCGGCGCACCCAGCCCTTCTGATGGAGATTGTCCAAAACGGTCATCACCGTCGTGTACGCGATGGACCGTTCCTGTTGAAGGTCTTCCAGGACTTCCCGAACGGTCACCGGGCGGTTCCACTTCCACACCCGCGTCATGACCGCGTCTTCGAGTTCTCCCAATGGGCGAGGCACGTTCAGCACAATAGTGGGAGATAGGCGACAAAAAGGGCGTACGACTCGAAAAACGTATGAGTCGTACGCCCTGGCGTCCCGCCGAAGGGGCGGGAGCGGGCCACAGAGGGCCGGGAGGAGCAGGTGGGACGTGCTGCGGGCGGATACGGGACCGCCCGCGACCGCGCCGGGCGGGTCAGGCCCCGGTGTCCTTCGCGGGCCGGGGGGCGCTCTCCGCGCGGGCGAGGGCGGCGTCGACGACGGCGTCCTCCTTGGCCTTGTTGGCGCCGCCCTGGGTCTTCACGATCGTCACGATCAGCCCGATGAAGAACACGGCCATCACTACCGGGGGCACGAGCGCGGAGACGTAGTCCATGCCTCCAGAGTAGCTAGCCCGCGGCGAGCTGCTGCGGCGGGTTCGCCGGTGGCGGCGTGGGCTTGCGCCTCGGGGGGAAGACCTCGCCCGGGGTGGGGATGGGCCTGCCCGGTCGCGGCGACCTGTCCGGGGACTGCGGCTTCGGCGCGGCGGCGGGCCGTTCGGCCGGCTTCTTCGCGGGCTCGTCGGCCGCCCGGCCGCCGGGCAGCGCCAGCAGACGGGTGCGGGACTGCGGGACCACCGGGGCGGCGCGGCCCGCGAGGCGGGTGCGCACGTCCTGTTCGGCGAGAGTCCGGCAGCGGTCCAGGAGGGCGGCCGCCGCGGGGTTGCCGCGCAGCGCCCGCAGCGCCGCGAGGTCGTCGGGGACGGGCCGGTAGCCGGCCACGAGCACCTCCTCCAGGAGGGCGAGGTAGCCGGCGACCGAGCCCGGCAGTGCGGCCCGGTAGCGGCCTAGGTCGGCCAGCAGGAAGGCCCGGAGCCTGGCCCCTTCGCGGGCGGCCTCGTCGACGGACTCGGCTAGGCGGAGACAGTCCTGGACGTCCTCGGCCGAGGCGGGGCTGGGCTGCAGGGCGAGGGCGAGAGCGCGGCGGAGCACACGCAGCTCCTCCGCACCGAACGCCATGCCGCCGTGGGATCCGTATGGCGTGGGCATGCGCCGACGATACGCGCTAATCAGACAAAATCCGCATAGCGGGCATATCGCGGCGCGTCCGCATCGCACCGGCGCCGAACGGCCGTGGGCGGCAGCCCACGGACACGGGGCTGCCGCCCACGGATCGGGACGGTGCGGAGCGCTGCCGGAGCGGCGAGGCCCCTCAGATGCGCGACACGTTCCGCTCGTACACCAGGCGCAGCCCGATGAGCGTGAGCCACGGCTCGTGCTCGTCGATGACCGAGGACTCGCCGAGCACCATGGGGGCCAGCCCGCCCGTGGCGATGACGGTGACGTCGTCGGGGTCGTCGGCGAGCTCGCGGGCCATCCGGTTGACGACCCCGTCGACCTGCCCGGCGAAGCCGTAGATGATCCCGGACTGCATGGCCTCGACGGTGTTCTTGCCGATCACCGCCCGCGGCCGGGCCACCTCGATCTTCCGCAGCTGCGCGCCCTTGACCCCGAGCGCGTCGACGGAGATCTCGATGCCGGGCGCGATGACACCGCCGACGTACTCGCCGCGGGCGCTGACCGCGTCGAACGTCGTCGCCGTGCCGAAGTCGACGACGATCGCGGGCCCGCCGTACAGCTCGACGGCCGCAACGGCGTTGATGATGCGGTCGGCGCCGACCTCCTTGGGGTTGTCCGTGAGGATCGGCACGCCGGTCTTCACACCCGGCTCGACCAGGACGGACGGCACGTCGCCGTAGTAGCGGCGGGTCACCTCGCGCAGTTCGTGGAGCACGGACGGGACCGTGGCGCAGATCGCGATGCCGTCGATCCCGTCGCCGAGCTCCTCGCCGAGTAGCGGGTGCATGCCCATGAGGCCCTGGAGGAGCACGGCGAGCTCGTCGGCGGTGCGGCGCGAGTCGGTGGAGATGCGCCAGTGCTCGACGATCTCCTCGCCGTCGAAGAGGCCGAGGACGGTGTGGGTGTTGCCCACGTCGATGGTCAGCAGCATGGTCCCGGTTACTCCGCCGCTCGCAGGTCGAGGCCGATGTCCAGGATCGGGGAGGAGTGGGTCAGCGCGCCCACCGCGAGGAAGTCGACGCCCGTCTTCGCGTACGTCGCGGCGTTGTCGAGGGTGAGCCGACCGGAGGCCTCGAGCAGCGCCCGGCCGTCGACGATGGCCACCGCCTCCTCGCACTCGACCGGCGTGAAGTTGTCCAGAAGGATGAGGTCGGCACCCGCGTCCACGACCTCGCGCAGCTGGTGCAGCGTGTCGACCTCGACCTCGATCGGGACCTCGGGGAAGGCCGCCCGCACGGCCTCGAAGGCCTGTGCCACACCGCCCGCGGCGACCACGTGGTTGTCCTTGACCAGCGCGGCGTCCGAGAGGGACATGCGGTGGTTGACGCCGCCGCCGCAGCGCACGGCGAACTTCTCCAGGGAGCGCAGACCCGGCGTCGTCTTGCGGGTGTCGCGGACCCGGGTGCCCGTGCCCTCCAGGGCGTCCGCCCACGCGCGCGTGGCCGTCGCGATGCCGGACAGGCGGCACAGGAGGTTCAGCGCGCTGCGCTCGGCCGTGAGCAGGTCACGGGTGCGGGTGGTGACGCTCAGCAGCTTCTGGCCGGCCTCGACGCGCTCGCCGTCCTCCACGTGCCGCTCGACCTCGAACTCGTCGGTGCAGACCACGGAGATGACCGCCTCGGCCACCCGCAGGCCGGCGACGACGCCCGCGTCCCGGGCGGTGAAGTCGGCGGTGGAGACGGCGTCCTCGGGGATGGTCGCGACGGTCGTCACGTCCACGCCGTGGTCGAGGTCCTCCTGGATGGCGACGTTCGCGACGTCCTCGACCTCCAGGGGGTCGAGTCCGGCGTCGGCGAGGAGCTGGGCGAGCGCGGGGTCGAGCCCGCACTCCAGATACGCGTCGTCCGATTCGGCGCCGCAGCCGCAGCCGTCGCCGCAGCCGCCGCTCTGGGCGAGGGGAAGGTCGGGGGTGCTCACTGCTGTCACTGCTCCTGAGAACGATGCCGAAGCGCCGGCTGGGGCTCTGGGGTCCCCCCTGGGAGGGTCGGGGGGAAGTCTGCTGTGTCGGTGGTGTGCGCCGCGAGCGTCCGGTCGGGATTCAGCCGTACGACGATGTGACGGCGCCACTGGGCGTCGTCCCGGTCGGCGTGGTCCTCCCGCCAGTGGCAGCCGCGGGTCTCCTCGCGCAGCCGGGCGGCGGCGACCAGGACGCGTGCCACGCACAGGAGGTTGGTTGCCTCCCAGGTGTCGACGCCGGGCTCGGAGGTCTTGCCGTTCTCGTCGAGGGCGTCGCGCGCGTCGGTGTGCAGCCGCTGGAGCTGGTCGGCGGCGGTGGCGAGGGACTCCGCGGAGCGCAGTACGCCCGCTCCCTCCGCCATGATCCGCTGGATCGCGAAGCGTGCCTCGGGCGCCAGCAGCGGGTGCGCGGGCTTCTCCGGGTGCGGGACCGGCTGGGGCACGCGCGCGTGCAGGCCGTTCTCCGCGCGGCTGCCCGCGATGTCGGCGGCGATCCGCTCGGCGTAGACCAGGCCCTCCAGGAGCGAGTTGGAGGCGAGCCGGTTGGCGCCGTGGACGCCGGTGCAGGCGACCTCTCCGCACGCGTACAGACCCGGGACCGTGGTGCGGCCCCGGGAGTCGGTGCGGACTCCGCCGGAGGCGTAGTGGGCGGCCGGGGCGATCGGGATCGGCTCGTGGACGGGGTCGATGCCATGGGCCCGGCAGGCGGCGAGGATCGTCGGGAAGCGGTGCTCCCACATCTCGGCGCCGAAGTGCCGGGCGTCGAGGAACATGTGCTCGGCGTCCCGCTCCTGCATGCGGCGCATGATGCCCTTGGCGACGATGTCCCGGGGCGCCAGCTCGGCGAGCTCGTGCTGCCCGACCATGAAGCGCACGCCGTCGGCGTCGACCAGGTGGGCTCCCTCGCCGCGCACCGCCTCGGAGACCAGCGGCTGCTGGCCCTCCGCGTCCGGGCCGAGGAAGAGCACTGTCGGGTGGAACTGCACGAACTCGAGATCACTGACCTCGGCCCCGGCACGCAGGGCGAGCGCGACACCGTCCCCCGTGGACACGGACGGGTTGGTGGTCGCCGAGAAGACCTGTCCCATGCCGCCGGTGGCGAGGACCACGGCGGGGGCGTGCACGGCCCCCACGCCGTCGTGCTGGCCCTCTCCCATCACGTGCAGGGTCACACCCGCGGTGCGGCCGTCGGCGTCCGTGAGGAGGTCCAGGACGAGCGCGTTCTCGACGGTGCGCAGACCACGCGCGCGGACCGCCTCGACCAGGGCACGGGAGATCTCGGCGCCCGTGGCGTCGCCGCCCGCGTGCGCGATACGGCGCCGGTGGTGGCCGCCCTCGCGGGTGAGGGCCAGATCGCCCTCGGAGGACTCGTCGAAGTGGGCGCCGGTCGCGATCAGACGGCGTACGGCGTCGGGGCCCTCGGTGACGAGGATGCGGACGGCCTCCTCGTCGCACAGGCCCGCGCCCGCCACCAGCGTGTCGTCGAGGTGCTGCTCGGGGGTGTCGCCCTCGCCGAGGGCCGCGGCGATGCCGCCCTGCGCCCAGCGGGTGGAGCCGTCGTCCAGACGGGCCTTGGTGACCACCACGGTCCGCAGCCCCGCCGCCTCGCAGCGCAGGGCCGCGGTGAGGCCCGCCACTCCGGAGCCGACGACCACGACGTCGGCGGTGAGGGCCCAGCCGGGGGCGGGCGCGTGCAGTCGTATACCAGTACCTGTGCCTGTGCCGGTCACGAGGCGGCTCCGAAGGTGAGGGGGATGTTGTCGATCAGCCGGGTCGTCCCGACCCGCGCGGCGACGGCGAGGACCGCCTCGCCGGTGAAGTCGTCCCCGACCTCGGTGAAGTCGGCCGGGTCGACCAGGGCCAGGTAGTCGAGAATCAGCGGCGGCTTCGTGCGGGCCGCCTCGTCGAGGACGAGCCGGGCCGCCGCGCGGACGCCCGCGGGACCGCCGGGGACGGCCTTCGCCACGGCGTGGGCGTCGGCGGCGGCGCGGGACTCGCCTATGGCGCTCAGGGCCTCGGCACGCGCGCGCGTGGCAGGCACTTCGCGGGCACGCGCGCGCAGCGCCTCCTGGGCCGCGTGCCGGTCGCGGCCCGCGAACAGGGCGCCCGACAGGGCGAGCGCGGTGCGCCGCTCCTCGGCCGAGAGGTAGCGGTTGCGGCTGGAGAGGGCGAGCCCGTCCTCCTCCCGCACCGTGGGCACACCGACGATCTCCACGCCGAAGTTCAGGTCCCGGACCATGCGGCGGATGAGGGCCAGCTGCTGCGCGTCCTTCTGCCCGTACAGCGCCACGTCGGGCCGGGTGAGGTGCAGCAGCTTGGCGACGACGGTGAGCATGCCGTCGAAGTGCCCGGGCCGCGAGGAGCCCTCCAGGCGCTCGCCCATGGGGCCCGCGCTGATACGGACCTGGGGCTCGCCGCCCGGGTAGACCTCGTCGGCGGAGGGTGCGAAGACGACGTCGGCGCCCGCCAGTTCGGCGATCTTCAGATCGGCGTCCAGGGTGCGCGGGTAGCGGTCGAGGTCCTCCCCCGCGCCGAACTGGAGCGGGTTGACGAAGACGGTGACGACCACTTCGCCCCGGTCCCCGGCGATCTCGCGGGCGGCGCGGACCAGCGTGGCGTGCCCCTCGTGGAGGGCGCCCATGGTCATCACGACGGCTCGGCGGCCCGCACGCGTGCGTGCGTGCAGTTCGTCGGCGGTGCGCAGCAGGGCGGCGGTCATCGGGCGTCTCCGTTCTCCGGCACGCGCGTGGTCGGGCGGCCTTCGTCCGCGGTCCCGGACGCGGCCGGGTTCGCCGGGCGGGCGTGGGCCGCGGCCCCGCTCCGTGCCCGGACGGGCGCAGCATCGCGCACCCCGCTCATCGGGCGTCTCCCTCGGCGCTTCCGGGACCGGCAGTTCCGGCGGTCCCGTCGGCGAGCACCCCGAGAAGGTCCTCGGCGAGCTCCGGCTTGAGCAGTCCGTGGGCGAGCGCGCGGTCGGCGGTCGCGCGGGCCATCGCCAGATAGCCCGCGACGGTCTGCGGGGCGTGCCTGCGCAGCTCGGAGACGTGCGCCGCGACGGTGCCGGCGTCACCGCGGGCGACGGGGCCGGTGAGGGCGGCGTCGCCCGAGCGGAGCGCGTTGTCCAGGGCGGCGCCGAGCAGCGGACCGAGCATCCGGTCGGGGGCCTCCACGCCGGCGGCGCGCAGCAGGTCCATGGACTCGGCCACCAGCGTCACCAGGTGGTTGGCGCCGAGCGCGAGGGCCGCGTGGTACAGCGGCCGGGACTCCTCGGCGATCCACTCGGGCTCGCCGCCCATCTCGATCACCAGGGCCTCGGCGGCCAGCCGCAGCTCCTCGGGCGCGGTGACCCCGAAGGAGCATCCGGCGAGCCGCTGGACGTCCACGGCGGTGCCGGTGAACGTCATCGCGGGGTGCAGCGCGAGCGGCAGCGCGCCGGCCCGGAGCGCGGGGTCCAGCACGCGCGCGCCGTACCGCCCGGAGGTGTGGACGAGCAGCTGGCCGGGCCGGACGGCTCCGGTCTCGGCGAGCCCTTCGACGAGACCGGGCAGGGCGTCGTCGGGGACGGTCAGCAGCACCAGGTCGGCACGCTCCAGGACCTGGGCCGGGGACACCAGCGGCACGTCGGGCAGCATCTCGGCGGCCCGCCGCCTGGAGGCGTCGGAGACCCCGGAGACGGCGATCGACCGGTGCCCGGCGAGCTGGAGCGCCGCGGCGAGCGCGGGGCCGACCCGGCCGGCCCCGACGACACCGACGGTCAGCCTGGCGGGGCGGTCCTTGGGATCTTGCTGTGGGGATGTACTCACTCTACGGCGGCCTTCCGTTCCAGTCCGCTCGGGGTACCGGACGATTTCTCGTCATGTTAACGCGATTGGTCCGAGCGGCTGTTTCCTTGTCCACAGCCTGTGGGTTTCCGCAGGTCACGGAGGTGCCGAAATCGGGGTGCTTCGTCAGGTCGGCCCGCGGGATGATCCGGTCATGAGCGACAGGACGCAAGAGGCGGCGGAACGACACGGGGACGGGACGGCCACGGACACGGAGGCGGGAGCGACGGCCGGCGCGGAGCCGGCGGACGGGGGGCAGGAACGGCGGGCGGCCGCGTGGCGGGCGGCGCGTCGGGTGCTGTGGCGGCCCAGCTTCCGCGACACGGTCCGCGAGCGCCTGACGTGGCTGGCGGAGAACGCCGAGGGCGTGTACGACCTCGACCGGCCGGTCGACATGTACGGCGACGGCATCGTCGAGACGCTGGAGGAACGGGTCGCGGACCTGCTCGGCCAGGAAGCCGCGGTCTTCTTCCCCACCGGCACGATGGCTCAGCAGGTCGCCTTGCGCTGCTGGGCGGGCCGCACCGGGAACACCACGGTGGCGGTGCACGCGCTCAGCCATCCGGAGGTCCACGAGCGGCATGCGTTCAGCCAGGTCAGCGGTTTGCGTCCGGTCCGGGTGACGGACGGGCAGCGACTGCCGACCGCGGCGGAGATACGGGACTTCGACGAGCCCTTCGGGGCGCTGATGCTGGAACTGCCCCTCAGGGACGCCGGTTTCGTGCTGCCCTCCTGGGAGGAGCTGTCCGAGACGGTGGAGGCCGCCCGGGAACGCGACGCGGTGGTCCACTTCGACGGGGCCCGGCTGTGGGAGTGCACCACGCACTTCGGCCGCCCTCTGGAGGAGATCGCGGGCCTCGCGGACAGCGTGTACGTGTCGTTCTACAAGTCGCTCGGCGGCCTGGGCGGGGCGGCCGTCGCGGGACCCCGGACGCTCGTCGACGAGGCGAAGGCCTGGCGGCACCGGTACGGCGGCATGGTCCTCCAGCAGTTCCCGACGGCCCTGGCCGCGCTCGTCGGCCTGGAGCGGGAGCTGCCCCGGCTGCCCGAGTACGTGGCGCACGCGCGCGTGGTCGCCGCCGCGCTGCGCGAGGGGTTCGCGGAGGCCGGGGTGCCCTGGGCCCGCGTGCACCCCGAGCAGCCCCACACCCACCAGTTCCAGGTTTGGCTGCCGTACGACGCCGACGTCCTCACGGAGGCGGGTACGGCACAGGTCGAGGAGACGGGGGCCGGCCTCTTCGGGCAGCGGTGGGGGCATGCCGGTCCCGGCCTCGCGTCTACCGAGGTCACGGTGGACGCGGCGGGGCTGGAGTGGACGGCCGAGGACGTCAGGTCGGTCGTGAAGGACCTCGTGGAGCGGCTGCCGCGGTGACGTGTGCGGCGGGCACCGAGCCGGTGGGCCCGCTGCCGCAGTGACCGGGCGCGGCGGGCGCGGCCGAGCCGACGGGCCCGCTGCCGCAGTGACCAGGCGCGGCGGCCGCGGCCGAGCCCGCGGGCCCGCTGCCGCGCTGACGTGTACGGCGGGCGCGGCCGGGCCGGCGCCGCACCCGCGCCCCCGCACGGGGTCAGCAGCCGACCTGACGGCGGCGCCCGTGCAGCAGACGGACCATGGCCTCCCGCATCCTCCCCTGGGCCGGGCGTCCCGCCAGTACGGCCTGGAACTGCCGCTGGACGCGCAGCTCGCGCACGAGCCGCCGGTCGTGCCGGCCGGGCGCGGGGGGCACGGGCTCGCCGTGCTGCCGGGACCGGTAGGTGTCGAGAAGGTACTGCTGGGTGATGCTCACGGCCGATCGCCTCTCGGGACGGGAGATGGGATCCGAAGGCCCGCGGTTGCCCCGGTGTCCTCCCAGGCTGCGCCCGCTCGCGGCACATGTCGCCCCGATTGACGGGCGGCGTCAATCGACGGCGGCGTTGTCGGTGGCGGGGTGCACCATGGGGGCATGAGCGTGCACATCGACATCTCCGGGCTGCGACGGGAGCGGATCGCCGTCGTGCCGTCCCCGCTGGCCGAGCTCGGGATGGCGCTGCACGCCCTCGCCGAGCCGGCGCACCACCCGGGCCTCCAGGCCTGGGCGACCGGGGTCACGGCCCGGCTCGACCCGCATCTCGCCGACCGGATGTGCGAGGCGGACTTCCTGTGGCGGACGACGTTCTCGGACCTGTTCCTGCCCTTCGCCGGCATCCCCGGCGGGAACACCCTGCCGGGCGCGACCCTCGCCGACGACCTGGACCTGCTGGACAAGCTGACGGACGAGCAGTTCGTGGACGCGGCCCTGGAGTTCACCTGCGCGCTGGCGTACGGCTCGCAGGAGCCCGGCTATCTCTCCGATCCCGAGGTGCGGCGCCGTGCCGTGGACCTGGCCGCCTCGCGCGGACCGCAGCAGACCCGCTTCACACAGCGCCTCCTGGAGGATCCGCCGCGCGTGCGGGCCTGGTTGAGGCAGTTCCTTCAGGACTGCGACGAGGCGTTCTTCGCGGAGACCTGGTCCCGGTTGCGCCACCAGCTCGCCGCGGAGGCCCGCCACAAGACGGACCTGCTGCGACACAAGGGCCCCGCCGAGGCGCTGACCTCCGTCTCCCCCGCGGTGTCGCTGGACGAGGCGGCCGGGCGGCTCACCGTCGACAAGCTGACGGAGGGACACACGGTCACGGCGGACGGCGGTCTGCTCCTCGTCCCCACCAGCCTCGGACGGCCGCACCTGATGGTGCTGCACCGGCCCGGCTGGCAGCCCGTGCTGCACTACCCCGTCGGCTCGCCCGAGCTCGCCGCGCCGCCTTCCGTCGAGGAGCTGTCCCGGCGGATGACCGCGCTGTCCCACCCGGTCCGGATGCGGATCTGCCGTCATCTGGCCCGCAGCGCGTACACCACCGGCGAGCTGGCGCAGGTGCACGGGATGACGGCGCCCGAGATATCCCGCCACCTGGGCGTGCTCAAGAAGGCGGGCCTGATCTCCACGCGCCGCCGCGGCCGGTACGTGCTGCACCAGCTGGACGTCACCGTGGTGGCCCGGCTGGGCAGCGACTTCCTGGAGAGCGTCCTGCGCTGACCCCCGCACGGCACGCGCCGCAAGCCCGGTCGGCCGGTCGGGGCCCGTGAGTCCCACGCCGACCTCCGCGCGCCACACGGCACCCGCCCGCCGACCGGCCTGTCCGGGGCCGGCGTCGGGAGGGGGAAGCCGTTCCACCCGGGTCGGAAGCCGTTCCGCTCGGGTCAGTAGCCGTTCCGCTCGGGTCAGTCGAACCGGATGTGCCGCACGCCCGTCCACGCCCTGCGCAGCCGCCCCCGCAGCACCCCGTCGCGGTTCGGCGTGAGCGTCAGCCCCGCCAGCACGGCGATCCGGTCCGCGGTCTTGGCCACCGTCGTGTGGTCGGTCCACAGGTGCTCGGCGAACTCGGGCTCGCGCAGCCGTTCCAGGCAGTGGTCGAGCTGCTGCACGGCCCAGCTCTCGCGGCGCAGCGGGGCGTCCTTGCCCGCCACGTACCGCAGGAGGTGCCCGAAGCCGCGTTCCCGCAGCCGCTGGAGCACGGTCTCGCGCTCGGCGAGCAGCGCGAAGTGCCCTACGTCGTGGCCCCGTTCGCGCAGCCGGCCGACCGTCTCCTCGAAATAGCGGGAGTTCGTGACCGTCATGGGGGCGATGACCACGCCGTCGTGCTTGGCGAGGGCGAGGTCCAGCACCTCGACCACGCCCTCGCGCCAGGACGCCAAGTCCTGGAAATCGCCGCGCAGTTCGGGAGGCAGCATGCGGCGCAGGCCGAAACCGGCGTGTTCCGGATCGCAGATGACGCTGCCGGGCAGCCGTCGCCGGATCTCGTGTGCGGTCTGTGTCTTGCCGCCCCCGAAGGGGCCGTTGATCCACAGGAGCATGCGCAGACCCTAGTGGCCGCCGGTCACGCCGGGGTCACGCCCCCGGTCCGTCCCGGGTCAGCCGTGTCCGCCCGCGCGCACGAGCCCCGTCTCGTAGGCGAGCACGACCACCTGCACCCGGTCGCGCAGCCCCAGCTTGGTCAGGATGCGCCCGACGTGCGTCTTCACGGTCGCCTCGGACAGCACGAGGCGGGCCGCGATCTCGCCGTTGGACAGGCCCTGCGCGACCAGGACCATGACCTCGCGCTCACGGTCGGTGAGCCGCTCCAGCTCCTTGTGCTGCGGCTGCTTGCCCGCGCTGGGCAGCATCGGGGCGAAGCGGTCGAGCAGGCGCCTGGTGGTGGAGGGGGCGACCACGGCGTCGCCGCTGTGCACGGACCGGATGGCGGTGAGCAGCTCTCCCGGGGGCACGTCCTTGAGCATGAAGCCGGAGGCGCCGGCCTTCAGCCCGGAGAAGGCGTACTCGTCGAGGTCGAAGGTGGTCAGGATCAGCACCTTCGGCGGATTGGGATCGGAACAGATCCGCCGGGTCGTCTCGACGCCGTCCAGCTTCGGCATGCGCACGTCCATCAGGACCACGTCGACCGCGGTGGTGCGCAGCACCTGGAGGGCCTCGACCCCGTCGCCCGCCTCGGCCACGACCTCCATGTCCGGCTGGGCGGCGAGCACCATCCGGAAACCGGTGCGCAGCAGCACCTGGTCGTCGACGAGCATGACTCGGATCGCCATCGGGGTCCTCTTCCCTCTCCACCAAAGGCCGAAAAGCTTTGGGAACAGCCAGAAACAGTCGGAAACGGTCGTTACAGGTGTCAGTGGGCCGTGGTCAGTGGGCCGGTTTCAGCGGCAGCAGCGCGCTGATGCGGAAGCCTCCACCAGGCCGCGGTCCCGCGTCCAGGGTGCCGCCGACCATACCGACGCGTTCGCGCATGCCGATCAGGCCGTGACCCTGGCCGTCGGCGCCGCCCTCCTCGTACAGCTCGTGGGGCGCGCCCTTGCCGTCGTCCTCGACGAGCAGGCCGAGGCCGTCGTCGAAGTAGACCAGACGCACGCTCGCACCGGTGTTCGGACCGCCGTGCTTGCGCGTGTTGGTGAGCGCCTCCTGCACGATCCGGTACGCCGTGAGCTCCACACCGCTGGGCAGCGGGCGCGGGGTCCCCTCGACCTTGAAGTCGACGGGGAGGCCCGCGGTGCGGCACTGCTCGATGAGGTCGTCGAGCTGTTCGACGTCGGGCTGCGGCACGTACTCGCCGCTCTCCTGGTGCTCGCCGGTGCGCAGCACGCCGAGCAGCCGGCGCATCTCGGCGAGGGCCTGGCGGCCGGTCCCGGAGATGGTCTCCAGCGCCTTCTTGGCCTGGTCCGGCGCGGTGTCCATGACGTAGGCGGCGCCGTCCGCCTGGACGACCATCACCGAGACGTTGTGCGCGACCACGTCGTGCAGTTCGCGTGCGATCCGGGCGCGCTCGGCGGCGACGGCGACCTTGGACTGCGCCTCGCGCTCCTTCTCCAGGCGCGCGGCCCGCTCCTCCAGCTGGGCGAGGTAGGCACGGCGGGTGCGCAGGGAGTCACCGAGCACCCAGGCGAGCGCGAAGGGCACGGTCTGGAAGACGGCTATGAGGACGACGTTCAGGCCGCCCGCCTCCTGGGCGGGCCAGCGCAGCTGCGAGAGGAACCCCGCGCAGAGGCCGCCCGTCAGCGCGAACCGGGAGGCCCAGCGGGCGCCGTCCGCCGCGACGGTGAAGATGATCACCATCATGGCGAAGTCGGCGGGCATCACCTCGACGTCGGTGATCAGCTGGAGAAGGCCCAGCACAGCGGCCAGGACGAGCATCTTCTCGGGCATGCGGCGGCGCAGCGCGACGACGACGCACAGGAGCACGGCGATCGGGAACGCCACGGCGGGCGCCCCGTGCTGCTCCGGTGCCCCGTTGACGCTCACGAGGTTCGCGCAGGTGATCCCGAACAGGACGACGGCCCAGAAGCTGTCGACCCATGTCGGGTGCCTGCGGAGGAAGTCATAGAGGCGCTGCACGTAACCCAGAGTAGGGAAGCGTGCAGTGTGCAGGGGTCAACCGGAGGGTCGATCCGCAACCGGTGCTCGTACTCCCCAAGGTGGAGGCTCACCCCTTCCTGACGGCTGAAGCCCCCTGGTTCCTGACGGCTGAAGCCCCCTGGCGGTCCGGTCCCGGACCCGGTCGGCCGGTACGGGTGTCCGTACCGTCGCGGCGCCTCCCGCCGGGCCTTCCCGCCGGGCCGGACCCCACTGTCCGGGCCCGCCCAGAGAGCCCGGCAGGCCCTAGCCTGGCCCGGTGAGACCTGAGGCGGCGGGCGAGTGGCGGGGTTGGCGCGAGGCGACGGAGGAGGCGCTGTACGGGCCGTACGGCTTCTACCGCAGGCCCGAGGGCCCCGTCGGCCACTTCCGCACCTCGGTGCACGCCTCCCCGCTCTTCGCCGGCGCCGTGGCCCGGCTGCTGTGCCGGGTCGACGAGGCGCTCGGCCGCCCGGCCCGGCTGGACTTCGTGGACATGGCGGCGGGCCGCGGCGAGCTGGTGACCGGCGTGCTCGCCGCGCTCCCCGCGGAGGTGGCCTCCCGCACGCGCGGGTACGCGGTCGAGCGCGCCGACCGCCCCGCGGGCCTCGATCACCGGATCGAGTGGTCGGCCGCGCCCCCGCAGGGGATCACCGGGCTGCTGTTCGCCAACGAGTGGCTGGACAACGTGCCCGTGGACGTCGTCGAGGTCGACGCCGCAGGAGTACGGCGCCTGGTCCTCGTACGGGAGGACGGCACGGAACGTCTCGGGGAACCGGCGGCGGGAGCGGACGAGCGGTGGCTGCGGCGCTGGTGGCCGCTGCCCGCGGAGGCCGCGTCCCCCGCGGGCGCGCGTGCCGAGATCGGGCTCCCCAGGGACACCGCCTGGGCCGCCGCGGTGGCGAGCCTGGACCGCGGGCTCGCCGTCGCCGCCGACTACGCGCACGTCGCCGCCGGCCGACCGCCCTTCGGGACGCTCACCGGCTTCCGGGAGGGCCGGGAGACGGCGCCGGTGCCGGACGGGTCGTGCGACATCACCGCGCACGTGGCGCTCGACGCGTGCGCGCTGCCCGGAGGCCGTGCGACGACGCAGCGCACGGCGCTGCGCGCGCTGGGCGTGAGCGGTGCGCGCCCCCCGCTCGCGCTCGCCTCCACGGACCCGGCGGCGTACGTGCGCGCGCTGGCGGGCGCGGGGGCCGCCGCCGAGCTCACCGCGTCCGGGGGCCTCGGCGACTTCGGCTGGCTGCTCCAGCCGGTCGGGATCCCGACGGCCGGTTTCGACGACCTGTTCGCTCCCGGAGACCCGCAGGCGCCCTGAGGCGCGCGCGTCCCGGCACGACGGGAGGCACCGGACCCGACGGAGGCCGGACCCGGCGGCCACGACCCAGCCGGGCGGGAAATCCCGGCCCAGCGGAAAGCCCGGCCCGGCGGAAAGCCCGGCCCGGCGGGAAGGGGCCGGGAGGGACCCGCCCGGGGGTCCTACTTGTCGATGTCCCCGACCACGAAGAACAGCGAGCCCAGGATCGCCACCATGTCGGCCACCAGCGTGCCCGGCAGCAGCTCGGTCAGCGCCTGGATGTTGTTGTACGAGGCAGAGC
Source organism: Streptomyces sp. Tue6028 (assembly GCF_002300165.1). Classification (GTDB taxonomy): domain Bacteria; phylum Actinomycetota; class Actinomycetes; order Streptomycetales; family Streptomycetaceae; genus Streptomyces; species Streptomyces siamensis. The sequence continues at coordinate 496,383 of NZ_MLCE01000021.1, read as the reverse complement.
GCAGCTTCAGCCGGTACGGGGTCTTCTCGCCCTTGCTGACCAGGTAGTAGCCGTTGATGCCGAGAGGGTTCTCGGTCCACGCGTACGTGTGGCCCTCGGGCGCCTTCAGGACCTTGGGCAGCCGCTGGTTGACGGGCCCCGGCGGCAGCTCGGCGAGCCGGTCGAGGCAGGCGTCCGCGAGGTCGAGCGCGTTGTGGGTCTGCTCCAGGAGGCACTCGAAGCGGGCCAGGCAGTCGCCCTCCTGGCGGGCGACGACCTTCAGGGTGTCCTGGAGGTCCCCGTACGCGAGGTACGGCTCGTCCCGGCGCAGGTCGAAGTCCACCCCGGAGGCGCGCGCGATCGGCCCGCTCACCCCGTACGCGTGCACGGTCTCCGGCGCGAGCACCCCGACACCGCGCGTACGCCCCCGGAAGATCTCGTTGCCGAGCACCAGGTGGTCGTAGATGTCCATGCGCGAGCGCAGCGCCGCGACGGAGGCACGCGCGCGTGAGGTCCATCCGGCGGGCAGGTCCTCCTTGAGGCCCCCGACCCGGTTGAACATGTAGTGCATGCGCCCGCCGGAGATCTCCTCCATGACGTGCTGGAGTTCCTCGCGCTCGCGGAAGGCGTGGAAGATCGGCGTGATCCCGCCCAGTTCCAGCGGGTACGAGCCGAGGAACATCAGGTGGTTCAGGACGCGGTTGAGCTCGGCGAGCAGCGTGCGCATCCACACCGCCCGCTCGGGGACCTCCATGCCGAGCATCCGCTCCACGGCGAGGACCACGCCCAGCTCGTTCGAGAACGCGGACAGCCAGTCGTGCCGGTTGGCGAGCATGATGATCTGGCGGTAGTCGCGCGCCTCGAAGAGCTTCTCCGCCCCGCGGTGCATGTAGCCGATGACCGGCTCCGCGTGCTGGATCCGCTCGCCGTCGAGCACGAGCCGCAGCCTCAGCACGCCGTGGGTCGAGGGGTGCTGGGGGCCGATGTTGAGCACCATGTCGGTGCTCTCCGCGGCGCCGCCGATACCGACCATGGTCTCCGTCGTAGGAGTCATGGTGACAGTCTCTCGTACGTACGCTTGCCGTATGGAGACGGGGACCACGGAAATCGCCGGGGCGGAGCCGGTCTGGACCGGACTGCCTCCCGGGCTGCTGCGGATGCGGCGGCTGCTGCTTGTGGTGTGGCTGGGGCTGCTGACGATCGCGGTGGGCCTGCTGACCGGGCTGCTCGTCGCCCCCGTCTGGGCGGCCTTCGCCCTCCTCCCGCTCGCCCTGATGGCGTGGGGCTGGCACATGCTGGGGCGCAACTGGCGCTCCTGGCGGTACGCGGAGCGCGCCGACGACCTGCTGATCAGCCGAGGCGTGCTGTGGCGCGAGGAGACCGTCGTGCCGTACGGGCGGATGCAGCTGGTCGAGGTGACCTCCGGGCCCGTCGAGCGGCACTTCGGGCTGGCGAGCGTGCAACTGCACACGGCGGCCGCGGCGACCGACGCGTGCATCCCGGGCCTCGACCCGGCCGAGGCCGAGCGACTGCGCGACCGGCTGACCGAACTCGGCGAGGCACGATCGGCGGGGCTGTGACGACGCCGCTGCCGGACCCGGAGGGCGCCGTGCCACGGGACGGGGCCGAGGCCGCCGTGCCACGGGACGGGGCCGAGACCACCGCGCCACGGGACGGGGCCGAGACCGCCGCGCAACGCGACGGCTCGAAGGGCGCGGAAGGCGCCGTGCCGGGGGGCGGGCCTCCCGCGGAGCGACGGCTGCACCCGTTCACCCCCTTCCGGCGGGCCTGGGCGCCCGTCGCCGTGATCGCCGGATGGGCCGTGCACGACCCCAACCAGGCGCAGGAGCAGCTGACCAGGCTCACCACGACCGCGCTGCTCGTCGGGCTCGCCGTGTTCGTCCCGGGCGCCGCCCTCTACGGCTTCCTCAGCTGGTGGTTCACGCACTTCGCGGTGACCGGCACCGAACTGCGCATCCGCACGGGCCTGTTGTTCCGCCGCACCGCGCACATCCGGCTCGACCGGCTCCAGGCCGTCGACGTCACCCAGCCGCTGCTGGCCCGCGTCGCGGGCGTCGCCAAGCTCAGACTCGACGTCATCGGCACGGACAAGAAGGACGAACTGGCCTATCTGGGCGAGGGCGAGGCCCGAGCACTGCGCGCCGAACTCCTCGCCCGTGCGGCGGGGTTCGCGCCGGAGACCGCCCATGAGGTCGGTGAGGCCCCGGTGCGGCGGCTGCTGCACGTACCGCCCGGCGTCCTCGCCGTCTCCTTGGTCCTCACCGGCGCGACCTGGGGCTCGCTCGCCGCCGCGGTCGTCGTGCCGCCGCTGCTGTGGTTCGCCACCCACAGCGTGTGGACGGTCCTCGCGACCGGGTTGCCGCTGCTCGGCGCGGCGGGCGCGAGCAGCGTGGGCCGGTTCGTGGGCGAGTACGACTGGACGGTGGGCGAGTCGCCGGACGGCCTCCGCATCGACCACGGGCTCCTCGACCGCACGCACGAGACGGTGCCGCCGGGTCGCGTGCAGACGGTGCGGATCGTCGAGCCGCTGCTGTGGCGGCGGCTCGGCTGGGTGCGCGTGGAGCTGGACGTCGCCGGGTCGTCGAACTCCGTGCTCGTGCCCGTCGCCCCGCGCGAGATCGCCGAGTCGGTGATCGCCGAGGTGCTGCCCGGGGTGACGGTGCCGTCGTCCCTGTCCCGGCCGCCGCGCCGGGCCGGCTGGTGCCTGCCGGTCTGGTGGCGGGGGTACGGGCTCGCCGTGACCGACACCGTCTTCGCCGCCCGGCACGGACTGCTGCGCCGCAGTCTCTCGCTCGTGCCGCACGCGAAGGTGCAGAGCGTACGGCTGACGCAGGGGCCCTGGAAGCGCCTCAGGAGGGTCGCCGACGTCCATGTGGACACGGGGGCCGACAAGACCGTGACGGCTCGGCTGCGGGACGCCGAGGAGGCGGCGCGTCTGCTCCAGTCCCAGGCCGACCGTTCGCGGACGGGCCGGCGGGAGGCGCTGCCGGACCGGTGGATGGCGTGAGGGCAGTGGCGCCCGGCCACCGCCCTCGTCCTGGTACCGCCCGCCCCGTCTGCCGGGCCCCGCTCGCACCACGTCACGCGCGCCGCCCGCGCGGCTGACGGGCGGCGGTGCTCCGTTCTCAGGAGACCGCGCCGCGCGGACCTCTCAGGAGACCGCGCCGCGCCGGACTCGCAGCGGAGCGCGCCGCGCCGGACTCTCAGAAGACCGGCCCACGCGGCACTCTTCGGGCACCGCACCACACCGGACTCCTCGGAAGACCGCGCCGCGCGGACCTCTCAGGAGACCGCGCCGCGCCGGACTCGCAGAAGACCGGCCCACGCCGGACTCTTCGGAAGACCGCGCCGCGCGGGACTCGTCAGGAGACCGCGCTGCGCAGCACGCCCACGTCGATCTGCTCGGTCTCGTCGTGCGCGGTCAGGTCGATGACCTGTCCGACGCCGCGGGCCGCTTCGTCCGCCGGCTTGAACCCGGCCTCCGCCTCGGCCTTGTGCAGGGCGAGCGCCTCCTGGCCGACCACGTCGGCGAGGTCCTCGTTCTGCACGGCCTCCAGCGCGTCCGCGGACGACTCCTTCTGCGTGCCGAAGAAGTCGAAGCCGCCCTCGACCGAGGGGCGCCGCACGGGGGCGGCCGGTGCCACGGCCACCGCCGTCGGCACGGTGAAGTGCCCTCCCGAGGAGGGCTTGGCGGGCAGCGCGGCCCGGGGCTGCTGCGCCGACGGGGACGACTGGGCGGGCACGGGCTGCTTCGCGTCGGCGGTCGCGTGCTGGTGCTCGCCGACCGCCTCGGGCTTCCCCTGCGCCTCACCCTCCTCCGCCACGGCGTCCGTGGACGGACGCGCCTCCCCGCGGGCCGGGCCCGCCTTCGGGGGCTCCGCGCTCGCGGCGTGCGACGCGGATCCGCCTGCGGCCGGCTCGCCCTTCGCGGACCCGACGGCCTTCAGGGACGCGCCCCGAGGGGCGTCGCCCTTCGCGGCGGTGGCACCGGACTCCTCCGAGCCGGACCTCTCCGAGCCGGACTCCTCCGTCTCGGAGGACGTCACCTCGCCCGGCGCGGACGCGGTCGTGGTCTCCGCCTCCGAAGCGCCGCTCGCGATCCGGCTCAGCGCCGCGTTGGCCCGCAGGAAGAGCGAGGAGCCCGCCGGGGAGAAGACCTCGGGCGCCTCCGGCGCGTCGGCGTCGTCCGCCGCGGACTCGGGGGCCTCGGCCGGCTCGGCGGTCTCGGTCCCGGGGACCTCGGCAGCCAGGCTCTCGGTCGCCTCGGGCGTGCCCTCTTCGGGCGTGCCCTCCTCGGGCACCGCCTCCGGAGCCGTCTCGGGGGCCGTGGACTCCGGCGCCGACCGTGCGGCGGGCAGCGCGCGGGCCGGGACGGTGGCCTCTATGGCGAGCTGCCGACGGCCCTCCAGCGCGGTCGCCCGTTCGGTCTCCGCCGTGGCGTAACGCCGCAGCAGCGCGGCGTGCTCGTTGCGCAGGCCCGCCAGCTCCGAACGCTTCGCGCGCAGCCTGTGCTCCAGCTTGGTGCGCAGCGCGCGGGACTCGTCGAGGTCGGCCTCCAGTTCGGCGACGCGTTCCTCGTGACGCCACTCGTCGCTCGCCCGCGCGCGCGTGAGGTCGGCGACGCTCTTGCCCGCCTCGGCGTCCCATCGGCGCATGACGACCGCGCCGACGACCGCCGTCAGCGCGGCACCGGCGGCCAGCGCACGGAGCACCACCGGCTCCGTGAACAGCCATGGCCCCACGGCACAGACGAGCGAGACACCGGCGATCGCCGAAGGAGGCAGCAGCCTGTGCAAGGGCGGGGAATGGCGGTGACGTCCACGTGGCATGGCCAGAAACTTACCGCGCGTAGGCGAATCTTGGAGCCCCGCCCGGTAAAAACACGGCTACTGCGAAGCGCATGGCCGCGAACGCGCGGAATGAGAGCGTCCCGCATTCGCCCCGGGGAACGTGTTCGATCTTGATCTCGACTTCCGGAGTTCGAAAAGGCTCCCCTGCCGGACCCTCGCGCGAAGGGGAATTCGGGCCCGCCTCAGCGGTCGCTGAGCCGTCCGCTGATCCATTGCAGGGTCGCCGGGATCTCCCGCCGCCAGGTGTTGAAGTTGTGGCCGCCGCTGTCGAGGATGATCGACGAGATCCGGGTGTGCCGATTGGACTTCACGAGGTCGATGAAGTGCAGCGTGTCCTGGTAGTTGGACTCGCCCGACCTGCTGCTGCTGACGAGCAGTGAGGTGTCCGGCGCGGGCCTGTTCTTCAGGTACCAGCGCAGGTCGGCGCTGTCCCGCACCATCTTGTCGCCGCGGAAGAGGTCGCCGGTCGTGGGATCGATCGGCGCCTTGTAGTACGCCGAGAGACCGGCCCCGGCCGCGTACGCCCCGGGATGGTGGACAGCCAGTTTCAGTGCACAGTAACCGCCCGTGGAATCGCCGACGACGCCCCAGCTCCCGGGTTTCCTGCCCACCCGGTAGTGCGCGGACACGGCGTCCGGAAGGTCCTTGGCGAAGAACGTCTCCGTCTGCGGACCACCGGGCACGTCCACGCACTCGGTGTCCCGCGGAGGCGCGACGGTCGGCCGCAGCATGACGAGGATCATCGGCTGCATCTTGCCGTTCTTGGCCAGCCTGTTCGCGGTCTGCGGGTAGTGCAGTGCCTTGATGAGCGCCTCGGCGGTGCCCGGGTATCCGGTGAGGACGGTGACTGCGGGAAAAGTGCGGGCCCGGTACTGCGGCTGGAAGTACTCCGGGGGCAGATAGACGTACGCCGGTGTGGCGATGTGCGTCGTACGGCCGACGACCGTGACCTTCTGGATCTGGCCCCCGATCCGGGGACGGGAACCGCCCGACACGTTCACCTGTTGGGTGTCGACCACTTGAAGGGGTCCGCCGCCCGCACCCGCGGTGCCGTTGTGGTCGACGACCACGCCCTGGCCGCTCTCCCGGCCGAAGAGGTCCGCCCAGCTGGCGTAGAACCCGAAGGCCTGGTTCACGCAGAGGCCGACCGAGGCGAAGACGGCCACCTGGGTGGCCAGCAGCAGGCCGATCCGTCCGCTGACGGCCCGCCAGTTCCCGCGGGCCAGCCGCGGCCACCACCACACCGTGCCGACGAACAGCAGCACGGCGAACAGCACCGCCACCACCAGCACCTTGTTGCTCGTCAGACCCATGGGCTGTTCCGCCTGCGCTTTCCGTCCCGGATCCGCATCGCTCCTTCGCGCGTGCTTGCCCCGGACTTTCCTTGCCTTTTGAAACGGCTTTCCGAAGGGGAGTGAACCTGTCTCCCCAAGACACCGTCCTAGAGGGCGCAATGTCGCCGGATGCCTGATTTGGCACCGGATCCAAGGTCTCTCGCGGAACTACGGGATGCGATGTCTGTCAGGATAGATGGGGAATTGTCGGGCGAGGTTCCGAGCCGAACAGGCGGGACACGGGGCATACTCCGGGGTCCGCGTCCCGAAGCCGTCCCCGCCCTGGTCGCCCGGGCCTGCACGCTCGTCGGACTCCTGGACGTCGCCGCCGGCGTCTTCCCGCGCTTCCGGCGCAGCCGCATGCACGCCATCGCCGAGGTACTGCCCGGCGCCCTCGGCCCGTTCGCCGCCGCGCTCTCGCTCAGCGCGGGCGTGCTCCTGCTGCTGCTCGCTCACGGGCTGCGCCGCCGCAAGCGCCGGGCGTGGCGCGCCGCGGTGGTCCTGCTGCCCGCGGGTGCCGTCGCGCAGTTCGCGTACCGCCACTCGGTCATCGGCGTCGTCATCTCCGCGGCCCTGCTCGCGCCCCTGCTGCGGCACCGGGGCGAGTTCGGGGCCCTGCCCGACCCGCGCAGCCGGTGGCGCGCGCTCGCCAACTTCGTCCTCATGGGCGCCGGTTCCCTCGTCCTCGGACTCGTCATCGTCAGCGTCCACGAGAACCGCATGGTCGGCGACCCGAGCCTGGCCGACCGCATCCAGCACGTCCTGTACGGCCTGGTCGGCTTCGAGGGGCCCGTCGACTACAGCGGGCCCACCTCCTGGACGGTCGCCTTCTCGCTCGGCGCCCTCGGCCTGCTGACCGCCGTCACCACCATCTATCTGGCCTTCCGTCCCGAACACCCCGCAGCCCGCCTCACCGAGGACGACGAGGCCCGGCTGCGCGCCCTCCTGGAGAAGCACGGCGGCCGCGACTCCCTCGGCCACTTCGCGCTCCGCCGCGACAAGGCCGTCGTCTTCTCGCCCAGCGGCAAGGCCGCCGTCACCTACCGCGTGGTCTCCGGGGTGATGCTCGCCAGCGGCGACCCCATCGGCGACGTCGAGGCCTGGCCCGGCGCCATCGAGCGCTTCATGGACGAGGCGAGGGCGCACTCCTGGACACCGGCCGTCATGGGCTGTTCGGAGACGGGCGGCGAGGTGTGGACCCGCGAGACCGGGCTCGACGCCCTCGAACTGGGGGACGAGGCGGTGGTGGACGTCGTGGATTTCTCCCTGGCCGGGCGCGCGATGCGGAACGTGCGCCAGATGGTGAAGCGCATCGAGCGGGCTGGTTACGAGACACGGGTACGGCGCATCCGTGACCTCGGCGAGGGCGAACTGGACCGCATACGACGCGCCGCGGAGGCCTGGCGCGGCACGGACACCGAGCGCGGCTTCTCCATGGCGCTCGGCCGCATCGGCGACCCGGCCGACGGGGACTGCCTGATCGCCACCGCCCACAAGGCCGACGCCGAACCCGGCCCCTACGGCGACCTGAAGGCCGTCCTCCACTTCGTGCCGTGGGGCACGGACGGCGTGTCGCTCGACCTCATGCGCCGCGACCGCTCGGCCGACCCGGGTATGAACGAACTCCTCATCGTGGCCGCGCTCCAGGCGTCCCCCCGGCTGGGCATCGAGCAGATCTCCCTCAATTTCGCGATGTTCCGCTCGGCACTGGCCCGCGGCGAGAAGATCGGCGCGGGGCCGGTGCTGCGCGCCTGGCGGGGACTGCTGGTCTTCCTGTCGCGCTGGTTCCAGATCGAGTCCCTCTACAAGTTCAACGCCAAGTTCCGCCCGCGCTGGGAGCCCCGCTTCGTCGTCTACGCGTCCTCCCGCGACCTCCCCCGCATCGGGTTCGCGGCGATGCAGGCGGAGGGCTTCGTGAACCTGGCCCTGCCCCGCCCACTGCGCCGCCGTTCCCCCGCACCCCGGCCGTGCGGCCACGCGCTGGCCGAACACGGCATCAGGGCGGCCTAGGAGGTGTCGTGGCCCGGCCTCGGCGTGCGCCGTCCCACCCGGCCGGCCCCGCTCGGGCCACCGGCCCGCACGTGCCACACGTCCGCCGGTCCCCGCGGACGTGTGGCACGAACCTCGCAGAACACCTGAATACATCCGATAAGAACCATCCGAGGAAACCCCCGTCGGCAGGACGGAAGCACCCCCGCCCGCCGCGGGCGAAACGGCCCCCGTCAGGAGGCCTAGGCTGGACGTATGAGCAATGAGCGCGGGCGCGGCCGAGTCGTGGGGCTGCCGACGTGGGACCGCTGCGCGGTCATGGGCGTCGTCAACGTCACCCCCGATTCCTTCTCCGACGGAGGCCGCTGGTTCGACACGACGGCAGCGGTCAAGCACGGCCTCGACCTGGTCAGCGAGGGCGCGGACCTCGTCGACGTGGGCGGTGAGTCCACCCGCCCCGGCGCCACCCGCGTCGACGAGGCGGAGGAGCTCAAGCGGGTCGTCCCCGTCGTCCGCGGCCTCGCCTCCGAGGGCGTCACCGTCTCCGTCGACACCATGCGCGCCTCCGTCGCCGAGCGGGCCCTCGCCGCCGGCGCGGCCCTCGTCAACGACGTCAGCGGCGGTCTCGCCGACCCCGCGATGATCCCTGCCGTCGCGTCCGCCGGTGCCCCCTTCGTCGTCATGCACTGGCGCGGCTTCCTGGAGGGTGGGAACGTGCAGGGGGCGTACGAGGACGTCGTCGCCGAAGTCGTCGACGAGCTCCACGCGCGCGTGGAGGCCGTGCTGGCCGGCGGAGTCGCCCCCGACCGGATCGTCGTGGACCCGGGGCTGGGCTTCTCCAAGGACCCCGAGCACGACCTGGCCCTCCTCGCCCACCTCGACCGGCTGCGCGACCTCGGTCACCCGCTGCTCGTCGCCGCGTCCCGCAAGCGTTTCCTGGGCCGCGTCCTGGCGGGCGCCGAGGGCGCTCCGCCCCCGGCCCGCGAGCGGGACGCCGCCACCGCCGCCGTCTCCGCGCTCGCCGCCCAGCAGGGCGCCTGGGCGGTCCGTGTCCACGAGGTCAGGGCCACCGCCGACGCGGTACGGGTCGCCCGCGCCGTCGAGGGAGCCCGGTGAGCACCCCGCGGACCGACGTCGAGCAGGTCGAGCTCGCCAACACCGCCTTCTACGAGGCGATGGAACGGGGCGACTTCGAGGAGCTGTCCTCGCTGTGGCTGGACACGGAGCCCGGCGGCATCGACGGCGAAGGCGCGGTGGTGTCCTGCGTCCACCCCGGCTGGCCGGTCCTCAACGGCCGCGGCGAGGTGCTGCGCTCGTACGTGCTGATCATGGCCAACACCGAGTACATCCAGTTCTTCCTCACCGACGTGCACGTCTCCGTGGCCGGCGACACGGCGCTGGTGACCTGCACCGAGAACATCCTCAGCGGCGCCCCCGCCCCCGAGGACAGCGACGAGCTGGGCCCGCTGGTCGGCCAGCTCGTCGTCGCCACGAACGTGTTCCGGCGCACCGCCGAGGGCTGGAAGCTCTGGTCTCACCACGCCTCCCCCGTCCTCGCCGAATCCAACGAGGAAGAGGACGAGAACACCGCCGGTTGAGTGGGCGGACGGCCCACAGGAACCAAGAAGTGGTTGGAATCACCAGTCGCGGGGTAGAGGCGGCTACCAACCCGTGAGCCGCCGCGTTCCCCAGGGGAAACGCCGGGTGAAGCCTCGCCGCCTTCGCCCGGGCACCCGCCCCCGTGGGCGATCGCTGTCAGTGCCCGCAGGTAGATTCGTTTGAGGCCGGTGTGCCGACCGCACTCGGTTCACGGCCGCCGCTACCGACGATTGCAGGAGTGATTCGCGTGGATCGTGTCGCGCTGCGCGGCCTCAAGGCCCGCGGGCACCACGGTGTCTTCCAGAAGGAACGCGAAGAAGGCCAGACCTTCATCGTGGACCTGACACTGGGCCTGGACACCCGGCCGGCCGCGGCCGACGACGACCTGGCGAAGACCGTGCACTACGGCATCGTGGCGGAAGAGGTCGTCGCCGTCGTCGAGGGCGAGCCCGTCGATCTCATCGAGACGCTCGCCGAGCGCATCGCCCAGACGTGTCTGAAGCACGAGGGAGTCCAGGAGGTCGAGGTCTGCGTCCACAAACCGGACGCTCCGATCACGGTCCCCTTCGACGACGTGACCGTCACCATCACCCGGAGCCGAGTATGACCGCCTTCTTCACCGAGGGTCAGAGCGACCCGACCGTACAGCCGGTACCCGCCTCCGTGGTGGAGCAGGTGGACGCCGCCGACACGACCCTGAGCAACCCCAAACGCGCCGTGATCTCCCTCGGCTCGAACCTGGGCAACCGCCTGGAGACCCTCCAGGGCGCCATCGACGCCCTGGAGGACACCCCCGGCGTCCGCATCAAAGCGGTCTCCCCCGTCTACGAGACGGAGCCGTGGGGCGTCGAGCCGGGCAGCCAGCCGTCGTACTTCAACGCGGTGGTGGTGCTCAAGACCACCCTCCCCCCGTCCTCGCTCCTTGAGCGGGCGCACGCGATCGAGGAGGCCTTCCACCGCGTGCGCGACGAGCGCTGGGGCCCGCGCACGATCGACGTGGACATCGTCGCGTACGCGGATGTCGTCTCCGAGGACCCGGTCCTGACCCTCCCTCACCCGCGTGCCCATGAGCGGGCCTTCGTCCTCGCCCCGTGGCACGACGTCGAGCCCACGGCCCAGCTCCCCGGTCGCGGACCCGTCGCCCAGCTCCTCACCGTGGTCGCTCGGGAAGGTGTCGCGCCCCGCGCCGACCTGGAACTCCGGCTGCCCGAGTAGTCGTTAAGGTCAAGACGACCACGGGCCCGACGACCGAGCGCCGGACCGGACGACCGCCTGTCGGCGGGCCAACCGAAGGGGCAAAGTGAAACAGCTGCGCATCAGGACGCTGGCCGCCGTGTTCATCGTCGCCGGCGTCCTGTCCTGGGCGGGCGCCCGCCTGTGGAACGCGGTGGGCACGCTCCCCAGGGTCCCCCTCGCCGCCCCCATCGTCCTCGCGCTGATCGCCGTGGTCCTGCTGGCCACGGCGCTCTCGCTGCGCGCACGCCTCAAGGCCCAGCGTGAGCGGCGCCCCGGCGCCAAGGGCGTGGACCCCCTGATGGCGGCCCGCGCGGTCGTCTTCGGCCAGGCGAGCGCCCTGGTCGCCGCCCTGGTCTCCGGGATGTACGGCGGCGCGGGCGTGTTCCTCCTGGAGTCCCTGGAGATCCCCGCCATCCGCGACCAGGCCATCTACGCCGGGCTGTCCGTCGTCGCCGGAATCGGCGTCATAGCGGCCGCCTTCTTCCTGGAGCGGGTCTGCAAGCTCCCCGAGGACGACGACAGCGACGGCGGCACGGCCCCGGCCGCGTGAACGTCCGCCCCGCCCGACGAGCGGGACCACCGGCCGGCGACGGCCCCCCACAGCACGATCCCCCTCCGGTCGGCGAGTCGTTCGCCGACCGGAGGGGGAGCTGTTCACAGGGGACCGGACACCACCGGGGATCCGGTCAGCGCGCCAGTATCAGGCTCATCGCCTCGGCACGGGTCGTGGCGTCCCGGAGCTGACCGCGCACGGCGGAGGTCGTGGTCTTGGCGCCCGGCTTGCGGATGCCCCGCACCGACATGCACATGTGCTCGGCCTCGATGACGACGATCGCGCCCCGCGCGTCCAGGATCCGCATGAGGGAGTCGGCGATCTGCGTGGTGAGCCGCTCCTGCACCTGCGGACGGCGGGCGAACACCTCCACCAGCCGCGCGAGCTTCGACAGTCCGGTGATCTTGCCCGACTCCGCCGGGATGTAGCCGACGTGCGCCACACCGTGGAACGGCAGCAGGTGGTGCTCGCACAGGGAGACGATCTCGATGTCCTTCACCAGGACCATCTCGTCGTGACCGAGGTCGAAGGTCGTCGTCAGGACGTCCTCGGGCTCCTGCCGCAGACCCGCCAGGAGCTCCCTGTACGCCCGCGCCACACGTCCCGGCGTCTCCTTGAGGCCCTCACGGTCCGGGTCCTCACCGACGGCGATGAGGAGCTCCCGCACGGCGTTCTCGGCACGCTTCTCGTCGAACTCGCCGATCACGCCCTCGCCGTCCAGCGTCACGGGGTCGGTCATGTGGTCCTCGTTCCTGTGGATCTTGCGCGTGCACGTCGACGCGTCCAGACATGCGGGCGTATCAAACGAAAGCCGCGCCCCCCAGGCTAGAACCTGGGGGGCGCGGCTTTCATTCCGGGCCTGGTGGGGGCGCCGGGAGCCCTGATCAGCTCTCGGTGCGGTCCTCCGTGGCGGCGTCCGTCGCGGGGACGGACTCCGTCGCGTTGGCGATCGCCGGCGTCGCGCCGTTCGCGCCGTTCGTCAGGGACAGCTCCTTGGGGGAGAGCACCGGCGGACGGGTGGACGGGGTGCGCCGGGACGAGCCGGTCCACGCGGGGCGGGCCGGACGCTTGACGATGGGGGCGAAGATCTCGGCGATCTCCTCCTTGCCCAGCGTCTCCCTCTCCAGCAGCTGGAGCACCAGGTTGTCGAGCACGTCGCGGTTCTCGACCAGGATCTCCCAGGCCTCGTTGTGCGCGTTCTCGATGAGCTTCTTGACTTCCTCGTCCACCAGCGCGGCGACCTCTTCCGAGTAGTCGCGCTGGTGAGCCATCTCACGTCCGAGGAAGGGCTCGGTGTTGTCGCCGCCGAACTTGATGGCGCCGAGACGCTCGGTCATGCCGTACTGAGTGACCATCGCGCGGGCCGTGGTGGTGGCCTTCTCGATGTCGTTCGCGGCGCCGGTGGTCGGGTCGTGGAAGACGAGCTCCTCCGCGGCGCGCCCGCCCAGCATGTACGCGAGCTGGTCGAGCATCTCGTTGCGCGTGGTGGAGTACTTGTCCTCGTCCGGCAGGACCATCGTGTAGCCGAGGGCACGGCCGCGCGACAGGATCGTGATCTTGTGGACCGGGTCGGAGTTCGGGGACGCCGCCGCGACCAGGGCGTGTCCGCCCTCGTGGTACGCGGTGATCTTCTTCTCCTTGTCCGACATGATCCGGGTCCGCTTCTGCGGGCCCGCGACCACACGGTCGATCGCCTCGTCCAGCATGGAGTTGTCGATCAGCTTGCGGTCGCTGCGGGCGGTGAGCAGCGCGGCCTCGTTGAGGACGTTGCTCAGGTCCGCACCGGTGAAGCCCGGGGTGCGGCGCGCGACGGCCGACAGGTCGACGTCCGGAGCGACCGGCTTGCCCTTCTGGTGGACCTTGAGGATCTCCAGACGGCCCTGCATGTCCGGGCGGTCGACCGCGATCTGGCGGTCGAAGCGGCCGGGGCGCAGGAGAGCCGGGTCGAGGATGTCGGGCCGGTTCGTGGCGGCGATCAGGATGACGCCGCCCTTCACGTCGAAGCCGTCCATCTCGACGAGCAGCTGGTTCAGGGTCTGCTCGCGCTCGTCGTGACCACCGCCGAGGCCGGCGCCGCGGTGGCGGCCGACCGCGTCGATCTCGTCGACGAAGACGATCGCCGGGGCGTTCGCCTTGGCCTGCTCGAACAGGTCACGGACTCGGGAGGCACCGACACCGACGAACATCTCGACGAAGTCGGAACCGGAGATCGAGTAGAAGGGGACGCCCGCCTCGCCCGCGACGGCGCGCGCGAGCAGCGTCTTGCCCGTACCGGGAGGCCCGTAGAGGAGCACACCCTTGGGGATCTTGGCCCCGACGGCCTGGAACTTCGCCGGCTCCTGGAGGAACTCCTTGATCTCCTGGAGCTCCTCGACCGCCTCGTCCGAGCCCGCGACGTCGGAGAACGTCGTCTTCGGGGTGTCCTTGGTGATGAGCTTCGCCTTGGACTTCCCGAAGTTCATGACCCGGGAGCCGCCGCCCTGCATCTGGTTCATCAGGAACAGGAAGACGACGACGATGAGGACGAAGGGGAGCAGGGACAGCAGAATGCCGACGAACGGGTTCTGCTTGGACGGCGAAACCGTGTAGCCGTCCGGGATCTGCTTGTTCTGGAACTTGTCTTGAAGGACCCCGGCGAGGGTCACGCCCTGGTCGCCGATGTAGCTCGCCTGGATCTTGGAGCTGCCGTCGACCTTCTCGCCGTCCTTCAGCGAGACCTTGATGATCTGCTCGTCGCCGGTGGTGAGTTTCGCCGACTCGACCTTGTTCTCATTGATCGCCTGGACCACCTGGCCGGTGTCCACCGTCTTGTAGCCGCCGGACGAGCCGACGACCTGCATCAACACGACCACGGCAAGGACGGCCAGCACGATCCACATGACCGGCCCACGGAAGTATCGCTTCACGTCCATCCATACGGAGCGGTGCCGCCCCGTCCCTCCTGCCATAGTGAGTTTGATAAAGACTGTTCTTCGGACGGTACCCCAGCATTGTCACCCGAAGCCGCAGGGGACTGCTGGCAATCCCGCCTACGCATGCTCCAACGGCGCGAAACCCGCTGGGGTTCCCGAACGTCTTACAAGGACTGAGCCACCCCGCGAAGGGCGGGCGGTCAGCCGCCGTAGACGTGAGGCGCGAGCGTACCGACGAACGGGAGGTTGCGGTACTTCTCGGCGTAGTCGAGGCCGTACCCGATCACGAACTCGTTGGGGATGTCGAAGCCGACCCACTCCACGTCGATCGCGACCTTCGCCGCCTCCGGCTTGCGCAGCAGCGTGCACACCTTGAGGGAGGCGGGCTCGCGGGAGCCGAGGTTGGAGATCAGCCAGGACAGGGTCAGCCCGGAGTCGATGATGTCCTCGACGATCAGGACGTGCTTGCCCTTGATGTCGGTGTCGAGGTCCTTGAGGATCCGCACGACGCCGGAGGACTGCGTCCCCGCGCCGTACGAGGACACGGCCATCCAGTCCATGGTGACCGGGGTGGACAGCGCACGCGCCAGGTCCGCCATGACCATGACGGCGCCCTTGAGGACTCCGACGATCAGCAGGTCCTTGCCCGCGTACTCCGCGTCGATCTTCGCCGCCAGCTCGGCCAGCTTCGCGTCGATCTCTTCCTTGGTGATGAGCACCGACTTGAGGTCGGTGCCCATGTCTTTCGCGTCCACCCGCATTCACTTTCGGTCGTCCCACCGGCTGACCGGTCCTTCCCGAAGGGGAGACCGGGCGCCTCACTGGGGGGCGCGATTTCAGCCTTGCCGAATCACCAGTCTGCCACCCTGTCGCTGAGCGACGACTTTGCCCGGGAGATTGATGGCCTTCTGGCCGCGCCATCCGGTGATCAGCCGGTCGACTTCTTCGATGTGCCGGGCGAAGAGCGAACCGGCCGGTGCGCCTGCCTCGATGGCGGCGCGGCGCAGGATGCGGCGGCGTACGGCGGGGGGCAGGGCGTAGAGCTTGGCGCACTCCAGGAGGCCGGCCGCGTCGCGTACGGACGCCTCGGCCTGGCTGGCCCACGCGTCGAGGGCGTCGGCGTCGTCGCGGGAGAGCTGGGCCGTACGGGCGAGGGCCTCGACGACCCCCTTGCCGAGCGCCTTCTCCAGGGCGGGCAGGCCTTCGTGGCGCAGCCGGGAGCGGGTGTAGGCCGGGTCGGTGTTGTGCGGGTCGTCCCACACGGGCAGCGACTGGACCATGCAGGCCTTGCGGGCGGTCTGCCTGTCCAGGTGCAGGAACGGGCGCCGGTAACGGCCGTCGGCCCCCGAGACCGCGGCCATCCCGGACAGGGAGCGGATGCCGGAGCCGCGGGCGAGACCGAGCAGAACCGTCTCCGCCTGGTCGTCGCGGGTGTGGCCGAGCAGGATCGCGGTGGCGCCGTGCCGCTCGGCGGCGGAGTCCAGGGCGGCGTACCGGGCGTCGCGGGCGGCGGCCTCGGGCCCGCCGTCGCGGCCGACGGTGACGGCGATGCACTCGGCCGGGGCGAGTCCCATCTCCGTGAGGCGCAGCACGACTTCCTCGGCGCGCAGGTCGGAGCCGGTCTGCAGACCGTGGTCGACGGTGATGCCACCGGCGCGGATGCCGAGTTTGGGGGCCTCGAAGGCGAGGGCGGAGGCGAGCGCCATGGAGTCGGCTCCGCCGGAGCACGCGACGAGGACGAGCGGCGTCGAGGGCTGCTCGTGGCGGGGTCGCGCGGGCGGGAGGGTGCGCCGTGTACCGGGGGCGGGCACGCGCTCGGCGTCGGGGGGCGAGGGGCGCGTGACACCGTGAGCGGGCGCGCGCCCGGTGTCGGAGGCGGGCGTGTGCTCGGTGATGATGTCGTGGAGTACGCGGCGTACCGCCAGGCGTATCGCCGCGACCGCAGGATGGGGACCCATGTCCGGTTCCCTTCATGAAGTTTTCGGGGGGTGAGCCCGGGGTCGGTCACTCAGAGTGTGTAGATGGTGACAGAACCGGGCCGTTCCCCGAGCATTGCACGCCTACCCATGGCTCACGGTCCCTCGGACGGGTGATTGGAGGGGCGTTTGCCTGCCGTCGGCCGGATTCGTTTCACGACCCTCCCGTAGGGTTCACGACTCGGCCTTGCGGTGCACCCGTGCGACCCAGTCCGCCGGTTTGGCGATCTCCGCCTTCGTCGGGAGCGTGTTCGGGGAGGTCCACACGCGGTTGAACCCGTCCATGCCGACCTGGTCGACCACGGCCCGTACGAACCGCTCGCCGTCCCGGTACTGCCTCAGTTTGGCGTCCAGGCCGAGCAGCTTGCGCAGGGCGGTGTCCAGGCGCGAGGCACCCTTCGCGCGGCGCTGCTGGAACTTCTCGCGGATCTCCCCCACGGACGGGACGACGGCGGGTCCCACGCCGTCCATCACGAAGTCCGCGTGGCCCTCCAGGAGCGACATCACCGCGGTGAGCCGGCCGAGGATCTCGCGCTGGGCGGGCGTCTGGACGATTTCCACGAGGGAGCGGCCGCCGTCGTCCTCCTCGCCCTCTGGGCGCCCGCCGGCGAGCGACTGGGCGGCTTCCCGGATGCGCTCCAGGACGGTCATGGGGTCGACATCGGTCTCCCCCAAGAAAGACTGGATTTCGCCCTCGAGGTGGTCGCGCAGCCAGGGCACGGCCGTGAACTGGGTGCGGTGGGTCTCCTCGTGCAGGCACACCCACAGACGGAAGTCGTGGGGCTGGACGTCGAGTTCGCGCTCGACGTGCACGATGTTCGGCGCGACCAGCAGGAGCCTGCCGCCGCCGTGCTCGCCGGCGGGGAGCTCGCGCGTGGCCGGGGCGAAGGTCTCGTACTGTCCGAGGACCCGGGAGGACAGGAACGAGAGGAGCATGCCCAGTTCGACGCCGGTGACCTTGCCGCCGACGGCTCCGAGGACGGCTCCGCCCGGTGTGTTGCCGCGCCGCTCCTGCATCTTGTCCAGCAGGGGCTTGAGGATCTCCCGGAACCCGGCGACGTTCGCCCGGACCCAGCCGGGGCGGTCGACGACGAGGACGGGGGTGTCGTGCACGCCGTCCTCACCCAGACGAGTAAAGCCCCGGACGTGCTCCTCCGAGGCCTTCGCGTGCCGGCGCAGTTCCGCGACGACGGCACGGGCCTCGTCACGGCTCACCTCGGGGCCCGGCCGCACGAGCCGGGTCGCGGTCGCCACCGCGAGATTCCAGTCGACCATCCCAGTAGATGCGGCACCACCGATGCTCGTCATGCGTCAACCGTACGTGAGCACGTCGCGCTGCGGTGAGGGGTACGTGCTCCGGGCGGGCCCCGAGGTGGGGCCCGCGTTGACCCTGGTGTGCAAGGGGTCCATGGGGATCAGCGGCAGCCGCAGGCCGCCAGCGCCGTCGCCGTGTGGTCCAGGACCGCGCGGGCCGCGTCCATGTTCGGCGGATGGGCCTCGTCGGAGGTGAGGAAGGCGAAGGCCAGCAGGCGTCCGTCCGCGTCGACGACGGTGCCGGCGAGGGTGTTCACACCGGTGAGCGTGCCGGTCTTGGCGCGTACGACGCCCGTGGCGCCAGGGTCGTCGGCGTAGCGGGTGCTGAGGGTGCCGGTGAAGCCCGCGACGGGCAGGCCGGTCAGGACCGTGCGCAGTTCGGGGTGGGCGGGATCGCCGGCCTCGGCGAGCAGCGCGGTGAGCAGGCGGGCCGAGATCCGGTCGGCGCGGTCGAGGCCGCTGCCGTCGGCGAACTTCGCGCCGGAGACCGGCAGTCCGAGCTTGTCCAGCCGGCTGTGGATCGCCTTGGCGGCGCCCTCGAAGCTGGCCGGCTCCCCCGAGGCGAGGGCGACCTGGCGGGCGAGAGCCTCCGCGATGTCGTTGTCGCTGTTGGTCAGCATCCGCTCGACCAGGGCGGACAGGGGTGGCGAGGAGACCGAGGCGAGGGCCTGGGAGCGGGCCGTCGCCTTCGACGGGCCGGGGGCCCCTGTCTCGATGCCGCGGTCGTGCAGCAGGTCGGCGAACTTGCCGGCCGCGTCACGGGCCGGGTCGAGGGCCCGGTCGACGGGGCCGGCGACCGAGACGCCGGGGCGCGCCTCGTCGACCATCAGGGCGGTGACCTGGGCGAGGTTGCCGTTCCTGCCGATGGGGTGCTGGGCGGGACCGGTGTAGAGCGACGTGTCGTACGAGAGCGTGACGCGGCCCAGGTGACGGGACTTGAGGGCGTCGGCCGTCCGGTCGGCGAGGGTGCGCAGGTCGGCCCATCCGTCCGCCTTCTTGCGGGCGGTCAGCGTGGGGTCGCCGCCGCCGACGAGGACGACCTCCTTGGTGTCGGGCTCCAGGACCGTGCGCGTCTTGATCCGGTGGTCGGGACCGGGCGCCGTGAGGGCGGCGACGGCGGTGGCGATCTTGGTGGTGGAGGCCGGGGTCTGGGTCTCGTCGGCGCCCTTGGCGTACAGCCGCCTGCCGGTCGCCACGTCGACGACGACGGCGGTGCGCCGGGCGCCCAGGGCGGCGTTGTCGAGCAGCGGGTCGAGGACGTCGGCGAGCGCCTTCTCCGTGGGCACGGGCACGCCGCCCGCGGAGCCGCCGACTCCGGCGAGCACGGAGGCAGCGCTGGGGGCGGCCCGGGGCGAGGTGCGGGACGAAGCGGACGTACGGCCGTGATCTGTGCCACCCTCGCCGTCCCGCGATGCGGCCCAGTCGCGCTCGGCCGTACGCTGACCGGAGGAGTCCCAGGGACCGGCCGCGGCCACCGCCCCGGCCGCGAGCGCCAGGCCCACGGTGGCGGCGACGGCCGTGAACTGCGGGGTCGTGATCCGCACGGAACGTGGCCGCACGGCTCGAGTGACCCGCGCCACATGCGGTTTCACCGTCCGCGCGACCCGCACCACATGCGGTCTCGCGGCCCGCCAAGGCCTCAGCTCTGGCACGACCACCAGCCCCTTTCGCGATCACCCACCAGCGTGAGGGACACTTAACCACCAGAACTATGTGTTGATCATGGAGGAGCCACCGGTGGAGTTCGACGTCACGATCGAGATTCCGAAGGGTTCACGGAACAAGTACGAGGTGGACCACGAGACCGGTCGGATCCGCCTGGACCGTCGACTCTTCACCTCGACCAGCTACCCGGCCGACTACGGCTTCGTCGAGAACACCCTCGGCGAGGACGGCGACCCGCTGGACGCGCTGGTCATCCTGGACGAGCCGACGTTCCCCGGCTGCCTCATCCAGTGCCGCACGATCGGCATGTTCCGCATGACCGACGAGGCCGGCGGCGACGACAAGCTGCTGTGCGTCCCGGCGCACGACCCGCGGGTGGAGCACCTGCGCGACATCCACCACGTGTCGGAGTTCGACCGCCTGGAGATCCAGCACTTCTTCGAGGTCTACAAGGACCTGGAGCCCGGCAAGTCCGTCGAGGGCGCCAACTGGGTCGGCCGCACGGACGCCGAGGCCGAGATCGAGCGTTCCTACAAGCGCTTCAAGGAGCAGGGCGGTCACTGACCCCTTGCGCCCGGCGGGCCGCGTGACCTCCAGGGGGTCACGCGGCCCGTTCGTGTATCCGTACGCATACTGAGGCATACGGAGGTACGTACGAGGCAACGCGAGGTACGTACGAGGCACAGGGGCGCGAAAGGTGAGGCAGAAACTGGTGGCGGAGCCGGAGGCGGAAGACCGCAAGCCGCAGTCGGACGAGGCGAGGAATGCGTTCACCCCGCCCGCCGGTGTGGCCCCGCCGGACACCGGGCCGGTGGACGAGGAGTCGTCGACGACCTCGGAGTTCGCGCTCCCCAAGGGGCTCGACGCACCGCAGGCGCCCGTGTCCGAGCCTGAGGGCTCGGCGTTCAGCACGCCGCGCACCTACAGCTCGCGCGAGGCCCCGGCCGCCTTCACGCCCGCGACGGGCATCCCGGTGGTCAGTCTGACCAAGGACGCGCCCTGGCAGGACCGGATGCGAGCGATGCTGCGCATGCCGGTGGCCGAGCGTCCCGCGCCGGAACCGGTGCACAAGGAGGACGAGTCGGGGCCCGCCGTCCCGCGCGTGCTCGACCTGACGCTGCGTATCGGCGAGTTGCTGCTGGCGGGCGGCGAGGGCGCCGAGGACGTGGAGGCGGCCATGTTCGCCGTCTGCCGCTCCTACGGCCTGGACCGCTGCGAACCGAACGTCACCTTCACCCTGTTGTCCATCTCGCACCAGCCGTCCCTGGTCGACGACCCCGTGACGGCGTCCCGGACCGTCCGCCGCCGGGGCACCGACTACACGCGGCTCGCGGCCGTCTACCGCCTCGTCGACGACCTCAGCGACCCGGAGGCGGAGGCCGCGATCTCTCTGGAGGAGGCCTACCGGCGCCTCGCGGAGATCCGCCGGAACCGCCACCCGTACCCCGGCTGGGCGCTGACCGCCTCGGCCGGGCTGCTCGCGGGTGCCGCCGCCGTGCTCGTCGGCGGTGGCGCGCTGGTGTTCGTCGCCGCGGCACTCGGCGCGATGCTGGGCGACCGGCTGGCGTGGCTGTGCGCGGGGCGCGGGCTGCCCGAGTTCTACCAGTTCACGGTGGCCGCGATGCCGCCCGCCGCGATCGGCGTCGCGCTCACGGTGGCGCACGTCGACGTGAACGGCTCCGCGGTGATCACCGGTGGACTCTTCGCGCTGCTGCCGGGACGGGCGCTGGTCGCGGGCGTGCAGGACGGTCTGACCGGCTTCTACATCACCGCCTCCGCCCGCCTGCTCGAAGTCATGTACTTCTTCGTGGGCATCGTCGTCGGCGTCCTGGTGGTGCTCTACTTCGGCGTGAAGCTCGGCGGTGAGCTCAATCCGGACGCCGCCCTGATCGGCAGCGAGCGGCCGCTGCTCCAGATCGCCGCGTCCATGCTGCTGTCGCTGACGTTCGCGGTGCTGCTCCAGCAGGAACGCTCCACCGTCCTGGCCGTCACCCTGAACGGGGGCGTCGCCTGGTCGGTGTACGGGGCGATGCACTACGCGGGCGGCATCTCCCCGGTCGCCTCCACGGCCGTCGCGGCGGGCCTGGTGGGGCTGTTCGGGCAGTTGCTGTCGCGCTACCGGTTCGCGTCGGCGCTGCCGTACACGACGGCGGCGATCGGTCCGCTGCTCCCCGGTTCCGCCACGTACTTCGGCCTGCTGTCGATCGCGCAGAACGACGTCGACAAGGGGCTCGTCTCCCTCTCCAAGGCAGCGGCGCTCGCCATGGCCATCGCGATCGGCGTGAACCTGGGGTCGGAGATCTCCCGGCTGTTCCTGCGGGTGCCGGGTGCCTCCGCCGCGGGCCGCAGGGCCGCCAAGCGGACCCGCGGCTTCTAGGTCCGCGCGCCCTACGGGGCCCGGTGGCCCTGGTCGTACGGGTACTGCGGCGCCTGCCGGTAGTCCTGCTGCGGGTCGTACGGCTGCTGGTGCGGGTCGTACGGCTGCTGCTGCGGGTAGGCCCCGCCCTGGCCGTACGGCTGCTGGCCGTACCCCTGGGAGTAGCCCTGGTCCGATCCGTAGGGGTGCTGGTGCTGCTGCGGGTAGGCCTGTGCCTGGTCGCCGTACCCCTGCTGGTCGCCGTACGCGCTGTGGTCGCCGTACCCCTGCTGGTCGCCGCCGTACGCGCCGTGGTCGCCGTACCCCTGGTGGCCGCCGTACGCCTGGTCCTGGTGGGCCGGCGGGACGGGGCGCAGCCGGGTCGTGGCGTCGTCCATGACGGGCGGCGCGGACCGGGCGTGCTGCTGGGCGGGCGGGACCGGGCGCTCGGGCTCCTGGGGCGGGTTCTTCCTGGCCTTGGAGCGGGCCCGCAGGAACTCGATGGCGATCGGGACCACCGACACGAGGACGATCAGGATCAGGATCGCCTCGATGTTCTTGTGGACGAAGTCGATGTTGCCCAGCCAGGAGCCGAGCAGGGTGACACCCGCACCCCACAGGACGCCGCCGATGATGTTGAAGGTGAGGAAGGAGCGGTACTTCATGCCGCTGACGCCGGCGATGATCGGCGTGAACGTGCGCACGATGGGCACGAAGCGGGCCAGGACCAGGGACTTGGGCCCGTACTTCTCGAAGAACTCGTGGGCCTTGACCACGTTCTCCTGCTTGAAGAGGCGGGAGTCGGGCCGGCTGAACAGCGAGGGCCCCACCTTCTTGCCGAACACGTAACCCGCCTGGTCGCCGAGGATCGCGGCGAGGCAGATCAGCGCGATCGCGGCCCACAGCGGGAAGTCCAGCGTGCCCGCGGTGATCAGCAGGCCGCAGGTGAACAGCAGCGAGTCGCCCGGCAGGAAGAAGCCGATGAGCAGGCCGGACTCGGCGAAGACGATGAGCAGCAGACCCCAGATGCCGAAGTTGTCCAGGAGCGTGTTCGGATCCAGCCAGCTTGGACCGAGGGCAAGCGTCGTCACGGTTCCGGGCTCCTGAGGGGTGAAGGTGGGTGCGGCGGTCCTGTTCGGCCGACCAAAGCTATCAACGCAATGTGTCCGCGCCAGGTTCCACCAGTGACTCCAGGATGCACTGTGCGTCGACTGGGACAAAGCTGTGAGCCATGGGCATCGATGAATACGGCGGCGGCCAGGGACCCCAGTCGGACGTCCTGGTCGTGACGACGAACGACGTACCCGGTTACCGCGTCGAGCAGGTCATCGGCGAGGTCTTCGGTCTCACCGTGCGCTCCCGTCACCTGGGCAGCCAGATCGGCGCGGGCCTGAAGTCGATGATCGGCGGCGAGCTCAAGGGGCTCACCAAGACCCTCGTGGAGACCCGCAACCAGGCCATGGAGCGGCTCGTCGCCCAGGCACGCATGCGGGGCGCCAACGGTGTGCTGATGTTCCGCTTCGACGTCACCGAGGCGGCGGACGCGGGGACGGAGGTGTGCGCCTACGGGACGGCGGTGGTCCTGGCCAAGCGGTAGCGCACACCGGTGGGGGCGTCCGCCCGCGGGCGGACGCCCCCACCGTCAGGACTCCTCGGAACGGCGCGCGGCGTTCGCCGTGATCGCGTCCCTCAGGTGCTCGGCGAGGCCCGGGCGCATGGCGTCGTAGAACGCCTTGAAGCGCTCGTCGGAGACGTACATCTCGCCGAGGCCCCCGTGCATCTCGTACGAGCACGGGTAGAACCAGCGGCAGATGTGCTGCCGGTGCTCCTCGGCCATGTCCATGGCCGCCTCGCCGGCCGGCGGTTCACCGGCGGCCATCAGGGCGTCGTAGCGCTCGCCCCAGGACGCCACCTCGTCCTGGATGCGCTGCCAGTCGTCCTTGGTGTAGCGGGCGGCCCTGCGCTGCGACTCGGCGTACTGCTCGGTGCCGCCCCAGCGCTGCTCCGCCTCCTCCGCGTACTGCTCCGGGTCCTTGTCCCCGAAGACCTCGAACCTCTCCTCGGGCGTGAGGTTGATCCCCATACTGCGTGCCTCCATGGCGTGCTCCACGGCCGCGGCCATCTTCTGCAGCTTCTCGATCCGGGCGGTCAGCAGTTCGTGCTGCCGGCGCAGGTGTGCGCGCGGGTCCGCGTCCGGGTCGTCGAGCAGGGCGGCGACCTCGTCGAGCGGGAAGCCGAGCTCCCGGTAGAACAGGATCTGCTGGAGCCGGTCGAGGTCCTCGTCGCCGTAGCGGCGATGCCCCGCGTGGCTGCGCTCACCGGCCACCAGCAGCCCGATCTCGTCGTAGTGGTGCAGTGTGCGCACGGTGACCCCGGCGAAACCGGCGACCTGGCCCACTGAGTAGCTCACTTCCGCTCCTTTCTCGGTACGCACTTCACGATGAGCCCTCACGTGACGTGAGGTGCAAGTCCGTGGGACCGCGGGGCCACGGACCCGGGATTCCGGGGCGACGGCGGCAGATTTTCGGGATGTTATGTCCGTTTGGCCCGCTTAGGGTGATCGCGTGACCCACGAAGCGGCCCCGACGGCACCGGCCACCACCCCGGCGACGCCCGCGCGGACGCTGCTGCCGATGGTCGTCCCGGCCCTGCTCGTCGGCGTGGGCGCGAGCCTCCTCCTGCTGGGCGTGAGCACCACCGCCGAACAGCTCCAGGACGTGCTGTGGCAGGACCTTCCGGACGCGCTGGGCATCGGCGGCTACTCCTCGCTCTGGATGATCGTCATGCTCACCGTGACGGGTGTGCTGGTCGGTCTGGTCGTGTGGAAGGCCCCGGGACACGCGGGCCCCGACCCGGCCACCCTGGGCCTCACCGCGGTCCCTATGCGGCCCTTCATCCTGCCGGGCCTGCTGGTGGCGACGGCGCTGATGCTGGCGGGCGGCCCGAGCCTGGGCCCGGAGAACCCGATCATCGCCGCCAACGTGGCGCTCGCGGTCTGGCTCGGCCACAGATTCCGGCCCGCGCTGCCCGGGGTCCTGTGGCCGGCGCTGGCGGAGTCGGCGACGCTCGGCGCCCTGTTCGGCACGCCCGTGGCGGCGGCGCTGGTCATCTCCGAGGCGCTGGCCGGACGGCCGATGAGGGGGCGGCTGTGGGACAACCTGTTCGCTCCGCTGGCCGCGGCGGCGGTCGGCGCGGCGACCGTCGACCTGATCCACCATCCGGCGTTCGACCTGCAACTGCCCCCGATCGGCTCACCGCACGGGGGTGATGTGCTGGCCGCGGTGGTGATCGCCCCCGCGGCCGCCGCGCTCGGCATGACCGTCGTGTACGCCTTCCCGTACGTCCACCGCGCCTTCGCCCGGCTGCGGCACCCGATGGTGTGCCTCCCGGCCGGCGGACTCGTCCTCGGCCTGCTCGGCGCGCTGGGCGGCCATCTGACGCTGTTCAAGGGCCTGGACGAGGTCGGCGAGCTGGCCCGGAACCCCGACGGATGGACGGCGGGGCAGTTCGCCCTGATGACGGTGGTGAAGCTGGCCGCCCTGCTCGTCGCGGCGTCCTGCGGGTTCCGCGGCGGCCGGATCTTCCCGGCCGTCTTCATCGGTACGGCCTTCGGCCTGTGCGCCCACGCCCTCGTGTCCTCCGTCCACCCCGCGGTGGGCGTGTCGGCGGGAGTGCTGGGCATCCTCCTCGCCATCACCCGGCAGGGCTGGGTGAGCCTGTTCACGGCCGCCGTCCTGGTGGCCTCGCCCACGATCCTCACCCTGCTGTGCATCGCCTCCCTTCCCGCCTGGCTGCTGGTGACCGGCCGGCCGCAGATGCAGCTGCACGACGACGGGACCTCGATCCGTTAGGAGATCTCATGCCGCTTCACAAAGGCACCCAGAAGTCCGCCGGGCACCGGAGGTCCGTCAACCCGTTCTACGGGGAGACGGATCCGGTCAGCGGAATGACCGAGGCGCCGCCCACCCACCGGCTCCCGGACAGCCCGCTGCCGCCGACGACGGCGTACCAGCTGGTGCACGACGAGCTCATGCTGGACGGGAACTCGCGGCTGAACCTCGCCACCTTCGTCACCACCTGGATGGAACCGCAGGCCGGCATCCTGATGGGCGAGTGCCGGGACAAGAACATGATCGACAAGGACGAGTACCCGCGCACCGCCGAACTGGAGCGGCGCTGCGTGGCGATGCTCGCCGACCTGTGGAACGCCCCGGACCCCTCCGCCGCGGTGGGCTGTTCGACCACCGGGTCCAGCGAGGCGTGCATGCTCGCCGGGATGGCGCTCAAGCGGCGCTGGGCGACGCGCAACGCGGACCGCTACCCGGCGAAGGACGTGCGCCCGAACCTGGTGATGGGCGTCAACGTCCAGGTCTGCTGGGAGAAGTTCTGCAACTTCTGGGAGGTCGAGGCGCGCCAGGTGCCCATGGAGGGCGACCGGTTCCATCTCGACCCGAAGGCGGCGGCCGAGCTGTGCGACGAGAACACCATCGGCGTCGTGGGCATCCTCGGATCGACCTTCGACGGGTCGTACGAGCCGATCGCCGAGCTGTGCGCCGCGCTCGACGAGCTCCAGGAGCGCACGGGCCTGGACGTCCCCGTCCATGTGGACGGCGCGTCCGGGGCGATGGTCGCGCCCTTCGTGGACGAGGAGCTGGTCTGGGACTTCCGGCTGCCGCGGGTCTCCTCGATCAACACCTCGGGGCACAAGTACGGCCTGGTCTACCCGGGTGTCGGCTGGGCGCTGTGGCGGTCGGCGGCCGAACTCCCCGAGGAGCTCGTCTTCCGGGTCAACTACCTGGGCGGCGACATGCCGACCTTCGCACTCAACTTCTCCCGCCCCGGGGCCCAGGTCGTGGCCCAGTACTACACGTTCCTGCGCCTGGGCCGGGAGGGGTACCGGGCCGTGCAGCAGACGACCCGGGACGTAGCCATGGGCCTCGCCCGGCGCGTCGAGGAACTGGGCGACTTCAGCCTCCTCACCCGCGGCGACCAGCTCCCGGTCTTCGCCTTCACGACCGCGCCCTCGGTGACCTCGTACGACGTCTTCGACGTGTCCCGGCGCATGCGCGAACACGGCTGGCTGCTGCCCGCGTACACCTTCCCGGAGAACCGCGAGGACCTGTCCGTGCTGCGCGTGGTCTGCCGCAACGGCTTCTCGACCGACCTCGCCGACCTCTTCGTCGAGGACCTGAAGCGCCTGCTGCCCGACCTGCGCCGCCAGCCGCATCCGCTGACCCACGACAAGGACGCGGCGACGAGTTTCCACCACTGACGGCTCCGCGCGGCCGGCCGCCGCGACGACGACGGCCGGCCGCGCGGGGCGGTACGCCTAGCGGCTCAGCCGGGCGAACCTTCGTACCGCGAGCGGGAAGAACACCGCCACCAGCGCCAGCGGCCACAGGACCGCGGCCCCGACGTGCCCCGGCTCTCCTCCGGGACCGCCGAACAGGTCACGGACCGCCGTCGCCGTCTGGGACATCGGGTTCCACTCGACGGCCGTGCCCAGCCAGGACGGCATCGAGCCGGGCGTGGCGAAGGCGTTGGAGAGGAAGCCGACGGGCCAGACCAGGATCTGCACCGCCTGCACCATCTCCGGCTTCCCTGCCACCATCGCGAGGTGGATGCCGATCCACAGCATGGCGAAGCGGAAGAGCAGCAGCAGACCGACGGCCCCGAGGAAGGCGCCGGGCGTGCCGTGGGTGCGCCAGCCGATGGCGTGTCCGACGGAGATCAGCACGGCCAGACCGACCGCCGACTGGAGCATGTCGGCGGCGCAACGGCCCACCAGGACCGCGCCGTTGGCCATCGGCATCGCGCGGAAACGGTCGATGACGCCCTTGTTGAGGTCCTGAGTGACGGCCAGCATCGTGCCCTCCAGGCCGAAGGCCATGGTCAGCGCGAGCATGCCGGGCACCAGGAAGTCGACGTAGCTGCCCTCGACGCCCCGGCCGCCACCGATCAGGTAGCCGAACATCAGCAGCAGCATGACGGGGAACACCAGGAGGACGAGGACCTGGACGGGTTGCCGTGCCCAGTGGGCGAGTTCACGGCGGGTCATGGTCCAGCAGTCGCTCAGCACGTACGTGCTCACACGGCCTCCTTCGTCCGGTCGGTGCGGTCGTCGCATGCCGTGAGGTGCAGGAACACCTCGTCCAGCGTCGGACGGCGCAGGGCGACGTCCGCGGCCTCGATGCCGGAGGCCTCCAGGGCCCGTACGACCCCGGCCAGCGCCGCCATGCGGTCGACGACCGGGGCGCTCAGGAGACGGCGGTCGGCGTCCACGGAGATGTCCGCGGCCGGCAGCGGCAACAGGGCGACGGCGGCGCCCAGTTGGCCGGCGTCGCGCAGGACGACGTCGATGCGGTCGCCGCCGGTCAGCGTCTTCAGCTCGTCGGCCGTGCCGTCGGCGACGACCCGGCCGTGGTCGACGACCGAGATGCGGTCGGCGAGCTGGTCCGCCTCCTCCAGGTACTGCGTGGTGAGCAGGACCGTCGTGCCGCCGCCGACCAGGGAGCGGACGGACGCCCACACCTCGGCGCGGCCGCGCGGGTCGAGGCCGGTGGTCGGCTCGTCCAGGAACAGCACCTCCGGTTCGGTGATCAGGGAGGCGGCGAGGTCGAGGCGGCGCCGCATGCCTCCGCTGTACGCCCGGACGGCGGTGCGGCCGGTGTCGGTGAGGCCGAAGCGCTCCAGGAGTTCACCGGCGCGCACACGGGCGTGCCTGGCGCCCAGATGGTGGAGGCGGCCGAACATCTCCAGGTTCTGGCGGCCGCTCAGCTCTTCGTCCAGGGCCGCGTGCTGGCCGAGCAGGCCGATGCGGCGGCGGACCTCGCGGGCGTCGGTCACCACGTCGCGCCCGGCGACCTCGATCCGGCCGCCGTCGGGCCGCAGGAGGGTGGACAGGATGCGGACCAGGGTCGTCTTGCCCGCGCCGTTGGGACCGAGCACTCCGTGCACCGTGCCGCGGGCGACGCGCAGGTCGAGTCCGTCCAGGGCGGCCCTCTCGCCGTACTTCTTGTGTGCTCCTTCGACGCCGATCGCCGTGTCGGCCACGGGCACTCCCCCATCTCTTCGATTAGTCAAACTTGACTACTTGCTCGAAGGTAACGCGCGCCTCCACATTGGTCAAACTTGATTAGCGGTGGTCGTCCGGGTGCCGCTCATCCGTCGCGTACGGGTTCTGCTCCCCCTCGGCGAGGACGCCGACGAACGGCTCGCCCTCGCCGGAGAAGGTGTAGGCGCCACGCTCGATCCGTTCGATGAGCCCCCGGGTCCACGCCTCGTCCGAGTCGGCCGTGTGGACCCACAGGTTCATGATCTCGCCGATGTGGCCGAGCTGCTCGGGGCCGTCCTCGGGGATGTAGTGCTCGGTGACGGCCGCCCGCCACGCCTCGATCCGCCGGATCCGCTCCTTCAGCAGGGCCACCGCCTCGTCGCGGGACAGGTCGACGAGGAACCCGATGGCCGCCGACTGGATGTCCATCTTCTGGTCGTAGGACACCAGGGACTCCCGCAGCAGCCGGAGGAACTCCTCGGTGCCCGCGTCGGTGATCTCGTACTCCGTGCGCGGCGGCCCGCCGGCGGTGGACGGAGCGATCTCGTGCGCGTGCAGCAGTCCCTGCTTCGCCATCTGCTTGAGCGCGTGATAGATCGAGCCGGGCTTGGCGTTGGACCACTCGTGCGCGCCCCAGTACTCCAGGTCGTTGCGCACCTGGTAGCCGTGGGCCCGCCCGTGCTGGCGGACCGCGCCGAGCACGAGGAGACGGATCGCTGACATGCGGTCCAGCGTAGGACCCTTGCCACCGGCCTCAGGACGTGCCCTGCCCACCCTGCTCCAGGGCCACCAGCTCGAACGCGGTCCTGCCGTCCAGGGACTCGCGGATGATGTCGGCGTGGCCCGCGTGCCGAGCCGTCTCCCGGATCAGGTGGAGTGCCAGCCAGCGCATCGAGACCCGGCCCTCCGGCGGGAACCAGGGCTCGTCCGGGAGCGCGAAGGTGTCGTCGAGGCTGGGCACCGAACGGAGCAACTCCTCCGTCTGCGCGGCGACCTTCTCCCAGTACGCGAGCTGGGACGCCACGGTCTCGCCGTCGCCGAGCGCGAAACACTCGTGCCAGTTGGACGCGTCGCGCCGGACGGCCGGCTCCTCGCCCCGGGCACGGGCGATCCAGCTCTGCTCGACCTCGGCGACATGCTTCAGCAGACCGGCCAGGGAGAGCTCGCTGGCGCTGGGGCGGGAGGCCGCCTGCTCCTCCGACAGCCCCAGCAGCGCCCGGCGGATACCGCCGCGCTGCTCCTCCAGGAAGGACAGCAGGGCCCCCCGCTCGTCCCCGCGCGTCTCCGCTCCCACGTGAGTCACCATGACCGGCCACCTTTCATCGGGTCCTCTTGCCTGACACCGATGACGCTACGGACCCTTGCGGACAGTTCCGGTCCGCAAGGGCGCGGCGTGCGCGGAAATCCCTGGACGTCGTGATCGGGAGTCCCGGAACACCGGCAGCCGCCGGAGGATCCCGAAGGCCGCCGGAGAATCCCGGAAGGCCCCGCAAGCTGCCGGAGGATCCCTCGAGGAAGGTCCCGCAGGCCGCGGGAAGGGCTCAGAAGGGGAAGAAGCTGCGCCCGTGCTGCACCGAGATCCACTTCTGCGTGGTGAACGCGTCGACGGTCGTCTCGCCGTTCAGCCGGCCGATGCCGGAGTGCTTCTCGCCGCCGAAGGGGACCAGCGGCTCGTCGTGCACGGTGCCGTCGTTGACGTGGAACATGCCGGTCTCGATCTGCTTGGCGAAGTTCACGCCGCGCTCGACGTCACCGGTGTGGACGGCGCCGCTCAGCCCGTACGGGGTGTCGTTGACGACGCGGATCGCGTCGTCCTCGCCGTCGAAGGGGACGAGGAAGACGACCGGGCCGAAGATCTCCTGCCGCAGCAGGGAGGAGTCGGCGGGGACGTCGGTGAGGACGGACGGCTCGACCAGGTTGTCGGTCGTCGTGCCGTGCACCAGGGCGGTGGCGCCCTCCGCTATCGCCTGCTCGACGGCGCCCGATATCGCGTCCGCCTGCGAGGAGTTGATCACCGGGCCGATGATCGTCTGCGGGTCGCTCGGGTCGCCCGTCTTCAGCGACCTGACCTTGGCGACGAACTTCTCGGTGAACTCGGCCTCGATGGAGCGGTCCACGAGGACACGGTTGGCCGCCATGCAGACCTGGCCCTGGTGGACGTACCGGCTGAAGACCGCCGCGTCGACCGCGTAGTCGATGTCGGCGTCGTCGAGGACCACCAGGGCGCTGTTGCCGCCGAGTTCGAGGACGGAGCGCTTGAAGTGCGAGGCGCACACCGTGGCGACGTGCCGGCCGACCTTGTCGGAGCCGGTGAAGGAGATGACCTTCGGGACCGGGTGCTCGATGAAGGCGTCGCCGATCTCGGCGATGTCGGTGATGACCACGTTCAGCAGGCCGCCGGGCAGGCCGGCGTCCTCGAAGACCTTGGCGACCAGCGAGCCGCCGACGATCGGGGTGTTCTGGTGGGGCTTCAGCACCACGCCGTTGCCCAGCGCCAGCGCCGGGGCGACCGACTTCAGCGAGAGGAGGAAGGGGAAGTTGAAGGGGCTGATGACGCCGACGACGCCGACCGGGACGCGGTAGAGACGATTCTCCTTGCCGTCGATCGGCGAGGGGATGATCTTGCCCTCGGGGCGCAGCGACAGCTGGACCGAC
The DNA here is from genome assembly GCF_002300165.1 of Streptomyces sp. Tue6028. Taxonomy (GTDB): domain Bacteria; phylum Actinomycetota; class Actinomycetes; order Streptomycetales; family Streptomycetaceae; genus Streptomyces; species Streptomyces siamensis. The sequence goes on along the minus strand of NZ_MLCE01000021.1, from coordinate 464,890 downwards.
TCGCGCAGGAACTCCTTGGCGAGGTGGATCTCGAAGGCCGCCTTGAGGTGGGTGCCGCCGAGCTCCGCGATGATCACCTCGGTGATCTCCGCCTCGCGCTCCTCGATGATGCGCAGGGCCTTCTCGAAGACCGCGCGGCGGGCGTAGGCGTTGGTCGTGCCCCATTCCTTCTGGGCGCGCTCGGCCGCGCGGTACGCCTGATCGACCTCGTCCGTGGTGGCTATCGTGATCGACGCCAGCTTCTCGCCGTCGTACGGGTTGAAGTCGATGATGTCCCAGGAGCCGGTGCCCGGCCGCCAGGCGCCGTCGATGTACTGCTGGGCCAGGTCGGTGAAGTAGGACGACATGAGCTCCCTCAATCCCTGCGCTGCCGAGGCAGACATCCGATCAACGCCTGATCGCACGTCATCGTACTTGTGTTTCAAGGGAGTTGGAGAACACCTGGACGAGTCGGTGCGGACCCGCCGGACGAGGTCGCGGGGGTACACCGGCCGCGCCGGCCGGAGTGTCAGGACAGCTGGAGCAGTCCCCGCAACAGGTCGCGGCTCTCCGCCGGACCCGGGCTGTCCGTCTGCAGCTGCTTGAGCGCGCCCTCGTACTGGCCGACGTCCTCGCGTTTGTCCAGGTAGAGCGCGCTGGTGAGCTGCTCCAGGTACACGACGTCGGACAGGTCCGACTCCGGGAAGCTGAGGATGGTGAAGGAGCCGCTCTCGCCGGAGTGGCCGCCGAAGCTGAACGGCATGACCTGGAGCCGCACGTTGGGGCGCTCCGAGACGTCGATCAGATGCTGGAGCTGTCCCCGCATCACCTCGCGGTCGCCGTAGGGGCGGCGCAGGGCGGCCTCGTCGAGGACGATGTGGAACTCGGGGGCGTTCTCGGACACGAGATACTTCTGGCGTTCCAGGCGCAGGGCCACACGCCGGTCGATGTCGGCGGCGGAGGCGCCCTTCATGCCCCGCGCGACGACCGCGTGCGCATACGCCTCGGTCTGCAACAGGCCGTGCACGAACTGCACTTCGTACGAGCGGATGAGGTGCGCCGCGCCTTCGAGGCCGACGTAGGTCGGGAACCAGCTGGGCAGGACGTCGGAGTAGCTGTGCCACCAGCCGGCGACGTTCGCCTCCTTGGCGAGCGACACGAGGGAGGTGCGCTCCATCTCGTCCGTGATGCCGTAGAGCGTCAGCAGATCCTCGACGTCACGCGTCTTGAAGCTCACCCGTCCCAACTCCATGCGGCTGATCTTCGATTCGGAGGCACGGATCGAATAACCGGCCGCTTCCCTGGTGATTCCACGCGCCTCACGCAGGCGCCGAAGATGCGACCCCAGCAGCATGCGCCGCACCACCGAGCCGCTCGACTCACCAGCGCTCACGTTCGTCCGCCTCCCCAACCGTCTCCAAGGGCCGAAGTCTGCCACTAAAACACTTCAAGCAGTACTCGTTCGGTTACGGAAACGGAAAGTAGCCAAAGGAGCCGCGCAGAAAGGGATCAGCAGAGCGTCAACAAGAGGGAAGAAGGTGACAGAAGAAATGAGCAACAACCGGTTAATGGAGGTCTAATTCGGGCGCGTGCACGTGCATCTGCCCTTGCATCTGCTGTACGCATTCGGAACCATGGTCCCCGCGCCACCGCTGCATCGCAACGACCGCGAACACTCGGGAGTGCCTCGCATGGGGACGAATGGATCGACCATGCTCGAACCCTTACGGCAGGGACTTCCGCCACTCGACCCCGCAGCCGTGTCCAGCGCCGCCTCCTGCGCCCTGCCCGCCCGCTTCGAAGCGGTGCGCGAGGCACGGCAGTTCACCCGCAGAACGCTCGACCAGTGGGACATCGGCGACCGTTTCGACGACGTCTGCCTGGTGGTCTCCGAGCTCGTCACCAACGCGCTGCGGCACGCCCTGCCCGCCGACACGCCGCGCAACGACGACCAGGGGCCGCCCGTGCGGCTGCACTTGATGCGGTGGACCGCCCGTCTGGTGTGCGCGGTGCGCGACCCCAGTCACGACAGCCCGGTCGCGGGCGACTCGGACGACTTCTCGGCGGAGTCGGGCCGCGGCCTGTTCCTGGTCGACTCCTTCGCCGACAGCTGGGGCTGGCACCCGCTCGCGGGCACCCTCAGCGGCAAGGTCGTGTGGGCACTGTTCCGGCTACCGCAGCCGGGCGCGGCCGCACCCTCCGCGGAATGACGAACCGCGGCGCTTTTCGGCGCCGCGGTTCTACGCGCGTTACGCACCGTTGAACGGGGCTCGCGCTCCGTACTCCAGGCGGGCGTCCGCCATCAGCCGGCGATCAGGTGGTCGAACTCGCCGTCCTTGATGCCCAGCAGCATCGCCTCGATCTCGGCGCGGGTGTAGACGAGCGCGGGCCCCTCCGGGAACCGCGAGTTCCGCACGGCCACGTCGCCTCCGGGCAGCCTCGCGAACTCCACACAGGAGCCCTGCGAGTTGCTGTGCCGGCTCTTCTGCCAGGCCACCCCGTTCAGCTCCGTCGCCGCCATGCCGTTGTACACGTCATCCACGTCGTACACGTCGTGGTCCACAGGTCGCTCCCCGGTCGTGCAGTGGCTGAGGTGGCCATTGATGCAGTCGTCAACTGACCCGGATCATAGCTCTGTTCATGTGCAGATGCATGGGCAGATGCACGTGCACGCGGGGTACTCCTGCGGTTACAGCTTTTACCGGCGCTTGACTACCGGCTGTCGCTCACTTGACTACGGCCTGCGCATTCTCGGGTCACGCCCGGTCCAGCGCCTGCCCCAGAGATCGCAGGACATGCGACCTCCAGCCCCCGTCCATGACCTTCCGCGCCATCATCTGTGCGGGATCGTCCGGATCGAATCCCTCGTGCACTAGGAACAGACGCGTACCGCGGCCTTCCTGTTCCAGTGTCCAAGTAATGGTCCACTCCGCGGAATTGGCCGGATCCCGATCAGCCCACCGGACGCTCAGCATCCGCTCCGGCTCGAAGGCCAGAACGCGCACGTCAACCGTGCCGGAGAAGTTCGTGTTGGGGCGCGGCGCCGACGTCAGCGCGTACTGGTGACCGACCTCCAGCCGGAAGAATTCCGACCCCTGCATCTGCCACTGCACGAGCAGTTCGGGGTCGGTGAGGGCGCGCCAGACCTTGGCGGGCGGGTGCGGGAAGAACTGGTCGACGCGGATGGTGGTCAGGTCATCGTCCGGAACGGGGTTCATGACTCGGCATCGTCGGGCATGCGGTCCAGCAGAGCGCCGAGACCCTTCAGCCTGTCGCGCCAGAACCGCTCGTACGGATGGAGCCAGTCCTGCACCTCGGCGAGCGGGGCGGCCTCCAGGCGGTAGATGCGCTGCCGGCCCGCGCGCTCCTCCGACACCAGTCCGGCGTCCCGGAGCACCTTGAGGTGCTCCGAGAGGCTCGGCCGCCGCATGTCGAAGTGGTCGGCCAGGGCCTGGACGGGCTGGGGCCCGCCGTCCCGCAGCAGGCGCAGCACCTCGCGGCGGGTGGCGTTGGCGAGCGCGGCGAACACGCGGTCCTCGCTCGCCTCGCGAGCCCCGGTCACCGTCATGGCGCGATCAGCTGCCTTCCTTCTCCATGGCCTTCTCCGTCAGCAGCATCAGACCGTTGCCGTCCGGGTCGCGGAACGAGGCCATGCGGCCCCACGGAAGGTCGTCGGGACCCTCCACCGCGACGCCCGCGGCGGCGAGCCGCGCACAGTCGGCGTCGACGTCGGTCGTGACCAACATGATCCCCCGGGCCTCACCGGGGACGAAACCGCCCATGCCCGGGCCCGAGAGCGTGAAGACGGTCTGCGCCCCCTCGGGCGCGACCTGGAGCCAGCGGCCGGGCGGCATCTGCAGGTCGGCGGTGACCGTGAAGCCGAGTACGTCCGTGTAGAAGCGCAGGGCGCGGTCCTGGTCGGCGACGGGGAGGGTGACGAAGGAGGCGTGCGTGATGTTCATGCCGCCACCATAGGTAGGCAATTCCCTACGCGTCAACCGTAGGAAATTCCCTACCCATCTCTGTGCCCCCCCGGTGGAACGAGTCCGTGAGCAAGCCCACGGCGGACGTCCCCCTGATGCGCACACGTCCTCCTGGTAGCTTGCTGCGGTCTTTCAGGCGACCCGGCATCATCACCACCCTTGGGGGCTCCAGTGATCACGGCGACCTTCCCGCACCGCCCGGCCCGTACCGCGGTCGCGGCCGTCGGAGTGGCGGCCGCGCTCCTGCTCACCGGCTGCAGCAGTGACGGCGACGACTCCGGGGACAAGTCCACCGGCCCGAGCGCGTCCCCGACCGATTCGGCCGCCACCGGCGGCGGCACCGGCGGCACCTCGGGCTCCAAGACCGACCTCGACGGCAGCTGGCTGACGACCACGGACGGCAAGGCCGTCGTGCTGATGATCAACGGCAAGCAGGCCGGCCTGTTCGCGACCGGCGGCACCGTGTGCAGCGGCACCGCGGCCGACGAGGCGGACATGCAGATGATCCGGCTCAAGTGCACCGACGGCAGCAAGGACCGCGCCGTCGGCATGGTCGACTCCGTCAGCGGCAAGTCGCTCCGGATCACCTGGCAGGGCGGCCTCGGCAAGGAGACGTACACCAAGAGCCAGGGCGGGGAACTGCCGACGGGACTGCCCACCGCGAGCCTCGGGTCCTGAACCCGTGACCGCCGGCCGGCCGGAGACGGACCCGGCCGGCCAGAGCGTGTCGTTCGGATCGGCCCGGGTCCGCGACGCCTGGCGCGGCGCCTCCTGGGCACGCACGGACTTGCCGCCGTCCAGGGCGTCGGACAGTTCGACCGGGGAGTCCAGGATCAGGCCCGCGCCCTGCCGTACGAACGCCTCCGGCGCCTCCTCGGCGACCCCGTCGCGGTCCCGTTTCCGTTGGCGTAAGGGAGATTCGAGGACATTCCCGGCCGGGGGTCGGACCGGGCGACGGGGGCGCGCGACGCGAGGACGCACGCCTGGGTGATGATCCATGGACAGCGTCACGCACCCCGGGCCCGGCCCTCGCCACCGCCCCGGGCCCCGGGCCCGTCACCGGGCCACGACCCAAGAGGACCCTCATGCGCGCCATCTCCCTCGCCGCCGCCCTCACCGGCGTCACCGCAGCACTCGCCCTGACCGCCTGCGGCGGTGGCGACGGCGGTGGCGACGCGAACGCCAAGAGCGACGCGAGCGGCAAGAGTTCCGCGTGCTCCCTCCAGCAGGTGGGCGTCGACGTCGAACCGGCCAACGCGGCCCCGGCCGCGGGCGACACCGGCAACATCCCGGTCACCGTCACCAACACCGGCTCCGGCGCCTGCACGCTGGACGGCTTCCCGGGCGTCGACCTGCGGGCCGGCGGGACCTCCTGGGCCCTCGCCCCGGAGGAGGGCGCGAAGGCGCAGAAGCTGACCCTCCACCAGGACGAGGCGGCGACCTTCACCCTCACGTACGTCCGCGGCGAGGCCGGTTCGGGCGCCGCCGTGCGGACCCTGCGGATCAGCCTCCCCGGGCGCACCGGGGACAAGGAGTGGAAGTGGACGTACGGCGACGTCGCCGAGAAGTCCGCGGACAAGCTGGACGCCACGGTGAGCACCTTCAGGACGGCGGGCGACTGAGAACGCCGTCGAACACCCGGTGACGGGGCCCGGGGGTCAGGGCAGCCGGCGGCGGTCCTGGACCTGGGCCCGGTCCGCCGCAGCGGCTCCCTCGTGCCAGCCGGCGGCGTCGTCGACCCCGCGCAGCCGGGTGGTCACCGTCCGGGGGAACATCCGGTCCGCGTGGTCCGCGACCGCCACGTCGCGGGCCGCCAGCACCGGCAGCAAGTCCCCTTCCGCGGCCTTCACCTGGCCTTCGGCGGCGGATGCGAGGCGGTCGCCGATCCGGTGCGCGTAGGCGGCGAGGAAGGACTGCCGGAAGGTCTTGGTGCGCTTGCGGCCCCCGGCCCGCTGTGCGGCCTCGGCCTTGGTCATCGCCGCCGTCGCCTGCACCAGCAGCGAGGTGTACAGCAGCTCGACCGCCTCCAGGTCGGGTTCGAAACCGACGACCGTCGAGAAGCAGAAGGCCTCGTTCCACACGGCGCGGCAGCGGTTCGCCCCGGCCACCGCGTCCAGGAGGACCGCCTTGGCCGTCTCGTACGGCGGCTCGACGCCGATACGGCAGGCGCCGGGCGCGTCCTTCGCGTGCGTGCGGGCCGCGAGCAGCGCCTCGTCGATGCTGTGCCGCGCCATCAGCTCCTGCGCCTTGGCGCTCAGCGCCTCGGCCTCCTCCGGGAACCCGGTCGCCTCGGCCTTCGCGAGCAGGGCGCGGATGCGGGTGAGCATGCGCGAGTCCCCGGGGCCGGCAGCGGCCGGGCCCGGCCGGGGCACGTCCAGGGGCTCGATGGCGGGCAGACGCAGCAGCAGCCGGTACAGCTCCAGTACGGCGGTGGCGTACGAGAAGCGGTCGGCGCGGGGAGGCCGGGGCTCGGCCTTGAGCTCTTCGAGCTGTGCGGTCCAGCGTGCGCCCCGGGGCTCATGACTCTCGCCGAGGATCAGCGCCGCGGTCAGCTGCACGTGCACGGGGTCCAGCTCGCGCCGTACGACGCGTACGACGTCGGCGGGCTGCCAGCCTCGCCGCCAGGCCGCGGCGACGAACTCCTGGCCGCGACGGGTGAGTTCGGTGTCGGCCGCCGGGTCCGCCGCGAGCAGCGAGGCGCCGGTGTCGAGGGCCGCGTCGGTGTCGGCGTAGAGCGCGGCCTCGAAGGCGCGCTCCACGCTGCCGGGGCGGGGTCCGCTGCTGCTCATGGCCCGATCGTGTCACGCCTTGTCCTCACCCCCTCCGCCCCTACCCGACCCGAACCCCCCAGGGGCTCCGCCCCCGGACCCCCGTTCGGCCTGAACGGCCTCGTCCTCAAACGCCGGACGGGCTGAACGGTGCCCTCTCGGCCCCAGAGGTGTGCGGGAACCTGCGATGGACGCACCCGCAGTCGCCATCTCACCGAAGGGGCCGTGCCGGTGAATCAAATGCCCGTTGCGGACAGCACCACGCACCCACCGAGGCCCTACCAGCACCGCCCCGCACAACGGCTGCAACGGGCGGATCACCGGCACGGACCCGACCCACCCACCGGACGGACGGCGAAACGACCCGACAGCGAGCCAGGAGGTATGCCTGGCCCTACCCCCACAACGCCCCCTGGTGGTCGTGTCCACGCGCCTCACGAACGGTTCGCTGAAGGCATGGACACCACAGCCAGGCACACCACCACGGCGACACCCGTCGTGCGCATCCGTTCGCTGCGCCGCCACTACGGCACCGTCGCCGCCCTCGACGGCGTCGACCTCGACTTCGCCGCCGGGACCTTCACCGCCGTGATGGGGCCCTCCGGCTCCGGCAAGTCGACCCTGTTGCAGTGTGCGGCCGGACTCGACCGTCCGACGTCGGGGACGGTGGCCGTCGACGGGGTCGGGCTCGCCGGACTGAGCGAGCGGCGGCTGACCCTGCTCAGGCGGGAGCGGATCGGGTTCGTGTTCCAGTCCTTCAACCTGCTGCCGTCCCTGACGGCAGCGCAGAACGTCGCGCTCCCGCTGCGGCTGGCGGGCCGACGCCCCTCGCGCATCGCGGTGCGCGAGGCGCTCGCCCGGGTCGGCCTCGCCGATCGCGCCGGGCACCGGCCGTCCGAGCTGTCCGGCGGCCAGCAGCAGCGGGTCGCCCTCGCGCGGGCGCTGGTCACCCGCCCCGCGGTGCTGTTCGGCGACGAGCCGACCGGCGCCCTGGACACCGTCACCAGCCGCGAGGTGCTGGCGCTGCTGCGGGAACTGGTGGACCGGGAGGGCCGGACCACGGTCATGGTCACGCACGAGCCGGTGGCCGCCTCGTACGCGGACCGTGTGGTGTTCCTCGTCGACGGGCGGGTGAGCGGGGAGCTGCGGTCGCCCTCGGCCGAGGAGGTCGCCGCGCGGATGGCGGGACTGGAGAAGGCGCCGTGCTGAACCTCGCCTCGCTGCGTACCCGCTGGCCCTCACTGCTCGGAGCCTTCGTCGCCGTCGCACTGGGGGTCGCCGTGACGACCGCGATGAGCCTGGGTCTCGCCGCCGCGTCGGACCCGCCCGCGCGCCCGCCCGCCCGGTTCGCGTCCGCACCGGTCGTGGTGATGGGCCAGGACACCCTGACCGTGCCGGTACGGCGGGGCCCGGCCACCGCTTCCGCGTCGGCGAGGCTCACGCATCCACACCCTGTGGACAACGAACTGGTGCGCGAGCTGCGGCGGCTCGGCCGGGTGCGGACGGACGGCGCGCCGCGGGGCGCCGCCGGGGTCGGAGCGCTCGGCGTGGACGCGTCCGCCGCCGCCGTGCGACGACTCGTCGGCGACCGCGCCACCGTCCTGACCGGTGACGACCGGCGCCGCGCCGACCCCGCCACCGCCCGCGACGCCGAGGCGCTGGTCGCGGTCGACTCCCTGCTGGGCACGGCGGCGGGGGTGGCGGCCTTCGTCTCGGTCTTCGTGACGGCGTCCACGTTCGCGTTCGTCGTGGCGCTGCGGCGGCGGGAGTTCGGGCTGCTGCGGATGGCCGGGGCGACGTCCGGTCAGGTGCGGCGGACCGTGCTGGCGGAGGCGGTCGTCGTGGGGCTGGCGGCCTCGGCACTGGGGTGCGCCCTGGGAGGCCGAGGGGCGCCTGCGCTCGTCCGGGCGCTGGTGGACGGCGGGGTGGCACCACCGTGGTTCGCGCTGCGCGGCGTGGCGGCCTGGCCGTACGAAGTCGCCTTCTGCACCGGGGTCCTGGTGGCCGTCGCGGGCGCGTGGACGGCCGCGCGGCGAGCGGGGCGGACCGGCCCGGCGGAGGCCCTGCGCGAGGCCTCGGTGGACACGGGCGTGATGCCTTTGTCGCGGCGGATCGCCGCAGGCGTCCTCCTCGCGGCGGGCATCGGCCTGTCGGTCTGGACGCTGTGCACGGACCCCGCCGCCCTGTTGAAGCGCAAGACCTACGTGACGCAGCCGATGCTGCTCGTCACGGCCGTGGCGGCGCTGGCCCCGGTGCTGGTCGGTCCGGTCGTACGGCTGCTCCCGCCGGGGCTGCTGCCCGGCGCGGCGGGGCTCCTCGTCCGTGAGAACGCTTCCGCGTCGGTGCGGCGCACGGCGGCCGTGGCGGCGCCCGTACTGGTGACGGTCGCACTGGCGGGCTCGCTGCTCGGGTCGGCGGCGACGGTGGCCGGGGCGAAGGCGACGGAGGCGCGGGAACGGACCCGGGCCCAGTTCGTCGTCACCGGCGAGGACCTGGGCCACCGCCCGACCGCGGTGGAGGCGGTGGCGAAGGCCGCCGGGGCGACCGTGTCCGGTTCCGCGCCCACGGCCGTGTACGTGCGGGAGGAGGGCACCGCCCTCGTACGGTCCGAGGCGCGGGCGGTGAGCGACGTGGCCGCGTTCGCCGCGGTGACGCGACCGCCGGTGGTGGCGGGTGACCTGCGCGACCTCGACGACCGCTCCGTCGTGGTGAACGAGGAGTGGGAGCGGCACGAGGTGGGCTCCTGGGTGAGCCTCCGGCTCGGCGACGGGCGGCCCGCACGCCTGCGGATCGCGGCCGTGCTGGCGCGCGGCACCGGGGACAACGGGGCGTACGTGACGACGGCGAACGCGCCCGGCGCCATCGTCGACCGCCTCGACGTGCGGGTGGCGCCCGGTGCGGACGGGGCGCGCGCCGCGGCGGCGGTGCGGGACGCGGCCGGCGGCGGCACGGTGCGCACGGCGTCGGCCTGGCTCACGGCGACCCGTCCGCGCACCGGCCCGCAGACCCGGCTCGGCCTGCTGGTGGTCCTCGGCCTGGCGCTCGCCCACGCCGCGATCGCGCTCGCCGCGACGACGCTCATGGCGACTTCCGCGCGCGGCACGGAACTCCGTTCGCTGCGCCTGGCCGGCGCCACCCGGGCACAGGTCCTGCGAGCGCTCGCGGGCGAGACGGCGGCCGGGGTGGGCGTGGGCGCCCTGCTCGGCGCCGCCGTCGCCGCCACGAACCTCGGCCTCCTGGCGGCGGCCCTGGGCCGGCTGTCGGCACCGGCGGCGGTGCACGTGCCGTGGGGACTCCTGGCCGGGTGCGCGGCGGTGTGTCTGCTGGTGGCGCTCACGGGGACGGCACTCGCCTGCGCCCGCAGACCGGACCTCGCCGCTCCCACGGGGTGAAAATGGGTCGACGCCCGCGCCGGACCGTGCCGAGCATGGGCCGCATGGTCGACACATCTCTGTACGCAGCGTTCCTCGTCGCGGGTTTCGCCCTCTGCGTCACCCCCGGCCCCGACATGATGTTCATCGTGGCGATGGGCGGCAGAGGAGGACCCGCCGCGGGAGTGCTCGCCGCGCTGGGTGTGGCCTTCGCGATGCTGGTCCACGCGGTCGCGGCGATGCTGGGTCTGTCGGCGCTGTTCACCACGCTGCCGACGCTCTACCACGTGCTGCGCTGGCTGGGCGCCGCCTATCTGCTGTACCTGGCGGTGAAGGCGTTCCGGGACCGCGCGGTGCCGGACGAGGGACCGGCCGCGGTCGGTCCCGGGTTGCGGCGGGCCTTCTGGCAGGGGGCCCTCACCAACCTCCTCAACCCGAAGGTGATCCTCTTCAACGTCGCCTTCCTGCCCCAGTTCGTGAACCCCGAACTGGGTCACGTGGCAGGCCAGTTCATGATTCTGGGCGCCAGCATGACGATCATGGGCTTCGCGGTCGACGGCTCGATCGGGCTTCTCTCCGGCCGGCTGTCGGCACTGCTGCGGCGCAGCCGACGGGTGGCGCGCGGCCTCAACGTCTTCAGCGGCACGGTGTTCGCGGGCCTCGCGCTCCGGCTGGCCGCGTCACCCAAGTAGGACCCGAGGCGCAAGCGGACACGCCCCCTCAAGCAGCCCACGGACGCACGCAGACACGCCCCTCGAGCAGCCCCCGAGCGCGGGCAGACACGCCCCTCACCCACCTCCCCGGAGCACGAGCAGACACACCCTCGCCCAGCCCCCGGAGCACAGACGGCCACCCATCGAACGGGTGTCAACTCCGGGTTGACACCCCTGGAGTGTCAACCTACGGTTGACACATGACGAACTCACGTGGCACGACACCCGTACGTCTCGACGACCTCATCGAAGCGATCAAGAAGACGCACACCGACGCGCTCGACCAGCTTCAGGACGCGGTGATCGCCGCCGACCACCTGGGCGACGTGGCCGACCACCTGATCGGCCACTTCGTCGACCAGGCCCGGCGCTCGGGCGCGTCCTGGACCGACATCGGCAAGAGCATGGGCGTGACCCGGCAGGCCGCCCAGAAGCGCTTCGTGCCCAAGGCGGAGAACGACCTCGACCCCAGCCAGGGCTTCGGCCGCTACACCCCGCGCGCCCGCAGCGTCGTCATGGCCGCCCACAACGCCGCCAAGGACGCGGGCAACCCCGAAGGCCTGCCCGAGCACCTGGTCCTCGGCCTGCTGGCCGAACCGGAGGGACTCGCGGCCAAGGCGCTCACCGCGCTCGGCACCACCCCGGACGCCGTCCGTGCGGCCGCGACCGCGGCGCTGCCGCCGGCGGCGGACGAGGTGCCCGAGATGATCCCCTACGGCCCCGCCGCCAAGAAGGCCCTGGAGCTCACCTTCCGCGAGGCCCTGCGCCTGGGCCACAACTACGTCGGCACCGAGCACATCCTGCTGGCCCTGCTGGAACTGGAGAACGGCGAGGGCGTGCTGAGCGGACTGGGCATCGGCAAGCAGGCCGTCGAGGCCGAGGTGTCCAGCGCGCTCGCGCAGATCGTGCAGGACCAGGGGCCCGCCGCCCAGGGCTAGCGGGCTTCGTTCGGATCAGCCCGGGTCCACGACGCCCGGCACGGCACCTCGCCGCGGCCTGATCCGACCTGTTCCGAACGAAACCCCCTGGACCCGAAAGGACAGGTCGGCCCCACTGTCAGACCCGGCTGCAAGACTCGGGGCATGACCGGGCGCTGGGCTCTCGCACCGGCCGAGGACGGCGGCGCGGAAGTCGTCGCCCTCGGCCCGGACGGGCTGCCCGCGGGGCCGGTGCGCAGGGAGCCGGATCTCGTCGAGGCCGTGCGGTCGCGGCCCGAGGTGACCCGGTGGGTCTGGCGGTCCACGGCCGACGTCTATCCGCGCCTGCTCGCCACGGGGGTGCGAGTGGAGCGGTGCTATGACGTCGAGGCGGCCGAGACGCTGCTGCTCGGCCACGAGGGGCGGCTCGGCGAGCCCCGGTCGGCGGCCGCCGCGCTGGCGAGACTGCGCGGCGGCCCCGTACCGCCGGACCCGCCCCAGCGCTCCGCCGAGCCCGGATCGCAGTCGTCCCTGTTCGAACCGCGCCCGGTGCACGTCCCCCTCGCCGACCTCCTGGAGGTGTACGGGGACCAGCGGCGCCGCCATGACGCCACCGCGCACCCGGAGCGGATGCGGCTGCTCACGGCGGCCGAGTCGGCGGGCATGCTGGTGGCCGCGGAGATGAACGCGACAGGACTCCCCTGGAGCGCGGACGTGCACCGCGAGGTGCTCCGCGACCTGCTCGGCGAGCGGTACGCGGGCGGGGGCGAGCCCCGCCGCCTGGCCGAGCTGACGGACGAGGTGTCGGCCGCCTTCGGACGCAGGGTCAGACCGGATCTGCCCGCCGACGTCGTCAAGGCCTTCGCGCAGGCCGGGATCAAGGTCAGATCGACGCGGCGCTGGGAGATCGAGTCCGTCGACCATCCGGCCGTGAAGCCCCTGATCGAGTACAAGAAGCTGTACCGCATCTGGGTCGCGCACGGCTGGTCCTGGCTCCAGGACTGGGTGCGGGACGGGCGGTTCCGGCCCGAGTACCTCCCGGGCGGCACGGTCACCGGCAGATGGGTGACGAACGGCGGCGGAGCCCTCCAGATCCCCAAGGTCATCCGGCGCGCGGTCGTGGCCGACCCCGGCTGGCGGCTCGTCGTCGCCGACGCCGACCAGATGGAGCCCCGCGTCCTCGCGGCCATCTCGCGCGACCCCGGTCTGATGGAGGTGGCCGGCCGCGCCTCCGACCTCTACCAGTCCGTGTCGGACCGCGCCTTCGCGGGCGACCGGGACCAGGCCAAGATCGCCGTGCTCGGCGCGGTGTACGGACAGACGTCCGGCGACGGCCTGAAGAACCTCGCACTGCTGCGGCGCCGCTTCCCCCGGGCCGTCGCGTACGTGGACGACGCGGCGCGCGCCGGCGAGGAAGGACGGCTGGTGCGGACCTGGCTGGGCCGGACCAGTCCCCCGGCGGCGGGCTCCGACGACTCCGGCGCGGAGGAGGCGGGCATCCCCCAGGACGGACCCGAGGGCGATCCGGCCACGACCGCCGGCCAGGGCTGGGTCCCGGGCTACGCCTCGTCCGACTCCCGCGCCCGGGGCCGCTTCGCCCGCAATTTCGTCGTCCAGGGCAGCGCCGCCGACTGGGCCCTGCTCATGCTGGCCGGACTCCGCCGCACCTGCGCGGACATGGCGGCCGAGCTGGTCTTCTTCCAGCACGACGAGGTGATCGTGCACTGCCCCGCCGAGGAGGCCGACACCGTCGTCGCCGCGATCCGTGACGCCGCCGACCTCGCGGGACGCCTCACCTTCGGGGAGACACCGGTCCGCTTCCCGTTCACCACCGCGGTGGTGAAGTGCTACGCGGACGCCAAGTGACCCGCACGGGCCGGGCGGTCCGGCCCGGTCACCTCCCGGCCAGCAGCTCCGCGAGCTGTCCGACCACCGGGCTGTCCGTCTCCGCCAGCGCCGCGAGTGCCAACTCCCACTGCTCGTACGCCGCTTCGGCCTGACCGCGGTCCCGCAGCAGCAGTCCCCGCTGATGCCGGGCCAGCCCTCCGGTGTACCGGTCGGCGCGGCGGTCCGCGCGGCACAGCAGCAGGTCGCACTCCTCCGCCGCCCGCTCCCTGTCGCCCACCCCGCGCAGCGCACGCACCAGCCCGAGCCGGGTCTGCGACTCGCCGTGCCAGTCGCCGTGACCGCCGAGGATGCGCAGGCTCTCCTCGAAGTGCGGCAGGGCGGCGGCCGGTTCGCCGAGGGCGAGGTGGGCGTAGCCGATGTTGCAGTGCGCGGAGTGCCGCAGGATGACGTCCTGGATCGTGTCACCGATCGCCAGGCTGCGCTTGTGGTGCTCGATGGCGGCCCGGGGGTCCGTGTGCTCGTACAGGTTGCCGAGGTGGCTGTAGGTGACGGCCTCCGTGTACGGGTCGCCGAGTCTCCTGGAGAGTTCGAGGCTCTGCAGCAGTGCCTCGCTGGACTCGGTGTGCCGGCCGAGCCCTTCGAGGAGCATGCCGCGGTTGTTCAGGCCGCGCCGCACCCATGACAGGACACCGAGCCGGCGCCAGATGGCGAGCGCCCGGTCGTTCAGCGCGAGGGCCTCGCCCGCGCGCCCCGTCATGAAGTGCATACCGGCGAGGTCCCCGAGCGCGTACGCCTCGGCCGCCGCGTCCCCGAGCCGGCGCGCGGCCCCGAGGGCGGCGCGCTGGAGCACCTCCAGCTCGACCACACGGCCGCTGCGCTGGACGTACGGGTTGATCAGGCGCACCAGCAGCGGGACGTACCGGGAGGTCGGCGCGTGCCGGCCCACCAGCGCCACCACGTTCTCCAGTTCCAGGTCGCCCCAGGCGAACGCCTCCTCGGAGGAGGGGAACTTGGGGGTGCCGGCGACGTCCTCGGCGTGCCCGGCGGGCTGTGAGCCGGTCGGCCGGCTGCGGTCCTCGCGTTCGAGGCCGGGTTCGGCGATCGCCTCCAGGGAGCGGGCGGCGACCGCGGCGTACCAGCGCAGCGCGCGGTCCGCGACGGCGTCCGGGCCCGGCGTGCACGATTCCCCGGCGTCCGGCGCCCCCGCCCGGTCCGTCGCGCCCGCGATCTCGCGCGCGAAGTCCCGTACGAGGTCGTGCGGGGCGTAGCGGCCGTAGGCCGTCTCCTCCAGGAGGGCCACGTCCACGAGCCGGTCGAGGGCCGCGTCGGCACGGCGCTCGTCGATTCCGCACAGCCGGGCGAGCAGGGGTGCACCGTAGGCCGGCAGGTCGAGCGCGCCGATGCGGCACAGGGCGCGGGCCGCGTCCCGGTCCGCCTCGCGCTCCGAGGCGCGCAGCGCGTCATGCGCGACGGCCAGCGAGCGGCGCACACTCAGATCGTCGTACTCCAGGTGGTGCAACCGGCCCTCGGTGGCGGTGAGTTGTCCGGCGAGTGCGTCCGGGGTGAGGGCGCGGCGGGCGGCGAGGCGGGCGGCGACGACGCGGAGGGCGAGCGGCAGCCGGCCGGTGAGTTCGACGAGAGGGTGTGCCCCGCTCAGCCCGTCCCGGCGGCCGGAGACCGCGCGGAGCAGCGCCGCGCTGTCCTCGTCGGACAGGGGAGCGAGCGGGAAGCGGTGCGCACCGTCCAGGGCGGTGAGCGGTGAACGGCTCGTCACGATCACCGCGCAGCCCGCGCCTGCCGGAAGCAGCGGCCGTACCTGGGCGGCGTTCGCGGCGTCGTCGAGGACCATCAGGGTGCGCGTGGGTGCCAGCGCGGAGCGGAGCAAGGCGGCTGCCGCGTCCGGGTGTTCGGGGAGGTGGCGCGGCTCGGCCCCGACGTCTCGCAGCAGCGCGGCCAGCGCCTGACCTGGGGTGAGCGGGGTCATGCCGGGGGTGGCGCCGTGCAGATTCACGTACAGCTGACCGTCAGGGAAACGTTCCCTCAGCCCGTGTGCCACATGCAGCGCGAGCGCGCTCTTGCCGACGCCCGCCATCCCGCTGATCACCGCGACGGCGGGCATGCCGTCCGACGCGACCGCGGGCCGGCCACCGGGGACGGCACCGTCGCCGCCCGCGGTCCGCCGTTCCGGGTCCAGGGTCAGCCGCACCGCCTCCCGGGTGTCCTCCCGGCCGGTGAAGTGGGCCGGTGGCGGCGGTAGTTGGGCCGGTTGTGGCGGTGCGAGGACGGCCGGCGGCCGGTCCTCGGCGGTCCCCGGCACGGTCCCCGCCCCGTGGTCCCGGAGGATCTCCAGATGCGCCTCGCGCACGGCGGAGCCCGGCTCGACGCCGAGTTCCTCGACCAGCCGGGCCCGCAGGTCCCGGTGGACGGCGAGCGCCTCGGCCTGCCGGCCGGTGCGGTGCAGCACGAGCATCAGCAGCCGGTGGAAGGCCTCACGCAGCGGGTGCCCGGTGGTGAGCGCGGCCAACTCGGGTGCCAGCCGGTCGAGTCGGTCCGGCGTCGGCGCGAGGTGCAGCTCGGCCTCGTACCGCCACTCCAGGACCAGCAGCCGGGTCTCCTCCAGGCGCTGGCCGAACACGTGTCCGCCGGTCTCGGGCGGCAGGCCGCTCAGCGGGGCGCCGCGCCACAGCGCCAGCGCAGCCGTGGACTCGCCCAGCGCCCGCCCCCAGTCGCGCTCGGCGTGCGCGGCGCGTGCCGCCGCGGTGTGGTGCTCGAAGACGCGGACGTCCAACTCGCCCTCGCCGACCCGCAGTACGTAGCCGGGCGCGACCGCACGCAGCCGCTCCGGGTCGTCGAGCAGACGCCGCAGCCGGGTCACGTGGTTGTGGAGCGAGGCCTGCGCGGAAGCGGGCGGCGCTCCGCCCCACAGCGCGTCCTTGAGCGCATCGACGGAGACGACCCGGCCCGGCTCCAGGAGCAGCGCGACGAGCAGCGCACGCGTCTTGCCGCTGCCCACCGACCGGACCTCGCCGTCGGCGCCGTAGAGGACCGGCGGCCCCAGCAGCCCGAACCGCAGCCCGTTCCGGATCACGCCGCCCACTGCCTTCCCGCCCGGCCTCTCCGGCCGCGCCCCGGGGCGACTTCGCGCCTTCTCACGGCGACTTCCCGCCGACCGAACTCATGGCTCCCCGTGGAACCGTTGGCCTCATGTTAGCGATCCGTTGGCGTGGCCTGATGTGATCACAACATCGGATCTGGCCCGACGGTGCGCGCGTATGACGCGTAACTCGGGGGAGTGTCGCCGCCGTGGCCGGATCCGGGGACGCGCGAGGCCCCGGTCGTCGGAGGTGAACGACCGGGGCCTCCGTCTGTCTCCCGCCCCTCCCCTCCCGCACGACGTGACGCACACGACAGCGCCGCTGTGCGCGACACGACGGCGCCGCTGTGCGGGACACCTCAGGGATGTCGTACGGGGAACGCGTCAGGGACGTCGCACGAGGTACGTGGGTGACGTACCTCGGTACGCCGGTGACGTCGTACCGACTCCCGTCGGTGACGTCGCGCAGGCCACGGGCGTGACGTCGTCCGGGTAACGCCCGGCGCGGCGTACGCCCCGGGAGGACCCCGGTGTCAGATCACCGGCGGCCGGCCGAGCCGGGTGAGCCGCCACACCGTCCGCCACCGCATCGGCCGCCGTTCCCCGCCGGGCTGCCGCAACCCCTCCGCGAACCCGCCGAACCAGGCCCGCAGACCGCCGACGGACCGCGTCCGCGCGAGGGTGAGCAGCATCCAGATCCCCAGGTGCACGGGGATCAGCGGCAGGGGAAGCCGGCGCCGGGTGAGCCACACGCGGTTGCGCGCGGTCACCCGGTAGTAGATGGCGTGCCGGGCGGGCGAGGTCTTGGGGTGCTGGAGCAGCAGCGCGGGCTCGTAGAGCACCGTCCACCCGCCGTCGATGGCACGCCAGGCCATGTCGGTCTCCTCGTGCGCGAAGAAGAACTCGGCGGGCCAGTCACCGATCTCGGCGAGCATCGGCATGGACAGGGCGTGCCCGCCGCCGAGGAACCCGGTCACCGGGCCACCCCGCATCGGGTCCTTGGCTCCGACGCGGGGCACGTGCCTGCGCTGCGTCTCCCCGTTCTCGTCGGCGATACGGAATCCGACGATGCCGAGCCGCGGGTCGGCGGCGTACAGGTCCCGGACGCGGCGCAGCACGTCCCCGTCGACCAGCAGCCCGTCGTCGTCGAGCTCCACGACGACGTCGACGTCGCCGAACTCCGCCAGCCGCCGGAGCCCGACATTGCGGCCCCCGGGGCACCCGAGGTTCTCGTCGACCTCGATGGCCGTCACCTCACCGGGCAGGCCGAGGCGTTCGGCGAACTCGGGCAGCGGACAGCCGTTGCCGATGATCACGATCCGGGCGGGCGCGACGTCCTGCTTGGCCACGGAGGTGAGCAGCGCGTCGACCTCGGCGGGCCGATTCCCCATGGTCACCACGGCAACGGCGATCCGTGGCCCCTCCTCCGCCTGTGACACGACATCCACCCCATCCCGGCCGACAACTGTGCCGCGATGCTAGCCGTTCACCGGAATTACCCCTCAGGTACGCCCCGGAGTACGTCCGGATGCGCGCCCGCACACCCGCGGCTGCCCGCCCCCGCCGCATGGACGAATCGGTCAGCCCGCGTACGCGCCCCTGACCTCCAGCTGCTCCACGACCGGCGGACCGGCCAGCCAGTCGTTCAGCCCCGCCTGGAACTCACGGAACTCCGCGATCGCGGGCAGCGGGTTGTCGACGCCGTCGGCGAGCTCCAGCTGCGCGACGTAGGTGACCCCGTCCGGCAGCCGGAACGAGGTGTAGCGCACGCCCTCGGGCCGCTCCCGCTCGATCGCGGTGAACATCTTCCGCCGTGCCTCTTCCAGCGCGTCCACGAACTCGGGCTTCACCGTGGACCGCACCATCACAACCGTCATCTCGTCATCTCCCTCTCACCGGGCCACCGGATGTGGCGCCACCTCCCTGACGCGCGCGATGACGGAAGTGTGACGGCGGGAGCGTGTGTGTCCACCGTCACACGTGCCGACGACGGACGCCCGCCGCTCGCCCGGTGTCCGCCCGACACCTGCCGCGGCGCCCGCCCGGCACCCGCGTGGTGCGCGCCTCTCGCTCGCCTCTCGCTCGCCTTTCGCTCCGTGACCAGCGGGTTCATGCTGAGACCAGAACAGCGGCCCGGTGCCCCTCCCCGGACGGGAGAGCCCGGCGAGTCTCCGGAGGGCGCCATGAACCTGCCTCCCGTCCCGCCGGCGGCGCCTCCCGCGCCCGGACTTGAAGTGAAGGACAAGGGACTCAAGGGCGGCGCACTGGGCCTCTTCTCCAGCACGGTGATCGGCCTGGCCTCGACCGCCCCCGCCTACAGCCTCGCGGCCACCCTCGGCGTCATCGTCGCCGTCGTCGGCTACCGGTCGCCGATCGTGATCGTCCTCGCGTTCGTCCCGATGTTCCTGATCGCCTACGGCTACAAGGAGCTCAATCGCGCGCACCCCGACTGCGGCACCGCGTTCGCGTGGGCCTCCCGGGCCTTCGGCCCCCGTACCGGCTGGCTGGGCGGCTGGGGCATCGTCGCGGCCGACATCATCGTGATGGCCAATCTGGCGCAGATCGCCGGATCGTACGGCTTCCAGCTGGTGGGGGCTCAGGGACTGGCGGAGAACACCTTCTGGGTCACGGTGGTCGGCGTCGCCTGGATCGCCGTGATGACACTGATCTGCTACATCGGCATCGAGGTCTCGGCCGACTTCCAGAAACTGCTCCTGACGGTCGAGGTCGTGGTGCTCCTGCTGCTCGCCGTCACCGCCCTGGTCAAGGTGTACGGGGGGACCGCGCCGAGTGTCGCGTCGGAGGTCTCCTGGTCGTGGTTCGACCCCGCGCGGATCGAGTCGGTCGACGCCCTGACCACCAGCGTGCTCGCCGGCGTCTTCATCTACTGGGGCTGGGACACCGCGGTGTCCGTCAACGAGGAGACCGTCGACCGCGACCGCACCCCGGGCCGCGCCGCCGTCCTCTCCACCGTCATCCTGCTGCTGGTCTACCTCATGGTCACGACGTTCGCGCTGGCCTTCGCCGGGACCGGCGACACGGGCATCGGCCTGGCCAACCCCGCGCACGCCGATGACGTCCTGTCCAGCCTGGGCGCCGAGGTCTTCGGCTCCGGCGCCTGGGGCGCGACCGCCACCAAACTGCTGATCCTCATGGTGCTCACCTCGGCCGCGGCCTCCACCCAGACCACGATCCTGCCGACCGCGCGCACCACGCTCTCCATGGCCGTGCACAAGGCCGTCCCGGACCGCTTCGCCCGCATCCACCCGCGCTTCCTCACCCCGACCTGGTCCACGGTCGGCATGGGCATGGCCTCCATCGCCTTCTACGTCCTGCTGACCCGGGTGAGCAAGAACGTCCTCGCCGACTCCATCGGCTCGGTCGGCCTGATGATCGCCTTCTACTACGGGCTCACCGGATTCGCCTGCGTCTGGTACCACCGCAGAGTCCTGCGTCGCAGCCCCCGTGACCTGTGGACGAAGGGGATCATGCCCGGACTGGGCGGCGTCCTGCTGCTCTACTTCTTCGTCGACGCCTGCGTGGTGTACTCCGCGGCCGACTACGGCAGCACCTCATGGACCCTCCCGTTCCCGCCGCACTGGCGGCTCGGCGGGGTCTTCGTCACCGGCATCGGCGCGCTTCTGCTCGGCGCCGTCCTGATGCTCGCGTACCGGAGGATCCGCCCCGGCTTCTTCCGCGGGGAGACCCTGCCGGTCTCCGCCGCCGACCCGGGCACATCAGGCTGAGCCGGCCGGCCCGAACCGGACGGCACGGGCACGGCCGGCCCGCGAGTGGAGGCGCCGCCGTCCCGGGTCTAGCGTCGTAAGGACGGAGTCCTCCACCCGCGCAGGGAGGGTGATCATGGAGATCAAGGGTTCGGCAGCGCTTGTCACAGGGGCCAACCGCGGCATCGGGTCCGCCTTCGCCCGGGCGCTTCTCGCCCACGGCGCCGCCAAGGTGTACGCCGGTGTCCGCGATCCGGAGACCGTCCAGGACCCCGCGCTCACCCCGCTGCGGCTGGACGTCACCGACGAGGAGCAGGTCGCCGCGGCCGCACGTGAGGCCGACGACGTCAGCATCGTCATCAACAACGCCGGGATCGCCGCCGGCCCGTCCCTCCTCGAGGGCTCGCTCGACGGCGCCAGGCGCGAGATGGAGGTCAACTACCTCGGCACCTGGGCCGTCTCCCGGGCCTTCGCGCCCGTTCTGGCCGCCCACGGCGGAGGGGCACTGGTCAACATGCTCTCCGTGGCGTCGTGGGTGGCCAACAGACGTCTGCCGAGTTACGCGGCCTCCAAGTCCGCCCAGTGGTCGCTGACGAACGCCTTCCGCATGGCACTGCGCGAGCAGGGCACGCTGGTGATCGGCGTGCACGCCGGCTATGTGGACACCGACTTGGCGTCCTCCATCGACGCCCCGAAGATCCGTGCGAGCGACGTGGCCGAGCAGACGATGGCCGCACTGCTCGCCGACGAACCCGAAGTGCTGGTCGACGAGGCCACCCGCCAGGTACGCGCCGCACTCTCCGGCGAGCTGGACACGCTGTACGCCAACCGCTGACGCCCCGTCCGCCACGGTCGCGTCCCCGAACGAAGAAGACCGGCTCGGACACTGTCCGAGCCGGTCTTCGAAAGAGCCGCCTTCGGGATTCGAACCCGAGACCTACGCATTACGAGTGCGTTGCTCTGGCCATCTGAGCTAAGGCGGCGCGCTGTCCGCACTATGGTGCGATCAGCAACGTCGGTAAGTCTACACAGTTTCCGGGGGTGCTCCGCACACGCCCCCGCGCGCGGTCGGCGGGGGCGTGCGCCGCGCTACGAGCAGCGTTTTCCGTCGGCCGGAGGGGTGCCTTCGAGCAGGTAGCGGTTGATCGCGGAGTCGATGCACTGGCTGCCGCGGCCGTAGGCGGTGTGGCCGTCGCCGACGTACGTGAGGAGGGTCCCGGAGGAGAGCTGGGAGGCGAGGGACTGGGCCCAGCGGTACGGCGTCGCCGGGTCCCGGGTCGTGCCGACCACCAGGATCGGGGGCGCGCCCTTCGCCTCGATGCGGTGCGGCTCACCGGTGGCCCGCACCGGCCAGTACCCGCAGTTCAGTGCCGCCCAGGCCAGCCCCTCGCCGAACACGGAGGACGCCTTCTCGAACGCGGGCAGGGCCTTATCCACCTGGTCGGGGCTCTCGAAGGCGGGTGGGAGGTCGAGGCAGTTCACGGCGGCGTTGGCGAACATCAGGTTCGCGTACTTGCCGTTCGCGTCGCGCTCGTAGTAGCTGTCGGCGAGGGCCAGCAGGCCCGCGCCGTCGTCGTCCTTCATCGCCGAGTCGAGCGCCTCGCGCAACTGCTCCCAGGCCGCCTCGTCGTACATCGCCGCGATCACACCGGTCGTCGCGAGCGCCTCGCCGAGCTTACGGCCGTCCGGATCGCCCGTCGGGATGGGCTTCTTGTCGAGCTCCTGGAAGAACGCCTGCAGGTTCTTGGCCATCTGCTCGGGGCTCGTACCCGCGTCGCCCAGCGGACAGTCGCTGTGCTGGGCACAGTCCTTCGCGAACGACTGGAACGCCGTCTCGAACCCGGCCGTCTGGTCCTCGTTCAGCCGGCGTGCGTCGATCGACGGGTCCATCGCGCCGTCCAGGACCATCCGCCCCACCCGGTCCGGGTAGAGGCCCGCGTACGTCGCGCCGAGGAACGTCCCGTACGACGCGCCCACGTAGTTCAGCTTCTTGTCGCCCAGGACCGCGCGCAGGATGTCCATGTCACGGGCGGCGTCCACCGTCGACACGTGCCGCAGCAGCTCCGGGGAGTGCGCCCCGCACCCCTCCGCGAACTTCTTGAACGCGTCGACGAGCTGCTGGGTCTCCTTCTTGTCGTCCGGGGTCGTGTCCGTCTGCGTGAACGCGTCCATCTGAGGTCCGGTGAGGCACTCGACCGGCTCGCTGCGGGCCACGCCACGCGGGTCCATGGCCACCATGTCGTAGCGGGCGCGGACGTCCGCCGGGTAACCGATTCCGGCGTACGACTGGAGGTAGTCGATGGCCGAACCGCCCGGCCCGCCCGGGTTGACCTGAAGCGAACCGAGCCGTGCGCCCGGCCCGGTGGCCTTCTTGCGGGCGACCGCCAGCCTGACGTCGCCCGCGTCCGGCTTCGCGTAGTCCAGCGGTGCCTTCATCGTGGCGCACTCGAAGCCGGGCACACCGCAGCTGCGCCAGCTCAGCTTCTGGTCGTAGTACCTCGACAGCCCGGACGGCGTAGAACTCGGCAATGCGGCCAGCGCCGTCACCTTCGTCGTGGACGCCGCCGACGAACTCCCGGAGGAGCAGCCGGAGACGAGCAGCGCGGTGGCGGCGAGCAGCACGCCCCCCGCGAAGAGGGGCCGGGACGACCGATGAGTGCGCCTCATGTACATCTCGCGAGCCTAACCCTGAGCGATCGATTGATCACCTTCAGTGGCGACTGAGCCTCGTACGAGTGACTCCGTCAACTCATCCTGCGCTTTCGACGGCCGGGGCGCACCCGCCGGGCGGCGTCAGCCCGCGCGCAGCGCCATGGTCATCGCCTCCACCGCGAGCAGCGGAGCCACATTGCGGTCGAGGGCCTCCCGGCACGCGGCGATCGCGTCGATGCGGCGCAGCGTGGACTCCGGGGTGCCGGCGCGGGCCAGCCGCTCCAGGGTGTCCGCCACCTCCGTGTTGGCCAGAGCCAGACGGGAGCCGAGCTGGAGCGCCAGTACGTCGCGGTAGAGCCCGGTGAGGTCGGTGAGGGCCAGGTCCAGGCTGTCGCGCTGCGTACGCGTTCTTCGCCGCTTCTGCCGGTCCTCCAGCTCCTTCATGACGCCGGCGGTGCCGCGCGGCATGCGGCCGCCCTGGGTCGCACCGAGGGCGGCCTTCAGCTCCTCCGTCTCCTTCACGTCGACTTCCTCGGCGAGCTGCTTGGCGTCCTCGGAGGCCGTGTCGATCAGCTCCTGGGCCGCCTTGAGGCAGCCGCCGACGTCGCCGACCCGCAGCGGGAGCTTGAGGACGGCGGCCCGTCGCTCCCGCGCGCGCGCGTCGGTGGCGAGACGGCGGGCCCGTCCGATGTGGCCCTGCGTGGCGCGCGCGACGGCGGCCGCCACGTCGGGCTCGATGCCGTCACGGCGCACGAGGATGTCGGCGACCGCGTCCACCGGCGGGGTGCGCAGGGTGAGCAGGCGGCAGCGGGAGCGGATGGTGGGCAGGACGTCCTCGACGGACGGGGCGCACAAGAGCCAGACCGTGCGGGGAGCGGGCTCCTCGACTGCCTTCAGCAGGACATTGCCGGCGCCTTCCGTGAGGCGGTCCGCGTCCTCCAGGACGATGACCTGCCAGCGCCCCCCTGCGGGCGACATCTGGGCGCGGCGGACCAGGTCACGGGTCTCCTTCACACCGATGGAGAGGAGATCGGTACGGACGATCTCCACGTCGGCGTGGGTGCCCACCAGGCTCGTGTGGCAGCCGTCGCAGAAACCGCAGCCGGGGACTCCGCCGAGCGCGCGGTCGGGGCTCACACACTGGAGCGCCGCCGCGAACGCCCGGGCCGCCGTGGAACGGCCCGAGCCGGGCGGGCCCGTGAACAGCCATGCGTGCGTCATCTTGGACGCCTCGGGAGCCGGAGCGTCCGCGGCGGCCGCCGTGACGAGGGCGTCGGCGTCCCGGGCGGCGGCGGCGAGCTGCTCGCTCACCTTCTCCTGGCCCACCAGGTCGTCCCACACGGGCATGGGGCACCGCCCTTTCGTCGCACTTTGCCTCGCCGCGTCCATTGTGCGGGTCGCCACTGACATTCGGCCCCGCCCGGGACGGATCGTCCCGGGCTGCCGCCTCACCCGCCGCCTTCACCCGCGCCGGGATGCGGTCCCGCCGACCACGGCGGGTGCCGCGCCGGCGCTCGCGCCACCACCGGTCATCCGCCCCCTGCGGGTCGGAGGGACTCCCCTGCCCGTCCCGCAGTGGTCGCCGGCCGGTGCCGGACGCCGGCCGTCAGCGGCGGCGGCCGCCCCGTCCCTCGTCCCGGTCCTCGTCCTCGCGCGGGCCGAGCAGCTCGTCCGCCAGGGTCGGGAGGTCGTCGAGCGGAGTCTCCTCGGCCCAGTCGGAGCGGGGCCGCCGGCGCGCGGCGCCCTCCTCGTCGACCTGGGGCAGCTCACGCGTGCGGTCGTCGGCGCCGTCCGCCCGCGGGGCCGGCCGCTCGTCCCGGAAGAATCCCGGCGGCACCCGGTCCGTCGCGTCCCCGGCCTGGGTACCGGCGCGCCCTTCCCGTACGGGTGGCAGGACCGCCGTCTCGTCGGCGGCACCCGGAGCCACCTGCGGAATCACCGCGGTCTCGTCGGCCGCTCCGGGAGTGACCGGCGGCAGTACGGCCGTCTCGTCGGCGGCACCCTGCGGCACCGGCGGCTTCGGCAGCTTCGCCGTCTCCTCGTTGTCGGAGCGGGAACCGGCCCGCCGACGGGAGCCGGACTCGGCTCGCGAACCGGCGGACCGGTCCTCCTCGTCCCGCACCGGCGCCAGCACCGTCGTCTCGTCGTCCCGCGGTCCGTCCGAGGCCTTCGGCGGGGTCACCACCGGGGTGGGCACCGTCGTCTCGTTGTCCGAAGCGGCTCCCGGGCGCGTGCCCGACGACGCGGCCGACGTCTCCGGGGCGGCGGAGGGAGAGACGGTCGGAGCCACGGACGAGGCCGCAGCCTCCGCGGAAGCGGCCGCCGCCGTCGAGGTGGCCGCGGCCTGCGTCGCCGCCCGCCGGGCCTCCTCGGCCCGCAGCAAGGCCTCCTCGGCCTTCCGCTGCTTCTCCAGCCGACGCGCGTCCGCCTCGGCCCTCAGCCGGGCCTCTTCCTCGGCCTGCCTGCGCAGTCGCTCCTCCTCGGCGGCGCGGGCCTGCTCCTCGGCGAGCTGCCGTGCCCGCTCCTCCTCGGCACGACGGCGCGCGTCCTCGGCGCGCTGCCGGGCCTCCTCGGCCTGGCGCTCCGCCTCGCGCCGCTGCGCCTCCTCCAGCTCGCGCTGCTTGCGCTCCTCCTCCTCGGCCCGGAGCTTGGCGAGCTGCTCCTGGCGCTCGCGCTCCAGCCGCTCTTCCTCGGCCTTGCGGGCGGCCTCTTCCTCGGCCTTGCGCCGGGCTTCCTCCTCGGCCGCCTTGCGGGCCTCCTCCTGCGCCTTCACCTCGGCCTCGGACAGCGGCAGCATGATGTCGAGCCGGTGCCGGACGACGGTGGTGACCGCCTCGGGCTCCTGTGAGGCGTCGACGACCAGGTAGCGCCCCGGGTCGGCGGCGGCGAGGGTCAGGAAGCCGGACCGCACGCGCGTGTGGAACTCGACGGGCTCCGACTCCAGCCGGTCCGGCGCCTCGGTGAACCGCTCGCGGGCCGCCTCGGGCGACACGTCCAGCAGGACGGTCAGATGCGGAACGAGTCCGTTCGTCGCCCACCGGTTGATGCGGGCGACCTCCGTCGGCGACAGATCGCGGCCGGCGCCCTGGTAGGCGACCGAGGAGTCGATGTACCGGTCGGAGATGACGACGGCACCGCGCGCCAGGGCCGGCCGCACGACGGTGTCGACGTGCTCCGCACGGTCGGCGGCGTACAGCAGGGCCTCGGCGCGGTGCGAGAGGCCCGCCGACGACACGTCCAGCAGGATGGAGCGCAGCCGCTTGCCGACCGGGGTGGCGCCCGGCTCCCGGGTGACCACGACCTCGTGGCCCTTGGACCTGATCCACTCGGCGAGCGCTTCCGCCTGGGTGGACTTGCCGGCTCCGTCGCCGCCCTCCAGGGCGATGAAGAACCCGCTCGTGGCGGGCGTCTGGGCCGGGTCGTCGCCGCCGCGCAGCGCGTCACGCAGGTCGTGCCGCAGCGGCACTCCGGAGCGGTCGTCGACCTTGGCGAGCACCACCACGGCGACGGGCAGCAGCAGGGCGCCGACGAGCATCAGCGTGAAGGCGGCGCCGCCGTGCGCGAACACGAACTTGCCGTTCTCCAGGCGGTGCGGGCCGATCCCCGCGGCCACCAGGGGCGCCATCAGCGCGCCGAGTGCCACGAAGACCCGTACGACGGCGTGCAGGTGCTCGGTGGTGCGGGGGCGCCGGTACTCCTCGGTCTCCTGGTCGAGGAGGGTGTGCCCGGTGTTCGCGGCGATGCCGGCGCCGACGCCCGCGAGGGCGAGGAGCAGCAGCACGGTGGTGACGTCGGGGACGAGGCCCGCGGCGAGCAGCGCGACGCCGGTGCAGGCGATGGCCAGTGCGAGCAGCCTGCGCCGGGACAGCGACGGCAGCACGGACGGCGCCGTACGGATGCCGACGACGACGCCTCCGGTGAGGGCCAGTACGAGCAGTCCGTACGTCACCGGGCCGCCGCCCAGGTCCTTGGCGTGCAGCACGCAGACGGCGACGGCTGCGGAGATCGCCCCGGCGACCGCGGCGCAGGCGATCACGAGCAGCGGGATCGCCCCGGTGCGGCCCTTGTCGACGCCGGTGCCGGTCTTGGGGCGGCGCAGTCCTTCGAGGGGTGACCGCGCGCGCGGGGTGCGCGCGTCGGGCAGTTCGAGGAAGGTGAGCACCGACAGCGACGCGGCGAACAGTCCGGCCGCGACATACGAGGCGAGCGCCGCCTGGTGCTGGTCGAACCAGACGATCCCGGCGCCCAGCAGGTTGTTGACCAGCGACGCGACGACGAGCGTGGCGGCGGCGAGCGGCACCGACAGGAACGCCGTACGCAGCGACAGGCGCCGCAGCGCGTCCATGTGGTCGGGCAGCGGGCGCACCGAGGCGCCCTCCAGCGGCGGTGCGGGCAGCAGGGCGGGGGCCGCGCTCTCCCGGCACACCGTCCAGAACCGCTCGGCGGTCCCGGTCACGAACGCGGTGACGAGGAGGACGGCGAGCGCGTCTTCCGGGGTCCAGTCGATCCACAGCGGCGCGATGATGAGCAGCACGGCCCGCAGCGCGTCCGCGCCGACCATGGTCCAGCGCCGGTCGAGCGGCCCGTCCGGCGAGGTCAGCGAGGTGAGCGGCCCGAGGAGCACGGCTCCGAAGAGCAGCGTGGCGAGGATGCGGGCGCCGAAGACGGCTGCCACGGCGAGGGCGGCACCGCGATAACCACCGCCGAACGAGCCCTCGCTGATCGCCGCCTGGAGGACCAGGACGACGAGCACCAGCAGGGCCAGCGCGTCCGCGACACCTCCCACCAGGTGCGCGCTCCACAGTCGCTTCAGCTGCGGCTGGCGCAGCAGCGCGCGGACGGCGCGCTCGCGGGAGTCCGCGACCAGGGCGTCGTCGGGGGCGGGATGGTGGGCCGTTGGCTGCTCGGCTCGCGTCATCCTGCAAGCCTATCCGGACCCGCTGACTCCCCGAAGGGGTGCCCGAACATACGGCCGCCCCCACACCGGATGGTGTAGGGGCGTACGCGTGTCCGGAGCCCGAGCCCCCGGGTCTCAGCCTTCGGAGGCCGCCGTCTTCTTCGCGGCGGTCTTCTTGGCCGGGGCCTTCTTGGCGGCCGTCTTCGAAGCCGTCGTCTTCTTGGCCGCCGTCTTCTTGGCCGGGGCCTTCTTGGCGGGCGCCTTCTTGGCGGGCGCCTTCTTCGCGGTCTTCTTGGCCGGGCCCTTGGCGCGCTTCTCGGCGAGCAGCTCGTAGCCGCGCTCCGGGGTGATGTCCTCGACGCTGTCGCCCGAACGCAGGGTCGCGTTGGTCTCGCCGTCGGTGACGTAGGGGCCGAAGCGGCCGTCCTTGACGACGACGGGCTTCCCGCTGACCGGGTCCTCGCCGAGCTCCTTCAGCGGCGGCTTGGCGGCCGCGCGGCCACGCTGCTTGGGCTGGGAGTAGATCTCCAGCGCCTCGTCGAGCGTGATCGTGAAGAGCTGGTCCTCGGACTGCAGGGAGCGCGAGTCCGTGCCCTTCTTCAGATACGGCCCGTAGCGGCCGTTCTGCGCGGTGATCTCGACGCCCTCGGCGTCCGCGCCGACGACGCGCGGCAGGGACATCAGCCGGAGGGCGTCCTCCAGCGTCACCGTGTCGAGGGACATCGACTTGAACAGCGACGCCGTACGCGGCTTGACGGCGTTCTTGCCGGTCTTCGGGGTGCCCTCGGGGAGCACCTCGGTGACGTACGGGCCGTAGCGGCCGTCCCTGGCGATGATCTGGTGGCCGGTCTCCGGGTCGGCGCCCAGCTCGAAGTCACCGCTCGGCTTGGCGAGCAGCTCCTCCGCGAGCTCGACCGTCAGCTCGTCGGGGGCCAGGTCCTCGGGCACATCGGCGCGCTGGTGGTTCTCGGCGTCCTTCTCACCGCGCTCGATGTACGGGCCGTAGCGGCCGACGCGCAGCACGATGTCGTTGCCGACCGGGAAGGACGACACCTCGCGGGCATCGATGGCGCCCAGGTCGGTGACGAGTTCCTTGAGGCCGCCGAGGTGGTCGCCGTCGCCGTTCCCGGCCTCGGCGGCGCCCGTCGCGTCGCCCTCGCCGAAGTAGAAGCGCTTCAGCCACGGCACGGCCTGGGCCTCGCCGCGCGCGATGCGGTCGAGGTCGTCCTCCATCTTGGCGGTGAAGTCGTAGTCGACGAGCCGCCCGAAGTGCTTCTCCAGGAGGTTGACCACGGCGAAGGAGAGGAAGGACGGCACCAGGGCCGTGCCCTTCTTGAAGACGTAGCCGCGGTCGAGGATGGTGCCGATGATCGACGCGTACGTCGACGGGCGGCCGATCTCGCGCTCTTCGAGCTCCTTGACCAGGCTGGCCTCGGTGTAGCGGGCCGGGGGCTTGGTGGCGTGCCCGTCGACCGTGATCTCCTCGGCGGAGAGCGGGTCACCCTGGTTGACCTGCGGCAGCCGGCGCTCGCGGTCGTCCAGCTCGGCGTTCGGGTCGTCCGCGCCCTCGACGTACGCCTTCAGGAAGCCGTGGAAGGTGATCGTCTTGCCGGACGCGCTGAACTCGGCGTCGCGGCCGTCGGCGGCCGTGCCGCCGATCTTCACCGTCACGCTGTTTCCGGTGGCGTCCTTCATCTGGGAGGCGACGGTGCGCTTCCAGATCAGTTCGTACAGCTTGAACTGGTCGCCGGTCAGCCCCGTCTCGGCGGGCGTGCGGAAACGATCACCCGAGGGGCGGATCGCCTCGTGCGCCTCCTGCGCGTTCTTGACCTTCCCGGCGTACGTACGCGGCTGCGCCGGCAGGTAGTCGGCGCCGTACAGCTGCGTGACCTGCGCACGGGCGGCGGTGACCGCCGTGTCGGACAGGGTCGTGGAGTCCGTACGCATGTAGGTGATGAAGCCGTTCTCGTACAGCTTCTGCGCCACCTGCATGGTGGCCTTGGCCCCGAAGCCGAGCTTGCGCGAGGCCTCCTGCTGGAGCGTCGTCGTACGGAACGGCGCGTACGGCGAGCGGCGGTACGGCTTGGACTCGACCGAGCGGACCGAGAAGTCGGTGTTCTCCAGGGCGGCGGCGAGCGCGCGGGCGTTCGCCTCGTCGAGGTGGAGCGTGTTCGCGCTCTTGAGCTGCCCCAGCGAGTCGAAGTCGCGGCCCTGGGCGACGCGCTTGCCGTCGACCGTCGCGAGACGGGCGACGAGGGTGGACGGGTCGCTCGGGTCGCCGGCCCGGCCGGTGCCGAAGGTGCCGGTCAGGTCCCAGTACTCGGCGGAGCGGAAGGCGATGCGCTCGCGCTCCCGCTCGACGACGAGCCGGGTCGCCACGGACTGGACGCGGCCCGCCGACAGCCGCGGCATGACCTTCTTCCACAGGACGGGCGAGACCTCGTAGCCGTAGAGGCGGTCGAGGATGCGGCGGGTCTCCTGGGCGTCGACCATGCGCTTGTTCAGGTCGCGCGGGTTGGCGACGGCCTCGCGGATCGCGTCCTTGGTGATCTCGTGGAACACCATGCGCTTGACCGGGACCTTGGGCTTCAGGACCTCGAGGAGGTGCCACGCGATGGCTTCGCCCTCGCGGTCCTCATCGGTGGCGAGGAAGAGTTCGTCGGAGTCCTTCAGCAGGTCCTTGAGCTTCTTGACCTGGGCCTTCTTGTCAGCGTTGACCACGTAGATCGGCTGGAAGTCGTGCTCGACGTCCACGCCGAGGCGGCGCACCTCGCCGGTGTACTTCTCGGGCACCTCCGCGGCGCCGTTGGGAAGGTCACGGATGTGCCCGACGCTCGCTTCGACGACATAGCCGGGGCCGAGGTAGCCCTTGATCGTCTTCGCCTTGGCAGGCGACTCGACGATGACGAGTCGGCGGCCGCCATTTGCGGTGTCGCTGGTCGGGGACAACTTCGCTCTTCTCTCCGGTCGACGCGAGGGGGCTCCCCGGGTTCTGGCTCCCGGGGGTCGGGTCGTGCTGACGCTGCGGAGTGTGACGGTACATCCCGCCCCCGTGTCAAACGGGAAAAGCCCGCAACGGCCACTCGAACGGTAACCCGACTACCGCCATTCCTGCCGCCCGGAGTGCCGACCAGGTCTTTCCGGCCTATCCGGAGTGTGACCTCCCAGTTACCGGAACCGGTGTGCTCACGCGCGCGTGAAACACCACATCCCGAGTGCCAGCGCACCCGTTCCGGCGACGCTCGCGAGGGCCGCCGATGCGACGCGGTTCACACCGTGGGCGACGGGCTCGCCGTGCCGCACCCGGACCGTCGTCCAGGCCAGCAGTCCGCCTCCGAACAGGGCGAACACCGTCCCCACGAAGATCGCCGGTCCGCTTTCCATGAGATCGTCCTTCCGCCCCCGGGTGCTCCGGATCGGGAGGCTGGCACGCCCCGGAAGCGCCCGTGCGAACCCACGGTGAACGCAGGGCGTCCGGCATCCCATGGCCCGCTCAGACGGTGCCCGGCGTCGGTAGTTTTCCGCTCGTCTTTTTCTCGTCGGCGCGGCCCACGGTGCACACGATGGTGGTGAACCCGTCGTTCCAGTCCTCCTCGTCGCCCAGCCATCCGTAGGTCTTCAGCTCCGGACCCGGCGCCCAACTCGACTCGAATTTGTTGCTGCAGAGCTTTCCGCCGTTGTCGATTCCCTTCTTGTACTCCATGTCCTCGGGCGCGGTGACGAATCCGACGACCTGGTCGGTGTGGGGCCGGGCACAGTCCGTGAGGAGGGACGAGAACTTGTCGCCCTCCTTGTCGACGTACGTCCAGCAGTCGCCCACGGCCATCTGCGCGGCGTACAGGTCCATGTCCTGGTCCCGGAACCGCGCCAGTTCGCCCCCGATGGGGACATGCCTGCCGAGTACGAGACATGCCGTACCTCCGTCCGCCGCGGTGAAGCCCGCCTTCGTCGGCACGAGGGCGTAGGAGCCCGCGTCGGGCAGGGCGGTGGCCACGGGCCGGGTCTGCCGCTCGCAGCGGGTCGCGCCCGCGGCCCGGGCGTCGGCGTAGTCGCCGGCCGTGTCGACGGCCACGACCTGGCCGTCCGGCCAGTCCTCGGCGCAGTCCACCACGCCCAGGTTCGGCACCGACTCGAACGGGGTGCCCGACCAGACCGCCTTCACGCAGTCACCGGCCCTCAACGGGTCGGTGAGGCCCGCCTCTTCTCCGTACGGGTACACCGGGCCCGTCGGCTGCGGCGTGCTCGCCGTGGAGGACGGGCCCTTCTTCGCCACGGCGCCCTCCTTCTCCCCGTCGCCGCCGCTCAGCGACACGGCCGCCCAGGCGCTTCCGGCGATCACGAGAACGGCGGCCACGACAAGGGCGATCACGCCGGCCGGCCTCTTGCGGCCCGGTCGGGCGGCGGGCAGCGCGGCGGGACCACCGCCCAGGTAGGGATTGCCGGAACCGCCGTACGCGGGCTGCTGGGCCGGCGGGTTCCAGGCGGCGTACGGCGACGAGGCGCCGTGGCCGAATCCCGGCGGACCACCCGGTGTGACGGGGCCGCCCGCCGCGGGAGTGTCGGATGCCGGGCCCGCCACGGGGACGGCCGGGTCGCCGGGCGTCTGCGGGGTGTTCGGCGCCGGTGGCACCCCCGGGGTCTGCGGGGTGGCCGGGGTGCGTGGCACGCCCGGGGTGTTCGGCGTCGGCCCTCCCGCCGGGACCTCGTACGGCCCTCCTGCCGGGACCCCGTACGGGCCGCTCGCCGGGGCGCCGTACGGGCCGCTCGGCCGGTCCGCGTACGGACCGGCGGGATGGCCGGGATACGCGCCGCCGTAGGACCCGGGAGCGGGCCCGAATTCACCCGGCACCGGCCCCTGTCCGGGCGTCGCTCCCCACCCCGCAGACGCACCGGGCCCCGCGCCGGACGAGCCGCGCAACACCCGCTCCAGCCCCCGCCCGACCGTCTCCGGCGAAGACCTGCGCACGGGGTCCTTGACGAGCAATCCGTTGAGGACGGGCGTCAGTTCACCCGCCCGGAGCGGCGGGGTGGGCTCCTCCGCGAGCAGGGCCGTCAGCGTGGCGTACTCGCCGTGGCGGTCGAAAGGACCCCGGCCCTCGACCGCGGCGTACAGCGTGGCGCCCAGGGAGAAGAGGTCGGCGGACGGGGTGGGCGGCTCGCCGCGGGCCCGCTCGGGAGCCAGGTATCCGGGTGTGCCGAGGATGCCGGCCGTGGCGGTGAGCCGCGGCTCGCGGGACTCCGGTTGGAGCGCGATCCCGTAGTCGGTGAGCAGCACGCGTGCGTGGGGGTCGCCCGAAGCGTCGGGCGCCAGAAGGATGTTGGCCGGTTTCACATCCCTGTGCAGGATGCCGATCCGGTGTCCGGCGGTCAGCGCGTCGAGAACGGCGAGCCCGACCCGGGCGGCCTGCGCGGGCGACAGGGGACCCGCCCGCCGCACGACGTCCTGGAGGTCGACCGCGTCCGGCACGTACTCCATGACGATCCACGGCAGGCCTTCGTGCACCACCACGTCGTGCACGGTGGCCACATGGGGATGCCCGCGCAGGCGTGCCGCGTGCCGGGCCTCGCTGCGCGCCCGCGCGATGCGCTGCGCGGGCTCGGCCGTGTCCACCGGGGCGTCCGGCAGCGCGATCTCCTTCATGGAGACCTCGCAGGCCAACTCCTCGTCGTACGCGAGCCATACGCGCCCCATTCCGCCCGCGCCGAGCGTCCGCAGCAGCCGATATCGGCCATTGATGACCCGGCCCGCACCCTGATCCGGCGTATCCCCCATCACGCCTCCCCCGAGACAGCGCGCCTCCCCCGAGGACGCGTGGAATCCGTCTCTTGAAGGTAGCCTCGCACGCGCCACCGACAGGAGCCCTTTTACTGACCAATCCTGTCCAATCCCGTCAGAACGGGCACATGCGGCTCAGAGGTGCGAATACGTCTCAGGAACTACGCCTCCGCCGTCCCCGGCGCCGCGGGCGGCCGCCGGGGTGACGGTCCCTCACACGGCAGGCTCGAGGAATCCCTGCTCCACCAGCAGCCGGATCTGCGCGGGCGTCCGGTCGCGCAGCAACACCGGGTCCTCACCGACCAATTGCGCGATGGCGTCGAGGATCCGGCCCGCGCTCAGCGTGCCGTCGCAGACGCCCGCGAAGCCCGCGCCGACCGTGTCCACCTTGGTGGCCCGGCGCATTCCGCGGTGCTGACGCAGCACCACGTGCTCCGGGTCCTCCGCGCCCGGCAGGCCGACCTGTTCCTGGACGACCTCCGCCACCAGCCTGAAGTGGCCCGCGAGCAGGGCCGCGTCGTCGTGGGCGCGCAGGAAGTCGACGCGGTCGAAGTGCGCCCGCACGGTCTCGCCGAGCGGCTGCTCGACGGGGTGCGGCCACTCCTCGACCGTGACCGAGGGGGCGGCGGCCGACGTCCGGCGCAGCGTGATCCATCCGAATCCGACGGCCTTGACCTTGCGCGCCTCGAACTCGTCCAGCCATGCGTCGTACCGCGCCTGGTACTCGGCGGGGTCGCCGCGGTGGTCGCCCGCGTCCCGCAGCCACAACTCGGCGTACTGCGTGACGTCCTGGACCTCGCGCTGCACGATCCACGCGTCGCAGCCACGCGGCACCCAGGAGCGCAGCCGGTCCTGCCAGTCCTCGCCCTCCACGTGCTGCCAGTTGGCCAGGAACTGGGCGTACCCCCCTTCGTTCAGCCGGTCGCCCACCTGCTGAACGAGCGTGCGGCACAGGTCGTCCCCGCCCATGCCGCCGTCCCGGTAGGTGAGCCGGGCGCCGGGGGAGATCACGAAGGGCGGGTTCGAGACGATCAGGTCGTACGTCTTGTCGCCGACCGGTTCGAAGAGGGAGCCCTCCCGCAGATCGGCCGCCGGGGCACCGGACAGCGCGAGCGTGAGCGCGGTGATGTGCAGCGCGCGGGGATTGAGGTCGGTGGCCGTCACACGCGTGGCGTGCTGCGCCGCGTGCAGGGCCTGGATCCCGGAACCGGTGCCGAGGTCGAGCGCGGAGGCGACCGGCATGCGGACGGTGATGCCGGCGAGCGTGGTGGAGGCCCCGCCGACGCCGAGCACGACGCCTTCGTCGCGGCTGCCGATGCCGCCCGCGCCGCCGACGGCGCACCCGAGGTCGGACACGATGAACCAGTCCTCGCCGCCGGGGCCGCCGTACGGGCGGACGTCCACGGTGGCGGCGATCTCGTCGGCGCCCACCCGGGTCAGCCAGCCGCTGTCCAGACACTCCTCGACCGGCAGCACGTCCGTCACGCGCGCGTGCGGCACCGGCTGCTGGAGCAGGAAGAGGCGTACGAGCGTCTCCAGCGGCGTGTCCCCGCGGGTCGCCCGGAGTGCGGGGACGGTCTCGCTGCGGGCCAGCGCCGCGTACGCCGGGGCGCCGAGCAGGTCGAGCAGTCCGTCGGCGGTGAAGGAGGCGCCGAGCAGGGCGTCCCGCAGCCGCGCGGCGACATCGACGCGGTCGGACGAGGGCAACGGTGACAGGCTGGTGTTACTCACGCCTCCCATTGTGTCCGCTCACGCCGCCCGGCACGCACTCCTGTGGACGGCCCACGCCGACGGCTGTGGACGGTGCCCGCCGACAGCTGTGGACGGTGCGTGGGCTACGACCGCGGCGGCGTACTGTGCCGACGGTCGCCGGCGGCCTACGGCGCCGACGACGCGGTCCACCGGCGGCGGCATCCAGGATGGGGCGCCCCAGGCCTCCCCGCCGGCCCCGGGCACCGACTGACTCCCGGACCCATGCCGATGGCCCGGTACGCGCGCGCGTACCGGGCCATCTTTCGGTCAGTCGAACGATCGCCGTCCGGGGTCAGCTCTTGGCGGCCGCCGTGGCGCCGCTGGACGCGGACTTGCAGCTCTGCTGCTGGGCCATCGCCTTGCCGACGTCGCCCTCCTCGAGCTTCTTCAGCGCGTCGTTGCCGCTCTTGCTCAGCTTGTTGAGCTGCGTCGCGATGTCCTTGAGGCCCTCGGCGAACTTGCCCTGGTCCTTGGTGTCGAGCTCGCCGACCTGCTTCTTCAGGTCGACGTACGCCGCGGAGAGGTCGTTGAGCTCCTTGACGGCGTTGGTCTGCTTGGTCTTGCCGTCGTCGACGTTCGGCGCGCCGGCCTTGTCGACCGCGTCGCTGATCGCCTTGTAGGCGTCGGCCATGTCCTGGAAGGCCTGCGAGTCCGTCTTCCTGACGTCCGCCGGTGCGCTGTTGTCCGAGGTCTCCTTCTGGATCGCGGCGTTGGCGGCCTCGATCTTCTTGGCCTGCGGCTGCACGGCGCCGCAGACCTGCTTGGCCCAGGCGTTCAGCTTGTCGTTCTCACCGTCGTCGCTGCTGCATCCGGACAGCGCCAGTATCAGTACCGCACCGCCGGACAGTGCGGCCGTGAGCTTCTTGTTCACCGGATTGGTCCCTTCCATGGCCCTCGGCCCCGGAACATACACGCCACACGGCCGGCAACCCCAGTCCGAATGTCCGCTAAGAGGGCCAATAATGCATTTTGCACCATGCGAGAGAAGGCTCACGAAGAGGGCGCGAACACGCACAGGGCGGGCGGGCGGCGCGTACCGACGCGCCGCCCGCCCGCCCTGTGGCCCGCACCTGACCAGGCACGCGAACGCATGCCTGTGCGGGGTGGGACGCGGGAGCTACGAAACCACCGCGGGATCGGGCGACTTGCTCGACCGTTCCGCGTTCTCTTCGTCACCCACGGCGATTCCGCGCCGCTTGGAGATGTACACCGCGCCCACGATCACGAGGAGCGCGAGGACGGCGATGAGCACCCGTACCCCGACGTTCTTGTCGTCGCCGTACGAGAACTTGACGACTGCCGGCGCGATCAGCAGCGACACCAGGTTCATCACCTTCAGCAGCGGGTTGATCGCGGGGCCTGCGGTGTCCTTGAAGGGGTCGCCGACCGTGTCGCCGATCACTGTCGCGGCGTGGGCCTCGCTGCCCTTGCCGCCGTGGTGACCGTCCTCGACGAGCTTCTTCGCGTTGTCCCACGCTCCGCCGGAGTTGGCGAGGAAGACCGCCATCAGCGTGCCGGTGCCGATGGCGCCCGCGAGGAAGGAGCCGAGCGCGCCGACCCCGAGCGTGAACCCGATCGCGATCGGGGTGAGCACGGCGAGCAGGCCGGGCGTGGCCAGTTCGCGCAGCGCGTCCTTGGTGCAGATGTCGACGACGCGCCCGTACTCGGGCTTCTCGGTGTAGTCCATGATCCCGGGGTGCTCGCGGAACTGCCGCCGCACCTCGTACACCACGGATCCCGCCGACCGCGAGACCGCGTTGATCGCCAGTCCGGAGAAGAGGAAGACGACCGCGGCGCCCGCGATCAGGCCCACCAGGTTGTTGGGCTGCGAGATGTCCATCATCAGGTTCATCGGAGCACCCGCGCCGGAGACCTTCTCACCCACGTCGTTCGCGGCCGAGACGATCGCGTCCCGGTACGAGCCGAAGAGGGCCGAGGCGGCCAGGACGGCGGTGGCGATGGCGATGCCCTTGGTGATGGCCTTCGTGGTGTTGCCGACGGCGTCCAGGTCGGTGAGGACCTGTGCGCCCGCGCCCTTGACGTCGCCGGACATCTCCGCGATGCCCTGCGCGTTGTCGGACACCGGACCGAAGGTGTCCATGGCGACGATGACACCGACCGTGGTGAGCAGGCCGGTGCCGGCCAGGGCGACCGCGAAGAGGGCCAGCATGATCGACGTACCGCCGAGCAGGAAGGCCCCGTAGACGCCGAGGCCGATCAGCAGGGCGGTGTAGACGGCCGATTCGAGGCCCACCGAGATACCGGCGAGGACGACGGTGGCCGGGCCGGTCAGCGACGTCTTGCCGATGTCCCGGACCGGACGGCGGTTGGTCTCCGTGAAGTAGCCGGTCAGCTGCTGGATCAGCGCGGCCAGCACAATGCCGATCGCCACGGCGACGACCGCGAGGATCCGCGGGTCTCCGTCCTTGGCCTTGATCGCCGCGTCGGTGACACCGTCCAGGTCGGCGTACTTCGCCGGGAGGTAGGCGTAGACGGCCACGGCCACCAGCGCCAGCGAGATCACCGCGGAGATGAAGAAGCCACGGTTGATCGCGGACATGCCGCTGCGGTCGGACCGCCGGGGCGCGACCGCGAAGATGCCGATCATCGCCGTGATCACACCGATGGCGGGCACGATCAGCGGGAACGCGAGTCCGGAGTCGCCGAACGCCACCTTGCCGAGGATCAGCGCGGCGACGAGCGTGACGGCGTACGACTCGAAGAGGTCCGCCGCCATGCCCGCACAGTCTCCGACGTTGTCGCCCACGTTGTCGGCGATGGTCGCGGCATTGCGCGGGTCGTCCTCCGGAATGCCCTGCTCGACCTTGCCGACCAGGTCGGCGCCGACGTCGGCGGCCTTGGTGAAGATGCCGCCTCCGACACGCATGAACATGGCGATCAGCGCGGCACCGAGACCGAAGCCCTCCAGGACCTTCGGCGCGTCGGCCGCGTACACCAGCACCACGCAGGAGGCGCCCAGCAGACCGAGCCCCACCGTGAACATGCCGACGACGCCGCCCGTGCGGAAAGCGATCTTCATGGCTTTGTGCGAGACGGCGGTGAGATCCTTTTCGGGCTCACCCTCCGCCGGGGTCGCTTCCCTTGCCGCAGCGGCCACGCGGACATTGCTCCGTACGGCGAGCCACATACCGATATAGCCGGTGGTCGCCGAGAACGCCGCGCCGATCAAGAAGAAGATCGATCGGCCGGCGCGCTGATTCCAGTCGTCCGCGGGTAGCAGCATGAGCAGGAAGAACACCACGACGGCGAATGCGCCGAGCGTGCGCATCTGCCGGCCCAGGTAGGCATTCGCGCCTTCCTGCACCGCCGCCGCGATCTCCTTCATGCTGTCGGTGCCCTCGCCCGCCGCGAGCACCTGGCGCACCAGGACTCCGGCGACCACGAGCGCTGCCAGTGCGACGGCGCCGATCACCATGACGATGAGCCGGTTGTCGTCTGTCAGTACTGCGGCTGCGAAGGTTGTGGGGTGGTCAAACTGATGAGGGGTAGAAAGCCCCGCCATTCGTCCTCCTTGACGCCTGTGCTGAGCTCAAGATGTGGACGGATTGTAGGTACCGGAACCTGATCAAAACAGTGCGCGGTAAACGGAATTGGCCTTCACATGCTCTTCAGCAAATGATCGACGGGCGTTCATGGAACCCAAAAGAGGTAATGCCCTAAAGGCGTTGACTCTTGATCAAATAATCGCGCACGGGATCGTGAATTCATTCACGAAAAGGCGGGCGCGGGGCGGCGCATGCAGAAGGGCCCTGCTCAGCAGGGCCCTTCAGGGTGTTGCGCGTGCGGTCGAGGAGGTCTGCGCGCGGTCAGGAGGCGAGCGTGGCGGGCGGCGTGGTCGGCCAGCTCATCCTGATCAGTCCGCCGTTCTCCCCGGCGGAAACCTCCAGATCGTCGACGAGGCCGCTGATGACCGCGAGGCCCATCTCGTCCTCCTCGGCCTCCGCGTCGCCGGGGGCGGCGCCGGACGACGCGCCGCCGGGCAGCGCCCGCGGAGCCTCGTCACCGACCTCGATGGAGAACTGCTTCTCGTCCTCGATCAGCATCACCCGCACCGGCGCCGAGATACCGCTGCTCTGGTGCAGTCCGACGGCACGAGAACAGGCCTCGCCGACGGCGAGCCTGACCTCGTCGAGTACGGCCTCGTCCACCCCGGCCCTGCGCGCCACCGCTGCCGCCACCAGTCGGGCGGTCCTGACGTGCTCGGGCAGCGCACTGAAGCGGAGTTCAACGGTGGCCATGCATCCCCCTCGGAACTACGGGCGTGCCATCAGGGGGCCGGGCCGCGGGCCCGGACCCCCGCTTCTGCGAACCCGGGCGCGCGTCCCGGGGAGACCGGCGGTCAGTCGGTGGCGTTGACCGCCTCCTCCACCGAGGTGTGAATGGGGAACACCTTGGTGAGACCGGTAATACGGAAGATCTTCAGAATGCGCTCCTGGTTGCAGACCAGGCGCAGTGAGCCCTCGTGGGCCCGGACACGCTTCAGGCCGCCCACCAGGACGCCGAGGCCGGTGGAGTCGAGGAAGTCCACGCCCTCCATGTCGACGACGAGGTGGAAACTGCCGTCGTTCACCAGCTCGACCAGCTGCTCGCGCAGCTTGGGCGCGGTATATACATCGATTTCGCCGCCGACCTCGACGACCGTGCGGTCGCCGTTAGGGCCAGACACATTGCGAGTCGACAGGGACAGGTCCACGGATCCTCCAGCACCTTGCTATCGAGCGGTCGCCCCATGGGACACCTCGGCAGAGCCCCCGGGACGGTTCGCCAGCCGCGATGGCATTCAATCACTTACCGGCAGGCGTGCACGACGCCTTAGGCCCATTGTCCGTCACGCCAGTGACACACTCGGTGCCGATGGCCAAGAATCACCGATCCGATCGATCCTCGACGGACACCGCTTCCCGCCCCTCGCCAGGCACGGTCCTGGACCGGCTCGCCTCGGGGCCGAGCCGGGCTTCGCGCATCACTCATACGGAGCACTTGCCCCCGCGCGAGGGTCGGCATGCCGTCTGGCCCGACCGGATCCGTTCGGAGGTCATCGCCGCGGTGCAGGCCGCGGGGATCGAACACCCCTGGGCCCATCAGGCACGGGCCGCCGAGCACGCCCTGGACGGCGAGTCGGTGATCGTCGCCACCGGCACGGCCTCGGGCAAGTCCCTGGCCTACCTCGCGCCCGTCCTGACGGCCCTGCTCGACGGCTCGGAGGCCCCGAACGGCCGTGGCGCGACCGCTCTGTACCTGGCGCCGACGAAAGCCCTCGCCGCCGACCAGTGTCGATCCGTGAAGGAACTTTCACAAAGTTTGGGCACTGCCGTACGCCCAGCCGTGTACGACGGGGACACTCCCGTCGAGGAACGCGAGTGGGTGCGCCAGTACGCGAACTACGTCCTGACCAACCCCGACATGCTCCACCGCGGGATATTGCCCCCCCATCCCCGCTGGTCCTCCTTCCTGCGCGCCCTGCGCTACGTCGTCATCGACGAGTGCCACACCTACCGCGGAGTCTTCGGCTCCCACGTCGCCCAGGTGCTGCGCCGCCTGCGCCGCCTGTGTGCCCGCTACGGCGCCTCTCCCGTCTTCCTGCTGGCCTCCGCCACCGCCGCCGAGCCGTCGGTGGCCGCGGGGCGGCTGACGGGCCTGCCCGTCGTCGAGGTCGCGGACGACGCCTCCCCCCGCGGTGAACTGGTCTTCGCCCTGTGGGAGCCCCCGCTCACCGAGCTGCACGGCGAGAAGGGCGCACCGGTCCGCCGGACGGCCACGGCCGAGACCGCCGACCTGCTGACCGACCTGACCGTGCAGGGCGTGCGCTCGGTCGCCTTCGTACGGTCCCGGCGTGGCGCCGAGCTGATCTCGGTGATCGCCCAGGAACGCCTCGCCGAGGTCGACCGCTCCCTCGCCCGGCGTGTCGCGGCCTACCGCGGCGGCTACCTCCCCGAGGAACGCCGCGCCCTCGAACGCGCCCTGCACTCCGGCGAGCTCCTCGGGCTCGCCGCCACCACCGCCCTGGAACTCGGCGTCGATGTCTCCGGTCTCGACGCCGTCGTCATCGCCGGCTACCCAGGCACCCGCGCGTCGCTGTGGCAGCAGGCGGGGCGGGCAGGACGCTCCGGCCAGGGCGCGCTGGCCGTGCTGGTCGCCCGCGACGACCCGCTGGACACATTCCTCGTCCACCATCCCGAGGCCCTGTTCGACCAGCCGGTGGAATCCACCGTCCTCGACCCGGACAACCCGTACGTCCTCGCCCCGCACCTGTGCGCCGCCGCCGCCGAGATCCCCCTCACGGAGGACGACCTCGAACTGTTCGGGCCCGCCGCGGCGGACCTGCTGCCACAGCTGGAGGCCGCGAAACTCCTCCGCCGACGCACGAAGGCCTGGCACTGGACCCGACGGGAGCGGGC
The DNA here is from genome assembly GCF_002300165.1 of Streptomyces sp. Tue6028. Classification (GTDB taxonomy): domain Bacteria; phylum Actinomycetota; class Actinomycetes; order Streptomycetales; family Streptomycetaceae; genus Streptomyces; species Streptomyces siamensis. The sequence continues at coordinate 422,996 of NZ_MLCE01000021.1, read as the reverse complement.
CGCGGACCTGACCGACATCCGCGGCGAGGGCGGCAGCCCGGTCCAGATCGTCGAGGCGGGCACCGGGCGGCTGCTGGGCACGGTCGACGCCGGCGCCGCCCATACGACGGTCCACGAGGGCGCGGTCCACCTGCACCAGGGCCGTACGTACCTGGTGCGCACACTGGACCTGGACGACTCCGTGGCCCTGGTCGAGGAGGCCAATCCGCCGTACTCGACGGTCGCCCGCGACACCACCTCCATCTCCGTCCTGGAGACCGACGTCGAAATCCCCTGGGGCGACGGCCGGTTGTGCTACGGCTCCGTCGAAGTGACCAACCAGGTCGTCTCCTTCCTCAGACGGCGCGTCATCACCGGTGAAGTGCTGGGCGAGTCGAAACTCGACCTCCCTCCCCGCACGCTCCGTACGCGCGCGGTCTGGTGGACGGTCACCGAGGACCAGCTGGACGCGGCCCGCATCAATCCGGAGATCCTCGGCGGCGCCCTGCACGCCGCCGAGCACGCGTCGATCGGCATGCTGCCGCTCTTCGCGACCTGCGACCGCTGGGACATCGGCGGCGTCTCCGTCCCCCTCCACCCGGACACGCTCCTGCCTACGGTCTTCGTGTACGACGGCCATCCCGGCGGCGCGGGATTCGCGGAGCGCGCCTTCCACACGGCCCGCGCCTGGCTCGACGCCACCCGGCAGGCCATCGCGTCCTGCGAGTGCGATGCCGGCTGCCCGTCCTGCATCCAGTCCCCCAAGTGCGGCAACGGGAACGACCCCTTGCACAAGAGAGGTGCCGTACGCCTCCTCACGGAGCTGCTGCGGGCGGCACCGGAGAGCTGAACCGGCGCACGGCCGACGGGGCGCCGCGGGCCGGGCCGGCACCGGCCACGGGCCACCGGCCACCGGCCACCGGCCACCGGCAGCCGACCGCCGACGGGCTACAGCCGGTCGAGCGGCCACCTACGGCTGAGCGGCCGCCGCGCGGGCCGGCCCGGATGACGGACCAGCGGACGGCCCGGGCGGCTGCCCGAGGTCGGGCGAGGCGGCCGGGCCCGCCCTGGCTCTGACCTCCGCGGCGAACGGTCCCCGGCCCGACGTCGCCGTCACGTCCGAGACCTCACCCTCGACCCCGCAACGGACCAGCCGGGCACCCTGCGCTCTCGCCACCCTCTCCGCCAGCGCGCAGGCCCCCGTGCCGCCGTCCATCCAGTGGTCGGCCGCTGCGAGCGCCGCCAGGTCGGCGGCCCCGGCCGCACGGTGGCGGACCACGACGGAGTGCCCCATGGCCAGGACCGCTCCGAACACGACGCACAGCGCGGTGATCACCCCGACCGTCCAGACCGTCGCCGACCCGGCGTCGGAGGCACCCCGCGCCGTCCGGCCCGAGGAATCCCGCGCCGCCCGGCCCGAGGAACCCCGCACCTTCCGACCCGAGGAACCCCACACCTCCCGGCCCGAGGAACCCCACACCGCCCGACCCGAGGAGTCCAGCGCCTTCCGGCCCGAGGAACCCCACGCCGCCCAGCCCGAGGAGCCCCGCACCTTCCGACCCGAGGAGCTCGACGGACTCCGAGGGTGCCGGTGAAGCCGCAGCGCCCGCGCGGCCAGGCCGCGCCCTCGTCCCTTCATCCGCCCGTCACCCCCGGCGCCGTCACCGTCTCCTCGGCCAGTGCCACGGCCTCGTCGCTCAGGTCCACGGAGAGCGCGCCCGGGCCCGGCGTACGGGCGGTCACCGTCACCCGGACCAGGTCGTCCTCGCGGTGCACCACGACTTTCGCGCCGCGTGGCGCCGCTTGTCGGGCCGTCGCCAGCACCGCGTCCGGAGCGTCCTGGCGGGCCGCCGCGCGGGCGCCCGCCCTCGCCGCGTCCACGCACTGGATCTGCGCGGACGCGGCCAACAGGGCCCAGACCAGGGACATCCCGACGAGCACCAGCGAGGGCAGCACCACCGCGGCCTCGGCGGTCACGAACCCCCGGTCCCCCCGCTGTCCAGGGCCTTCGCATTGGACGCCCGCTCGGGGCGGGGCCGGACCTCGACGCCCGGCGCCTACTCGGGCCGGGACCAGGTCCAGCCGCCCGACGCCCGCGTGGGGCGGGCCCAGACCCTCGTCCCCGGCAACCGCCCGGCGCGGAGCCGAACCGTCGTCCCCCGCGACCCCACGTGCGGCCACCTCACATCCGGACATCGAGCGCCCGCCCCACGATGCCCTGCAGCTCCTCACTGACCTGCCCGCTCGTCACCACCTTGTAGAGCACGGCCGCGAAGGCCACGGCGGCGATGATCCCCACCGCGTACTCGGAAGTGACCATTCCCGTGTCCCGGCGCACCAGCCGGAGCATCCACACCCGCATCCGTGCCGGTCCTCGTACGAGACCTCGTACTGTCCTGCGCATCACAACCCCCGTGTCTTCCCGTCTCGTTGTTCGCCTTCCGTGCGCCGTGTCCGCCGCGCACGCCTTCCACCGAATCCGCTCGGCGACCGCGTCGCCCGTCACCCACCTCCTCCGTGCAGCAACCCGCCGGCCAGCCCGATCACCACGGGCAGCACTCCGATGGCGAGGAACGCGGGCAGAAAGCACAGGCCGACGGGTGCGGTGACCATGACGGCCGCTCTTCGTGCCCGGGCCGTCGCCGCACGCCCCCGCTCGGCGCGGGCCTCCGCGGCCAGCCGTCCCACCGGCGCCGCCGCCGGGACACCCGAGTCGCCCGCCCGCTCCAGCAGTCGCGCCAAGCCCGGAGCACCCGGCATCGACGCCAACTTGGCCCACGCCTGCGCCGGTTCGCCTCCGAGCCGCACTTCTGCCGCGCCCCGTGCGAGACGGTCCCCGACTGGCCCGCCCAGGGCCTCACCCACGGCGCGAGCCGCCACCACGGGGCCGGCACCGGCCGCGATACAGGCCGCCACCAGGTCCGCTGCCAAGGGGAGTTGCCGGGCGGCATGCGCCCTGTCGTACTCCTCCACGGGCTCGGCCCGCCGGCGCCGCAGCCACTGCCGGGCCGCGCATCCGGCGGCCAGCCCGATCGCCGCCCCGGCGAGGCCCCCGATCAGCACCCAGCCGGCGCACACCGCGCCCACCACGGGCACCCATCGCCGTCCGCCACGCGGCCTCACGAGGCGCCGTCGGACGGGCGCTGCCCGCGAGTTCGCCAGCGCGATGAGTCTCCGGCGCACTCTCCGTTCGTGGCGTGCCGCGTGGAGGGCATGGGCCGACCAGCCGAGCGCCAGCGCCCCGCACATCATTGCCCCCAGCCTGTGGACAACGTCCGCGATCATGCGTTCTCCGCCCCTCTCACGATCCTCAGCGCCCACCACAGTCCGGCCCCCTCCAGCGCCCCGCCGACGAGCAGACAGCCGAGTCCAGGGCCCGTGTGCAGCAGCACGTGCAGCGGGTCGGCGCCCAGCGCGGTGCCGAGCAGCAGGCCCAGGACGGGCAGGGCGGCCAGCATCGCGGCCGTGGAACGCGGTCCGGCCAACTGGGCACGGAGATCGGCTCTTTCATCGCGTTCTGCACGCAACGCTCCCTCCAGCCTGTCGAGCCCCGCCGCGAGCCCCGCGCCCCGGTCCACGGCCACCCGCCAGCACGCGGCCAGCCCCACCAGTCCCTCCGCACCGGGCTGCCGCGCCGCCTCGGTGAGCGCGGCGGGGACGTCTCCGCCGAACCGTGCGGCGGCCAGCACGGCCGGCTGTGCCTCGCCGAGCCCGCCCGAGTCGTGTGCGGCCCGCAGCAGTGCCTCCCCCGGCTGGCATCCCGCCCGCACCTCACCGGCAAGAGCACCGCACAGCGCGATGACCGCGTCGACGCGCCGGTCCCGCTCCTGCCTCGCCTCGGCGGAGCGCCGCACCCGTCGAAGCAGGGGCACGGCGACCGCTCCGAGAAACAGCGGCACGACGGACGCGCCCAGCAGAGCGATCACCGATCCGGCGGCCGGCGCCCACACTTCGGCCCGCAGTCGCGCTCGAAGCCGACGCCATCCGGTGACCGCCTTCGCCCACGGCGGTGGGCCGTGTGCCACCACTCCCCCGCCCGGGCACAGCAGCGACGCCCTGCGCGCCGCCGCATCCCCGACGCCCGTCAACCAGACCGCCGCCCCGGCACACGCCACGGCCACCACCACCGTCGTCGTACCGATGTCCGTCACCACGACCCGCTCCCCTGCGTCCCGTCGCGGAGCAGCCCCTTCAGCCGCTCCCATCCCCGCTCGTACACGAAGGCGTCCTGGCCCCACCTCAGCGCCGGTACCGTCACCACCAGCCCGGACACGTCGCGCTCCAGCACATGCACCTCGGCGATGCGCCGCCGCCCGGCACGGTCCCGTACCAGGTGCAGGACCACGGACAGCGCCGCCGCCAACTGGCTGTGCAGGGCGGCTCGGTCGAGTCCGGCGGCCGTGCCCAGCGCCTCCAGCCGGGCCGGGACCTGCGCCGCCGCGTTCGCGTGCACGGTGCCGCAGCCGCCTTCGTGACCGGTGTTGAGCGCGGCCAGCAGCGAGACGACCTCGGGCCCGCGGACCTCCCCGACGACGAGCCGGTCCGGTCTCATCCGCAGTGCCTGACGGACGAGGTCGTGGAGCTCGACGAGACCGGCGCCCTCCTGGTTGGCGGGGCGCCCCTCCAGGCGCACCACATGAGGGTGCTCGGGGCGCAGTTCCGCCGAGTCCTCGGCGAGCACGATCCGTTCACCGGGACCGACCAGACCCAGCAGCGCGCTCAGCAAGGTCGTCTTTCCCGAGCCCGTGCCCCCGCTGACGAGGAAGGACAGTCGGGCGTCGAGCAGCGCTCTCAGCACCCGGTCCCCGCCGGGCGGCACGGTGCCCGCGGCGACCAGTTCGTCGAGTGTGAACGCGCGCGGCCGGACGACCCGCAGGGACAGGCAGGTGGAGCCCACGGCGACCGGCGGCAGCACCGCGTGCAGGCGGGTGCCGTCGGGCAGCCGCGCGTCCACCCAGGGGCGTGCGTCGTCGAGCCGGCGTCCGGCGACGGCCGCGAGGCGTTGCGCGAGGCGCCGGACGGCCGCCGCGTCCGTGAAGGAGACGCCGGTCAGTTCCAGGCCGCCGCCCCGGTCCACCCACACCCGGTCCGGGGCCGACACCAGTACGTCGGTCACCGAGGGGTCGGCGAGCAGCGGTTCCAGCGGGCCGCTGCCGACCAGTTCGGATCGCAATCGCTCCGCCGCGCCGAGGACTTCGGCGTCCCCGAGCACGCGGCCCTGTTCCCGCAGTGCCTGGGCCACCCGCGCGGGTGTGGGCTCGGAGCCGCTCTCGGCGAGCCATCGGCGAACGCCGTCCAGCAGTCCGGCGCCGCAGTCGGTGCCCGCCGTGGGGTCCCAGCTCATACGCCCCCTCCCTCTGCCGGAAGCCGCTGCCACAGGGCGGTGCAGAACCGGGCGAGCGGCCCCCGCGCCGCTCCGCCGGGCGGCGCTCCGCCGTCCAACGCCATGGATTCGGCGGGCACTTCTCCCACCAGGGGCAGGCCGAGCAGTCGCGCGACCTCCCGGTCGTCGAGGCCCGGCGCGTAGGGCCCGCGCACCGCGACCCGCAGATCGCGCAGGATCATGCCCACCGCCGCCGCCACCCGCGCGGCCGCCGCGATCCCGCGCAGGTCGGCGGGGACCACCATGAGTCCCAGATCGATCTGGGCGAGGGCCTCGGCGACGCCCTCGTCGACACGTCGCGGCAGGTCGACGACGACGGTGCCGCCGCGCCGTCGGGCGGCGGCCAGGACCGCTCGGACGGCTTGAGGCGGGATGGCGACCGAGTCACCGCGGTCCCAGCTCAGGACGCGCAGCGCGTGCACTTCGGGCAGGGACTCCTCCAGAGCGCCGCCGCCGACCCGGCCGTGGGACGCGGCGAACGCCGGCCAGCGCAGGCCTTCGGCCGCCTCTCCTCCGAGGAGTACGTCGAGTCCGCCGCCCAGCGGATCCGCGTCGACGAGCAGGGTGCGCCTGCCCTCCCGCGCCGAGGTGACGGCGAGCGCGCACGCCAGCGTGGACGCCCCGGCACCGCCGCGACCACCGAGCACGCCGACGGTGAGGGCGGGCGGACCCACTCCTTCGGCCACGTCGGCGATGCGATCGACCAGCCATTGTTCGCCATCCGGCAGCATCAGGACGTGGTCGGCACCGATCTCCACGGCCCGCCGCCAGACCCCGGAGTCGTCCTGATCCCGACCGACCAGCACCACTCCCCGCCGCCGCGCGGCCCCGCGCACACGCCGCGCGGCGTCGTCGCCGACGAGCACGAGAGGCGCCGCCTCCCAGGCGCCCCGTCGCTCCGGAACTCCGTGATGGACCTCCGGTCTGGCGCCTGCCGCCGCGCACAGCCGCAGCAGGTCGTCCAGCAGTTCGGCGTCCTCCGTGACGATCAACGGTCCGCCCTGCCGCCCCTCGGCGGCGGGCGGCCGGTCATGTGTGATGGCTCCCACCACGATCTCCAGCCCCCTTCGCTGCTTGCGCCGCGGGGTCCGCTGCGACCCCGCGAATCCCGCTCGTGTGAAGAACCGGCAACCGGCCTCCATATGAACCGCCGATACGAACCGGCCATACGCGCACCACAATCGGAACCGGCCATGAACTCGCCGCGAGCGGAGCGCGTTGGAATCACAGTGATGCGCGCCCGGAAATCATGTGGATCTTGGTCGAAAACTGTGGACAACTCAGTGGTTGTGAATATCGCGTTCACCCATACCGGTGACCCCTGTGCGACTTCCGCAGAGCAGTCTCACAGCTACGCACAGTGACGAATCATGGGCATGCGAAGAGCACGGCCAGAGCGGTGCCGAGGAGGCTCCGAGGCCGTGCGAATGAGGGGGAAAATGCGTCCGGACATGCGACGACCCCCGCCGGGGGGGAGAGCGGGGGTCGTCCCCACGGCCGACTCGGGGGGGGAGGAGTCGGACCGGGTTAGCACGGTCGCGAACGATCCGTGACTTCCATGGTGTACCCGAGAGCCCTCTCAGGCAAACCCACGCGCCCCACCTTACGCCGAATGGTGGGCGCATATGCTCAGGCTCGTGGAAAACCACTCCTTGCCTCGCACAGCAGCCTTCTTTGACCTGGACAAGACGGTCATTGCGAAGTCGAGCACGCTCACGTTCAGCAAGTCCTTCTACCAAGGCGGGCTGATCAACCGCAGGGCCGCGTTGCGTACCGCATATGCCCAGTTCGTGTTCCTCGCCGGCGGCGCCGACCACGACCAGATGGAGCGGATGCGCAAGTACCTGTCCGCGATGTGCCGCGGCTGGAACGTCCAGCAGGTCAAGGAGATCGTCGCCGAGACGCTGCACGACCTGATCGACCCGATCATCTACGACGAGGCCGCGTCCCTCATCGAGGAGCACCACACCGCCGGGCGCGACGTGGTGATCGTGTCCACGTCCGGAGCCGAGGTCGTCGAGCCGATCGGCGAGTTGCTCGGCGCGGACCGGGTCGTGGCCACCCGCATGGTCGTCGGGGACGACGGCTGCTTCACCGGCGAGGTGGAGTACTACGCCTACGGACCGACGAAGGCGGAGGCGATAAAGGAGCTGGCCGCCTCCGAGGGATACGACCTGGACCGCTGCTACGCGTACAGCGACTCGGCGACCGACCTGCCGATGCTGGAGTCCGTCGGCCACCCCCACGCGGTGAACCCCGACCGCGCACTGCGCCGCGAGGCGATCGCCCGCTCATGGCCGATCCTCGACTTCCACCGCCCCGTCCTGCTGAAGCAGCGACTGCCCTCCTTGTCCGTACCGCCACGGCCCGCACTCGTCGCGGCCGCCGCCATAGGCGCGGCGGCGGCCACCGCGGGGCTCGTCTGGTACGCGAGCCGACGGCGCGCGACAACCCTGTAGTCCCGTCAAACAGGTGCGTGCACGGCACATTGACGACCGTTTCACACCCGTTTGAACCTAAAAGTAAAGAAGTAGAGCCAGGGGTTTCGCTTCCTCGGGACCAGGAGTACAAAGGGGTTAACGGCCCGCGAGACCAAGGACATCCGAGAGGATCACCTTTAAACGCAACCAAGGCCCCACGGACCGAGCATGAACACCAGGCACCCACGCGACGTCGACCCGTCGATTACGGGCCAGCCGCACCAGGTGACGGGCAACAGTTCCCGGCCTGATGGGCAACATATCGAGGACGCTTGGTAACCCGGTGAGCATGCCAGCGGCGGTACGAGATCTCGTACCGCCGCAACCCTGTTCAGGCAGTCTTCCGCCTCACGCCGCCCCGCGCTGGAGCGCCTCGCAGACCGCCGTCGACTCCCTGGCCCCCAGCACGACCGCCTTGCCGCAGTGCGCGATCCAGGCCGCCACGCCGTCAGGGGTTCCGGAGACATATCCGTCCAGGGCCGTCAGATAGGCCGCGCGGCCGAGCTCGGCGTGGCCCACCTCCGCCGGGCAGATCGACTTCGGGTCGAGGCCGCTGCCCACCAGGACGATCCGCTCGGCCGTGCGGGCCACCAGGCCGTTGTGGGAGGTGAAGGGGCGCAGCGCGAGCAGTTCGCCGTGGACGACCGCCGCGGTCACCAGCGCGGGGGCCGAACCGCCCGCGACGATCAGCTCGGACAGCCCTTCGAGGCGGCCGGCCACCTCGTCCGCGTCCGGCAGCGTCAGCTCGACCAGGGGCTCGTCGACCGGCTCGCCGTCCTGCCGAGGGCGGCCGATCTCGTCGTCCTTGCCCGCAGCCGCCACCAGGTGCAGCCGGGCCAGCACCCGCAGGGGCGACTGCCGCCAGATGGACAGGAGTTGGCCCGCCTCCGCGGTCAGCCGCAGGGCCGCACCGACCGTACGGTCCTCGTCGCCCGCGCTGAAGTCGGTGCGGCGGCGCACCTCTTCGAGAGCCCAGTCCGCGCCCGACAGTGCCGCGGAACCGCGCGCGCCGCGCAGCGCCGCCTCGGACGTGATCTCGTTGCTGCGGCGCCGCATGATCCGGTGCCCGTAGACCCGGTCCACCGCTTTGCGGACGGACTCCACGGATTCGGCCACTCCGGGAAGGGACCCCAGGGCCGCGAGCGGATCGGCGTGCGCACCTGTCGTACTCATGAGTACGACACTACGCACCCCGGGCCCCCGCCCCACGAAGGAGTGGTCTTCTTCACGTGACCCTGACACTCAGGGCGATCGTGCGACTACGCTTGGTGAACATGAAAATTGCTTTCGTCGGGAAGGGCGGCAGCGGCAAGACGACCCTGTCCTCTTTGTTCATCCGCCACCTCGCGGCCACGGGGGCGCCGGTCGTCGCCATCGACGCCGACATCAACCAGCACCTGGGGGCCGCGCTGGGCCTCGAAGAGGCGACAGCCGCGGCACTGCCCGCCATGGGCGAGCGGCTGCCGGTGATCAAGGACTATCTCCGCGGCTCCAACCAGCGCATCGCGTCCGTGGAGACGATGATCAAGACGACCCCGCCCGGCGAGGGCTCGCGCCTGCTGCGGCTGAACGAGAACAATCCGGTCTACGACGCCTGCGCGCGTCCGGTGGAACTGGACGGCGGCACCGTCCGTTTGATGGTCACCGGCCCGTTCACCGAGGCCGACCTGGGAGTGGCCTGCTATCACTCCAAGACCGGTGCAGTGGAGCTCTGCCTGAATCATCTCGTCGACGGCCACAGCGAGTACGCCGTCGTCGACATGACGGCGGGATCGGACTCCTTCGCGTCCGGCTTGTTCACCCGCTTCGACATCACCTTCCTGGTCGCCGAGCCGACCAGGAAGGGAGTCTCCGTCTACCGCCAGTACAAGGAATACGCACGCGACTTCGGCGTGGTCCTGAAGGTCGTGGGCAACAAGGTGCAGGGCCAGGACGACATCGACTTCCTGCGCGCCGAGGTCGGTGACGACCTCCTGGTCACGGTCGGGCACTCGGACTGGGTGCGTGCCATGGAGAAGGGCCGCCCGCCCCGGTTCGAGCTCCTGGAGGAGCCCAACCGCCGTGCGCTGCGCACGTTGCAGACCGCCGCCGACGCCACGTACGACCTGCGCGACTGGGAGCGCTACACGCACCAGATGGTGCACTTCCACCTGAAGAACGCCGGGAGTTGGGGCAACGCGAAGACCGGGGCCGACCTGGCCGCGCAGGTCGACCCCGGGTTCGTGCTGGGTGAGGGCCTGGTGGCCACCGTGTGAGCCGCGGCCATCAGGCCGCCGTCACGGCTTGACGGCCGGCGCCCCGGGGACACCCTTCGGGGCCGGGGCGGGGCGGCCCGAGAGGAAGGACGCCCAGCCCTGCTTCGGGGCCTCACCGACCTTGAGTCCGCGGAGCTTGTCGAGCGCGGCGGGGTCCTGGGCGTCGAGCCAGTCGGCGAGCTGCCGGAAGGAGACGCAGCGCACCTCGGACTTGGTGCAGACACTCTCGACGACCTGGTCGATGGCCCGCATGTAGGTGCCGCCGTTCCAGGACTCGAAGTGGTTGCCGATGACCAGCGGCGCACGGTTGCCGTCATAGGCGCGCTGGAAGCCCTTGAGCAGTCCGTCGCGCATCTGGTCGCCCCAGTACTCCTGCTTGTCGGGGTCGCCCTGGGTCTCGGTTCCCGACTGGCTGACCATGAAGTTGTAGTCCATGGTCAGCTGCTCGTAGTTGTGGCCGGGGAAGGGCACCAGCTGCATCGACAGGTCCCACAGGCCGTCCTTCTTCTTGGGCCAGACCTGGTTGTTGATGCCACTGGTGTCGTAGCGGAAGCCCAGCCGGCCGGCCGCCTTCCGGAAGTTCTCCTTGCCTTCCAGGCAGGGCGTCCGGGCGCCGATGAGCTCCTTGTCGTAGTCGAACGGCAGCGGTGACGCCTTCGTCATGCCGGTGTTGGTCTTCCAGGACTTCACGAACGACTTCGCCTGGGAGATCTCGCTCTTCCAGTCCGCGACCGACCACTCGCCGACCCCGCCGTCGGTCCCGCAGAAGTGGCCGTTGAAGTGCGTGCCGATCTCATTGCCCTCCAGCCACGCCCCGCGCAGCTGCGTCACGGTGTCCTTGATGCCCTGCTCGTCGTTGAAGCCGATCTCCGAGCTGCCGGGCGAGTGCTGCGGCGGCCTGTACAGATCGCGCTTGTCCTCCGGCAGCAGGTACAAGCCGCTCAGGAAGTACGTCATCGTCGCGTTGTTGGCCTTGGAGATCTTGCGGAAGTGCGAGAAGAGCTTCTGGCTGTCCTCGCCGGCACCGTCCCACGAGAACACCACGAACTGCGGAGGCTTCTCACCCGGCTTCAACTTCTTCGGCTTCGGCAGATGCGGCTGCGCACCGGTGAACGCGGTGGACCCGTCGCCGATCAGACGGATCGCGCTCTTGGGCGCCGGGGCTCCCGCGCCCTCCTTGGTGCCGTGCGCGCCTTCCTTCGAACCGGTGGCGCCCGTCCCGCAACCTGCGAGCGCCGATGCGCAGGCCGCGGCGACTGCCACGCCCGCGGCGATCCTCTGAGTGGCGGCCATCTTCCGCCCTCCTTCTTCCTTCGGTCGGGGCAACGCCGATCAGGGCGTTCTGTGGTGATGTGCAGTGATCTGCCGACAGCGCCGCCAAGGTCGCACGGGACCGAGAAAGGAATAAATATGACAAGCCGATGAAATGCCCACTTCACCCGCACGGGTGAATTAATGCCCCATTTGCTGCGATTTCCGGCAAGAATCCTTTACTCTGCATTACGATCCGTTTACCGAGCGTTGAAAATCCCGCCGCTGCACGCCGTGACCCACGGCCGCGATCCACCCCCGCCACCTCGGACGGGGGTCCACTCGTTCCGCGACCGCGCTGCCCCGGAGGAGACGGGAACCATGTCCGCCTGCGTCCCCACCCGCGCCGCCGACTCGACTCGGCCCGCCCACACCCACCAGCCCCACAGCCCCCCACCGACCCCACCCCGCCGATTCCATGTCGCCGGGCCCGACCTGTCGGCCTCGATCTCCGTCTTCCTGATCGCCCTGCCCCTGTCCCTCGGCATCGCCCTCGCCACCGGCGCGCCGCTCCAGGCCGGCCTCGTCGCCGCGGCCGTGGGAGGAATCGTCGCCGGACGGCTCGGCGGCTCACCGCTCCAGGTGAGCGGGCCCGCCGCCGGACTCACCGTCGTCACCGCCGAGCTCATCCACCGCTACGGATGGCGGACGACCTGCGCCATCACCGTCCTCGCCGGAGTCGCCCAACTGGGCCTGGGCTGTCTGCGGGTAGCCCGCACGGCGCTCGCCGTCAGCCCCGCGATCGTGCACGGCATGCTCGCCGGCATCGGCGTGACCATCGCCGTCGCCCAGCTGCACATCGTGCTGGGCGGCACCCCGCAGAGCTCCGTCCTCGACAACATCCGCGCGCTGCCCGACCAGCTGGCGCACGTACAACCCGCCGCGGTGACGATGAGCGCGCTGACCCTCGCACTCCTCTTCACCTGGCCGCGCATTCCCGGCCAGGCCGGGAAGCTCCTGCGCGCCATCCCCGCCGCGCTCGTCGCCGTCGCCGGAGCCACCGTCGCGGCCACGCTCGCGGGCCTGACCCTGCCCAAGGTCGACCTGCCGTCATGGAGCAGCCACGCACTGGCCGGACTGCCCGACGGGCCGGTGCTCGGCGTCGCTGCCGCCGTGCTCACCACCACGCTGGTGTGCAGCGTGCAGTCGCTGCTCGGCGCCGTCGCCGTGGACAAGCTGATCGCGGGCCGGCCCGCACAGCAGACCCGGGTGGGCCGCTCCGACCTGAACCGCGAACTGCTCGGTCAGGGCGCCGCCAACATCGCCTCCGGCGCGCTCGGCGGACTGCCGGTCGCCGGCGTGGCCGTACGAAGTTCCGCGAACGTGAACGCCGGCGCCGTGAGCCGGAACTCCACGATGCTGCACGGCGTTTTCGTAGTGATCGCCGCGCTGCTGATGGTCCCGATCCTCGAGCTGATCCCCCTCGCGTCGCTCGCCGCCCTGGTGATGGCCGTCGGCATCCAGATGGTGTCCCTGAACCACATTCGCACGGTGACCCGCCACCGCGAGGTCCTGGTCTACGCCGTCACCACCCTCGGCGTCGTCCTCCTCGGAGTCCTCGAAGGCGTGGCGCTGGGGGTCTCCGTGGCCGTCGGCGTCGCCCTGCACCGCCTCGCCCGCACCCGCATCACGCACGAGGAGAGGGGAGATGTCCATCACGTACGCGTACGGGGGCAGCTGACGTTCCTCGCGGTGCCGCGGCTCAGCCGGGCCCTCCATCTCATCCCCCAAGGAGCTCACACCGTGGTCGAGTTGGACGGATCCTTCATGGACCACGCGGCATACGAGTCACTGCAGGACTGGCAGAACTCGCACGTCGCGCGGGGCGGCACGGTCGAGTTCACAGGCCGGGCCGGGACCAGGATCGCCGAGCCCGCGGGCTCCGCGCACTGCCGCTGCCGGCCCTGGACCCCCTGGCGCAACCACCACTGCGAACCGTCCGCCGCCCCGCGGGCCACGCCCGCCTGCGAACCGTGCGCCACGGCGGACGAGGAGGGCTGCGCCACCGGACCGAGCGGCCATCAACTGGCGCGCGGCATCAGCGCGTTCCAGCGCAACACCGCACCTCTGGTGCGGGGCGAGCTGGCCCGGCTGGCCCGGGAGGGGCAGCGGCCGTCCCAGCTGTTCCTCACCTGCGCGGACTCCCGGCTCGTCACGTCGATGATCACCTCCAGCGGCCCCGGTGACCTCTTCGTCGTACGGAACGTGGGCAATCTCGTGCCGCTGCCCGGGGACGAGAGCGGCGACGACTCGGTCGCCGCCGCGATCGAGTACGCGGTGGACGTGCTGAAGGTGCGGTCCATCACGGTGTGCGGGCACTCCGGGTGCGGGGCGATGCAGGCCCTGCTGGCCTCGGAGCCCGGAGGGGCGCTGACCCCGCTCAAGCGCTGGCTGCGGCACGGACGCCCGAGCCTGGAGCGGATGGCCGCCGAGGACCACCCGGGAGCACGGTTCACCGCACGCGAACCCGCCGACGCGGTGGAACAGCTCTGCCTGACCAACGTGGTGCAGCAGCTGGAGCACCTGCGGACCCACGAATCCGTGGCACGAGCCCTGCGGGAAGGCGCGCTCGAGCTGCACGGGATGTACTTCCACGTCGGGGAGGCGCAGGCGTACCTGCTGGACGATCGCGACGGGGCCGAGCTGTTCGAACACGTCGGGGCGACGGAGGATCTGCGCCACCCGGCATGACCGCACCACGCCACCCGGCGTGACCGGCTGATGGTGCGCGGCCCCGTCCGAAGGGGCCGCGCACCGCATGGGTGCCTCCCGCGCGTCGGGGGGCACTTCGTGCGTTCCGGGGGCCGTAGCGGGGAAGCTGGGCCGGTGAACCCGACGGCCGGACCGTACGTGACCCTGAGTGCGGCTCTCTTCGGCCCGCACGAGGGATGTGCGGGACGTGCCCGAGGGCCGGGACGCACAGCGAGAGCCGGCTGCCCGGACCAGCACGATCCAACAGGTCTAAACCAATTTGGGATCGGCCCTTGTCATCGAGGCCCCCGGTCTGATGAGCTGTGGCCTGGGACACAACGGACACCCTGGGAAAGGGAGATGTCGTGAGCAACGAAAGCCTGGCCAACCTGCTGAAGGAAGAGCGCAGGTTCGCGCCGCCCGCCGACCTGGCCGCGAACGCCAACGTCACCGCGGAGGCGTATGAGCAGGCCAAGGCTGACAGGCTCGGCTTCTGGGCCGAGCAGGCCCGCCGGCTGACCTGGGCCACCGAGCCGACCGAGACGCTGGACTGGTCGAACCCGCCGTTCGCCAAGTGGTTCAAGGACGGCAAGCTCAACGTCGCGTACAACTGCGTGGACCGGCACGTCGAGGCCGGACACGGCGACCGCGTGGCCATCCACTTCGAGGGCGAGCCGGGCGACGGCCGCGCCATCACCTACGCCGAGCTCAAGGACGAGGTCTCCAAGGCCGCGAACGCCCTGACCGAGCTGGGAGTCGGCAAGGGCGACCGGGTCGCCGTCTACCTGCCGATGATCCCCGAGGCCGTCGTCGCGATGCTGGCCTGCGCCCGCATCGGTGCCGCGCACTCCGTCGTCTTCGGCGGATTCTCCGCGGACGCCATCGCCACCCGCATCAAGGACGCCGACGCCAAGCTGGTCATCACCTCCGACGGCGGCTACCGGCGCGGCAAGCCGTCCGCGCTCAAGCCCGCCGTCGACGAGGCCGTGAACCGCGTCGACGGGGTCGACAAGGTCCTGGTCGTCCGGCGTACGGGCCAGGAGGTCGACTGGACCGAGGGCCGCGACGTGTGGTGGCACGAGATCGTCGAGCGTCAGTCCGCCGAGCACACCCCGGAGGCGTTCGACGCCGAGCACCCGCTCTTCATCCTCTACACGTCCGGGACGACGGGGAAGCCGAAGGGCATCCTGCACACCTCCGGCGGCTACCTCACCCAGGCGTCGTACACGCACCATGCCGTCTTCGACCTCAAGCCCGAGACCGACGTGTACTGGTGCACGGCCGACATCGGCTGGGTCACCGGACACTCGTACATCACCTACGGCCCGCTCTCGAACGGCGCGACGCAGGTCATGTACGAGGGCACGCCCGACACCCCGCACCAGGGGCGCTTCTGGGAGATCATCCAGAAGTACGGCGTCACGATCCTGTACACGGCGCCCACCGCCATCCGCACGTTCATGAAGTGGGGCGACGACATCCCCGCGAAGTTCGACCTGTCGTCGCTGCGGGTGCTGGGGTCGGTCGGCGAGCCGATCAACCCCGAGGCCTGGGTCTGGTACCGCAAGCACATCGGCGGCGACCGCACCCCGATCGTGGACACCTGGTGGCAGACGGAGACCGGCGCGATGATGATCTCGCCGCTGCCCGGGGTCACCGAGACCAAGCCGGGCTCCGCGCAGCGCGCGCTGCCGGGCATCGCGGCGACGGTCGTCGACGACGAGGCCAACGAAGTACCGAACGGCGGCGGCGGTTACCTCGTCCTGACCGAGCCGTGGCCGTCGATGCTGCGCACCATCTGGGGCGACGACCAGCGGTTCATCGACACGTACTGGTCGCGTTTCGAGGGCAAGTACTTCGCCGGGGACGGCGCCAAGAAGGACGAGGACGGGGACATCTGGCTGCTCGGCCGGGTCGACGACGTCATGCTCGTGTCCGGGCACAACATCTCGACGACCGAGGTCGAATCGGCTCTCGTCTCGCACCCGTCGGTCGCCGAGGCGGCGGTCGTCGGCGCCGCGGACGAGACGACCGGGCAGGCGATCGTGGCCTTCGTGATCCTGCGGGGCTCGGCCTCCGCGGACGACGAGGGGCTCGTCGCCGACCTGCGCAACCACGTGGGCTCCACGCTCGGGCCGATCGCCAAGCCCAAGCGGATCCTTCCGGTGGCGGAGCTGCCGAAGACACGGTCCGGCAAGATCATGCGCCGACTGCTGCGCGATGTGGCCGAGAACCGCGAGCTCGGTGACGTCACCACCCTCACGGACTCCACGGTGATGGACCTCATCCAGGCCAAGCTCCCGGCGGCGCCGAGCGAGGACTGACGACGCGGACTGACGACGCGGACTGACGACGCGGACTCGCGAAGCGGCCGGACGACAAGGACTCACGACGAGCCCTGACGACCCGGCACCGTCCGTTCGGGGGCACCAGGCGCGGCTCTCCCCCAGCCGCGCCGAGTGCCCCCTTTCGCGGTTCATGTGAGGATCGTCGTACAGCAACGGCCACCTGCTAGGTAACCTGAGGAAAGCGTCAACGACGCGACAAGATCGTCATGGTGTGCCGGGAAGTCTGGTCGGCAGGTACTCAGTCCTGCCCACCGACCGGAGGTCTCACCGTGACCGCGCTCCGCACCCCCGCCCGCAAGTTCCTCGGCCGGCTGTCCCTGCCCGAGCGGACCTTCGTCGCGGACGCGCTGCGCACCGAGACCGTCGGCGGCGTCCTGCTGCTCCTCGCCACGATCGCCGCACTGATCTGGGCGAACACGCCGCTGCAGGACAGTTACGCGAGCGTCGCCCACTTCCACCTCGGCCCCGCCGCGCTCGGGCTCGACCTGTCCGTCGAGCACTGGGCGGCCGACGGCCTGCTCGCCGTGTTCTTCTTCGTCGCCGGCATCGAGCTGAAACGCGAGCTGGTGGCCGGCGACCTGCGCGACCCGAAGGCAGCGCTGCTGCCCGTCGTCGCCGCGGTCTGCGGCATGGCCGTGCCCGCGCTCGTCTACGCCCTCACCAACGCGTTCGGCGGCGGCTCGCTCGACGGATGGGCCGTCCCGACCGCCACCGACATCGCCTTCGCGCTCGCCGTCCTCGCCGTCATCGGGACATCGCTGCCGTCCGCCCTGCGGGCCTTCCTGCTGACCCTCGCCGTCGTCGACGACCTGTTCGCCATCCTGATCATCGCGGTCTTCTTCACCGAGGACATCGACCTCGCCGCGCTCGGCGGCGCGGTCATCGGCCTCGCCGTGTTCTGGCTGCTGCTGCGCAAGGGCATACGCGGCTGGTACGTGTACGTGCCGCTCGCCCTCGTCATCTGGGGGCTGATGTACAACAGCGGCGTCCACGCCACGATCGCCGGCGTCGCGATGGGCCTGATGCTGCGCTGCCACCGGCGCGAGGGCGAGGAGCACTCCCCCGGCGAGCACATCGAACACCTCGTACGTCCCCTGTCCGCCGGGCTCGCGGTGCCGCTGTTCGCCCTGTTCAGCGCGGGCGTGGCGGTGTCCGGCAGCGCGCTGGGCGACGTCTTCACCCGCCCGGAGACGCTGGGTGTCGTCCTCGGACTCGTCGTCGGCAAGACGGTCGGCGTCTTCGGCGGCACCTGGCTGACGGCGCGATTCACCCGGGCGACCCTCAACGAGGACCTGGCCTGGGCCGACGTCGCCGCCGTCGCCACCCTGGCCGGCATCGGCTTCACCGTCTCGCTCCTGATCGGCGAACTCGCCTTCCAGGGCGACGAGGCCCTCACCGACGAGATCAAGGCCGCCGTACTGGTCGGCTCGGTCATCGCCGCCGCCCTCGCCACCGCGCTGCTGAAGATCCGCAACGCCAAGTACCGCGCGCTGTGCGAGGTCGAGGAGCGCGACGACGACCGCGACGGCATCCCCGACATCTACGAGGAGGACGACCCGGCGTACCACCTACGGATGGCCGAGATCTACGAGCGGAAGGCCGCCGAGCACCGCAGGCTTGCCGAAGTGAAGGGCGGGGCAGGCGCGGGAGACGACGGTCCGGCATGATCTGACCAGACGGTACAAACAGAAGCAGAAGCCGGACCGCACAGACTCAGCAGAAAAGGGAGAACGCGATGAGCGCACCCGACGGCAGCCCGGTCGGCGCCGAACGCAGCATCGGCCAGCTGTTCGCCTCGGCGACGACCGAGATGTCCGCCCTGGTGCACGACGAGATCGCGCTGGCGAAGGCGCAGCTCAAGCGGGATGTCAAGCGCGGCGCGACCAGCGGCGGCGCGTTCTCGGTGGCCGGGGCGGTGCTGATCTTCTCCCTGCCGATGCTGAACTTCGCCCTCGCCTACGGCATCCGGACCTGGAGCAACTGGAACCTGGCGATCTGCTTCCTGCTGTCGTTCGCCGCGAACGTGCTGGTCGCCGCCGTACTGGCGCTGATCGGTGTCGTCTTCGCCAAGAAGGCCAAGAAGAGCCAGGGCCCGCAGAAGGTCGCCGCCTCGATGAAGGAATCGGCGAGCGTCCTGCAGAACGCCAAGCCGCACCCCCGCGCGGAGCGGGTCGATGACGCGGTCGAGGCTGTGGCACGCTCATCCTCATGACCGACCCCGCCACACCTTCGGCGCAACCCGCCTCCGCCGTACGCATCGGCCTGCCCGGCGGACGCGAGGTGACCCACCGTGACGTCGCGGCGAACGGCGCCCGCTTCCACATCGCCGAACTGGGGGACGGTCCGCTCGTCCTGCTGCTGCACGGCTTCCCCCAGTTCTGGTGGGCGTGGCGGCACCAGATGACCGCGCTCGCCGACGCCGGGTTCCGGGCCGTGGCCATGGACCTGCGGGGTGTCGGGGGCAGCGACCGTACGCCCCGCGGTTACGACCCCGCGAACCTCGCGCTCGACATCACCGGCGTCGTACGGTCCCTCGGCGAGCCCGACGCCGCACTCGTCGGGCACGACCTGGGCGGGTACCTGGCGTGGACGGCGGCCGTCATGCGGCCCAAGCTGGTCCGTCGGCTCGCCGTGTCGTCCATGCCGCACCCGCGGCGCTGGCGTTCCGCGATGCTGTCCGACGTCAAGCAGACGGCGGCCGGCTCCTACATCTGGGGATTCCAGCGCCCCTGGATCCCGGAACGTCAACTCGTCGCGGACGACGGTGCCCTGGTGGGCCGTCTGGTACGGGACTGGTCCGGGCCGCGACAGCCGGACGACGAGGCCGTGGAGACGTACCGCCGCGCCATGTGCATCCCGTCCACGGCGCACTGCTCGATCGAGCCGTACCGGTGGATGGTGCGGTCCATGGCACGCCCGGACGGCATCCAGTTCAACCGGCGTATGAAGCGGCCCGTGCGGGTGCCGACGCTGCATCTGCACGGCTCGCTCGACCCGGTGATGCGGACGCGGAGCGCGGCGGGGTCCGGGGAGTACGTCGAAGCGCCCTACCGCTGGCGGCTGTTCGACGGGCTCGGGCACTTCCCGCACGAGGAGGACCCGGTGGCGTTCTCCACCGAACTGGTCAACTGGCTCAAGGACCCCGAACCGGACAGGTGACCGGGCCGGGACGCCCAACCCGGGTAGACCGACGACCCGTCAGCAGACGCCCGACGCCTCGTCAAAGCCGCTCGGGCCCCGCGCGCGGAAGCCGTCACAGGCCCGCGGGGGCAGCCGTCACGCCCGCGCGGACAGCCGGGAGTGACCGCGCGGACGCGCCCGGTATGCGAACGGGAACATCTGTGCTTCGAACGGCCAATTGCCTGGCGCATAGGCCAATTGAGGGCCCCGGGCGCGGTTATGGACCTTGGGGCGGGGGCAGACGTCGGGGTATGGGCTGGACGCACGACTACAGTGACGCAGCACGCAATCGCCGCTCGGCCACGGGCCTGAGCTCCCATCGGAGGGGTACCCCGCAGATGCCGGGCGCGGACCCCCGCGTGGGTATTCCGCACATCCTGCGCCGCCGGGCCCGCTGGGTCTCGGTACGACTGCGCCACCCGCGCGGCTGAGCGACGGCCCGCCCCCGCGGGGGCGGGCTCAGAGCGCGCAGCTGTCGCTGTCCACCTGCTGGTTGGCGGTACGCCCCTTGGCGACGTCCTCCGCGACCTCGTCCGCGGTGAGCGCGTATCCGGTGTTGGCATCGTCGAGCGACTTCGCGAAGACCACGCCGTACACCTTGCCTTCGGGTGTGAGCAGCGGGCCGCCGGAGTTGCCCTGGCGGACGGTCGCGTAGAGCGAGTAGACGTCTCGGCGCACCGTCTTGCGGTGGTAGATGTCCGGGCCGTTGGCCGTGATGCGACCGCGTACGCGCGCGGGCTGGACGTTGTACGCGCCGTTCTGCGGGAAGCCGGCGACGATCGCGCTGCTGCCGCTCGTCGCGTCCTGCCGGCTGAACTGCAGCACGGGCGCGTGGAGGTTGGGCACGTCGAGTACGGCGATGTCGCGCTCCCAGTCGTACAGGACGACCGTGGCGTCGTACTTCTTGCCCTCGCCGCCGATCTGCACGGTGGGCTCGTCGACCCCGCCGACGACGTGCGCGTTGGTCATCACACGGCGGTCGCTGAAGACGAAGCCGGTGCCTTCGAGCACCTTGCCGCAACTCTGCGCGGTACCCATCACCTTGACGATGGACCTCTGGGCGCGGGTGGCGACGGGGCTGCGGGCGAGCGCCGGGTCGGGCGGCTGCACCTCGGTGATGGGCTCGTTGGCGAAGGGGCTGAAGACCTGCGGGAAGCCGTTCTGCGCGAGCACCGAGGAGAAGTCGGCGAACCAGGTGTTCGCCTGGGTGGGCAGCGCGCGGGACACCCCGAGCAGCACCTTGGAGTTGCGGACCTCCTTGCCGAGCGTCGGCAGCGTCGTACCGGCGAGGGCGGAGCCGATCAGCCAGGCCACGAGGAGCATCGCCACCACATTCACCAGGGCGCCGCCCGTCGCGTCCAGGGCGCGGGCCGGGGACCAGGTGATGTACCGGCGCAGTTTGTTGCCCAGATGGGTGGTCAGGGCCTGTCCGACCGAGGCACAGACGATCACGACGATCACGGCGACCACGGCGGCGGTCGTACTCACCTCGGTGTCGTCGGTCGCCCAGCCCCAGATCAGCGGGAGCAGGTAGACGGCGACGAGGCCGCCGCCCAGGAAGCCGATCACCGACAGGATGCCTACGACGAAGCCCTGGCGATAGCCGACGATCGCGAACCACACGGCGGCGACCAGCAACAGGATGTCCAGCACGTTCACTGCTTCAAGCCTCGCCTCATCACTTTCCGGTCGCGATCGTCCGGCCGGGGGTCCAGGGGTCGCCCCCCGGAAAAACACAGCACGGGGGCCACCCTGTCATGAGCGCCAGTCGAGCGGGACCTGCTTCCCGCGGTCCCAGGGACGCTCCCAGCCGGAGTAATGCAGGATCTTGTCGATCACACCGGCCGTGAAACCCCAGACGAGTGCCGATTCGACCAGAAATGCCGGACCTCTGTGGCCGCTGGGGTGCACGGTGGTGGCGCGGTTGGCGGGGTCCGTGAGATCCGCCACGGGGACCGTGAAGACTCTGGCCGTCTCGGCGGGGTCGACGACGCCGACCGGTGTCGGACGGCGCCACCAGCCCAGGACCGGGGTCACCACGAAGCTGCTCACCGGGATGTACAGCTTGGGCAGCACGCCGAAGAGCTGGACGCCGCTCGGGTCGAGCCCGGTCTCCTCCTCGGCCTCGCGCAGGGCGGCCCGCAGCGGCCCGTCCCCCTTCGGATCGCCGTCCTCGGGGTCGAGGGCGCCACCGGGGAAGGAGGGCTGCCCGGCATGCGATCTGAGGGAGCTGGCGCGCTCCATCAGCAGCAGCTCGGGACCACGCTCCCCCTCGCCGAAGAGGATGAGGACGGCCGACTGGCGCCCCGCCCCGTCCGCCGGCGGCAGGAAGCGGCTCAGCTGGAGCGGCTCCACCGTCTCGGCGGCATGCACGACCGGGGCCAGCCAGTCGGGCAGACCGTCCTTGCTGAGCGTCACCGGCCCGCCCTGCGTGTCACTCGCGTGCGTCATCGCCACCCCCGTTCTGCTGTTCCCAACGCCTGTCGGTGCCGTGTTCGTTCCGTCATCCGGCACCCAGTGGGGGTGCGGGGATGCCGCCGGCGTCCAGATACGACTGCGGGGGCTTGAGCCGCTGGCCGGGGAAGCCGCCCTTCTCGTACTTCAGGAGCTTCTTCGCCTTCTCCGGATCGGTCTCGCCCTCGCCGTACGCCGGGCAGAGCGGCGCGATGGGGCAGGCGCCGCAGGCGGGCTTCCTGGCGTGGCAGATACGGCGGCCGTGGAAGATCACATGGTGGGACAGCATCGTCCACTCGCTCTTCGGGAAGAGCGCGCCGACGGCCGCCTCGATCTTGTCCGGGTCGGTCTCGTCGGTCCACTGCCAACGGCGCACGAGCCGCTGGAAGTGGGTGTCCACGGTGATCCCGGGCCGCCCGAAGGCATTGCCGAGGACGACGAAGGCGGTCTTGCGCCCCACGCCCGGCAGCTTGACGAGGTCTTCGAGCCGGCCGGGCACCTCGCCGCCGAACTCGTCCCGCAGGGCCTTGGACAGCCCTATCACCGACTTGGTCTTGGCCCGGAAGAACCCGGTCGGGCGCAGGATCTCCTCGACCTCCTCCGGATTGGCCGCGGCCAGGTCCTCCGGGGTCGGGTACTTGGCGAAGAGCGCCGGGGTCGTCTGGTTCACCCGCAGGTCGGTGGTCTGCGCGGACAGCACCGTGGCGACGATGAGCTGGAAGGGGTTCTCGAAGTCCAGCTCCGGGTGGGCGTACGGGTAGACCTCGGCGAGCTCGCGGTCGATACGGCGGGCGCGGCGCACGAGGGCGGTGCGCGACTCGTTCCTCGGGGGCTTCGCGGCGGCCGCGACGGTCTTCTTCGCGGGAGCGGCTTTCTTCGCGGGAGCGGCGGCGCTCTTCGCCGCGGCCTTCTTCGCGGACGCGGCGGCGGTCTTCGCGGCGGCAGCCTTCTTCGCCGGAGCCTTCTTCGCCGGCGTCACCTTCTCGGCCGTACCACCGGCTCTCTTCGCGGGCGCGGCGGCGGCCTTCTTCCCGGACCCCGCGGTCACCCGCCCGGCGGACTTCCCAACTGCCGTCCCGGCGGTCTTCTTGGCGGTCTTCTTCGCTGCCGTCGTGTCGGCTACTGCTGTGTCGGCTGCCGTCTTTCCGGCTGCCGTACTGGCGGTCTTCTTCGCTGCCGGCGTCACGCCGTCGTCCCTTCCCCGCCTTCCGGCGGCAGAGTCGCCCCCGTCACCGGCAGGAGCTTTGCCCCTTTTGTCGGTTTCTTGAATCCGTCGAGAGCTTGTTCGCCCACAGCGGAATCGCGACGTACAACCACCCGCCCAGCCCCCTTGGCCTGTGCTCTCACCGGCGATTTGGACACCCGGCCAGCCTAAAGCCCGGCACCGACATCCGCCCTGGACCCGGAAGATCGGCGCCCAATTGGCCCCCTGCCGCACTCCCTGGGACGCCAGTGCGGCAGACTTGTGACTGATCACACTGTTTGGACGGTCCGGCAAGATGGGGAACACGGTCCCCTGGTACCAAGGGGGAGCAAGATCCCCTGAGCAGGTCGACAAGGAGAGAACTCGTGGACGACGTTCTGCGGCGCGCCCCGCTCTTCGCGGCGCTCGATGACGAGCAGGCCGCGGAGCTCCGCGCCTCCATGAGTGAGGTGACCCTCGCGCGAGGTGACGCTCTCTTCCACGAGGGCGATCCCGGAGACCGCCTCTATGTGGTGACCGAGGGCAAGGTGAAGCTGCACCGCACCTCCCCCGACGGCCGCGAGAACATGCTCGCGGTCCTCGGCCCCGGCGAGCTGATCGGCGAACTGTCGCTCTTCGACCCGGGCCCGCGCACGGCGACCGCCACCGCGCTCACCGAGGTCAAGCTGCTCGGCCTCGGCCACGGCGACCTCCAGCCCTGGCTGAACGCACGGCCCGAGGTGGCCGCCGCGCTGCTGCGCGCCGTCGCCCGCCGTCTGCGCAAGACCAACGACCAGATGTCCGACCTGGTCTTCTCCGACGTCCCGGGCCGTGTCGCCCGCGCGCTCCTGGACCTGTCGCGCCGCTTCGGCGTGCAGTCCGAGGAGGGCATCCACGTCGTGCACGACCTCACGCAGGAGGAACTCGCCCAGCTGGTGGGCGCGTCGCGTGAGACCGTCAACAAGGCACTCGCCGACTTCGCCGGCCGCGGCTGGCTGCGCCTGGAGGCGCGCGCGGTGATCCTGCTGGACGTGGAGCGCCTCGCGAAGCGCTCACGCTGACGCGTACTTCGTACGAGGAAGGGGCCCCGCCGCACGGCGGGGCTCCTCCTCGTACCGGCCACCCGACGCGGCCGCACGCCCCGTTCACCACCGCACCCCGCTCTCCCGCGACCGACGGGGACAGACCGAGGTGCCGGATCCGAAGCTCTCAGATCAGGCCGTGCTCGCGCAGATAGTCCATCTGGGCGCGCACCGACAGCTCCGCAGCGGGCCACAGGGAACGGTCGACATCCGCGTACACGTGGGCGACGACCTGGGCGGGCGACCGGTAGCCGTTCTCCACGGCCGTCTCCACCTGGGCCAGCCGGTGGGCGCGGTGCGCGAGGTAGAACTCGACGGCGCCCTGGGCGTCTTCGAGGACGGGCCCGTGGCCCGGCAGGACGGTGTGGACGCCGTCGTCGACCGTCAGGGAGCGCAGCCGGCGCAGGGAGTCGAGATAGTCGCCCAGACGGCCGTCGGGGTGGGCCACGACGGTCGTGCCGCGCCCGAGGATGGTGTCGCCGGTGAGCACCGCCCGATCGGCGGGGATGTGGAAGCACAGCGAGTCGGCGGTGTGGCCGGGCGTCGACACGACCCGCAGTTCGAGGCCGCCGACGCTGATGACGTCGCCCTGTCCGAGCCCCTCGTCGCCGAGCCGCAGCGCGGGGTCGAGCGCCCGCACCTCAGTGCCCGTCAGCTCGGCGAACCTCGATGCGCCCTCGGCGTGGTCGGGGTGCCCGTGGGTGAGCAGGGTGAGCGCGATCCGCTTGCCCGCCTTCTCCGCCGTGTCCACGACGTTCCGCAGGTGTACGTCGTCCAGGGGGCCGGGATCGACCACGACCGCCGACGTGGAGTCGGGCTCGGAGAGGATCCAGGTGTTGGTGCCGTCCAGGGTCATGGCGGACGCGTTCGGGGCCAGGACGTTGACGGCGCGCGCGGTGGCGGGACCGGACTCGACCCCGCCGCGGGGCTGGCCGGGGAGGGCGGTTGCGTCGGTCATGCGGAGGCTCCACCGGTCGGGATGTGCTTGGTGAACTCGTCATGGCCGGGCCAGGCGAGGATCAGTTCGCCGTTCTCCAGGCGGGCCTTGGCCAGGACGGGCGTCAGATCGCGTTCGGGTGCGGCGGCGAGGGCGTCGGCGGCGGTGCCGTACGGGACGAGCTGGCGCAGGGTCGCGATGGTCGGCGGCATCATGGTCAGCTCGCCCTTGTCGTACGAGGCTGCCGCGTCCGCCGGGTGGATCCACACGGTGCGGTCGGCCTCCGTGGAGGCGTTCCGGGTGCGCTGGCCCTCCGGGAGGGCGGCCACGAAGAACCACGTGTCGTAGCGGCGGGACTCGAACTCCGGGGTGATCCAGCGGGTCCAGGCGCCCAGCAGGTCGGAGCGGAGCACGAGACCGCGGCGGTCGAGGAACTCGGCGAAGGACAGGTCGCGGGCGACCAGGGCGGCGCGGTCCGCCTCCCACTCGTCGCCCGTCGTGTCGCCGACCACGGTGTCCGGGGTGGGCCCGGCGAGCAGGACGCCCGCCTCCTCGTACGTCTCCCGCACGGCCGCGCAGACCACGGCCTGGGCGGAGGTCTCGTCCACGCCCAGTCTGTTCGCCCACCACGCGCGCGTGGGGCCCGCCCAGCGGATCTGGTGCTCGTCGTCCCGGGGGTCCACGCCGCCGCCCGGGTAGGCGTACGCGCCGGCGGCGAAGGCCATGGAGGCGCGTCTGCGGAGCATGTGCACGACGGGGGTGGTGTCGGTGTCCTTGAGCAGCATGACCGTGGCCGCGCGTCTGGGGGGCACCGGTGTGAGGGTGCCCTCCGCGAGCGCGCGGATCCGCTCTGGCCACTCCGGTGGATACCACTGCCCATTCGCCATGGCCGGAGGCTATCCCGAGCCGGGCGGATGTTCGAGTGCCTCTCGCCCCAGCGGGCGCCCACCAGGTCTTTCGCCCCCTCCGCCCCTACCCGACCCAGCACCCCGGGGGCTCCGCCCCCGAACCCCCGATCGGCCTGAACGGCCTCGTCCTCAATCGCCGGACGGGCTGAAAGGTGGCTCTCTGCCCTCAAGGCCGGACGGGCTGAAAGGCGACTCTCTCTGCCCTCAAGGCCGGACGGGACAGGAGCTGACGCCGGACGGGACGAGGGTTGCCGCCGGACGGGCCAACGGCTGGACCCCAGCCCCACCCACACCCGCAGTCGCCCTCTCACCGAAGGGGCCGTGCCGGCGCATCACATGCCCGTTGCGGACGGCGCCACCAACCCACCGCACTGAATCGCCGGACCACACAAGGGCTGCAACGGGCGGATCACCGGCACGGACCCGACCCACCCACCGGACCGAGGGCGAAACGGCCACAGCCACAGCCACAGCCACAGCTACGGCGCCGTCAGCTCCACCTGGATCTCGACCTCCACAGGAGCGTCCAGCGGCAGAACAGCCACACCGACCGCGCTACGCGCGTGCACGCCCTTGTCGCCCAGCACGGCGCCCAGCAGCTCGCTCGCGCCGTTCAGGACACCCGGCTGCCCGGTGAAGTCCGCAGCGGACGCCACGAAGCCCACGACCTTCACGACCCGCGCGATGCGGTCCAGGTCGCCGGCGACCGACTTGACCGCCGCCAGCGCGTTCAGCGCGCACGTGCGGGCCAGTTCCTTGGCCTCCTCGGCCGTGACCTCGGCCCCCACCTTCCCGGTCACGGGAAGCTTGCCGTCCACCATCGGCAGCTGCCCCGCGGTGTACACGTACACCCCGGACTGCACGGCCGGCTGATACGCGGCCAGCGGCGGGACGACGTCCGGCAGGCTCAGCCCGAGCTCCGCGAGCTTCGACTCGACGGTCCCGCTCATGCCGACTTCTCCCGCTTCAGGTAGGCCACCAGCTGCTCGGGGTTGTTCGGCCCGGGCACGACCTGGACGAGCTCCCAGCCGTCCTCGCCCCAGGTGTCCAGAATCTGCTTCGTGGCATGGACGAGCAGCGGCACGGTTGCGTATTCCCACTTGGTCATGTGGCCGACTGTAGCCCCTGCCGGTCCACCCCTCGCGCACACGTTGTCCACAGCCTCCTGCGTAGTCCGGCGGCGGACTGGTTAGGCTCGAATACGTGAGCAGGCTCCAGGTCGTCAGCGGCAAGGGCGGTACCGGCAAGACCACGGTGGCCGCGGCCCTCGCGCTCGCCCTCGCGACCGAGGGCAAGCGCACCCTCCTCGTCGAGGTCGAGGGCAGACAGGGCATCGCGCAGCTCTTCGAGACAGAAGCGCTGCCCTACGAGGAGCGGAAGATCGCCGTCGCTCCCGGCGGCGGGGAGGTGTTCGCCCTCGCCATAGACCCGGAACTGGCGCTCCTGGACTACCTCCAGATGTTCTACAAGCTGGGCGGCGCGGGCCGCGCCCTGAAGAAGCTCGGCGCCATCGACTTCGCGACCACCATCGCGCCGGGCCTGCGTGACGTGCTCCTGACCGGCAAGGCGTGCGAGGCGGTACGGCGCAAGGACAAGAGCGGACGGTTCACGTACGACTACGTGGTCATGGACGCCCCGCCCACGGGCCGCATCACCCGCTTCCTGAACGTGAACGACGAGGTCGCGGGCCTCGCCAAGATCGGCCCGATACACAATCAGGCACAGGCCGTGATGCGCGTCCTCAAGTCCCCGGAGACGGCCGTCCACTTGGTGACGCTCCTGGAGGAGATGCCCGTCCAGGAGACCGCGGACGGCATCGCGGAGCTGCACGCCGCGAACCTGCCGGTGGGCAGGATCATCGTGAACATGGTGCGGCCCCAGGTCCTCGACGCGACCGACCTGGAGCTCACCCGCGCGGCCCCGCACACGGCGATCGCCCGGTCCCTGTCCGCGGCCGGTCTGGGCGGAGCACGCCGCGGAGGGAACGCCGAGCGGCTCGTCGACCCGCTGCTGGAGCAGGCCGAGGAGTACGCCGAGCGGTACGCCCTGGAGCACGAGCAGCGCGGGGTCCTGGCCGAGCTGGGCCTGCCGCTGCACGAACTGCCTCTGCTCGCCGAGGGAATGGATCTGGCGGGCCTGTACGAATTGGCCGCACAGCTGCGGAAGCAAGGGATGTCATGAGTCTGGACCCCGCCCGCGTCCTCGACGTCGATCCGCTGCTCGACGACCCGCAGACCCGCATCGTGGTGTGCTGCGGCTCGGGCGGTGTCGGCAAGACGACCACGGCGGCGGCCCTGGGGCTGCGCGCCGCGGAGCGCGGCCGCAAGGTCGTCGTGCTCACCATCGACCCGGCGCGCCGGCTCGCCCAGTCGATGGGCATCGACTCGCTGGACAACACTCCACGCCGGGTGAAGGGCATCGAGGGCGACGGCGAACTGCACGCCATGATGCTCGACATGAAGCGCACGTTCGACGAGATCGTCGAGGCGCACGCGGACCCGGAGCGGGCCGCGGTCATCCTGAACAACCCCTTCTACCAGTCGCTCTCCGCGGGCTTTGCGGGCACGCAGGAGTACATGGCGATGGAGAAGCTGGGGCAGCTGCGGGCGCGGGACGAGTGGGATCTCATCGTCGTCGACACACCGCCGTCGCGTTCGGCGCTGGACTTCCTGGACGCCCCGAAGCGGCTGGGTTCGTTCCTCGACGGGCGGCTGATCCGGCTGCTGACGGCGCCGGCGAAGCTGGGCGGCCGGGCGGGCATGAAGTTCCTGAACGTCGGGATGTCGATGATGACGGGCACCCTGGGGAAGCTGCTCGGCGGGCAGCTCCTCAAGGACGTGCAGACGTTCGTGGCCGCGATGGACACCACGTTCGGCGGGTTCCGTACGCGGGCGGACGCCACGTACAAGCTGCTCCAGGCACCCGGCACGGCGTTCCTGGTGGTGGCGGCCCCGGAGCGGGACGCGCTGCGCGAGGCCGCGTACTTCGTGGAGCGGCTGGCCGCGGAGGACATGCCGTTCGCGGGTCTGGTGCTCAACCGGGTGCACGGCAGCGGCGCCGCCCGGCTGTCCGCGGAGCGGGCGCTCGCCGCCGCGGAAGATCTTGATTCCGAGGCTGCAGAAAATCTTGACGACGCCCGCATTGTGGATCAGGGGGACGGGAAGGCTGGACTTCGTAACTCTCCCGACACGTACGACAGTTCAGAACCCTCCGCTTCCGCAGCACCGGCTTCTGAGGAAGGCTCCCCCGCCGCCACGGACAAACCCGCCCCGAGCCGGACCGCCGCCACGGACGGGACCACCACGGACCACACCGCCGCCACGGACAGCACCTCCCGGGACCGGACGGACGCACAGGACACACCGGACGCGCCCGACACGGCCGGCGCACACGGCACGGCCGACGCGCAGGACGAGACCGACACGGCCGAAGCGCAGGATCCGACCACCACCACGGCGGGCGAGCCCCGCTCCGACGCGGAGGGCACGGCCCGAACCGTCGACCAGCTCACCGCGGGCCTGCTGAGGCTGCACGCCGAGCGCATGCAGCTGCTCTCCCGCGAGCAGCGCACGCGTGACCGGTTCACCGCGCTCCACCCCGAGGTGGCGGTGGCCGAAGTGGCGGCACTTCCGGGCGACGTGCACGACCTCGCCGGGCTGCGGAACATCGGGGACCGACTCGCGGCCAATCGGCCGGAGCTGCCCGAAAGCTGAGTATCCGGGGCGACCCGAGGGGAAGACCCCTCAGCCCACCGCGGCGTAGCGCTCGTACACCTCTTCCTCGTCGAGGGGCAGCAGGCCCGCGCCGCGCTCGTACTCCGTACGCGCGGTCTCCAGCAGGCGACGCCACGAGGTGACGGTCGGCCGGCGGCGCAGCAGCGCGCGGCGCTCCCGCTCCGTCATGCCACCCCACACGCCGAATTCGACGCGGTTGTCGAGCGCGTCGGCGAGGCACTCCGTGCGTACCGGACACCCGGTGCACACTGCCTTGGCCCTGTTCTGCGCTGCTCCTTGAACGAACAGTTCATCCGGATCGGTAGTGCGGCAGGCCGCCTGCGCACTCCAGTCGGTTACCCAGCCCATACCGGCGCCGTCCTCTCCCGAATCGAGGCTCCCCCACGGCGGCAGCGGCATATTCACCGCCGCCAGTTGAGGACGTTACGGAAGGTGGGCACAGCGCAACACCCCCTTCGGGCCCAATCTTGAATGGCCCGAACGGACTATGCGTAAGCGGCAGATCACCCGGGGGAGTGAGCTGGGGACATGCGCGACAATCCCAGCAAACCGGGACACTTCAGTTGAGTCACAACGGACGCCAGGTGACACACAAGGCGGAGTCGGACACGCGCCCCACAGAAATCGGGGAACCTCCGGAACGATTCGGGGTCGCCGGACGTATTGATACGTGGCCGCACTGCTGTGACAGTTGAGAGCAGCTTAGGCCAAGGCATATACGTGTGTCCGGCGAATGAGAACGTAGGCTGCCCTCATGCCAAAGAAGCGCTCGGGCGGTGGTCTGTCCCCTACGCAGCAGGCCGCCAAGTTCCTCGGTGTCAGCGTGCTCGCGGGCGCCGTCATGGCCGGAATCGCACTGCCCGCCGCGGGCGCACTCGGTCTCGCGGCCAAGGGCTCCGTCAAAGGGTTCGACGAGATCCCCGACAACCTGAAGAGTCCCGCGCTGAGTCAGCGGACCACGATCCTGGACAACAAGGGCGGCCAGATCGCGACGGTCTACTCGCGCGACCGCACGGTGGTCGACCTCAAGGACATGTCGCCGTACATGCAGAAGGCGATCGTCGCGATCGAGGACTCCCGCTTCTACCAGCACGGCGCGGTGGACCTGAAGGGCATCCTGCGCGCCGTGAACCAGAACGCGCAGAACGGCGGGGTCGCCCAGGGCGCCTCCACCCTCACGCAGCAGTTGGTGAAGAACTACTTCGTGGAGGAGGCCGGCGACGACCCGACGAAGGTCGCCCAGGCCACCCAGCAGACCCTCGGCCGCAAGATCCGCGAGCTCAAGTACGCGATCCAGCTGGAGGAGAAGCTCGGCAAGAAGAAGATCCTCGAGAACTACCTGAACATCACGTTCTTCGGCGAGCAGGCCTACGGCATCGAGGCCGCCGCCCAGCGCTACTTCTCCAAGCCCGCCAAGGAGCTGAACCTCCAGGAGTCGGCGCTGCTCGCGGGCATCGTCCAGTCGCCCAGCCGGTACGACCCGGTCAACGACGAGGCGGAGGCCATCAAGCGCCGCAACACCGTGCTCCAGCGCATGGCCGAGGTGCACGACATCTCGCAGCAGGAGGCCGACGCGGCCAAGGCGAAGAAGATCGAGCTGCACGTGAGCAAGCCGAAGAACGGCTGCATCACGGCGGCGAAGGGCGCCAGCTTCTTCTGCAAGTACGTGGAGCACGTCTTCCTGACCGACCCGGTCTTCGGCAAGACGAAGGAGGAGCGGGCGAAGATCTGGAACCAGGGCGGTCTGACGATCCGCACGACCCTGGACCCGCAGTCGCAGGAGTCCGTCCAGGCGTCGCTGAAGGACCACGTCTACAAGTCGGACAAGGTCGCCGCGGCGGCCACCCTGGTCGAGCCGGGCACCGGGAAGATCGTCGGCATGGGCCAGTCGAAGCCGTACGGCTACGGGAAGAACGAGACCGAGTACAACTACTCGGTCGACTACGGCATGGGCGGCTCCAACTACGGCTTCCCGACCGGTTCGACGTTCAAGCCGTTCGTGGCGGCGGCCGCGATCGAGCAGGGCCGGCCGCCGACGCAGGAGTACTCGTCGCCGAACAAGATGCCGTACCCCAGCCCCGTGCAGACGTGCAGCAGCAAGCCGTGGACCAACCAGGCGAACGAGCAGGTGCCGAACGAGGACGCCTCGGAGGTCGGTCCGTACCGGCTGAAGGAGGCGATGGCCAAGTCGGTCAACACCTACTTCGTGCAGATGATCTCCGACATCGGCCTGTGCCCGGTGATGAAGCAGATCGACAAGCTCGGCGTCGTCCAGGGCAACGGCGACAAGCTCCCCGAGGTCCCCTCCATCGCCCTCGGCGCCAAGGGCATCTCCCCGCTGACGATGGCCACGGCGTACGCGGCCTTCGCCTCCCGCGGCATGTACTGCACGCCGATCGCCGTCGAGTCGATCACGCAGAAGATCGGCGGCACGCAGAAGTCCCTGGAGGTGCCGAAGTCGACGTGCTCGCGCGCGATGTCGGAGAAGACCGCGGACACCATCAACACCCTGCTGAGCGGCGTGGTCGACTCCGGTACGGGTCAGCAGGCGGGTCTGACCGACCGTGCCAACGCCGGTAAGACGGGTACGACGGACCAGCGCAAGAACGCCTGGTTCGTCGGCTACACGCCGAACCTGTCCGGCGCGGTCTGGGTCGGCAGCGCCACCCAGAAGGTCCAGATGCGGGGCATCCGCATCGGCGGCGTCTACCGCGACAAGGTCTACGGCGGACAGGTTCCCGGCCCGATCTGGCGGGACCTGATGACCGGCGCCCTGGTCGGCAAGGACTCGCCGTCCTTCAACCTGGTCGACATTCCCGACGAGGACAAGGACAAGGACAAGGACCGGGACCACGACGGGAACGACGACGACAACGGCCACGGAAACGGAAACGGCGGGAATGGGGACCCCCTCGGCGGCCTGACCAACGGCGGAACGTTCCCCACGCCCTCCTTCTCCATTCCCGAGGGATGGATTCAGGGCACCACCGGCAGGGGTAACGGAAACGGCGGTCAGCGCTGATGACCCATATCCGCCGGTCCACCCCGCATCCCCCGGCTGACCTGCGGCTGAAGCGTCCGGCGTAATTACGTCAGCTTCCCGGTAAGGGCACTCTCTCGGCGGAGGCCGTGACATATTCACCTCCGGCCCCGCCTTGAGGGTGCCCTTGCTGTTTTTCCAGCCCGTCCGGAGGGGACATGAAACTCAGATCGCGGCTCAGTGTCACGTTCAGCGCCTTGCTCGGCGCCCTGACCCTCGCCCTCGCGGTACCGAATTCGGCGGCGGCCGCCACCTGCGACAACTTCGGCTGCGACGGTCACGATCCGAACGTCCAGACCTGGCAGACCGGTCCGGTCAGCCCCTACGGCCCGTACGACCTCGGCGGGTCGTTCATGTACGAGCTGCGCTGGGGGAAGACGGACGGCGACCAGTACAGCTGGGGCCGCCTGTGGTACATCAGCGGCTCGGACGAGCAGAAGTACACCGTGTACGTGCAGCGCTGCACGAAGAGCCACTCCACCTGTTACTGGCGCCTCGGTGAGAAGAAGGGCGGCGCTTCGGGCTGGACCGCGAAGGTCCCCGAGGGCACGAACTACTACTACACACGCACGCCGATGTACTACAACCCGTCGGGTTACGAAATGCGGGCCTGCGTGGAGGACCCGTCGGGCGACGAGTCGTGCACGCCGTGGTACTGAGCCGGCCCGGCCGTCCGACGTACGGATGAAGCCAAAGCGAGCGGGGATGGCGCAAATACGTCATCCCGCTCGCCCCGTTAACAGTCTTTGGTGAGATTTATTCAGCTGTTCGCGCTCACAAGCGGTTCCTAGACTTGCCCTACCAGATGCAGTGATCCACTGCTGCTACTTGGGGGGAAGGCGAATTGACCGTTACGCCAGAACTTGACGTCAATAAACCGAGAATAGAAGCCAACGACCAGAAGATTCTGAACCTGCTGTATGCGGGGCTGAACGACGCATCGATCGCCCGGCATTTAGGAGTAGGTCACCGCACGATACAGCGCAAAGTGCACCGACTCATGGAACTTCTCGAAGCCAATGGCCGTGTGGCCCTGGGCGCTCGGGCGCAGGAACTCGGCCTGCTGGTGGGCGCGTCCCGCCGGCCGCCACAGCCGAGGGAACTGACCGCCCGGGTGACGGACGGCGCCCTGCGGGCGGGGGTCGGCTGACCCCGCGACGGGCAGTGCCGCCGGCTCATTCACGGACGCGCACGACGGGAGCGTGCGCTGGAGAGAACGCCGAGCGAGACAAGGCGTCCGGCCGGGACAACGACGTCCGAGCCGCATGCCGACGCCGGAACAGGACACCGGCGCCACGAGCCGCCACCGACGCCGGATCCTGACGAGCCGTCATCGACGCCGGATCGGGACGACGACGTAACGACGTCCGGTCAGGACAACGACGTCCGGTCAGGACAACGACGTCCGGCCGGACCGATGACGTCCAGCAGGGGCAACGACGCCCGAGCCGCATGCCGACTCCGGAGCGGGACACCACACCGGGAACGTCGGTCCATGTACGCCCCGCAGGGAAACCTCTTCGCCCCGTGGGACATCACCCTGCCGACGGGGTGGTGACCGCCGCACCGCGGAGGCCACCACCCCCGTTCCGCTGTCGCCCCACGAGGGCGTTCCGGCCTTCTGCCGGAGTACGGGCAGCGGGTGAACTCGACACCCGCAGGCCCGTCCTGGCGGGCCCTCAGCCCGCGAGCAGCTTCTTCACGACGGCGGCGACACGGCCGCCCTCGGCCTGACCGGCCACCTTCGGGTTCACGATCTTCATGACCTGACCCATGGCGCGCGGCCCCTCGGCACCGGCCGCCTTGGCCTCCTCGACCGCCTGGGCGACGATCTGCTGGAGCTCGTCGTCGGACAGTTGCTTGGGCAGGTACGCGGCGAGAACCTCGCCCTCCGCCTTCTCCCGCTCGGCCGACTCGGCGCGCCCGCCCTGAGCGAAGGCGTCGGCGGCCTCACGACGCTTCTTCGCCTCGCGAGTGATCACCTTCTGCACCTCGTCGTCGGAGAGTTCGCGCTTGGTCTTCCCCGCGACCTCCTCCTTGGTGATCGCGGCGAGGGTCAGCCGGAGCGTCGAGGAGCGGAGCTCGTCGCGCTCCTTGATCGCGGCGTTGAGGTCTTCCTGCAGCTTCGACTTGAGCGTGGTCATGCCGTCGATTGTCGCAGGTGCGGTGTGCGGGTCGCCTGCTGATTTCGGAGCGGACGTCCTGTGCCTTCAGCAGGACGCGTCCCGTGCCCTCGCGCGACCGCGTCCCCGGACCTCGCGAGGAGTTCGCGTCCTGCCGAGGACGCGCCCGGCGCACCCCGCGCCCCGCGGGGACGCGCCCCGAGCCCTGCGGGCACGAAGGCCCGCAGGGGTCTGACACGATGGACGTATGCGCGCGCGATACGGAGTACCCCTGGCAATCACGGCGGTGGGCGCCGCCGGTCTGTTGTACTCGGCCGGTTTCGAGGCCCGGTCCTTCCGCCTTCGGCGGGTGACGGTGCCGGTCCTGCCGGCGGGGATGCGGCCCTTGCGCATCCTCCAGGTCTCCGACATCCACATGGTGAGCGGCCAGCGCAAGAAGCAGCGCTGGCTGCGGTCCCTGGCCGGGCTGCGCCCCGACTTCGTCATCAACACCGGCGACAACCTGTCCGACCCCGAAGGCGTTCCCGAGGTCCTGGACGCCCTCGGCCCCCTGATGGAGTTCCCGGGGGCGTACGTCTTCGGCTCGAACGACTACTACGGCCCCACACTCCGCAACCCCGCCCGCTACTTGATCGAGAAGACCCAGGGCCGCCACGGCCTGAACGGCAACAAGCCCGTCGTGGGCGCCGTCCACAACCCGTGGGAGGACCTGCGCGACGGCTTCGACACGGCGGGCTGGCTGAACCTGACGAACACCCGCGGGTCGCTGAAGGTCGAGGGTGCCGAGATCGAACTGACCGGCCTGGACGACCCGCACATCAAGCGGGACCGCTACGCGCGCGTGGCCGGTGGACCGTCGGAGTCGGCCGACTTCTCGATGGGCGTGGTGCACGCCCCGTACCTGCGCGCCCTCGACGCCTTCACCGCCGACGGCTACCCGCTGATACTCGCCGGCCACACGCACGGTGGCCAGATCTGCCTCCCCTTCTACGGCGCCTTCGTCACCAACTGCGACCTGGACACGGACCGTGTGAAGGGCCTGTCCACGCACACGGCGGACGGCCGTACGTCGTACATGCACGTCTCGGCGGGCTGCGGCACGAGCCGCTACACGCCGGTCCGTTTCGCGTGCCCCCCGGAGGCGTCGCTGCTGACTCTGGTGGAGCGCAGGTAGCGGTCGTCGCGGGGCGCCCCGGGACCGGGGCGCCTTGCGGCTCGGGACCAGGGCGCCTTGCGGCTCGGGACCAGGGCGCCTTGCCGCTTGGGACCGGGGCGCCTTGCCGCTCGGGGTGACTCCCACTCGACGAGCCGGACACGGGCGAAGAGGTGCGGGCCGGGATCGGCCCCGCCTCCTCGCCCGCAGGTAACCCACCCGGACGACCCATATCGCCTGATTCGTCCGGACTCCTTAGCGTGGGGCCATGACCGCCCCCATACCCAGGGACATACCCGATCTCCCCGCGATACCGGGTATCGCTTCGCCGATCACCTCGTCCTTCGTCCCCGCGACGGCGGTGGTGGCACCCACCCGCCGCCCGCGGGCGACCGCCTTCCGCATCTTCGTGGCCCTTGTCGCGGCGGCGGGCGTGACGATCGACCTGCTCGCCGGCAGCGCACTCCACGTCCTGGCGTACTTCACGATCCAGGCGAACATCCTGGTGGCCGTGACCTTCGCGGTCTCGGCCCGGCGGGCCTGGGCGGCCCGCCGTCCCCTGTCGGGTGCGGTGACGGGCGCCACACTCCTCTACATCGTGATCACGGGCCTGGTGTACCACCTGATCCTCACGGACCGGCCCGGCGGCTTCTCCATGACCGGGGAGGCCGGCGCCCCCACCGGATGGCCCTGGGTGGCCGACCAGCTCCTGCACACGGTGACGCCGATCGTCGTGATCGCCGACTGGCTGCTGCTGACCCACCCGGGCCGGACGGCGCTGCGCCACGCGGCCACCTGGGTGCTCTACCCGCTCTTCTACCTGGTCTTTTCCCTGATCCGCGGCGCGATGCTCGCCCCCGGCACGCCCGACCGCTACCTCTATCCCTTCGTCGACGTGGACCGGCACGGCTACGTCGGCATCCTCGGCAACACGGCCATCCTCGGCCTCGGCTTCTACGCCCTGGCCCTCGTCACCATCGCCGTGGACCACCTGCGCCCCGACCCGGTCCGCCCCCGCGCGCGACGCCCGTAAAACCGGATTTCGTCTCAGGCCACCGGTGGGCTAAAGTAAACGTCGTCGCCGCGACAAGCAGTGACATCGGGGTGTAGCGCAGCTTGGCAGCGCGCTTCGTTCGGGACGAAGAGGTCGTGGGTTCAAATCCCGCCACCCCGACAGTGAAGTACCAGTTCAGGGGCCTGATCCGCATCGCGGGTCAGGCCCCTGACCGGTTTCCGGAGTCTGTGGGGAGAAATCCGGGAGAAGATCTTGGAATTTCACCTCCTCGAGATCCCGGTCACCCTCGCGTCGTCGCCTCCCGCAAGGGACCGCCAGCACCACCCACGGCATCCCGGACGCCGTCCACACCAGGGAGCGACCTGACCGGCGACGTCTCAACTGAATGCCCGTCCGGACCCCTGTGATCGGCGTGCCCCGGCCGGCAGTTCGCCCTGGGCCGTCCCGGGGCCGTCAAGGGCCAGCCTGCTGGGCCCCACCATCCCGACACTCTTACCGCCCGCAGCAACCTCGCCGTCTCCTCCAGCAAGGCCGGGCGAGTCCAGGACGCCCTCGATCTGCGCGAGGGGGTTCTCACCCGACCTCGAACGCGTCCCAGGCCCCGGGTTGGAATACGAGCTGTACCTCGCCGCGCTGCGCAATCCCGCGCTGCGCCCCGTCGCCGCCGAGTGGTGCCAGGGGCTGTCCGACGCCCTCGCCGAGCGCATCGATCCCGTCACGGCACGGGCCCTGGTCGCGCTCATGGACGGGATCTCGCTGCAGGTGCTGCTCACGGGCGGGGTGTACGACGCCGGGTACGCACGGGGGATGATGGCGCGGCTGATCCCGTAGGGTCGCGCCCGCTCCCTGAGAAAATCCTGTGCGGCCCGTGAACTCTTCGCGGGGCAGCGGGGAACAACGGGTGACACGCTCGACCCCACCCGCTGACGGAGGACCCGTGACCGGACCACCGGCGCTCGACCCCGGCGACGAGCGCGACGGCCATGTCATCGCGCAGTCCCTGGAACATCCGGAGCTGTTCGCCCGGCTCTACGACCGGTACGCACCCGACATCCACCGGTACGCGGCCCGGCGCCTCGGCGACCACGCGGCGGACGACGTCACGGCCGACACGTTCCTGACCGCGTTCCGGGTGCGTGCCCGCTACGACACCTCGCGGGCCAGTGCCCGGCCCTGGCTGTACGGGATCTCCGCGCACCTCATCGGCAAGCAGCGCCGGAAGGAAGTACGCGGTCTGCGGGCGCTGGCCAGGACCGGCCAGGACCCCGTCGCGGCCGGCTGGGTCGAGGACACCGCGGACCTGGTCGCCGACCGCGCCCCGCTCGCGGACGCGCTCGCCGCGCTGTCCGCCGCCGACCGGCATGTGCTGCTGCTCGTGGCCTGGGCCGACCTGACCTACCAGGAGGTCGCCGAGGCGCTCGGCATACCCGTCGGGACCGTGCGGTCCCGGCTCAACCGGGCCCGCCGCAAGGTACGGGCCGCGCTGGGTGCCGACCCGGCGTTTCTGGGCGAAGTGGCGGAGGTGGTCCGGCCGTGAACGTGGACGAGATGAAGGACGTACGCGAGTTCCGGGCCGGGGCGCCGAAGCCCGACCGGGCACGGCTCGCCGAGGGTCGGGACCGGCTGAGCAGCGCCGCGGGGCGTGGCCGGGGACGCAGGCTGCGGGCCGACTGGCGGCTCGCAGCGGTCGGGGCCGCCGCCGCGCTCACCGCGGTGGCCGTGCTGGCCTCCGGCCTCGGAGGGGGCGGCCACAGTGGTGCGGAGCGAACGGTGCCGGCTGGGACGCGGACGGTGTCGGGTTCGGTGAAGGAGGTGCTGGAGCGGGCCGCGTCCACGATGGAGCGGGCTGATCCGCCGTCCACGCCGCACGCGGGCCAGTGGATCTACGTGAAGAAGCTCTCGGCCAGTCCCGAAGTCTGGCCCAAGAGCGCCGCCGCCCAGCCCGAGCCGAAGCCGGAGCCCCAGGAGCACTGGGCGCGGTACGCGGACCCGCGCTTCGAGAACGGCAAGGAGGGCGACGACCGCTCGATGCGCGAACGGCTCCGCTTCCTCGACGAGCTGCCGGACGACCCGGCCGCCGTGCTGAAGAAGGTCCGCGCCTACTACCCGTCCGGGAAGGGCAGCCCCGAGTCCGAGGGGGAGCAGGACATGGGTGCGCTGAGTGTGCTGTTCGCGTCCCAGCCCATCCCGCCGCAGGCGCTCGCCAAGCTGTACCGCGCGCTGGCCGCGGTCCCCGGCGTCGAGGTCACCGACCATCTCGTACGGGACCTCGCGGGCCGGGACGCCCTCGCGGTCGGGCACGACGAGAAGGGGCAGAAGGTCCGCCGCGAGATCCTGATCGACCCGCGCACGTACCAGTACCTCGGCGACCGATGGATCGTCGTCAAGGACTACAAGGACACGTTCCCGGGCGCCGATGACACCCCTGACCGGCCCTGGAAGGCGGGCGACCTCATGTTCCAGCACGCGCTCCTGGCCACGGGAGTCGTCGACCACAAGGGCGACCGCCCCTGACATCCGGCGGCGGGTCGTGGGTTCACATCCCGCCACCCCGACAGTGCAGTACCAGGTCAGAGGCTTCCTCTCATACGAGACGGAGCCTCTGATTCGTTGTGAGGGTTTCCCGGCGTGTGTCTGCCGCCGTGGTCTCGGACGCCGGTCCGCGGGAATGTGCCGGGGGCAATCCAAAGGGGCGGCTTCGTCGTACCCATAAGGAGAGCCGCAGCCCCGGGGTACGTCCCGGTCCGCCCGTTCACGTGCGGCGGGGATCTGTCTGTGAGGCACGCTCCTCGTCCGTGCGGGGCGACGTCCGCCACCACGCCGATCGGGCCCTGCGGCTGCGGCTGTCGATCTCGTGCGGCCGAGAGCCGCGCGGGACGATGGAGGGAAGGTGCATCCATCATGCGAGCACAACGCGCGAGGCGCCTGGCCGCGGTGGCCGCGGTCGGCCTTCTGACGGTCGGCGGCGCCGCGGTCGGTACGACGGGGACGGCCATGGCGGCAACCCCCGCCGTCCACACCCAGGTGACCAACTGGTGCGGCGACGGCTGGAACGGCTGGGGCGGAGGCTGCTTCGACCACCGCTTCGACCACCGCTTCGACCATCGCTTCGATCACCGCTTCGACCACCGCTTCGACCACCGCTTCGACCACCGCTTCGACCAAGGCTCCTTCTTCCACCACGGAGGTTTCGTGATCGTCGTGCTGTAGTACTCCCCCACGGGCCCGGTCCGGGGCGCCGGTCCCGTGGCGGTGCTGTGGAACCGGCTGTCCCGGTAGGGCAGTCTTCTCCTTCGTGAATCTTCCGTCTCAGAGTGCGTCGGTCGACGGCGTCGCGCCCATGGTCGTGGCCGGGGACGACGCCCTCGCCCACCGGCTGGCCGCCGAGTTGCGCGGGGTGTACGGCGAGCCGGTGACGCTCGTCGTGCCGAGCACCCAGCGCAGTGTGCGGCCGCCCGTGGTCGGGCGGGCGCGGGCCACCGCGCTCCTCGACCGGGTGACCGCCGCTGTGAACCGGGCCTCCGGCAACGGGGAGGGGAACGGGACCCGGAGCGCCGAACCGGCGGGTTCCGGGCGACTGTTGGAGGCCGCC
The DNA here is from genome assembly GCF_002300165.1 of Streptomyces sp. Tue6028. Lineage (GTDB taxonomy): Bacteria > Actinomycetota > Actinomycetes > Streptomycetales > Streptomycetaceae > Streptomyces > Streptomyces siamensis. Next base: position 382,148 of record NZ_MLCE01000021.1, on the reverse strand, counting down.
GAAGTCTCCGAGGCCGTACTCACCGAGGCGGGCGTCGAGCGGGCCGTCGCGCTCGCGCTCGTCTATGACGACGACGAGACCAACATCCGGGCCGCGCTCACCGCCCGGCGGCTCAACCCGCGCATCCGGCTGGTGCTGCGCCTCTACAACCGGCGCCTCGGCCAGCACATCGAGGCCCTCCTCGACCAGGCGTCGGCGCTGGCCACCGCGGGAGCCGACGCGGACGCCGGGGCCGACGGCGCAGGCGACACGCTGGACGCGGCCACCACCGTCACCGTGCTGTCCGACGCCGACACCGCCGCGCCCGCGCTGGCCGCGACCGCCCTCGCCGGGACCAGCAAGGTCGTCCAGACCGACGGGTTGATGCTGCGCGCGGTCGAACGGCCGCCCCCGGGGCCCGGACAGGTCGCCGACCCCGGGCTGTGCACGCTGGCCCTCCTGTCCGCGACCGCCAACGACCCGGCCGGCGCCGACGGTTCCGAGGGCAGCGGCGCGCACGGCCCTCAACTCCTGCCCGACGAGCGGGCGGTGGCCGCCGCGACCGGGCGCGCCACCGTCGTACTGGAGAACGTGTCGTACTCCGGTCCCCCGCTGCCCGCCGGGCGCAGTGTCGTGCCCTTCGGCTCACTGCTGTCCCGTCGGCTGCGGTGGTCGTTCGCCGGACTCGTCGCCTGTGTCGTCGGCCTCGCCGTCGCGTCGATGGTGGTCACCGGCGAACCCCCGCTGCAGGCCACGTATCTGACCCTGCTCGACCTCTTCGCCATCAACGACCCCGCCGTCGGGCAGCCGGTGGGGCGGCAGATCCTCCAGCTCTTCTCCGGGCTGGTCGGGTTGCTGCTGCTGCCCGTGCTGCTGGCCGCCGTGCTGGAGGCGCTCGGTACGTTCCGCAGCGGGTCGGCGCTGCGACGGCCGCCGCGCGGGCTCTCCGGGCACGTGGTGCTGCTCGGCGTCGGCAAGATCGGCACGCGTGTGCTGGCGCGACTGCGGGAGCTGCACATCCCCGTGGTGTGCGTCGAGGCCGACCCCGAGGCGCGCGGGCTCGCTCTGGCGCGGCGGCTGCGGGTGCCCGTGGTGCTCGGCGACGTCACCCAGGAGGGTGTGCTGGAGGCCGCCAAGATTCACCGCGCCGATGCGCTGCTCGCGCTCACCAGCGTGGACACCATGAACCTGGAGGCCGCGTTGTACGCGCGGACCGTGCGGCCGGATCTGCGGGTCGTGCTGCGGCTGTACGACGACGACTTCGCGACCGCCGTGTACCGCACGCTGCGGGCCGCGCATCCCGGCGCCCTCACCCGGAGCCGGAGCGTCTCCCATCTGGCGGCGCCCGCGTTCGCCGGGGCGATGATGGGGCGGCAGATTCTCGGGGCGATTCCCGTCGAGCGGCGGGTACTGCTCTTCGCCGCCGTGGATGTGGGCGGGCATCCGCAGTTGGAGGGGCGGACCGTGGGGGAGGCGTTTCGGGCGGGGGCGTGGCGGGTGCTTGCGCTGGATACGGGGGTGAGGGATCGGAGGGCGGGGGCTCCCGGGGCTCCGGGGGCCACGGGTGTCGGGAGTACGGGGTCTGGGGGTTCTGGGGGTTCTGGGGGTTCTGGGGGTTCCGGCGGCTCTGGGGGGTCTGGAAGCGGTGGAGCGTCTGGGGGGTCTGGTGGCTCCGGCTCCGGCTCCGGCTCCGGCTCCGGCTCCGGCTCCGGCTCCGGCTCCGGAGGATCCGGGGTGGCCTCGGCCGGGCGGGGGGCCGGGGTGGGGTCCGGGCTCGTGTGGGATCTTCCTGCCGATTACGTGCTGCGGGGTGAGGACCGGGTCGTGCTTGCCGCTACGCGGCGAGGGCTGGCCGAGTTGTTGGGGCGGCGGGGGCGGGAGCGGGCGTCCACGTAGGTCCTTCGGGCTGAGCCGAGTGCCGCGGGCCCTCACGGGCTTCCCGGGGTGCCGTGTGGGTGGCGCCGCCCGGGGGTTTTCGCCCCCTCCGCCCCTACCCGTCCCGTTGCCCTGGGGGCTGCCGCCCCCAGACCCCCGCTTCGGCCTGGACGGCCTCGTCCTCAAGCGCCGGACGGGCTGGTACGTGCCCCCAGCCCTCATGGAGACGGGCCGGGAGCCGCGGGCCCACGCCGGGACCGGGGTGAGCCGGATCGGGGCGGTGTCGTCAGTCCGTCAGATGGCGCTGGGCGAAGTCCAGTTCCAGGCGGACCTGCTTGATGCGTTCGTCGACGACCAGGGAGCCGTGGCCGGCGTCGTAGCGGTAGACCTCGTGGACGGCGTCTCGGGCGGCGAGGCGGGTGACGTAGTTGTCGATCTGGCGGATGGGGCAGCGGGGGTCGTTGACGCCCGCGGAGATGTAGACGGGGGCCTTGACCGCGTCGACGTAGGTGAGGGGGGAGGACGCCTCGAAGCGTTCGGGGACCTCCTCCGGGGTGCCGCCGAGGAGGGTGCGGTCCATGGCCTTCAGGGCTTCCATCTCGTCGTGGTACGCCGTGACGTAGTCGGCGACGGGGACGGCGGCGATGCCGAGGGTCCAGGCGTCGGGCTGGGTGCCGAGGCCGAGGAGGGTGAGGTAGCCGCCCCAGGAACCGCCGGTGAGGATCAGGCGGTCGGGGTCCGCGAGGCCCGAGGTGACCGCCCATTCGCGGACGGCGGCGATGTCCTCCAGCTCGATGAGGCCGACGCGGTGCTTGAGGGCGTCGGTCCACGCGCGGCCGTAGCCCGTGGAGCCGCGGTAGTTGACCCGGACGACCGCGTACCCGTGGTCGACCCAGGCTGCCGGGCCCGCCGCGAACGAGTCGCTGTCGTGCCAGGTCGGGCCGCCGTGGATGTCGAAGACCGTGGGCATTGGGCCGGTGGTGCCGGCCGGCTTCTGGACGAGGGCGTGGATGCGGCCGCCGGGGCCCTCCACCCAGAAGTCCTCCACGGGCACCGATCCCGGGGACTTCAGGCCGGGCGGGTCCAGCACGACCTCGCCGGTCGTGGAGCGGACCACGGACGGCTCCGCGGCCGACGACCACAGGTACTCCACGGTGCCGTCCGGGCGGGCCGTCGCGCCGGACACGGTGCCGGGCGGGGTGGGCACCGGGGTCAGCTCGCGGGACGTGAGGTCGTACCGCCACAGGTCGCTGCGTGCCTCGAAGCTGTGGGCGACGAGGAGGGCGGAACCGTCCGGATACCACTCGGCGGCCACGTCTCCGGGCAGGTCGAGGCCGAGGTCCGTCTCCTCGCCGGTGGTCACGTCCCACACGAGCGGCTCCCAGCGGCCGCGCCGCTGGTGCCCGATGAGGAGCCGGCCGTCCCCGTCGACCGGGGCGAAGCCGAGCACCTCCAGGCCCAGCTCGACCGTGCCGCCCTTGGTGTCGTCGAGCTCCGCGACCGTCGATCCGTCCGGGCGCAGGACGCGCAGCGCCGAGTGCATCGCGTCGCCGTGCTCGGTGTGCTCGATCGCGACGAGCGAGCCGTCGTGCGAGAGGTCACCGACGCCGGCCGACTCACGGTGCCGGTAGATCTCCACGGGGGTCTCGCCGGCGCGCGCCACATGGATGGTGGAGCCGTCCTCGTCCGTGGAGCGGCCCACGACGGCGGTGCGCCCGTCGCGGGCGATGGCCAGCCCGGCCGGGTACGAGGGGTCGAGACCGGGCACCGCCGGCTCGTCGGGCCGCGCCTGCGGGTCGCCGCCGGCGCTCTCGGGGGCTTTGGCGGTGAAGGGGCGGCGGCGCCAGATGCCGAACTCGTCGCCGTCCTTGTCGTCGAACCACCAGATCCACTCGCCGTCCGGCGAGAGCACTCCGTCCGTCGTGCCGTTCGCCCGCGAGGTGACCTGGCGCTGCTCTCCCGTGGCGCGGTCCCAGGCGTACAGCTCGTACGTCCCCGTCGCGTTCGAGACGAACAGGGAGCGGTGCGGGGCGTCCTCCGCCCAGTCCGGCAGCGACACCCGCGGCGCCCTGAAGCGCTTCTCCCAGTCGGGCATGGCGGTCTGCTGCTCGTTGGACCTGCTGCTCTCAGTCATGGCCCCATAGTGCCTGGCCGGGCGGGGTCTTCGCCGACGCGGTCCCCAGCCTGTGGACAAACCCCGTTCGCCGGGGCCGACGGGACCGGTGGCGGCGACCCCGCGGCCCGCCCGTGCGCACGGGCCCCGTACCTTGGAAGGCGTGTACCGGTTCCTGCTGACGCCCCGCTGGTGGGGGATCAACGTCTTCGTGCTGTTGGCCATCCCCTTCTGCGTCTTCATGGGGTCATGGCAGCTGGGACGGTTCGAGGACCGGGTCGCCGACCATCGGACGGCGAGCGACCTGGCCGCGGAGGCCGGGACCTCGTCGCCCCGCCCGCTGGCCGAACTGCTGCCCGTGGACAAGGCGACGTCCGGCAAGCAGGCCACCGCGACCGGGCAGTACGGCAGGCAACTGCTCGTACCCGGCCGTGAGCTGGACGGCGAGCGCGGGTACTACGTCCTGACCATGCTGCGGACCGACGGCGGTGCGCTGCCCGTCGTGCGGGGCTGGCTGCCCGGTGACGCGGACCCGGCGAAGGCGCCGGCCGCGCCGACGGGTGAGGTCACCGTGACGGGCGCGCTCCAGGCGTCCGAGAGCCCCGGGTCCAACGGCGTCAGCTCGGCCGGTGGTCTTCCCGCCGGGCAGACCGGCGCGATCAGCTCCGCGTCGCTGGTGAACCTGGTGCCGTACAAGAAGGTCTACGAGGCGTGGATCACCCTCGACAAGGCCGACGGCGGGATGAAGGCGGTGCCCGCGGCGGCTCCGCAGAACACCGGCCTGGACCTGAAGGCGTTCCAGAACCTCGGCTACACCGGCGAGTGGTTCGTCTTCGCGGGCTTCGTCGTCTTCATGTGGTTCCGGCTGCTGCGCCGCGAGGTCGAGTTCGCGCGGGACGCCGAGCTGGGCATCGTCCCCGAAGGGGCCGGCAGCGGGTCGGAGTCCGGGTCCGGGGACGGAATCGAGTCCGGGATCGACGGGGAGGGCGGGGTCCCTGCCGGGGGCGGCGCTCCGGCCTCGTCGTCGACGACCGCCTGAGTCCTTCGGGCGGCAGTCCGGGCCCTCGGACCGCCCTGCGCCGCAGTGGTGGCCCCGGGACGGCCCGGCCCCGGGGACCGGGCCTCACGGCACGGGACGGCTCGCGGCAAGAGCAGGGGGCAGCGGCGCGAGGCGCCGTCCGCGTCGCTCAGGACGTCAGGACGCCCGTGTGGTAGACGGTGCCCGCGCAGGCGTTGGAGACGGTCGTGGAGGCCGTCGCCCCGCCCGTCGTCGCCGTGTTGGACACGGCGACGCTGCCGTCGGCCACCCCGTCCTCCGTGACGAGCTGCGGCGCGACGCCGCCACCGTCGGTCGTACCGGTGCTGCCGGTGTCGCCGGCGCCCTCGGTGGGCGTCGGGTCAGGTGAGGGCTCCGAGGTGGTGGGACAGGTCTCCGAGGGCACCCAGGCGAACTTCACCACGTACGACGCGCCCGGCTGGAGCACCAGGGAGGCGACCTCCGTGGACGGGTCCGGCAGCCCGGTGGCCGCGTCGCCCGCCACATGGGTCGACACGCCGACCTTGGCGGGGTCCGCGGCGCCCGCGGCGGACGCGTTCACCGTGCCCGCGCCGGTGAGCGTGCAGCTGGCGGCGGAGACGTTCGAGAAGGTGAAGGAGCCGTAGACCGCGCCGGTGGAGTCCGGGACGCCGACGGCGCTGGTGGCCCCGCCGATCTGCTCGGTCGTGCAGGCGGGCGTGGTCGCGGCCGAGGCCGTCGGGTCGACGCCGCCCGTGGTGGCGCCGCCGCCGGTGCTCTTGCCCGTGCCGGGCGTGCTCTTGCCGCCCTCCTTGCCCTTGTCCTTCGAGGTGCCGGAGGAGCCGCCCGTCGCCTTCTCGTGGCCGTCGGCGTCCTTGCCCTGGCCGGTGCCGCCCTGGGCGTGCGAGGCGTTGCCCGCCATGGACGGGTCGGCGTTCGATCCGGCGGAGTTCGAGACGTGGACGAAGGCGGGGATGGCGGTGCCGATGAAGAGCGCGGCCGCGGCCATGCCGACGACGGCCTGCCGCTTGCGGGCGCGCCTGGCCGGAACGGCACGGCGCAGGTGGTCGAGGGTGCCGTCGGTGGGCTCGATCTCCTGGACGGCCTGGTGGAGCAGCCGGCGCAGTGCCAGTTCGTCGGAGCCGAGCCCGTCGGGTCCCTGTCCGCCCGTATGTTCGTCGGACTGTCCGTCGGGGCCGTGGTTCACAGTTCCGTTCCCAGCGTGCGATTGCTTGTGCTCGTGCTCGTGGCGCCGACTCTCGTCGGGGCTCCACCGCTCGTCGTGCCCACTCATGCCGGGGCCTCCATGGCGATGCGGAGCGCGGCGATGCCGCGGGAGCCGTACGCCTTGACCGAGCCCAGCGAGATGCCGAGCGTGTCGGCGACCTGGGCCTCGGTCATGTCCGCGAAGTAGCGCAGGACCAGGACCTCGCGCTGACGGCGCTAGAGCCCCTTCATGGCCTTGATCAGCGCGTCGCGCTCCAGCTGGTCGTAGGCGCCTTCCTCGGCGCTCGCCATGTCGGGCATCGGCTTCGACAGGAGCTTGAGGCCGAGGATGCGCCGACGCAGCGCGGAGCGCGACAGGTTGACGACGGTCTGCCGCAGATAGGCGAGCGTCTTCTCCGGGTCGCGGACGCGTTTGCGCGCCGAGTGCACCCGGATGAAGGCCTCCTGGACGACGTCCTCGCAGGAGGCGGTGTCGTCGAGCAGGAGCGCCGCGAGGCCCAGGAGCGACCGGTAGTGGGCGCGGTAGGTCTCGGTCAGATGGTCGACGGTGGTACCGGCGGCCAAGCTGTCGTCGGAGCCGTCACGCTGATTCGGTATGCGGGCGGGCCGCGCTGCGGGCATGGGCGCGATCACCGGCATGCCGCCGGGCGCGCCGGGGCTGCGGAGTCGGCGGGGTGGACGCAGGGCTGTGCCCCTCGTCTGGACCGCGGTGAAGTCGAGTACCTCTGCCACGCCTGTTTGACACGCGTCCCCCCGGCAGGGTTGTACGCGACAGGCGTCACATTCGCGTCGGTCGGCACACTGGCCGGAAGCAGACCCTCCGGAGCACCCCCTGGTGCGCCTGCGGGACCGCCGGCCGGGACGCCTCTCAGCGCGCCTGACAGTGCACTAAATGCCCTCATGCGTACCAGCTCTTCCCCTATGCCCCATGTGCCGTGCCGCCCCCGGACGCCCCTGAATGGCGAGCGCAAAGACGCTCCCCGCCCTCCGCGCGGTTGCGGAGAACGGGGAGGAAAATCTTCGGACGCCAACAGGGGCGGATTCAAGTGGTCGGACCATAGTCCGCTCACCGAACTCACACAGATCCTACAAATGAATCCCCCGACGGCCACCGAGATTCCGGCTGCCGGACGTCCAGGACGCAGAACCTTGCGGAACCCGCGCACATCCAGAAGGCAGAACCTACGCCCCGATGATCTCCGCCGCCACCAGCTCGGCGATCTGAGCGGTGTTCAATGCGGCACCCTTGCGCAAGTTGTCCCCGCACACAAACAGTTCGAGTGCGGTCGAATCGTCCAGAGCCCGGCGGACGCGGCCGACCCAGGTCGGGTCCGTGCCCACCACGTCGGCGGGGGTGGGGAACTCCCCGGCGGCCGGATCGTCGAACAGCACGACCCCCGGCGCTGTGGCGAGAATCTCCCGCGCCTTGGCGACGGTGACCTCGCCCTGGAAGCGGGCGTGGACGGTCAGTGAGTGCGTGGTGACGACGGGTACGCGGACGCAGGTGACGGCCACCTTCAGCGTCGGCAGTCCGAGGATCTTGCGGGACTCGTTGCGCACCTTCATCTCCTCCGAGGACCAGCCGTCCTCGGCGAGGGACCCGGACCACGGCACCACGTTCAGCGCGACGGGCTCCGGGAAGGGCCCGGTGTTGTCGCCCACGGCCCGACGTACGTCACCGGGGCTGGTGCCCAGTTCCGTACCGGCGACGAGCGACAGCTGCTGGCGCAGGGTCTCGACGCCGGCCCGGCCGGCGCCGCTGACCGCCTGATAGCTGGAGACGACCAGTTCACGCAGCCCGAACTCGGCGTGCAGCGCACCCAGGGCCACGATCATCGAGAGTGTGGTGCAGTTCGGGTTGGAGATGATCCCGCGCGGACGCACGCGCGCGGCGTGCGGGTTGACCTCGGGGACGACGAGGGGCACGTCCGGGTCCATCCGGAAGGCTCCGGAGTTGTCGACGACGACCGCGCCCTTGGCGGCGGCGATCGGCGCCCACTGGGCGGCCACCTCGTCCGGTACGTCGAACATGGCGACGTCGACCCCGTCGAAGGCCTCCTCCGACAGCGCCACGACCTCGACCTCCTCGCCGCGCACGGCCAGCTTGCGGCCGGCCGAGCGCGGGGAGGCGATCAAGCGGATCTCGCCCCAGATGTCCGCGTGCTGGGACAGGATCTGGAGCATGACCGTGCCGACCGCTCCGGTCGCTCCCACGACCGCGAGCGTCGGCGCCAAGGACCTCTTGGGTCCCACGGACCCGGCCATCAGCGGCCGGTGCCTCCGTAGACGACGGCCTCGTCGCTGTCGGAGTCGAGTCCGAAGGCGGTGTGGACGGCGCGGACGGCCTCCGGGACGTCGTCGGCACGGGTGACGACGGAGATGCGGATCTCGGAGGTGGAGATCAGCTCGATGTTCACGCCCGCGTCGGACAGCGCCTCGAAGAAGCCCGCCGTGACACCCGGGTTCGTCTTCATGCCGGCGCCGACGAGGGAGATCTTGCCGATCTGGTCGTCGTAACGCAGGGAGTCGAAGCCGATCGCGGTCTTCGCCTTCTCCAGGGCGTCGATGGCCTTGCGGCCCTCGGTCTTGGGAAGGGTGAAGGAGATGTCCGTCAGGCCGGTGGAGGCCGCGGACACGTTCTGCACGACCATGTCGATGTTGATCTCGGCGTCGGCGATGGCGCGGAAGATCGAGGCGGCCTCGCCCGGCTTGTCCGGAACGCCGACCACCGTGATCTTGGCCTCGGAGGTGTCGTGCGCGACACCGGAGATGATGGCCTGCTCCACCTTGCGGTCCCCTTGCTGAATCGGCTCGTTGCTGACCCAGGTGCCCTGGAGTCCGGAGAAGGACGAGCGCACGTGGATCGGGATGTTGTAGCGGCGGGCGTACTCCACACAGCGGTGGAGCAGCACCTTGGAGCCGGAGGCCGCCAGCTCCAGCATGTCCTCGAAGGCGATCCAGTCGATCTTCCGGGCCTTCTTCACCACGCGCGGGTCGGCGGTGAACACGCCGTCCACGTCGGTGTAGATCTCGCAGACCTCGGCGTCGAGGGCCGCCGCCAGCGCGACGGCGGTCGTGTCGGAGCCGCCGCGGCCGAGGGTGGTGATGTCCTTCTTGTCCTGCGAGACGCCCTGGAAGCCGGCGACGATGGCGATGTTGCCCTCGTCGAGGGCCGTACGGATACGGCCAGGCGTGACGTCGATGATCCGCGCTTTGTTGTGGACCGAGTCGGTGATGACACCTGCCTGGCTGCCGGTGAAGCTCTGGGCGCTGTGGCCCAGGTTTTTGATCGCCATCGCCAGCAGGGCCATGGAGATCCGCTCCCCGGCGGTCAGCAGCATGTCGAACTCTCGTCCGCTGGGCATCGGAGATACCTGCTCGGCGAGATCGATCAGCTCGTCCGTCGTGTCGCCCATCGCGGAAACGACGACGACCACCTGGTGGCCGTTCTTCTTCGCTTCCACGATCCGCTTGGCGACGCGCTTGATGCCCTCGGCATCGGCTACGGAGGAGCCTCCGTACTTCTGCACGACAAGGCCCACGTGCGCTCCTCGCTCAATCCGTCTCTGCACCGCACAACTGCGGTCGGCTCAGTTTAACGAGCGGCCGGATTTCCCCTCCGAGATATCGCATCGTGAGATGTCCCGCTCACGACGTGATCACTCGGACCAACGGACCGACGGAGTCGTCAGGGCTCCTCGGGCGGGGCGGGTCCGGCCGCTCCGACACGGCACCTGCCCGCAGGTCGGCCGCGCCACTCCGGAAAGTGCCCCGTGTCACACGGGAGGGCGGCGATCCGGCCGTCCGCGGCGCCCCGTCCGCCCCTGTCGGGCGATGTCCGGGCCTCCCGGGCGATGTCCGGGCCTGCACGGGTGTTGATCGCGCGGTGCCCGCGGGAAGACGCTGTCGGGCGTGACGGGTGGTGGTTGGGCGGACAGTCTCCTGCTGGGCGGGATCGTGCTGCTGGGGTCGGGCGTGCAGTGGCTCACCGGCATGGGCTTCGCCCTGGTGGCCGTGCCCGCGCTGGTGCTGCTGCTCGGTCCCGCCGAGGGCGTCGTCCTCGCGAACTGCGCGGCGGGCGTGATCAGCGTGGTCGGACTCGCGGGCGGCTGGCGGCGGGTGCGGCTCGGCGCGATGGTGCCGCTGTGCGCGGCGGCGGCGTGCACCGTCCCGGCCGGGACCTGGCTGGCCCGGCGGCTCCCCGAACCCGCGCTGCTCGCCTGCATGGGTGCGCTGGTGACGGTGGCGGTGGCGCTCGTGATGCGGGGCGCCCAGGTGCCCGCCCTGCGCGGCGGCGGGGGCGCGGTGGCCGCGGGGGCCCTGGGCGGTTTCATGAACTCGGCGGCCGGGGTGGGCGGCCCTCCGGTGTCCCTGTACGCCGTCAACGCGGGTTGGACGGTACGGGAGTTCGTGCCGAACGCGCAGTTCTACGGGGTGCTGGTGAACGCGTTCTCGGTGGCCGCGAACGGGGTGCCGCGGCTCGGCCCGCCGGTGTGGGCGCTCGCGATCGCGGGGATGGTCGCGGGGTCCCTGGCCGGACGGGCCCTCGCGCGATGGCTGCCGGAGAGACGGGCCCGGCTCCTGGTCCTGGGGCTCGCGCTGGCCGGCGGGGTCACGACGCTGGGCAAGGGGCTGTGGGAGCTGCGGTGACGACGCCGACGGCGGCCCGCACGGGCGGGCCGCCGTCATGGCCTACCGCGGTCGCAGCGAGTGGCTGTCGGGGTCGACGGCTGTCACGGGCGCCGGCCGTCAGCGTCGACGGCTGTCACGACCCGCTGCCGACACTGCCGGCCTCGGTCTTTGCCCGCCGCCGTGACGACGAACCGCCGTCACGGCCGATCGGCGTCTCGGTCGGCCGGCGGCACGACGAACCGCCGTCACGGGCGGCTGTCGCTACTTGACCGGGCGCAGGCCCAGCGGGCCCGCGATCTCCTCCACCATGACCTTGCCGGCCTCCTCGGCGAGCGCGTCGTCGCCGAGATCCTGGTCGGTGTCCAGGCCGTTCAGGTCGTCCAGGGGCTGGTTCAGGCGCACGTGCGCCACCACGGACTGAAGGGCGCGCAGGGAGGCCGAGGCCGTGGAACCCCAGTTGGAGAAGTACGAGAACTGCCACCACCACAGGGCCTCCGTGGTGCGGCCCGCGCGGTAGTGGGCCATGCCGTGGCGGAGGTCGGTGATGACGTCGGCGAGGTCGTCGGAGATCCGGCAGGCGACCGGCGCCTTGCGGGGCTCGTACGGGTCGAAGACCTCCGAATACACGTCGATCGGCTCCAGCATCACCGCGAGGCGCTCGCGGAGCTCGTCGACGTCCGGCTCGGGGCCCAGATCGGGCTCGTAGCGCTCCTCGGGGACGATGTCCTCGTGTGCGCCGAGACGGCCGCCGGCCAGGAGGAGCTGGGAGACCTCCAGGAGGAGGAAGGGCACGGCCGAGTCCGGCTCGTCGCCCTTGGCCACCTCGGTGACGGCGACCAGGAAGCTCTCTACCTGGTCCGCGATCTGGACCACGAAGTCGTCGGGGTCCTGACTGGTCGCGTGCAGCGTGGCGTCAGACATCTAGGAGTCGTCTCCCCTCGAAGGCGCGGCCGAGCGTGACCTCGTCCGCGTATTCCAGGTCGCCACCCACCGGGAGGCCGCTGGCCAGGCGGGTGACCTTGAGGCCCATGGGCTTGATCATGCGGGCGAGGTACGTGGCCGTGGCCTCGCCCTCCAGGTTCGGGTCGGTGGCGAGGATGAGTTCCGTGACCGTGCCGTCGGCGAGACGGGCCAGCAATTCCCTTATCCGCAGGTCGTCGGGGCCGACGCCCTCGATGGGGCTGATCGCGCCGCCCAGCACGTGGTACCTGCCGCGGAACTCGCGTGTCCGCTCGATCGCGACGACGTCCTTGGGCTCCTCGACCACACAGATCACCGAGAGGTCCCGGCGCGGGTCGCGGCAGATGTTGCACAGCTCTTCCTGCGCCACGTTGCCGCAGGTCGCGCAGAAGCGGACCTTCGCCTTGACCTCCATGAGGGCCTGCGCGAGGCGCCGCACGTCCGTCGGCTCGGCCTGCAGGATGTGGAAGGCGATCCGCTGCGCGCTCTTGGGACCGACGCCGGGGAGCCGCCCCAGTTCGTCGATGAGGTCCTGGACCACGCCTTCGTACAACGGACTGCCTTTCCTGGTTCCTGAATCCTGCTTCGTCCCTGTGCGTACGGTAGTTGGCTGCCGCCCGTCTTAGAAAGGCAGGCCGAGCCTCAGAACGGCACGCCGGTCTCAGAACGGCAGGCCGGGGATGCCGCTGCCGCCGCCGAGGCCCTGGGTGAGCGGGCCGAGCTTCTGCTGCTGGAGCGTCTGGGCGTTCTCGTTGGCCGCCTGGACGGCCGCGACGATCAGGTCGGCGAGCGTCTCCGTGTCCTCGGGGTCGACCGCCTTCGGGTCGATCACCAGGCCGCGGAGTTCTCCGGAGCCCGTCACGGTCGCCTTCACCAGGCCGCCGCCCGCCTGGCCGTCGACCTCCGTCCGCGCCAGCTCCTCCTGCGCGTTCGCCAGGTCCTGCTGCATCTTCTGGGCCTGCTGGAGCAACTGCTGCATATTGGGCTGGCCACCACCGGGAATCACGATCAGCTCCTGGTTTCGAGTACGGCTGAGTGGACCGTTTTTCCTGTCCAGCTTGAGCCTACGTGCTCGACGGGCCCGTCGCCCAAGCACTCTTTCGAGTGAGAGCGTCGGGAGTCCTATACCTGATCAAGACCCACTTCCGGGCGGAAAAGCGATGAAACCCGGTCCATCGCCACCCATTGGGAGGTAGGAAGGGTCCGGCGCTTTTGCACCAGGCGTCACACGACGTCACACGCCGTCGTCACTGCCGTCACCGTCGTCAGTAGGGAGTGCCGGGTGAGTCAGCCGGAGATGCAGCCCGAGGGGCCGCCCCAGGACGGGCGGGGCGACGGGGCGGCCGAGCTGGTGCCGGGCGATCTGACCGGCCGGCCGTTCCCGCTGGGGGACTGGGGCGAACCCGCGGAGCGGCTCCACGAGCTGTACCGGTGGGTGGAGCGCGGCGCGCTCGACACGGCCTCCTGGTACCTGTCCGACCGCGTGTGGAAGCGGCGCGGGGCGCGGGTGCTGCGCTGCGGGGCGGCCCTCGGGGCCGTGTCCGGGGCGGCCGCTCCGCTGCTCGATCTCACCGGGGTGGTGGGCGGGGTCGCCCCCTGGGGCTATCTGGCGCTGCTCCTCGGGGTCGCGTGCGTGGCCGGTGACCGGTTCTTCGGGGTGACCTCGGGGTGGATAAGGGACGTGGCCACGGCCCAGGCCGTGCACCGGCGGCTCCAGGTACTCCAGTTCGACTGGGCGTCCGAGAGCGTGCGGGAGGTCCTCGGGCCGACGGAGGGGACGGCCGGAGAGGCCGCGGAGCGGTGTCTCGGCGTGCTGCGGCGGTTCTGCGAGGACGTCACGGAGCTGGTGCGGGCGGAGACGGCGGACTGGATGGTCGAGTTCCGGACGGGCTCGGCGCCCATGGGGATCCAGTCGTCGCTGTCGGGCGCGCCGCGCACCGAGGCGGTGCCTCCGGGGCGCACCCCGCTGCCTCCGGGCGCGCGGCCGAACATGCCGCGGCAGCGGCCTCCGGAGCCCCGTTAGGTCTCCGGATCCGGGTGGGCACCTGACCCTGGTCGGGTCGCCGGGTCGCCGGGTCGCCGGGTCGCCGGGTCGCCGGGTCGCCGGGTCGCCGGGTCGCCGGGGAGTGTCGGGGGTGCCGAGCAAGGTCGGGTGCGTCGGCCGTCAGCCCTCGCCGCAGATCCGCAGTCCCACCGGTGTCCCGCACGGCAGGTGCCCGTGTGTGCGGATCACGTCCTGGCCGCTGCCCCGGCTGACGTAGGAGAGGAAGCTGGAGGCGAGGGAGTCGGCGGGCGGCTGGCCGAACGTGTAGGCGTACTCGATCTCCCGGTACGGGTACGCGGAGGAGCCGTGTTCCAGCGCCTCCACGGACGGGGTGTGGCCGTCCAGGGTGAGCTGGTGCAGGCCACGGCGGCCGGTGGCGTTGTTCAGTTCGCTGTAGCCGATCGCCCCGGGCAGCCGGGCGACCGTGCTCAGCACCTGCTCGGTGGAGTCGAGTTCGCAGCGCACGACCGGAGCGGTCGCATCGTCCTTGTGGACGCAGTCCAGCGAGGAGTTCGCGATCTCGCCCCGCGCGAGCACGCGCCGCTGGAAGACCTGCCGGGTACCGGAGTTGGCGTCACGGCTGACCAGCAGGACGGGCCGGTCGGGCCCGCCGAGCTGCTTCCAGTTCCTGATCTCGCCGCGGTAGAGGCGCCGTACGTCGGCGAGGGAGAGGTTCTTGACCCCGATGTCGTCGTTGACGACGAGCGCGAAGACCGAGACCGCGACCCGGTTCTCGCGCAGCTCCGGGAAACCGCTCGGCTTGGGGCCGTCGGAGAGGGCGACGACGGCCGGGGATCCGCTGCCCGACTTCGCGCCCGCCGCGGCGAGTTCACGTACGCCGGCCGTACTGCCGTGCGGGTCCACGGTGACGGTGGCGCCCGCGCAGTCCTCCTCGTACTTCTCGGCGAGTTCCCGCATCACCGGTTCGAAGGCGGTGGAACCGGTGACCTTGAGGGTGCCCCGCTCGCAGCCGATCGGGGGCGGGCTGTCGTCGCGCAGCACGACGATCAGCGCGAGCGTGACGACGCACACCGTCAGCAGCACGGTGATCAGCCGGGCGGCACGGCTGAACAGGGGCGGCTGATCGTCGGGAGTGGTGCTGCGGTTGGGGCTGACCTCGCCGTCCCGCAGCCCGCCGATCAGCCGGATCCCGCGCCCCACGTCCCCGCCGGACAGCAGCACGAGCAGCTTGAAGTGCTCACCCCGGTTGAGCGGCACGCGCGGGATGCGCAGCACGCCGTCCTCGTAGCTGAGGCCCGCGGCCGGCGTGAAGTGGTCCATGAGGTGGTCGGTGCCGGGCGGCTGGGTGACGGACACACCGCGGATGGTCCGGTCGGTGAACACGGCGGTCAGGCCGTGCCGTTCGCGACTGGTGTAGTCGTCCCCGGCGATGCTCTGCGAGCCGTCGTTCTCGATGCGCAGCAGCACCAGGGTGGCGTCCGTCATGCCCGGTGTCTCGTCGAACAGCCCGAGCCTTACGTTGGCGCGGCCCGAACGCACGTCGTCGCCTATCGGGTTGTCCATCTGCACCCGGTAGCCGATCCTCTTGCGGCGCGGCACCCGGCGCTCGTACCAGACCATGCCGGCGGAGGCCACGATGCCGACGACGGCCGTCGCCACGGCCACGACGTTCTCCGCGCTCAGCCACTCCACGTGAGCCACTCCCCCGAGCCTGTCGTCCGGTCACGGTACGACCTGGCCCGGGAACCCCCGGCATACGCGAGGTGAACTTCAACGGGGTTTCACGTCAAGCGAGTTGGAGGCCCTTCCCAGGGCGCTTTCAGCCGCCCTTCGTGTACGTCAGGGCCTCGCCCGAGTCCTTGTTCACGCGGCGCAGCCGGCCGTCCGAGAGGAGGGTGACCTCGGAGGCCGCGCCCGGCGAGCAGGACGTGGCCGGCTCTCCGACGGTGACGTCGGAGGCGCTGATCTCCAGAGGGCCGCCCGCGGAGGGCTCCTCGGCGAGCCTGGCCTCGAAGACGCAGTGGTAGGTGCCGCTGCCGGCCGGGCCGTCCGCGACGAGGGACAGCACGGTGTCCCCGACCTTGCCCTGCTGGATCGTGAGCCGGCGGGTGTTGTGTCCCGTCGCGTTGTCGATGCTGGTGTTCCAGGTGCCGAGGAACTCGTCCGGGATGGTGCCGTCCGTCGACTCCTGCGCGCTGGGCGACTGGGAGGCCGTGGACGGCTCCGTGGTGCTCGGGCCCGGCGTGGTGGGCGCGCCGGAGGCGGACGCCGACGCCTTGGCGTCGTCGTGGTCCTTGTCGCCCCCGGTGCCCTTCATCAGCGCGTAGACGCTGCCGCCCGCGCCGAGCGCGACGACCAGCGCCACGACGATCAGGAGGGCGGTGGACCGGCCGCTTCTGCGCGGGGGTTCGGGCGGCAGCGGGGCGCCGCCCGGTCCGTACGGCGGCGTCGCGTCACCGGGACCGTACGGCGAGGCGACGCCCGGCCCGTACGGAGGCGTCGCGCCGTACGGGGCCGGCTGTCCGCCCCAGCCGCCCTGCTGCGGATAGCCGTACCCGGGGTGGGGCGCGGCGGGGCCGGTGGGCTGGGGGTGCTGCTGCGGATGCTGCTGGGGATAGCCGTACGCGGGGTGCGCGGTGGCCGGCGGGGCGGCCGGAGGGGGCGTCGGGCCCGCGCCCGCCACCATCGTCGGCAGGTGGTCGAGCGGGGCGGGCTGCCCGGGTGCGGGCGGGGTGGCGCCCTCCTCGGCCGCGGCCGGGGCGTGCTCCGGCGGGGCCTCGGGCGAAGCATGGGGTGGGGTGGCCGGCTGTGCGGGCGGGAGTGCGGGCGGTGCCTTCGACAGGTCGGGGGCCGGGGGCGCGGCGGGCGGCGGCGCGGCGGGCAGAGCCGGCGGCACGGGAGGCGCTCCGGCCGGCAGGGCGGGCATCTGCGGCTGCCCGTCGTCGGGGTTCTCGGTGTCCAGCAGCTGCACCGCGTGCCGGCCGAGCTGGGCGACCAACGCGCTCGGCAGCCACGGGTCGCGGGTGCGGCCGTCCGAGACCGTGTCCTCCGCGCCGGTGCGCTCCAGCACCTGGGCGAGGCTCGGCCGGGCGGCCGGGTCCTTGCGCAGACAGTCGCGCACGAGGTCGGCGAGCCCCTCGGGCACGCCTTCGAGGTCCGGCTCCTCCTGCGCGATGCGGAACATCATCGCGTGCACCCCGCTGTTGGCCGCCCCGAAGGGGAGGGCGCCCGTGGCGGCGTACGAGAGGACCGAGCCGAGGCAGAACACGTCGCAGGCGGGCGTGACCCGGTCGCCGCGGACCTGCTCGGGCGCCATGAAGCCGGGTGAGCCGACGAGCGCGCCGGTGCGGGTGAGGCCGCCGTCGGTCACCGTCTCCAGGGCGCGCGCGATGCCGAAGTCGATCACGCGGGGGCCGTCGATGGTGACCAGGACGTTCGACGGCTTGAGGTCGCGGTGGATGAGGCCCGCGGCGTGGATGTCCTGGAGTGCGTGCGCGAGGCCGGCGGCGAGGATGCGGACGGAGCGCTCGGGCAGCGCGCCGTGGTCGTGGCCGACGACGGTCTGCAGGGACGGCCCCGCGACGTAGCCGGTGGCGACCCACGGGATCACGGCCTCGGTGTCCGCGTCGAGCACCGGGGCGGTCCAGTACCCGCCGACCCGTCGTGCGGCCTGCACCTCCTGCCGGAAGCGGGCCCGGAACTCCTCCTGCTCCGCGAGCTCCTCGCGCACCAGCTTGACCGCGACGGTGCGTCCCCGGTCGGACCGGGCGAGGTACACGTGCCCCATCCCGCCCGCGCCGAGCCGAGCCAGCAGCCGATATGCGCCGATCCGCTGCGGATCCCCCGCCCCCAGCTTCTCCATGCCCGCGCCCACCTTCCCCCGTGTGTGTGCAACAGACCGAGGATAATCCGGTCGTACGGGGAGGTGGGTGGGGCGGTGTCTACGGTTCCGTAACAGCGCGTGGTGATTCCGTGACGTTCGCGGCGAGCTCGTCGAGGACCGTCGACAGGCGCTCCAGGACGCGTACCGCCTCGGCCAGCCCTCCTTCGCCGAACGCCTCGGCGAGCCGGTCGGCGAAGGCGGCGTGCCCGGGGCCGATCCGCGCGATCGCGGCGCGGCCGGACTCCGTCGGGGAGAGCAGCTTGGCGCGCCGGTGGGCCGGATTGGGCAGGTACCGGGCCAGCTCCTTGTCCACCAGCAGGTCGGCGATGCGCTGCACGCTCTGCCGGGTGATGCCCATGGCCCGGGCGATCCCGGACACCGGGAGCGGTTCGGTGAGCACGGCGCCGAGCACCTGCCACCAGGCGGCGGTCAGTCCGGCCGGGCTGGCGAGCTCCTCGGCGACGGAGAGGAACTGACCGTTCAGGCGGAAGACTCCGAGGGCGCTGCGGCTGAGCAGGTCCTGGTGCTCCCGGCTCACCGGGCGGCCTTTTCCAGGACGGCGTACGCCTCGGCGTCGGAGTCGTGGAACAGCCGGTACCAGGCGTCGAGGACCTCGCCCTCGTACACCCCGAGCAGGCGGAACACCTCGCGGGCGAAGGCGACCGGTTCGGTGGGGCCCGCGGTGACGAGCGCGCCGTCGGTGACGGCGTCGGCGTCCACGTACCGTTCGGCGCCCGCGTAGCCGGTGGCGGCGAGGTAGAAGGACACGGCACTGGTGTGGGCGCGGTCGTCGAGCAGGCCCTCGCGTGCGAGTCCCGCCGTCGCGCCGCAGATCGCGGCCACGGGCACGGGCACGTCGGCTTCGAGGAACGTGCGTGCCGTGCGGGCGAAGGGGGCGAGGTCGTCGCCGGAGTCCCAGAGGTCCGCGCCGGTGAGGACGAGCAGCGAACTGTCCTCGGGGCGGAGCTCGTCGAGGGCGAGGTCGGGGAGGATACGGATCCCGCCCATGGTGGTGACCGGTTCGCGGGTGGGGCCGACGGTGCGGATCTCGTAGCCGGCGCGGGCGAGGTGCGCGGTCGTGTGGCCGGTCTCCCAGTCGGCGAAGGTGTCGTAGACGGCGAGGTGGACGGGCTGGCGCGGGGTGCTGCTCATGGCTCCTCCTCGGGTTCTGCTCGATGTAAGCATGCTGTCAATTGGACAGCATGCTGTCAATACTCGGGGCTTCGCTGCCGGCCGGGGCCTCGCTGCCGACTGGGGCCTCGCTGCCGGACCGTCTCGCCGTCTGTCCGGTGGGTGGGTCGGGGCCGTGCCGGTGATCCGCCCGTTGCAGCCCTTGTCTGGTCCGGCGAGCCAGTGCGGTGGGTTCATGGCGCCGTCCGCAACGGGCATGTGATGCACCGGCACGGCCCCTTCCGTGAGAGGGCGACCGCGGGTGAGATCAGGGTTGCGCCCAAGACCCAGGGATTGGACCTGTCGGGGTTGAGGGCAGTGCCTCAGCCCGTCCGGCGATTGAGGACGAGGCCGTCCAGGCCGATCGGGCTGAGCTCCGGGTGCCTCACGGGGGCCGGTGCGTCCCTTCCCACCCGGGCGCCACCACCTACCCCCGCCCCGCCTTGAGGACAGAGAGCCACCCCCAGTCCGTCCGGCGATTGAGGACGAGGCCGTCCAGGCCGATCTGGGTCAGGTCCGGGTGCCTTACGAGATCCGGTGGGCCCCGCCCCGTCCCGCCTGGGAGCAGAGGGCGCCCCCCCTCAGCCCGTCCGGCGATTGAGGACGAGGCCGTCCAGGCCGATCCACGCCGGCTCAGGGGGACGGAATGGCGGCGGCAGCGGAGTCGGCGGCGTGGTCAAGCCCGACAGACTGTCGCGGAATGCCCCCGGCGGCAGACAGGACGCCGATATCGCGTCCACTCCGTGGACATTTACGCTTCGGCGCATGACCCCTCAGCCCAACCCTCAGGTCGGTGCCGCCGTGAAGGCCGCGGACCGCGCGCACGTGTTCCACTCCTGGTCCGCGCAGGAGCTCATCGACCCGCTCGCCGTCGCCGGCGCGGAGGGGTCGTACTTCTGGGACTACGAAGGCAAGCGGTATCTGGACTTCACCAGTGGGCTCGTCTTCACCAACATCGGATACCAGCACCCGAAGGTCGTCGCCGCGATCCAGGAGCAGGCCGCAACCCTGTCCACGTTCGCACCCGCCTTCGCCGTCGAGGCGCGTTCGGAGGCGGCCCGGCTGATCGCCGAGCGCACCCCCGGCGACCTGGACAAGATCTTCTTCACCAACGGCGGCGCGGAGGCCGTCGAGAACGCCACGCGGATGGCCCGGCTGCACACCGGCCGTCCGAAGGTGCTCTCCGCCTACCGCTCGTACCACGGCGCCACCTCGACCGCGATCAACCTCACCGGTGACCCGCGCCGCTGGCCCAGCGACAGCGCCGCCGCCGGTGTCGTCCACTTCTGGGCGCCGTTCCTGTACCGCAGCCCCTTCTACTCGGACAACGAGCAGCAGGAGTGCGAGCGGGCGCTCCAGCACCTCGAGGACACCATCACCTTCGAGGGGCCGGCCACCGTCGCCGCGGTGATCCTGGAGACGGTCCCGGGCACGGCGGGCATCATGACGCCGCCCGCCGGCTACCTCGCCGGTGTGCGCGAGATATGCGACCGGTACGGGATCGTCTTCGTCCTGGACGAGGTCATGGCCGGCTTCGGGCGGACCGGCAAGTGGTTCGCCGCGGACCACTTCGGTGTGACGCCCGACCTGATGACCTTCGCGAAGGGCGTGAACTCCGGATACGTGCCGCTCGGCGGTGTCGCGATCTCCGGAGCCATCGCGGAGACCTTCGCCCGGCGGCCCTACCCGGGCGGGCTCACCTACTCCGGGCACCCGCTGGCCTGTGCCGCCGCCGTCGCGACGATCAACGTCATGGAGGAGGAGGGCATCGTCGACCAGGCCGCGGCCATCGGCGAGAACGTCCTCGGGCCGGCGCTGCGCGAGCTCGCCGAGCGGCACCCGAGCGTCGGCGAAGTGCGCGGCACCGGTGTCTTCTGGGCGCTGGAGCTGGTGAAGAACCGGGAGACGCGGGAGCCGCTGGTTCCGTACAACGCGGCGGGCGAGGCGAACGCGCCGATGGCCGCGTTCGGTGCCGCGGCCAAGGCCCGCGGCCTGTGGCCCTTCATCAACATGAACCGCACCCACGTCGTGCCGCCGTGCAACATCTCCGAGGCCGAGGCCAAGGAGGGTCTGGCGGCCCTGGACGAGGCGCTGTCCGTGGCGGACGAGCACACCGCGTAGAGCGCGATCCCGTCACCTTCCGACCCCCGGCCGGGCTGTCGAGCCCGGCCGGGGGTTCGGCGTCTGCGGCCCCTCCACCGCGTAAGGTGTCCTGCTCGTAGTGATACGCGAGTAGACCCACCACCACATCCACGCGATGGGGGAGTCAGACACCATGCCCGGCATCGGCGGCAATGGCGCCGTGACCCGCAGCACCCTGCGGCAGCAGATCGCGGACGCGCTGCGCGACGAGGTGCTCGCGGGCCGCCTCCAGCCGGGCCAGGCGTTCACGGTGAAGGAGATCGCGGACCAGTACGGCGTCTCCGCCACCCCCGTGCGCGAGGCCCTGGTAGACCTGTCGGCGCAGGGTCTGCTGGAGGCGGACCAGCACCGCGGCTTCCGCGTGCAGGAGTACTCCGCCGACGACTACCGCGACATGATCGAGGCCCGCAGCCTGGTCACCGAGGGCATGTTCCGCAGCCTCGTCGCAGGTGGTCTGCGCCAGCTCGACGACCAGCGCGCCGTCGCCGCGCTGGCCGCCGTGCGCCGCCGCGGCGAGGAGGCCCAGCGCGCCGCGACCGCCGGCGAGCTCAACATCCTCATCGGCTACGACCTCCGCTTCTGGCGCGAACTCAGCGGCCTCTTCGGCAACCCCTACCTCGCCGACTTCCTGCACCGGCTGCGCGTCCAGTCCTGGGTGTGCACCGTCCAGCACCTGCGCCGGGTCGCCGACCTGCGGGGCCACCTGTGGGCCGGGCACACGGAGCTCGTGGACGCCCTGGCCCGCCGCGACGCGGACACGGCCCAGGCGATCGTCGTGGCCTACAACGCACACTCGCTGGCCCTCATCGAGCACCTGACCGCAGACGACGGCCCGTCCGGCGTTTGAGGAGGGCCCCCGCGGGCGATCGGGGGGTTGGGGACGCGGCCCGGGGCGGCACCGCGCGCCCCGGCCACCGGAAACCCCAGTTGTGCACCGGGGCCTTCCCAGGACCGCCGCGCGCATTACGCTGCCCTGACCACCGTGCACCCGAGGAAGAGGAGCCGTCTGTTGGCCTGTGACCTGTGGTTGGTCCCGCTCGTCGACGTGTTGTGCCACACCCCCGACAACCCCTTCGCCGAGGAACTCGCGCTCTACGACAAGGCGCTGGCCGAGGCGGGACTCCCACCCGTCCCGGTGTACGCGTACATGCCGGGGCTGTCCGGCGACGTCGCCCCGGTCGCCGGCTTCGACTACGACGCGCTGCACTTCCTGCGCCGCGCCTACCTGCTCCAGATGTGCGGTCTGGCGGTCACCCCGGTGGACGAACTCGGCGGCGACTACGAACAGCTGCTGGAGATGTTCGAGACCAACGCCCAGCAGTCACACCTGGTCTGGCACTACGACCACGCGGGCGCCTACGTCCCCGTCGACTTCCCGCACCCACTCGCCAACGACGAACTCCTCGCGGGCGGCGGCCCCCTGGGCTCCTCCCACGCGCTGCTGCGCGAACTCGAATTCGTGGCCCCGTCGATCGGCATCGACCCGGCCAACCCGCCCGCCGCCCCGCAGCCGCCCGCGGCGCCCACGGAGCTGGAGGAGCCGGCCGCGCCGGCGCCCTACGACGCCAGCCCCTTCGCCCGGGAGCGCCACGTCTGGCTCGGCCTGCACGCCGCCGCGACCCGCAGCCTCGCCCAGGGGTCGATGATCATCTTCAGCTAGCGGCCGACGCCCGGACCGGGCCGCGGGGTGCCGGCGGTGCCCGGTCCGGGCGACAGCCACGGGCACGGGCCCGGCCCCACCCGTGAGGGTGCGGACCGGGCCCGCGGCCCACCGGTCAGACCTGCTGGGCGGCGAGCCGCTTCGCGGCCTTGCGGCGCCGCGGCTGGAGCGGATCGACGAGCACACCCGAGCCCAGACCGGGCGTCTCGGCCCAGCGGCGGATCTTCTCCGCCACCGCGGTCAGGCGCGCGTCGCCCGGGCCCACGTCGATGGAGAACAGCGACTCGTCCGGCTTGCGGTCGTCGCCGCCCCAGCGGACCACGCCCTCGGCGTCCGCGAGGATGTCGCGGATCACCAGCTCCTGGAGGGGGTAGAACCCGCCGCGCACCCCCAAGGGGTAGGAGCCGGGCCGGATCTGCACCGCCGTGCCGGAGGCCTGGTTGGACTCGGCCAGTCCCCTGCGCACCGAGCCCGGGGTGCGCCAGCCGACGACGTCGCCCTTGCGCAGGGCGTCGATCTCGTAGTGGAAGCGGCGGACGACGTGCACGAGGACGGTCTCGACGTCTCCCATGCGCACCCGCACGTCCACCGGAGTGCCCGTCACGGGTCTGGTGTAGATGTTGCCGCGGTCGTCGACGACCTTCTCCATCTCCCAGCCGTTCTTCGAGCGAAGGCCGTTGAGCACGTGGGCCTTCCGCTCGTCGGCCCGCTGCTGGGCCTTCTTCACCGCTTCGCGCAACTTGGCCGGGTCGGGCCTGTGGTCCGCCGCGTATCCAGGGGTGGCGAGCAGTTGTGATCCGGCCGTGGCGCCTGCGGCCATGAGGACGGCGCGGCGCAGCACGGTGCGTCGCGGCAGGTTCGCCGTCATGAGATTTCCTCCTTGCGTCGGGCGGTCGCGAATCCGGCGAGGGTGAGCGCCAGGGCGCACACCCCCAGCACGGTCACTGCCGGGTTGATGTACGACGGGATGACCGCTTCGACCGTGTGTCCGTCACCGGTACGGCAGCCGAAGTGGAGCGGGATGAACGAGGGGTCGTATCCGGTGAGTCGCCGGTCGCCGACCGCCGTGTTGCACGCCCGGGACCGGTCCTGGTCGTCGAAGAGGACCAGGTGCAGAACGCCCCAGGTGTACATGCCGAGCGCCGCGGCCCACGCCAGTGCGGCGGCGGACCCGAGGGCCGCCGTCGCCGTCCGGGCCGCCCTCGCGCGGACCAGCAGCCGCACCCCGCGCACCAGGAGCCACGGGGTGGCCACCAGTCCGGCCAGGGTCAGCAGGAGGACGACGGTGCCGTCGTGGCCGGCGTACGGCTGGTCTCCGGACATGGGGCGCTCCGCTCTCTGTCACAGGTTCCGGGAGATCGCGTTGTACTTCTCCATCACGTAGTAGAGCCCCAGCCGCTTCTTCGCCTCGCTGAACGCGGGCTCCGCGGGGCCCTGGTAGCGGCGCAGGACGTCGTAGATCTCCGAGTCGTTGTAGTCCAGGCGCGGGGAGCGCATCGCGGGGGAGTTGTCGTCCCCGCCGGGCTTCCCGTCGATGTCCCACATGTCGATCATGAAGACGCTGGTGAGGGCGAACTCCTCGTCGTCGTGCGCCTTTTTCCAGATCGAGTACTTGTCGTCGTCACTCGACGGGTCGAGGATCGGCCGTCCGGTCGCGTAGCCCTTGGTCAGGCAGTGGTTCCAGGCGCCGACGAGAGTGAGGGCCCGCTGCTTGGCGATACCGGTGGACGAGTCCTTGATGAACTTCCCCGTCGTGTTGTACGCGAGGATCGTGGCCTCCCAGGCCGCCTCGTCGAGCGGCTCGATGTGCCGCATCTCCCAGTACGCCGACGTCTGGATGAGTGCCTTGCGCAGGTTGTACTTGTTCGACAGGCTCGTGATGAGCGCGTCGTGGTCGACCACCGTCGACTGGAAGCACTTCCAGTGCTGGTAGCTGCGCGTACCGCCGTCGAGCGGGTAGCCGAGGGACTCCATGTACTTGCCGACGTCCGTCTGCATGGCGGTGAGGACGGAGTCGTCGAGGCGGGTGTCGGGCTTCTGGGTGCGCGGCGCGTTGAAGGAGCCCTGGCCCGTGTCGCGGCCCGAGGCGATGTTGTTGTCGATCTCGATCGCCCCGTCGCCCGAGCCCACCGTGCGGGTGACGATCTGGTCGTAGGCCCAGTTCTCGGGCAGCGGATAGCCGAAGTTCCCGGAGAAACCGGAGGACATGTCGGAGACGAACGCGGCGGTCGCGTGGCCGGCCTCGGAGACGCGGGTGCACACGTTGCGCGGCCCGTACACACCGACCGCGTACCGGTTGCCGTCGTCGGCTATCGCGTCCTCGATGCCCTTGAAGTGGGGCAGGACGCTGGAGGTGACGTCCTCGTCGAGGGCGTCGAAGTCGACGGCGAAGAAGATCCTCGCGCCGGCCTTGAAGCCGTGGTCCAGGGCCGCGTTGACCGCGGCCTGTCCGGCGGTGCGGCCCGCGATGTAGTTGAAGTCCGAGGCGTCCCGGCCGTAGGTCTGGTAGATCGGGAAACAGCGCAGCCCGGCGTCGGCGATGGTCTGGAGCTCGCCCTCCTGGATCGCCTTCTCGTACGGCTTCCCGCCGGTCGGGTTGGTGAGATAGCGCCCGATGTACTTGATGCCCTCGGCCTTCAGCGCCGCCGCGCGGGCCGGGGTGATCCGGGTGACGCCGTCGCAGGCCTCGCCCTTGCGCGCTTGATCGCCGTAGGAGACGAGGAGGGAGGCCCAGGTCGAGAAGTCGCCCTTGCCGGTGACGGGCAGCTTCGCGAACGACTGGAAGTCGGAGACGGCCGAGGCCAGACCGCTGGTGAAGGTCCCGCCGAAGGACACGGGCCGGTGGTTGAGGACCATGCCGGCGGAGAACAGCTGCACCCAGGGCCCGGAGTCCCCGGTGGCCACGGTGTGGCTCTTCAGACCGCTCTGGGTGCCGGGGCCGAACACCCCGTTGGCCGTGCCGTCGGCCATGCCCAGCTCGTACTGGACGGCGAACAGCATGGACTTGGCGACGTCGCGCGAGTGGTGGCCGTCCGCGGGGATGATGAAGAAGTCCTTGCGGGTCACGTACTGCCCGTTCAGCCATCTCTGCACGGCCTGGATGCTGTCCGAGCCGCCGTTGACGGTGACGTAGGCGTCCATGTTCAGCAGGCCCTTGAACACCTTGGGCACCAGGTTGCCGCCGGGGTAGGTGAAGTCCACGCCCATGTTCTGCTTCAGCCGGGTGATCGAGGCGTAGACGCGGGAGTTGTACGTCCCGTCGATGTCGCCGCCGTCGTATCCCTTGCAGTAGAGGGCCGACTGGATGATGCGGGCGAAGTTCGCCGACGGGACCGTATCGCTGTTGAGCGTCGGGTACTTGGACGTGAGCGTGGACAGAGTGGTGGGGCCGAAGGTGTCCGACAGGCTCGTGATCCCCAGTTCGTACTGGAGGGCACGGGTGAGGCCGAACATCGTCGTCCAGCCGGTCACCCCGGTCTCGGGGATCCGGTCGATGCCCAGCTTGCCTTCGTAGGCACCGTTGATGAACTGCTGCGCCTTGCGCACCATCTCGTCGGCCACGGGGGCTCCTGTTCCGTCTCGGGGTCGGACGGCGTTCGACGTGGCGGACAGGAGCGCGGCCGGGCAGGCGTCCGCGACCGCCGACATCACGGCATGCCGATGCGACCCCCCGGACGACACCGTTCCCCCCGGTCGTCGGTCACCGTGCGCCCGGCCGCCGGTGGGCGGGCGCCGGGCGCGTGACGATCACCATAGCCACAGCTTGATCACCAAAGACAAGCAAAAGTACGGGAGTTGGGGCAGGTCGGCGCAATTACGCCGCGCTCGGGGCGGTGGTGACGGGGCCTTCGGTGGGGGAAGGGGGCGGCAGGGTGCGGTCGGTGGCGGGAGGCGGTGAGGGAAGGGCACGGCAGGGCGCGGTCGGTGAGGGAAGGGGACGGCAGGGGACGGCAGGGTGCGGTCGGTGGCGGGGCGGGTGGTGACGGCAACGGGGGGACGGTGGCGGGTGGGGTGTGGTCGGTGGCGGGGGGTTGGTGACGAAAACGGCGGGACGGTGGCGGGTGGAGTGTGGTCGGCTTCGGCGGAAACGCGACGCGCCCCCGGCGGGCCGAAGCCGACCGGGGGCGCGTGCGAACGCCGTACGGACCCGTGAAGGGCCCAGGGGCCTTAGTCGATGAACGAGTTGATCTCGATGGTCTCGTCGCGGCCCGGACCGACACCGATCGCGGAGATCGGCGCACCGGACATCTCCTCGAGCGCCTTCACGTACGCCTGCGCGTTCTTCGGCAGATCCGCGAACGTCTTGGCCGTCGTGATGTCCTCGGACCAGCCCGGAAGCGTCTCGTAGACCGGCTTCGCGTGGTGGAAGTCCGTCTGGGAGTAGGGCAGTTCCTCGACGCGCTTGCCGTCGATCTCGTACGCCACGCAGACCGGGATCTCCTCCCAGCCGGTCAGCACGTCCAGCTTGGTGAGGAAGAAGTCGGTCAGGCCGTTCACGCGCGTCGCGTAGCGGGCGATGACCGCGTCGAACCAGCCGCAGCGCCGGTCACGGCCGGTCGTCACACCACGCTCGCCACCGATGCGGCGCAGCGCCTCGCCGTCCTCGTCGAACAGCTCGGTCGGGAACGGACCCGAGCCGACGCGGGTGGTGTACGCCTTGAGGATGCCGATGACCCGGCTGATCTTCGTCGGACCCACGCCCGTGCCCGTGCAGGCGCCGCCCGCGGTCGGGTTGGACGACGTCACGAACGGATACGTGCCGTGGTCGATGTCCAGCAGCGTGCCCTGGCCGCCCTCGAAGAGCACGACCTTGTCCTGCTCCAGAGCCTCGTTGAGGATCAGGACGGTGTCCGCGACGTACGGCTTCAGCCGGTCCGCGTAGCCCAGCAGCTCCTCGACGACCTGGCCCGCCTCGATGGCGCGACGGTTGTACAGCTTGGTGAGCAGCTGGTTCTTGACCTCGAGAGCCGCTTCGACCTTCTGCGTCAGGATCGACTCGTCGTACAGGTCCTGGATGCGGATACCGACACGGTTGATCTTGTCCGCGTACGTCGGCCCGATGCCGCGCCCCGTCGTGCCGATCTTCCGCTTCCCGAGGAAGCGCTCCGTCACCTTGTCGACGGTGACGTTGTACGGCGTGATGATGTGGGCGTTTCCGCTGATCAGAAGCTTGGACGTGTCGACGCCGCGCTCGTTCAGTCCGTTCAGCTCGGAGAACAGGACCGACGGGTCGACGACGACTCCGTTTCCGATCACCGGCGTGCACTCCGGCGTGAGGATCCCGGAAGGGAGGAGGTGCAGGGCGTACTTCTGATCACCCACGACCACCGTGTGGCCGGCGTTGTTGCCGCCCTGGTAGCGCACCACATAGTCCACAGATCCACCGAGCAGGTCGGTGGCCTTTCCCTTGCCTTCGTCACCCCACTGAGCACCGAGCAGCACAAGTGCGGGCACAGGCGTACACCCCTTCCGGGCGGGGCATGTCCAAGGTCGGGGACGTACGCGGCTGCTTTTCGGTACGGCTGCGTACGCCGGCGACCTCCTTTGGCCGCGACCGTCGGACCGGATGCCCCGGAATAGACGAAGCCCCTGGCGCAATAGCGCAAGGGGCTCTTGCACAAAGATGCTACCCGAGGAAGCGAGGCATGACCGAGGTGGCGGCTTCCGACCAGCTCCTGGTGGTCATCGACCCGGTCGCCCGTCGGACGGACGGCGAGTCTGTACGGATCGCGAAAGACGTGCTCAGCGCGGGTGCGGCGACGAAGGTGTGCCTGCCGGACGGGCCCGAGGAATTCGCCCGCGCACTGGCCCGCAGGGGCACGCGGCGGCCCGTGGTGGTCGGCGACGACCGTACCCTGATGCGCGCGGTGTCCCTTTTGCACCGGCGCCGCGAGCTGGGGGTGTGCGCGCTGTCGATGGTGCCCGTCGGCGGCGTGCTGTCGCTCGCGCGGTCCCTCGGCGTGCCCACCGGGGCGGTGGCCGCGGCGCGGGCCGTGCTCGACGGGTCCGAACGGCGGCTCGACCTGCTCGTGGACGACAGCGACGGCGTCGTCCTCGGCACGCTCCGCATCCCGTCCGCGCCCGCCCCGGTTCCCACGGCGGCGGGCGTCGCCCCGGAGGCGGCCTCCCACGCCTGGCTGCGCACCTGCCAGTCACTGGTCCGCACGCTCGCCTCGCGGCCCGCCCGCACGGCTGCGATGCCCGGGCCCGGGGCGACCCGGCTCCGGGTCGAGGTCGACGGGGTGACGGTCGTCGATCTGGACCAGCCGGTGGAGGCGGTGTCGGTGACGCCCGGGGGGCCCGGCGGTGCGGAGGTGGAGGTGCGGCCCGCCACGGACGGGGCCGCCGTCGTCCCGCTGCGCGCGTTCGGGCGGCGGGTCACCGTGTCGGGGGCGGACTTCCGGTACCGGGCGGACGCGGTGGTGTCCGGGCCCGTGCGGACGCGGACGTGGACCGTTCGGGAGGAGGCGTGGGGGCTGACCCTGCCGCTGGGGTTCCCGTAGAGGTCGGGGGGTCTGCCGGTGGGTGGCGGCCGGGCCGATGGGTGGGTCTTGTCGCCACCGGTCGGTCCGGTGGGTTTGCCGCCGGGCCGGTGGGTGGGTCGGTTGCCTCCGGTCCGGTGGGTGGGCGCCGTGTGTCCGGTGGGTGGGTCGCCGACCGGCCGGTGGGTGGGTCGCCGTCTGTCCGGTGGGTGGGTCGGGTCCGTGCCGGTGATCCGCCCGTTGCAGCCCTTGTGCGGGGCGGTGCTGGTAGGGCCTCAGTGGGTGCGTGGTGCTGTCCGCAACGGGCATTTGATTCACCGGCACGGCCCCTTCGGTGAGAGCGCGACTGCGGGTGCGAGGGGGGCTGAGGTCCAGCCAGCGGCCCGCCCGACGGCAGCTCCCGTCCGGTCCGGCGGCAGTTCCGTCCCGCCTTGAGGGCAGAGAGCAACCCCTCAGCCCGTCCGGCGATTGAGGACGAGGCCGTCCAGGCCGATCCGGTCCAGTCCCGGGTGGCTTACGGGTGCGGGTGCGTCCGGGGTGCGGTCATTGCGGGCGAGGCGGGGTGCCGGTGGGCTTCAACCGTTGCCGAAGTGCTTTTCCCGGTGGGCGCGCCAGCGGTCCATCATCTGGGAGATCTCGCCGTCGATGAAGTCGAAGAACGCCAGGGTCTCGGCGATCCGCCGGCCCGCCGGCGTCTCGGCGCCGAGTCGGTCGACGCCGTCGCGCAAGGCGTACTGCCAGCGTTTGAGGACCGCCTCCCGGTTGGTGATCGCCTCGTACCACTGGTCGCTGTGCACGCGGTAGCGCTCGCGCCGTGAGCCGGGCTCACGCTCGCGCGAGACCATGTGCTGCTGGGCGAGATAGCGCACGGCACCGGAGACCGCGGCCGGGCTGATCTGCAGCTGTTCGCCGAGTTCGGCGGAGGTCAGGGCGCCGGTGTCGGAGGAGAGCAGGGCCGCGAAGACACGGGCGGGCATCCGCT
The DNA here is from genome assembly GCF_002300165.1 of Streptomyces sp. Tue6028. GTDB lineage: Bacteria > Actinomycetota > Actinomycetes > Streptomycetales > Streptomycetaceae > Streptomyces > Streptomyces siamensis. The sequence continues at coordinate 352,023 of NZ_MLCE01000021.1, read as the reverse complement.
GCATGCCGGCCTCGACGAGCTGCGCCGCGAAGCTCTCGACGAACTCGGAGACCGCCCCCGCGTCCCGCCGGCCCGCCATGGCTTCGGTCATCCCGGATCATCTCCCCTGCTCGTCCCCCGCCGGCCGCGCACCACCACTCAGTGTATCCGGCATTTCTACTCTTCCTTAACTTCACAAATTTCTGAAAGAAGCGTACGTTCTGAAACATGACGAAGGCAATCACCGTCTCCGGACTGCACAAGTCGTTCGGCAGCACCCACGCCCTGGCCGGCCTCGACCTGGAAGTCGAGGCCGGCGAGGTGCACGGCTTCCTCGGCCCGAACGGCGCCGGGAAGTCCACCACCATCCGCGTCCTGCTCGGCCTGCTCCGCGCCGACTCGGGCGCCGCACAGCTGCTGGGCCGCGACCCGTGGGCCGACGCGGTGGAACTCCACCGGCACGTCGCCTACGTCCCCGGTGACGTGACGCTGTGGCGCAACCTGTCCGGCGGCGAGGTCATCGATCTGTACGGGCGGCTGCGCGGCGGCCTGGACCCGGCCCGGCGCGCCGACCTGATCGAACGCTTCGAGCTCGACCCGACCAAGAAGGGGCGCACCTACTCCAAGGGGAACCGCCAGAAGGTCGCCCTCGTCGCCGCCTTCGCCTCGGACGTCGACCTGCTGATCCTCGACGAGCCCACCTCCGGCCTCGACCCGCTGATGGAAGAGGTCTTCCAGGGCTGCGTCGAGGAGGAACGCGCCCGCGGCCGCACCGTTCTGCTGTCGTCCCACATCCTCAGCGAGGTCGAGGAGCTCTGCGACCGGGTGAGCATCATCCGCAAGGGCGTCACCGTCGAGACCGGCTCCCTGGCCGACCTGCGCCACCTCACCCGGACCAGCATCACGGCCGAACTCGCCGGCCCGCCCGACGGGCTCGCGCACCTGCCCGGCGTCCACGACCTCGACGTCCAGGGCCTGCGCGTCAAACTCCAGGTCGACACCGACAAGCTCGACGCCGTCCTGCGGTCCCTGACCGCCTCGGGCGTACGGTCGCTGACCTCGACACCCCCCACCCTGGAAGAACTCTTCCTGAGGCACTACCAGGACGACGCGACCGAGACCGCCCCCACGTCCACGTCGACGTCGGCGAAGGCGGTCACCCGATGACCACCGCCACCGCGCGCTTCGCCACCCGGCCCGGCGGGTCCCGTCAACTCGCGGGCACCGCCACCCTGCTGAGATTCGCGCTGCGCCGCGACCGCCTGATGATGCCGCTGTGGGTCGGCGTCATCGGCCTGCTCGTCGTCTCCATGCCGAACTCCCTCAAGTCCATCTACGGCACCGCCGCCGAACGCGCCGACGTGGCACGGCAGATGCTCACCAACAGCTCCTTGCGCGCCACCTACGGGCCGGTGTTCAGCGACACCCTCGGCGGACTCACCGCCTGGCGCATCGGCGGCTACGCCGGAGTGTTCGCCGCGATCATGAGCCTGCTCATCGTCGTCCGGCACACCCGCGACGAGGAGGAGACCGGACGCCAGGAACTCATCTCGTCCGCCATGGTCGGACGGCGCGCCCCGCTCACCGCCGCGCTGCTCGCGGCCCTCGTCGCCAACGGCGCCCTCGCCCTGCTGATCGCCGGCGGCCTCGCCGGACAGGGCGGTCCCGGAGCACTGGCGCTGGGGCTCGCCGTCGCCGGGGTCGGCATGGTCTTCGCCACCATGGCGGCGATCGTCGCCCAGCTGACCGAGAGCGCACGGCTCGCGAAAGGGCTCACCGGAGGGCTGCTCGGCGCCGCCTTCGTCCTCAAGGCCGCCGGGGACTCCGCCACCGCCGACGGCTCGTCCGTACTCACCTGGATCTCACCCGTCGGCTGGCTGGAGGAACTGCGCTCCTTCGCCGACGAACGCTGGTGGGTGCTCCTGCTGTTCGCCGCCGCGGCCCTCGTACAGGGCGCCGTCGCCTACGAACTCGCCGGCCGCCGCGACATCGGCATGAGCTTCCTGCCCACCCGGCCCGGCCCCGCCACGGGACGCCTCCGCACGGCCGGAGCGCTCGCCCTGCGCCTGCAGCGCGGCGCCCTGCTCGGCTGGAGCCTGGGATTCCTCGCCGCCGGAGCCGCCTTCGGCGGGATCACCAAGGGAGCCTCCGACCTCGTCGGCGACAACGACAAGACCCGCGAGATCATCGAGCGGATGGGCGGACAGAGCGGGATCACGGACGCCTTCCTCGCCACGATGGTCAACATGCTGGGCATGGTCGCCGCCCTCTACATCGTCTCCTCCGTACTGCGACTGCACGGCGAAGAGACCTCGCAGCGTGCCGAACCGGTGCTGGCGAACGCGGTCGGCCGCCTGCGCTGGGCCCTCGGCCACCTCACCATCGCCTTCGGCGGCAGCGTCCTCATCATGCTGCTGGGCGGCTTCGGACTCGCCCTCGGCTACGGAGCCGAACTCGGCCCCATCCTCGGCGCCTGCCTCGTCCAACTCCCCGCGATCTGGACCCTCGGCGGACTCGCCGCCCTCCTGTACGGCCTCTCCCCCCTCCTGGCCCCCGGGGCCTGGGGTGCCGCCGGGCTCGCGCTCCTGCTCGGCTGGATCGGCCCTGCCCTGAACATCCCGCAGACCGTCATGGACCTCTCCCCCTTCGGGCATCTCCCCAAGCTGCCCGGCGGCGACATGGCCTGGACACCGCTGCTCGTCCTCACGGGGATCGCCGCCGCGGCCACGGCGACAGGCCTTGCCGGTCTCCGCCGGCGCGACCTGAGCACCTGAGCCGGCGCTGAGTCCCCGCGTTCCTGAGCGCCTGCACGGACACTCACCCGTGCAGGCGCGCGGGGCGACGGTGTCAGACCTGCACCCTCAGGGACTCCAGCCCCCTGATCACGAAATTCGGCTTCCGCGACGGCTCCTCGGCGAGGTCCAGCGTCGGGGCCTTCGCCAGCAACGCACCCATGGACGCCGCCAGTTCGATACGGGCCAACGGCGCACCGATGCAGTAGTGGATACCGGCGCTGAACGAGATGTGCGGGTTGTCCGTGCGGGTCAGGTCCAGATCGCCCGGCGCCGCGAAGACCGCCGGGTCGTGGTTCGCCGACCCGAAGAGCATCGCGATCTCCGCCCCGCGGGGGATCGTCGTACCGTCGATCTCGATCTCGTCGAGCACCCAGCGCTCGAAGAGCTGAAGCGGAGTGTCGTAACGCATCAGCTCCTCCACCGCCCGGGGGATCAATCCGTGGTCCGCGCGCAGCGCCGCCAGCTGGCCCGGGTTGCGGAACAGTGCCCACCAGCCGTTCACCGTGGCGTTGACCGTCGCCTCGTGCCCCGCGTTCAGCAGCAGCACGCAGGTCGAGATCATCTCCTGCTCGGTGAGCCGGTCGCCCTCGTCATGGGCCGCGATGAGACCCGAGATCAGATCGTCCCCCGGCTCCTTGCGGCGCGCCTCGATCAGCTCCGTCAGATACTCGGTGAACTCGACCGACGCGCGCACCGCCTTCGCCGCCGTCTCCTCGGACGGGTTCAGCTCGTACATCCCGCAGATGTCCGCCGACCAGGGCCGCAACGGCGCCCGGTCCGACTCCGGGATGCCCAGCATCTCCGCGATCACCGCCACCGGCAGGGGCTCGGCGACATCGGACAGCAGATCGCCGCCGCCCGCCGCCACCAGCCGCTCGACCAGCTCACCCGCCAACTGGTCCACATACGGCTTCAGCCGCTCCACGGTGCGCGGCGTGAACGCCTTCGACACCAGCCGCCGGATACGCGTGTGGTCCGGGGGCTCCAGGTCCAGCATCCCGTGGTCGTTCAGCACGTGGAACGGCTCGTGCTCCGGCGGCGGCGCCGTCCGCCCGAAGTCCTCGTGCGTGAACCGGTGCTGATACGTCCGGCCCAGCCGGCGGTCCCGCAGCAATGCCGACACGTCCGCGTGGTGCGGCACCAGCCACTGGTCGGTGGGCTCGTAGTAGTGCACCCGGCCGCGCGCCCGCAACTCCTCGTACGCCGGGTACGGGTCCGCCACGAACGCCTGGTCCCACGGGTCGAAGGACTGCGGAATCTCCAAAGCTGCCATGAACGGACGCTAGCCCGGCACGAGCGCTCTGAACAGGGGGGTCTTGGTTCGGGGGGACCTCGGGAGGCATGACGGCTTTGGAGTGGGCAGGGCGGCATGGCGAGTGGGGCGGAGAAGCTTCGGGGGGGCGGAGCGGCATTGCGAGCGGAGCAGGGCAGCCGTGGAGTGGGCAGGGCGGCTTTGGGGGCGCTCAGGTTTGTGGGCTGCGGCGCGGCTCGGTGGGGGCAGGGCAGTTCCGCGAGCGGGTCACCTGGGGGTGACCAGCCTGGCCTCGTACGCGAACACCGCCGCCTGGGTACGGTCGCGCAGCCCCAGCTTCACCAGGATGCGGCTCACATGGGTCTTGATCGTGGACTCGGCGACCACGAGACGCTCCGCGATCTCGGAGTTCGACAGGCCCTGGGCGATGAGGACCAGCACCTCCGTCTCCCGCTCGGTCAGATCCCCGTACGCCGCGTGCGCCGTGGCCGGAAGCCGGGGCGCGTCCGCGAGCCTGGAGAACTCGGTGATCAGCCGCTTCGTGACGGACGGGGCCAGCAACGCCTCCCCCGACGCGACCACCCTCACCCCGTCGGCGAGCTGGCGTGCCGAGGCATCCTTCAGCAGGAAGCCGGAGGCCCCCGCGCGCAGCGCCTGGTACACGTACTCGTCGAGGTCGAACGTCGTCAGGACCAGCACCTTCGCGGAACTGTCCGCGGCGACGATCTCCCGGGTCGCCTCCAGCCCGTTCATCTCCGGCATGCGGACGTCCATCAGCACGACGTCCGGCGCCAGGTCACGGACCCGCTCCACCGCCTCCCTGCCGTTGACCGCCTCACCGACCACCTCGATGTCCGGCATCGCGCCCAGCAGGACGGAGAAGCCCTCGCGGACCATCACCTGGTCGTCCGCTATCAGGACCCGGATGGGGCCGTCCGTCATCCGGTCTCCTCCTCCGCGGCCGGCACCGGCAGGAACACCGTGACCTCATAGCCCCCGTCGTCCGTGCCGCCCGTCGTCATCTCACCGTCCAGCATCGTGACCCGCTCGCGCATGCCGGTGATGCCGTGCCCCGCGCCGTGCGTGGACTTCTCCAGACTCGTCGCCGGTGCGGGGCCGTTGACTATACGCAGGCCCAGCCCGCCGAGGACGTAGCCGATCTCCACTCGGGCGACCGCGCCCGGCGCGTGCCGCAGCGCGTTGCTCAGGGCCTCCTGGACTATTCGGTACGCCGACAGCTCGACGCCCTGCGGAAGCTCGCGCACCGCGCCCGTGACCACCTTGTCCACCGTCAGACCCGCCTCCCGCACATTCGCCAGGAGGGCGTCCAGGTCGGCGAGCGTGGGCTGCGGGGCGTCCGGGGCCTCGTAGTCCTCGGCGCGGACCACGCCCAGTACGCGGCGCAGCTCGGTGAGCGCCGCCACCGCGTTCTCCCGGATGGTGCGGAAGGCCTGCTCCAGCTCCGGCGGGGCGTTCTCCACGCGGTACGGGGCGGCCTCCGCCTGGATGGCGACCACCGACATGTGGTGGGCCACGACGTCGTGCAGCTCCCGGGCGATAGTCGTGCGCTCCTCCAGCAGCGCACGCTTGGAACGCTCCTGTGCCGTCTCGGACTGCTGGGCGGTCACCTCCTGCTCCGCCGTGCGTCGTATGTGCAGGACCGTGACGACCAGGAGGGCCAGGGCCGAGACGAACAGCAGCGGCATGGTGTTGTCACTGAAGTGGCCCGCGCCGAAGAGGGTCTCCGCGGTCAGTCCGTACGCGGCGGTGAGCAGCCACATCCATGCGGCGGTGCGAGGGCGTGAGCGCAGGGCCACGACCGTCAGCACCGACACATGGGCGACGAAGGCGCCCGGCATCCACGGCCAGTCGCTCCAGGAGTCGCTGAACACCGCGGCCACGGGGGTTGCCGCGAGGGAGAACCAGAAGGCGCCCACGGGGCGGATCAGTGTGGCCAGGACCGGGAGCAGGGCGAGGAGGGCGCAGATCGGGAGGCCGATTCCGCCGCGGCCGTCGCCTTCGGCGGTGGCCGCGATCATCGCCACCAGGCCGATCGCCGCCACTGCCGCGTGCGGCGTCCAGACCGCGTACTGCCGTATCCCCTGGGGCAGGCGGCGGGTGACGGGGCCGTCCACTCGCATGCGCGGGAGCGGGCGGTAGGCGAAGGCGTCGTGGAACAGGTCCTGGCGCAGCCCGCGCAGGGCGTCCGCGGCCAGCCTGAACTCCGGGCTGCGGGGCTTGGCCCTGCCCGGCGGCGTCATCTGCGTCTGGGTCGTCTCGGTCACGTTCAAAACGGTAGGACGGTGGGGGGTGCGTGGTCGTCCCCTGTGAGGAGGGTCCTTGTGGGTCCGTCTCAGGTACTACGGGTAGTCGGTGGGCCGGGGCTGGGGGTGGGGGCTGGGGGTTTCGGCTGGCTGCGGGGTCAGTAGCCCGAGGGGCGGACCAGGCCCGATTCGTAGGCGAAGACTGCTGCCTGGGTACGGTCGCGCAGGCCCAGCTTGACGAGGATGCGGCCGACGTGGGTCTTCACGGTCTGTTCGGCCACGACCAGGCGGTCGGCGATCTCCGCGTTCGACAGGCCCTGGGCGATGTGGGCCAGTACCTCGGTCTCGCGCTCGGTCAGCTCGCCCACGCGCTGCTTGAGCGGGGACCGCGGTGCGGCGTGCAGGCGGGAGAACTCGGCGATGAGGCGGCGGGTGATGCCCGGCGCGAGCAGCGCGTCGCCCGCCGCGACCACGCGTACCGCCTCGGCCAGCTGGTCGGCGGAGGCGTCCTTGAGCAGGAAACCGGAGGCGCCGGCGCGCAGGGCGTCGTACACGTACTCGTCGAGGTCGAAGGTGGTGAGCACCAGCACCTTGATCCGGGGCGTGTCGTCGGTGATGCGGCGGGTGGCGTCGATGCCGCCCAGCTCGGGCATGCGGATGTCCATCAGGACGACGTCGGGGGCGAGTTCGGAGACCTTGGCGATCGCGTCGAGGCCGTCGACCGCCTGACCCACCACCTCGATGTCCGGCTGGGTGTTGAGCAGCACGGTGAAGCCCTGCCGGACCATCTGCTGGTCGTCGGCGATCAGTACGCGAATGGTGCCGCTCGCGGTCGTCATGAAGTCTCTTCTCCCTCAGGGGCGGTGGGATCGTCGAGCGGGACGGCGACGCCGTGGCGCGGCAGGAACGCCGCCACCGCGAAGCCGCCGCACGCCGTCTCCGAGGTCACGAGGGTGCCACCGAGCATCGCGGCCCGCTCCCTCATGCCGAGCAGGCCGTGCCCGGCACCGGGGGACGGTGGTGCGGGGTGTGCGGGACGCGAGTTGACGACACGCACCTGGAGGCCGCGCGGGAAGTGCCACAGCTCGACGTGGACCGCGGAACCGGGCGCGTGCCGCAGGGCGTTGCTCAGCGCCTCCTGGACGATCCGGTACGCCGACAGCTCCACGCCCGGCGCGAGGGGAAGCTGTTCGCCGGTGATCTCCGTCGTCACGACCAGTCCCGCGGCGCGCGTGTTCTCCACGAGGGCGTCGAGACGGTCCAGCGTGGGCTGCGGGGAGTCGGGCGCCGCGCCCGTGCCCGCGCCGAGACCGTACGGGTCCTCGGGGTTCTCCGAACGCAGCACACCGAGGACGCGGCGCAGTTCGGTCAGGGCCTCCAGCGCGTTCTGCCGGATGCCCTCCAGATTCTCCTTCAGCTCGTCGGTGGGGTTCTCGACGAGATGGGGCGCGACCTGGGCCTGGATGGAGATCACGGACATGTGGTGGGCGACCACGTCGTGCAGTTCGCGGGCGATGCGGTTGCGCTCCTCCAGGAGGGTGCGCCGGGCCCGTTCCTCCGCGGTCAGCGAGGCCTGCTCGACCAGCTGGGTACGGGCCTCGCGGCGGCCCCGCAGCGCGGTGCCGAGGAGGACGACCGCGGCGAACACGACGACCGCCAGTACCCCCGTCGACCGGTAGACCGTGCCGCCGACCAGCCCTTGCAGGAAGTAGGTCACCAGGACGGTCACCGACAGCGCGCCGACTGCGACGCGCGCGGACACCCGCAGGGCGAGGAGGAAGAGCACGAAGGCGTGCGTGATGATCGCCAGTGCGCTCCACGGCCAGTCCGGCCGCGGGCCCGGGAAGCTCGTCACCATGTGCGACCTGGCGGCCGTGGCGGCCAGCACGGTGGCGCCCAGCGACAGCCACAGGGCCGGTACGGGCCGCCACAGGGCGAGGGCCATCGCCGCACCCTGCGCGGCACCGGTCACCGCGCTCAGCGCGAGACCCAGTCCATAGCCTTCGTTCAGCTCCGCCGACGCCGCGAACGCGAGCCCGAAAGCGAGCCAGCACACCACGACGTGCGGCAGCAGGCGCAGCCACCTCGGCCGCGACAGCGGGGGCAGCGGGGCGGCCGCCGGCGAGGCGAGGTCGGCCAGGACCGAACGCAGGACAACTCCCGTGCCGAGCAGGCGGCGTGAGCGGGTGCGTCCGCCAGGAGGATCGGTATCCGTGCCGGACGGCTTCGCCGGGTCCGCCGGGCGGGGTGGAGGAGGCACAGAGGGGTCGTCGTCCACGGCCCGGTGCTCCTCGCTCGTCACCTGATCAACCCTAGGCATGAGGCGTTCCCTTCGCTCCTCCCTGACCGAGGTCGTGGGCCCGCACGACCCGGGACGGTCGGCCGGTCCGACGGCGCGGCCCCTGCTCGTGGACGCGGAAGGCGGACCAGCAGACGGTCAGCGCGAGCAGGAACACGGGCAGCCAGGCCAGCCGGGCCGCGACCCAGCCCAGTCCGTCGGGCACGGTGTGCAGGCCGGCCAGCCGCCCCGCCCGCAGCCCCAGAGCGGTGACCGCCATCATGGACGTCTGGTGCCAGAGGAATATCGTCATCGCGGAGAGGTTGACGAAGGCTGTCACCGCCCAGGCCGCGGGGCGTCGCATCGCCCGGCGCAGCGGCTCACGCAGCAGCAGCGCGAGGCCGCACTGGGCCAGGCCGAAGGTGACCACCGCGAGCGTCGGCGGGTTCAGGTTCGAGACCGCGGCGCCCGGCACACCGACCATCGACGCCGGATAGCCCGCCCACGCCACGAGCGCCGCCGTCGCCGCGGCGCCACCGGCGAACAGCAGCAGGCCCGCCCGCCGTCGGTCCAGTTCACCGCGTGTCCAGGCCGCGCCCAAGGTGTACGGCACCAGCCAGCCCGCCACCACGTTCACCCAGCCGAGCCACGAGGGGCCGCCCAGGCCGAAGCGAATGAGGTCCACGTGGAGCACGACGGCCAGCGGCCACAGCGGGTTGATCCTCGTCAACAGGGGTGTCGCCGCGGTCAGTCCGGCGAAGACCACGAGGAACCACAGTGGCGACAGGGCCAGTTTCACCAGGGTGTGGACGGTGCCGTAGTCCGTGCCCGCGGCGAGCAGGCACGCCGTGGCCACCGCCCAGAGGCTCAGCACCGCGGCCACCGGCCTGAACAGGCGTCCCAGCCGGGCCCGCAGCCACCGCCCGTACGACATGCCCCGCGTCCGCGCCGACGCATGACTCTTCGTCGCCACATGCCCGCCCACCAGGAAGAACACGGCGAGCGTCTGGAAGATCCAGGAGATCGGGGCCAGCCACGGCATGCGCTGCAACGGGCTCGCCGCGTGCAGGGCCCCGCCGTCCGCGACGAGGGCCGTCACCAGCCAGTGGCCGAGCACGACGCCGAGGATCGCCAGGGCCCGCAGGGCGTCGACGGCGCGGTCCCGATCCCTCGGGGTCGCCTCGTCGATGCGGCGGACGCCGCCTCGCAGGGTGTCCACCGCCGCCCGTCGTGTCCGGCGGACCCTGCCCCGCGCGCCCGGTGCCATCGGCGTCCCTGGCGTCCCCGGTGCGCCTGTCGTCTCCTGGCCTTCCGAAGCTCCCCGGACTCCCGTCGCTGTGCCGCGGTCGCCGGGGTCGTCCGGTCGTGTGCCCTTCCGGCCGTGGGGCTCACGCAGGGTCGACTCACGCACGGGTCACCTCCGAGGTGTCACCGAGGACGATGCGGGCGAGGTTGTCCAGGGACACCGAGCCCGGCTTGAAGTAGTCGCTGTGCCCGCCGCGGCCCGCGGCGAAGGCGTGGGCGCCGAAGGCGGGGTTCATCGGGTCTCTGCCGAAGCCGACGGTCGTGCCGAAGAAGTGCGCCCGGGTGTGCGGGACGTGCGCGACCCAGTCGTCCGCGCCCCGGGCCGCCCATACGCGTGCGGACGTGCGCAGCCGGGCCGCCGAGTCGACACCGGTGCCCGGGCTGCCGAGGAGGACCAGCTCGTCCGTGTCCAGGCCTCTGGCCGCGCTGCCGCAGACCACCGTGCCGTACGAGTGGCACAGCAGGGACACGTGCGCCGACTCACCGACGATGCCCCGCAGTTCGCGGACGAAGCCGCGCAGTCGAGGGGCCGCCTTCCCGGCCCGGGCCGTCGTCAGCACCGTCGTGCTCACCGTGCCCGGGGTCTCGTAGCCCAGCCAGGCCACGACGGCCGTGCCCGGGCCGACGTCACGGTGCAGGGCGCGCGCCCCGGCACGGAAGCGGTCGTACGTCTCCAGGGTGGTGTCGGAGCCCGGGACCAGGACCGCCACCCGGTCGGCGCGGGCCAGGTCGCCGAAGACCTCGACCGCCTGCCCCGGCCCCCGTCCGTCGAAGGAGAGCAAGTGGCGGGAGGGTGCGGCCATGGCGCGGTCCGCGGCGGCGCGGCTGCGATCGCCGTGACCCGCGGCCATGCGGGCCGCCTCCGCGGCGTTGGCGCGGTTCGCCTCGTACGCCCTGTCCAGCGTCGCCGGCGTCAGAGGCGCTACGTCCACGGGCTCTGGGGCGGGGATCCGCGGGCGGGAGGCGGCGGACACGGGGACGACGACGGCGCCCATCACCAGTACGGCGAGGAGGGTGCGGCGCAGGTGTCTCCGGAGTCCGAGTCGGAGTCGGTGCGTGAGGGGTGGCTTCGCAGCCGACGGGACGGCAGGGGGCGGCTTCGTGTCCGACGGCGCGGCGAGCGACGGCTTCGCGTCCGGGGGATCGGCAAGCGGGGAGCGCGGGTCTCCCGGCCGGGCAGGCTGAGGGCGCGCGTTGGGTGATCGTCCCGTCCCGCTCCGCCTCGCCCGGAATCCCATGGTGTCCTTCCCTTCGGGGTGCCCGTGCTTCGGGCGTCCTCGAAGGGGAAGTTACGGATCGTGACGTGTCGTCGGCGTCCCGCTGGGGAGCTCACCTGGGAGGTAGCTCTCAGGTATTACGGGTATGACCGGGGGTGGCGCCGAGGGTGCGTGATGGTGCGTCACATATGCGTGGTGTGACGCCAGTTGTGCCGTGCGGGCCGCCGGGGCGGCCCGTCCACGGTCGGATCACCAGGCCAGTTGGGCGATCTCCTCCGCCACCACCGCACAGGCGTCCGCGGCCGGGTCGATCAGGGGGAAGTGGCCGACGTCCTCCAGGAGCGTCAGGCCCACCACCTCGCCCGCCCTGGCCGCCGCGTCGGCGTACGACTCGGCGACCGCCTGCGGCACCACGATGTCGTTACGCCCCTGGACGAGGGTGGTGGCGATGCCGGTGGGCATCAGCAGAACCGGGTCGGCGTAGGGCAGTCGTTCCGCGAACTTGGCTTCTCCGCCGAGGAATTGACGGGAGGCTCCGCCGCAGACGTCGAGCTTCTCCGCCACCTGGAAGTCCGCGATCGGCGCGAGCGCGACGACACCGCGCAGCGGGGCCGGCCCGTCGGTGCGCCAGGGCGCGTCGGCGGGCAGGACGTGCCGGGCGGCGGCCCACAGCGCCAGGTGCCCGCCCGCCGAGTGGCCCGTGACCACCGTGCGCCGGAGGTCGGCCTGTGGGAGCGCCTCACGGGCCAGGGCGGGCAGGGCGTCGAGCGCGGCCGCCACGTCGTCGAAGGTGTCCGGCCAGCGGCCCGCCACCGGGCCTTGCGACGGACCCGGTCCGCCGGGGCCCGCGTCCGCCGGACCGCCCTGCGCGGGGATCGCGGCGCCCCGCCGGTACTCGACGTTCGCCACGGCGAAGCCGCGGCGGGCCAGGAAGTCCGCGAACGGGGTGATGTGGCGGCGGTCGTACGGGGCTCGCCAGGCGCCGCCGTGCAGGACGACGACGAGGGGGGCGGGGACCGACGGGTCGGGCTCGCGCGGGGTGTAGAAGTCGATCACCTGGTCGGGGTGGTCGCCGTACGCGACGGTGATGTCGGGGTCCACGGGCGGGTGCGAGAAGGCTGACGCCTCTTCCGCTGCGTCGCGCTGGGCGGCTGACTCGCGCTCTGCGCCGGCGTCGTCCTGCATGCTCCAACCTCTCAAGGGTGAAACGGTTTTGGCGGACCAGGGGAGTATTCGGCCGTTGGCGGGGACGGTATCAGGCCGGTGACGTGCGTCGACATGGGGTTGTCACGCTCGGTGAGGGTGGTGCGGGCGGGCCGGGGGTGTCCGGGGGCCTGTGCGGGTCGCCGGGGGCGCCCTTCGCGAGGTGGACCCCAGTCGGGGCGGGGCGGGGTCCCCGGGGGGCGACCTTCGCGAGGGTGGGCCTTCGTCGGGGCGGGGCGAGGTCGTCGGGCGGGGGCCGGAGCGGGGTTTTCGCCCCCTCCGCCCCTGCCCGACCCGTACACCTGGGGGCTTCGCCCCCAGACCCCCGATCGGCCTGGACGGCCTCGTCCTCAAGCGCCGGACGGGCTGAAATCTGCCGCCCCGGCCTCAAGGCGACGAGCCCGTCGCCCCGGGCCTGGGAAAACGGCCTGGACGGCCTCGTCCTCAAGCGCCGGACGGGCTGAAATCTGCCGCCCTGGCCTCAAGGAACGAGCCCGGCGCCCAGGCGACGGGCTGAAACGTGCCCCCGGCCCGGACGGGCTACGCCCCCAGCGTCCGCCCCAGTACCCGTGCCGCCCTCTCCACGTCGGCGAAGCCCACGTACAGAGGGGTGAAGCCGAAGCGGAGGACGTCGGGGTGGCGGAAGTCGCCGATCACGCCCTGCTCGATGAGGGACTTCATCACGGTGCCCGCGTCGGCGCAGCGCAGGGCGACCTGGCTGCCGCGGTCGGCGTGGGCGGGCGGGGTGAGGGACTCGACCCGGCCCTCGGGGACGTACTGCGAGACGCAGTCGAGGAAGAAGTCCGTGAGGGCCAGCGACTTGGCGCGGACGGAGTCGACGGAGACGCCGTCCCACACGTCGAGCGCGGCCTCCAGGGCGAGCATCGACAGGATGTCGGGGGTGCCGACCCGGCCGCGCAGCGCGCCCGGAGCGGGGGCGTACGCCGGGCTCATGCCGAAGGGTTCGGCGTGGGAGTTCCAGCCGGGCAGCGGCGAGTCGAAGCGGTCCTGATGGGCGGCGGCGACGTACAGGTAGGCCGGCGAACCGGGCCCGCCGTTCAGGTACTTGTATGTACAGCCGACCGCCAGGTCCACCCCGTGGGCGTCCAGGCCGACGGGCAGGGCGCCCGCGCTGTGGCACAGGTCCCAGACCGCGAGCGCCCCCGCGTCGTGGATCGCGGCGGTGAGGGAGGGCAGGTCGTGCAGCCGGCCGGTGCGGTAGTCGACGTGGTTGAGGAGGACGGCCGCCGTGCGCGGGCCCAGCACGCCGGGCACCTCGGCGGGTTCCACGGGGCGCAGCTCGCAGCCCGTCAGGCGGGCGGCGGACGCGGCGATATAGCCGTCGGTCGGGAAGGTGGTCGCGTCGACGACGATCTCGTCGCGGCCGTCGCCCGCCAGCCGGACGGCTCCGACCAGGGCCTTGAAGACGTTGACGCTCGTGGAGTCCCCGACCACGATCTGGCCCGGGGCCGCCCCGACGAGCGGCGCGATGCGGTCGCCGATGCGTTCCGGCGCCGTCCACCAGCCGCTCTCCTCCCAGGAGCGGATACGGAGTTCGCCCCACTGGCGGCGGACGACGTCGTCGACGCGGGCGGGGACGTCGGCCGGCAGCGCGCCGAGCGAGTTCCCGTCGAGGTAGACCGCGTCGTCGAGCACGAACCTCTTGCGCAGTCCGGCGAGTTCGTCGGCCGCGTCCAGCTGTGCGGCTCGTGCGCTCGGCTCGGACTGCACGGCGTTGCCGCGCGGCTCAGACATGGGACCTCGCCGTCCACAGCTCGGGGAACACGTTCTTCTGGGCGCGCTTCTCCAGCCAGGCCACGCCGGCGGAGCCACCCGTGCCGGCCTTCGCGCCCATCGCGCGGCGGGTGGCGACGAGATGGTCGTTGCGCCAGCGCCAGACCAGTTCGGCGACGTCGGTCAGCGCCTCGCCGAGGCGGGCGAGTTCGTCGTCCTCGGGGCCCGCGTACAGGGCCGTCCACACGGCCTCGACGTCGTGGGACGGCTCGTAGCGGAGGGAGACGTCACGCTGCAGCACGGATGCCGGGACGGCGTGCCCGCGCCGGGCGAGCAGTCGCAGGACCTCGTCGTACAGGCTCGGCTCGTGCAGGGCCTTCTCCAGCTCGGCGTGGACGCGCGGCGCACCCCGGTGCGGGACCAGCATGGACGCGGACTTCTCGCCGAGCAGGAACTCCATCCGGCGGTACATCGCGGACTGGAAGCCGGAACCCTCGCCGAGGGCGGAGCGGTACGCGTTGAACTGGGCGGGGGTGAGCTGGGAGAGCGGGCGCCAGGACGCGTTCAGCGCCTCCAGCTCCCGTACGGACCGCTTCAGCGCGGCGACGGCGACCGGCACCCGGTCCTCGCGCAGCGCGTTCGCCGCGGTCTCCCACTCGTGGACGATGACGGTGAACCACAGCTCCATGACCTGGGTCGTCACCAGGAAGACCATCTCTCCGGGGTCGTCGGAGAGGGTGTGCTGGAGGTGGGTCAGGACGTCCGCCTGGACGTAGTCCTCGTACGGAGTCGTTCCCTGGAAGTCGAGATGCGGGGTCTCGGGCTCCGTGGCCTCGACGGGCTGAGCCTGATGGGACATCGCTGTCTCCTGCAATGTGCTCCGGGTAGCGGTCCGCCCCTGCCGTTACCGACACGGGGGCCCCGGTCCCCACCGGGCATCCTCCACAATCGTGCCCCGAAACCGCAAGGTCCGCCTGGTCACACCAGGCGGACCTGCACCCGCCCGGCCGCGGGCCGGGTTCCGGGGCTAGCCCAGGGTCTGGGCCGCCGTCGGCGAGGAGTCCTTCAGGAACTGGCTGCAGCGCTCGTACTCCTCCTGCTCGCCGATCGCCTGGGCGGCGCGGGCGAGGCCGTGCAGGGCGCGCAGGAAGCCGCGGTTCGGCTCGTGCTCCCAGGGCACCGGGCCGTGGCCCTTCCAGCCGTTGCGGCGCAGGGCGTCCAGGCCACGGTGGTAGCCGGTGCGGGCGTAGGCGTACGACTCGACGACGCTGCCCCGCTCGTACGCCTCGTCGGCGAGCTGCGCCCAGGCGAGTGAGGAGGTGGGGTACTTGGCGGCGACGTCGGCGGGGGGCGTGCCGTTCGCCAGGAGCTCGCGCGGCTCCGGGTCGTCGGGGAGGTGGGTCGGGGGCGGTCCCCCGAGGAGGTTCTCGTGAATCGTCATGGGTTCAGTCTGCTGCATTGTCCGTGATCGGTAACGGTCGCCCGCGGCCCTTATGGAACGACGGGTTCCGCGGGCACACTGCGATCACGCCCGAACTGATCGTGCGCACGACAACGCGCGCACGGGGACGTGTGACGACGACGGGGGACCACATGCGTACGACGACCGCTGCCCGGCTGCGCAGGACCGGCGCCCTGGGCGCTCTCACCGCCGCGGCCCTGCTGGCCACCACCGCCTGCCAGCCGGAGGACGAGGCGCAGGGAGCGGCGTCCCCGTCGTCCACCGCCTCGGCCGGCGCCGAGGCCTCCCCCTCCGCCGACGCGTCCGACGCCCCCTCCGCGACGGCGTCCGCCACCGCGAAGGACCCCGCCTGCAAGGGCTGGAAGGGCATCGACCTCATGCTGCTGCCCGGCGTGCGGACCGAGGGCGACCGCGCCTATCTGAAAGTCCAGGAAGGCACCTGGTCCTGCCCGAGAATCGACATGCCCGTCTGGCACACGATCGGCCCGAAGCACGAGATACCGCTCTCCGCGACGGCGAAGATCACCGTGAACCATCCGCTCTACGACACCGAAGTCAACAAGCCGATGGACGTCCGCACCTTCCTGGACAAGGCCGACGCTGCGGCGACCGCGAGCCGGATGTACTTCGCCTACACGATCGACAAGACCGGCACGGTCACGAAGCTGGACCAGCGCCGGATGGCCTAGGCGCCCCCCGGGACGGGAGGGTCCGGGGCCGCTCGCCGGGGCTCCAGCGGGGGCGCCGTGACGGAGCCGTGGGTGAGGCACTCTGGCCGTCGGCAGCCGGGCGCCGGACGCCGTACGGTCGCGAAGGCCAGCACCGCCCCGACCACCAGGACGGCCGCGCACAACGGCATCGCACGCCGGAACGCGGCGTTGAAGGCGTCCGCCTCGCGGTAGGCCTCCGGGCCCATCCCGGCGAGCAGCGGCAGCGCGGCCACGGCGATCAGGCCCGCCGCGCGGGCCGCCGCGTTGTTGATCCCGCTGGCCAGGCCCGCCCGCTCGGTGGTGACGGAGGCGAGGACGGTGGCGGTCAGCGGCGCGACCAGGGTGACCATGCCCGCCCCCATCACGAGCAGCGCGGGCAGCACGTCCGCCGCGTACGAGGCGTCGGGGCCCACCCGCAGCATCAGCAGCATCCCCGCCGCGCACAGCAGCGGCCCCACCGTGAGCGGGATGCGCGGCCCGATGTGCTGGGCCAGTTCACCCGAGCGGGCGGAGAACAGCAGCATCAGGACCGTCGTCGGCAGCAGCGCCGTACCGGCCTGGAGCGGCGAGTACCCCGCCACCACCTGGAGCTGGAGCGCGGTGAGGAAGAAGAAACCGCCGAAGGCCGCGTACACGCACAGGGTCACCAGATTGACCGCCGTGAACTGGCGCGACGCGAAGATGTCGAGCGGCAGCATCGGGTCGGGCCGCCGCCGTTCGACGAACACGAAGGCCACGCCCGCCGCCACGCCCGCGACCGCCGTCACGGCGACCACCACGGACCCGCTGCGGGCCTCGATCAGGGCGTACGTCACCAGCGCCAGCGAGAGGGCGCCGAGAGCCGCCCCGAGCACGTCGAAGCCCTGATGGGCGCGCTCGTCGGACGACTCCGGGACGTGCCGCAGCGCGATCGGGGCGCACAGCAGCGCCACCGGGACGTTCAGCAGGAAGACCCAGCGCCAGCCGGGACCGTCCACCAGCCAGCCGCCCAGGAACGGGCCCACGGCGGCACCGACGCCGCCGAAGCCCGACCACAGCCCGACGGCCCGGGCCCGGTCGTCGGGATGGAAGGACGCCTGGATGAGCGCCAGGGAACCAGGGGTCAGCAACGCTCCCCCGACCCCCTGCAGGGCGCGCGCGGCGACGAGCACGGTGTCGGTCGGCGCGAGCCCGCACAGCAGGGACGCGGCCGCGAACCACACCACGCCCAGCACGAAGATCCGGCGCCGCCCGAAGCGGTCGCCGAGCGACCCGCCCAGCAGGATCAGACCCGCCAGCGTCAGCATGTACGCGTTCACGGTCCACTGGAGGGTCGTGAGTCCGGCGTCCAGGTCGCGGCCGATGCGCGGCAGCGCCACGTTCACGACCGTCGAGTCCAGCAACGCCATGCTGGAGCCGAGGACGGTGGTGAGCAGGATCCACTTGCCCGTGGTCGAGGAGATCCGTACGTCCGGTCCCGTTCCCGGCGTCTCCTGTGCACTCTTCTGCGAAGGCGCAGCCATACCTCGGAGGATACGGAAGGGCCCGGCACCGTGGGAGGTGCCGGGCCCGGCCGCGCGGTACTGCCGCGAAAGGACCCGGGCGGCCGTGGTCCGGCCGCCGCGGGGCTCCCGCGCGCCCGCTACTTCAGCTTGGTGCCCGCGGAACGCAGCGCCACACAGGCCTCGCCGACGCGCTTGGCCATGCCGGCCTCGGCGAGCTTGCCCCAGGTGCGCGGGTCGTAGGTCTTCTTGGAGCCGACCTCGCCGTCGACCTTCAGGACGCCGTCGTAGTTCTTGAACATGTGGTCCGCGACGGGACGCGTGAAGGCGTACTGGGTGTCGGTGTCGAGGTTCATCTTCACGACGCCGTTCTCCAGCGCGGTGGCGATCTCCTCGGCCGTGGAGCCGGAGCCGCCGTGGAAGACGAAGTCGAACGGGTCGGCCTTGCCGTGCTTGGCGGCGACGCCCTCCTGGAGGTCCTTGAGGAGCTCGGGACGCAGCACGACGTTGCCGGGCTTGTACACGCCGTGCACGTTGCCGAAGGACGCGGCGAGCAGGTAGCGGCCCTTCTCGCCCAGGCCGAGGGCCTCGGCGGTGCGCAGGGCGTCCTCGACGGTGGTGTACAGCTCGTCGTTGATCTCGTGGCTGACGCCGTCCTCCTCGCCGCCGGTCGGGGTGATCTCGACCTCGAGGATGATCTTCGCGGCGGCGGCCTTCGCGAGCAGCTCCTGGGCGATGGCCAGGTTGTCGGCGAGGGTCTCGGCGGAGCCGTCCCACATGTGCGACTGGAACAGCGGGTTCGCGCCCTTGGCGACGCGCTCGGCGGAGATGTCGAGCAGCGGACGGACGTAGCCGTCCAGCTTGTCCTTGGGGCAGTGGTCCGTGTGCAGCGCGACGGTGATGTCGTACTTGGCGGCCACGATGTGCGCGTACTCGGCGAGGGCGACCGCGCCGGTCACCATGTCCTTGTTGTACTGGCCGCCCAGGAACTCCGCACCACCGGTGGAGATCTGGATGATGCCGTCGCTCTCGGCCTCCGCGAAGCCGCGCAGCGCAGCGTGCAGGGTCTGGGACGAGGTCACGTTGATGGCCGGGTAGGCGAACTTGCCTGCCTTCGCCCGGTCGAGCATCTCGTTGTAGACCTCGGGGGTTGCGATGGGCATCTGTCCGCTCCTTGTATGTGCGGGTCTGCGTACGGCTGGTGCGGTACGTAGGGACTGGTGCTTACGGCCCTGACCTAGGGGGGCGACGTCATCGTCGTCCCCATCTTTCCAGACTTGGCCGGATGCTTGAGACACCCTGTCCGGGATACGGGACCGAGCCGCGGGACCCCGCCGCCGGCGGGGTCCGTCCGGCCGTCGCGCGGGACCGCGAGCGTATGCCGGTGCCGGGCCTCAGTCGAGGCCCAGCTCGTCCTTCGAGTAGGCGAAGAGGTACGGCACCCCGGCGCCGGCCTCGATCTTCTCGGCCGCGCCGGTCGCCCGGTCGACGATCGTGGCGACGCCGACGACCTCCGCGCCGGCCTCACGGACCGCCTCGACCGCGGTCAGCGGGGAACCGCCGGTGGTCGACGTGTCCTCGACGACGAGCACGCGCCGCCCCTTGATCTCGGGGCCCTCGACCCGGCGCTGCAGCCCGTGCGCCTTGGCGGCCTTGCGCACGACGAAGGCGTCGAGCCTGCGCCCGCGCGCGGCGGCGGCGTGCAGCATGGCCGCGGCCACCGGGTCGGCCCCCATGGTCAGCCCGCCCACGGCGTCGAAGTCGAGGTCGGCGGTGAGGTCGAGGAGCACCTGCCCGACCAGCGGGGCGGCCTCGCCGTCCAGCGTGATCCGGCGCAGATCCACGTAGTAGTCGGCCTCAAGACCCGAGGAGAGGGTCACCTTGCCGTGCACCACGGCCTTGTCCTTGATCTGCTGCAGCAGCTCGCCGCGTGTGCCTGGCGGCATTGCTGCGTTGACGTCACTCATGTCCGCCAGCTTAGAGGCGCCGCCAGCTCCAGGTGGTGGTCGCCTCCAGGGGCTCGATGGGGGTGACCAGGCGGGGGAGGGTGTTCAGGCCGTTGGGCGGCCCGGTCTGCGGCTCCACGCAGACGGCGGCCTCCTGCTCGTCGTAGACGACGACCCACTCCTCGCGGCTGGCGACCTTCAGCTCGATCTGCCCCGGCCAGGTGAGCGTCACGTCGACACCGCCCGGCATGCCGAAGCAGTCGTCCCAGGGCCCGGGCCTCGGCTCGGTCCGCCGGCCGGTGGGCAGGTGGTCGTCGCCGCGTTCCTCCTGCCAGGCGGGGGCGAAGTCGACGCGGACGTCGTCGCCGCCGTCGAGGCTGCGGTTGAACCAGGGATGCCAGCCGATCTGGGCGGGGAACGAGGAGCCGTAGGTCTCCACGGACATCGTCAGCGTGAGGGAGTCCTCGGCCAGCGTGACGGCGTGCGTGACGCGCGCGGGGTGCGGCCAGGGCTCCACGAGGTCGTAGGTGATCACGGCCTCGTCCTTGCCCGCGCGGGCGGTGCGCCAGGCGCCGTCGCGGGCCGTGCCGTGGATGGCGTGCGGCGGGGAGTTCAGCGGCATCTGGCGTACGGTGGCGCCGTCGAGGAAGCGGCCGTCGCGGATGCGTCCGCACCACGGGACCATCGGGAAGCACCCGAACTTCGCGCCCTGCCTCAGCAGTTCGACGCCGCCGATCCGCAGACTTCCGATCCGTCCGCCGTTGGCCGGCGCCACGGTCGCCTCCGCGTCGCCCGCGGTCAGCGTGATGTCTTCGTTACTCACGGAGTTGACCCTACTGGGGTGCGGGCCCCTCGTGGTCAACGGCGCTTGCGCAGGGCCCGGGTCAGGGCGATGGCCGAGGCCAGGGCGAGGGCGGCCGCCGGGGCGGCCCAGCGGAGGGTGGCCCGGGCGGCGGTGGCCTCCGGGGGCGGGACCGGCGCGTACCGGCCGCGCGGGGGAGCGTGGTCCACCTCCTCGGCGCTGCGGCCGATCATCGTCCGGCGGGCGTGCGCCGCCTCGGCCATGGCGTCCTCGCCGTCCAGCACGTCCTCGCCGTCCTCCTCCATGTCGAACTCCTCCCCCACGAACTCCCCTTCCAGGAGGTCGTCGTCGTTCAGCGGGTCGAGGGACGGGGGCGGCACCTCCGTCTCGAAGACCGAACCGGAGGCGGGAGAGGAGTCAGGAGCGGAGTCGGGTGTGGAGTCGGAGGCGGCGGCGTCGGGCGCGCGTCCGGATTCGGGCTCGGGCGTGGGCTCTGGCGCGGATTCGGGCTCGGGCGTGGGCTCGGGCGCGGTTCCGGAATCGGGCTCGGGCCGGCCGGCCGGCCCGTTCGCGGCGGCCGGCGGCGCGTCCGTGACCGCCTCCGGCCCGGCGGCGGGCCCGGTGGGCCGCTCCGGCTCCGGTTCCGCGGCCGCCGTCGGGGCGGGGCCCGCGGCCAGGCCCTCCGCGAAGCGGCTCAGCAGCCGGGTGCCGGCCGAGGACACCGCGTCCGCGGGCAGCTCCGCCACGCGGCCGTCGCCGGTGGCCGTGCCGCCGAAGGCGAGCGTCGTACCGCCGTCGGCGGGACGGAGGCGTGCGGTGAGGGCGAGTTTCACGGAGCCGCCGCCGCGGACCTCGCTCGCGTCGCCCTCGACGGCGTAGGACCCGTCGTCCTGCGGGGTGACGGCGAGCCTGCCGCGATAGGTGATGCTGTGGCCGCCGACGCGGACCTTCAGACGGCCGGAGACGGGCGGCGTCCCCGCGTCCTGCTGGAGACCGGGAACCGCGCGGGCCACCCGGGCGGGGTCGGCCAGCGCCTCCCTCAGCCGCTCGGGCGGAACCGGAACGAACACCTCATGCTCCATGTCTGCCGAGCCTACCCAGCACGGCGCGGAACGCACCCGGGTATCACCGGATTCCCCCACGTGCTCCTCAGTCGGCGTACCGCGGGTGCACCAGCTCCGACGGCGGCAGGTCGCGGCCGACCCGGGTGCGCCGGACCGCGCGGGCGTCGGCCGTCAGACCCGCCTGGGTGAGGGTGCGCGGCCGTGGGCCGTCCGACGGCAGCCGCAGGGGCACGGCCGTCCGGCCGGCCAGGACGAAGCCCCAGTCGCCCGGTGCGCCGGGCTCGCCGCCCCGGGCGCGGTCGGGGCCCGCCGCGAAGCCGGAGTTGCGGCCGCTCACGCGGTAGGGGGTGGTGCGCAGACCGGCCGCGCGCATCGTCGCGTCCACGGTCCAGAAGGCGCGGGGGCGGGCGGAGACGGGTCCCGCGTGCACGACGAGGCGGCCGTCGGGGGCCAGGACGCGGCGGGCGAGTCCGTAGAACTCCTGGGAGTACAGCTTGGTGCTCGCGGTGATGCCCGGGTCGGGGAGGTCCGAGATCACCACGTCGTACGTGGAGGGGGCCGAGCGCAGCCAGCGGAAGGCGTCGGCGGTGACGACGTGCACACGCGGGTCGTCGTAGGCGTGCCGGTTGAGGGCGGACAGGGCGGGGTCGGAGCGCGCCAACCGCACTACCTGGGAGTCGAGTTCGACGACGTCGACGCTGCGCACCCCGGGGTGGCGCAGCACTTCGCGCGCGGCGAGGCCGTCGCCGCCGCCGAGGATGAGCACGCGCGCGTGCGGGCCGTTCATCGCGGGGTGCACGAGTGCTTCGTGGTAGCGCTTCTCGTCGCGGCCGCTGAACCGCAGGCGGCCGTCGAGGAAGAGGTGGAGGGGGCGGCCGTGGGTGCCGCCGGTGAGGACGACCTCCTGGACGCCGGTGCGGAGCGCGACGCGCACGTCCGCCCCGTACACCGCGTGCCGCGCGGCCCGTTCGAAGTCGTCGACCAGCGCGGCGGCCGAGGCGAGGAGTCCGAGGACGGTGACGTTGACGACGAGCAGGGTCCAGCGGGCGCGGCGGGTCAGGTCCCGGCGGAACAGACCGAGGACGAGGGCGCCGCCCGCGACGGCGTTCACCATGCCGGTGAGCAGGGCGCCGGTGAGCTGGCCGAACATCGGGAGCAGCAGGAAGGGGAAGGCGAGTCCGCCGACGAGGGCGCCCACGTAGTCCGCCGCGAACAGGTCCGCCACCGCTCCGCCCGGGTCCTGGCGGCGGATGCGCTGTATCAGCTCCATGAGGAGGGGGACTTCGGCGCCGATGAGCAGACCGATGGCCAGGGAGAAGGCCACCAGCAGATAGCGGCATCCGTCGGCCCATAGGCCTCCCCAGCCGCCGGTCCACGCGAACACCGCGTACAGGGCCATCGCGCTGCACCCGCCGATCAGCGCGAGGGCCGCCTCGACGGCGCCGAAGCCCGCCGCGGCGCGCGGGCGCAGGCGTTTCGCGGCGAGCGAGCCGATCCCCATCGCGAAGACCATGACGGACAGCACGACGGAGGCCTGGGTGACCGAGTCGCCGATCAAGTACGAGGCGAGGGCGACGAGTTCGAGTTCGTACACCAGTCCGCACGCCGCGCAGACGAAGACACCGGCGAGGACGAGGAACCTCCCGATGCCCGGGCGGACCGGCAGCCGCGCCTGGCCCTGGACGCCCCAGGACGGCGGCGCGCCGGGGGGAGCTGGCGCGTGCGGATCGATCACGCTGGGAACGCTACGTCACGCCGCCACTACGCCTCGTCACCCACACGTGTGGAACCGCGGCGCTTTGTGGCACCCTGTCCGTCCGGCGCCGCTCCCGGCTCGCGCGGTCACAACGCCGCCGCCACCCGGACTCCGACCCTGGTGCGGGTCGCCACCAACTGGCCGTCCTGCGGGTACGCGTGCCAGGTGCGCCAGTGGATCTGCCCCTCGTGGCGCTGGGCGAGCATGGCGGTGAAGGCGTGCGGGCTGCCGGGGAAGACGCCCGCGAGGCCGTGGGGGTGGTCGGAGACGAGGGCCAGCAACTCCTGGGCGCGGCCGGCGAAGGAGCCGGGCGACAGCACCTCGACGCGGGCCGCGAACTCGTACTCCCAGTCGTTGATCCGCTTGGCCACGCCGAGCGGAAGGGGTGTGCTGCTGCCCGGGATGCAGGCGACGGTCTCGGAACAGCGGCCTCGCTCCTCCTCCAGGAGCACCTGGTGGGACGCGCCGAGGAGTCTCAACTGAAGCTCCACCCCTTCCAGTTCGAGGTCGAGCGTGGCCAGGGCCGGCAGCGGTTCGCGGCCGAGGGCCCAGGCGAGGTCGGCCGCGCGCGTGTCGGTGTACGAGGTGTTCAGGGTCGTGAGCATGGGTCGGCTCCGCTAGCACGCAAAGAGAGGTGGGGTTCCGGCGCACCCGGTCGGCACCGGGGGAACGGCCCGGCCAGCCCGGTCAGGAGGACGCCCGAAGGACGGACCTGAAGGGGAGAAGGACCGGTCCCACGGGCGTCCCAGGCCTGTAGGCCCAGGGCTGCGTTGGTGATTTAGAGGGAATCATGAACTGTGGCGCCACCACAGCGTTTTTACCCAACTTCGTGGGGTTTCCATCCCCCCGAGGGCTCCACAGCTCAACTGTTCAACTACGGCGTGCGCCCGGCGCGCGCCCGCGTCTGCCGGAAGCCGCCCCCGGTACGCGACCGGGTCCGCCGGATCCGCCCCTCTCGGCGCGCCGTCGCATATGCCGTGCGCGCGTACCCCCGGCGTGCCACGGCGCGCGGCCCGTGCCCTCCCGGGCGACGGCGCGTCTCTCACGACACGGGCGTGCCCGTCGGCGGCGCTGCCCGGCAGGCACGGACGCCTGCCCCCCCGACGCGGACGTGCCCGTCGGCGTTGCCGGCCGACGGGCACGTTCGCGTGCTGCGGATGCGCTTCCCCCGAAGGGAGCTCAGCTGCCCCGTGTCAGCTGCCTCCTCCGCATCCGCCCCCGCCGCCGCACGAGGACCCGCCTCCGCAGGACGAGCCCCCGCCGCACGACGAGTGGCCACCGCACGAGTGACCGCCGTGGTGTCCGCCGGACGAACCGCTGCCGCAGGACGAGACACCGCCCGCCCCGCCGGCCCACCAGCTGCTGCCGCTGCCCGAGGAGCCACGGCGTGAACGGCGGCCCCTCTTCGAGAGGTTGACCTGCCCCACCTTGTTCTGGCTGCGGTCGGTGGCCATGAAGGCCACGACGACCACGATGCAGACGACCGCCAGGATGATGCCGATGACCATGGCGTCACCCTCCTTTCGTTCCCCCGAAGAGGCCCCCCGTGGGCCGTGCTTCCCGGATCTGTTGTCTTGTTCGCTTCTCTTGTCGCTTCGTGTCGTTCCAGGTGCCGCTGTCGTGCGTGAGAGGGGGATGCCCCCGCGCCCGGCGGGCCAAAGCAGAGTTGAGGAACTCCAGAGCTTGGGCGCAGGATGACCGGCATGACCTCCAGCGAACGCCCCTTCCTCAACCGCCGGCTCGCCGAGTTCGGAACGACGATCTTCGCCGAGATGTCGGCGCTCGCGGTGAGTACCGGTTCGATCAATCTCGGTCAGGGCTTCCCCGACACGGACGGTCCGCAGGAGATCCGGGAGGCGGCCGTGCGGGCGCTGCGGGACGGACGGGGCAACCAGTACCCGCCGGGGCCCGGCGTGCCCGAGCTGCGCGCGGCGGTGTCCGCGCACCAGGAGCGCCGCTACGCACTGTCGTACGACCCCGACACGGAGGTCCTGGTGACGGCCGGGGCCACGGAGGCGATCGCCGCCGCGCTGCTCGCCCTGCTGGAGCCCGGCGACGAGGTGATCGCGTTCGAGCCGTACTACGACTCGTACGCCGCGTGCATCGCGATGGCGGGCGGGACCCGGGTGCCGGTGACGCTGCGCCCGCACGAGGGCAGCTTCCGTCTCGACCTCGACGAGCTGCGCGACGCCGTCACCGACCGGACGCGCCTGCTGCTGGTCAACACGCCGCACAACCCCACCGGCACGGTGCTCACCCGCGAGGAGCTCGCCGAGATCGCGAAGCTCGCCGTGGAGCGGGACCTGCTGGTGGTGACGGACGAGGTGTACGAGCACCTCGTCTTCGACGGCGCCGAGCACGTACCGCTGGCGTCCTTCCCGGGCATGCGCGAGCGGACGGTCACGATCGGTTCGAGCGGGAAGACGTTCTCGTTCACCGGCTGGAAGGTGGGCTGGGTGACGGCGCCGCCCGCCCTGGTCGGCGCGGTGCGGTCGGCGAAGCAGTTCCTGACCTACGTGGCGTCGGGGCCGTTCCAGTACGCCGTGGCCGAGGCGCTGGCGCTGCCGGACTCGTACTTCGAGGCGTTCCGCGCGGACATGCTCGCCAAGCGGGACGTGCTGGCGGCGGGTCTCGCGGAGGCGGGCTTCGAGGTCTTCCGTCCGCAGGGCACGTACTTCATCACGACCGACATCCGGCCGCTCGGCGAGTCGGACGGCTTCGCGTTCTGCCGCGCCCTGCCGGAGCGCGCCGGTGTCGTCGCGATCCCGAACGCGGTCTTCTACGACCACCGGGAGGCGGGAGCGCCCTTCGTGCGGTTCGCGTTCTGCAAGCAGACGCAGGTGCTGGAGGAGGCGGCGAAGCGGCTCAAGGCCGCGTGGTGAGCCCGGTGCCGCCCGCTCGGCCCGCCCCGCCCGAGGCGGCGGAATGGGGCGCCGCAGCGCGTCCGGAACCGCTCTAGCACCGTGGGCGCCGTCCGTGCGGGCGGCGCGCCGGAGCCCCACGAACGCTACCCGCACAGCCGAGCAAAGCTCGCAAATGCCCCGTAAGTTACGCACAGTTCCGGTGTGACCCACCCGAGTACCCTCGCTCGCCCGGCTCTGACGGAGCCCGGGGACCGTGCCCGACCGTCCCGCCTCGCGCCCAGCCTGCCGGGCGCCGCGATGACCGCGCTGGGGCTGTTCGCCGCCGCGCGCCTCACCGGCATCCTCGCGCTCGCCGCGACGGCCTGGGCCACCGGCAGGCACCCGATCGTCCTGCTCGCACGGTCCTGGGACTCGATCTGGTACCTGGGGATCGCGGCGCACGGGTACGGCCGCACGCTCTACTTCCGTCCCACCGTCGTCCACAGCGACCTGGCGTTCTTCCCGCTGTACCCCGCGCTGGTACGCGGCGTCACGGCCGTGACCCCGCTCAACGCGTCCACGGCGGGCCTGCTGGTGTCGTGGCTCGCCGCCGGGGCCGCCGCCTGCGGGATGTACGCGATCGGGGCCAGGCTGTACGGGCGCGCGGTCGGCACCGCCGTCGTCCTGCTCTGGGGGCTGCTCCCGCACTCGGTGGTGCTGTCGATGGCGTACACGGAGCCCGTGCTGACGGCCTTCGCCGCCTGGTCGCTGTACGCGGTGCTCGGCGGGCACTGGGTGTGGGCGGGCGTGCTGGCGGCGCTCGCGGGGCTGTCCCGGCCGAACGGCTTCGCGGTGGCCGCGGCCGTCCTCGCGGCGGCGGCGTACGAGGTCTGGCGGCTGCGCGCGCGGAAAGTTCCCCACAGGCTGTGGACAGGCGCCGCGCTCGCACCGCTGGGCTGGGTGGGTTACGTGCTGTGGGTGGGGCGCCGCCGGGGCGATCCGCTCCGCGGCTACTTCGAGGTGCAGCGGCTGTGGGGCTCGCGCTTCGACTTCGGCGAGGGATCGCTCCGCTTCGTCAAGCACCTGCTGCTGGACGGCGACCGCTTCGTGTTCCCCGTGACGCTGGGCATCGTGGCAGCGGCCACGGTGCTGTACGCGCTGCTGATCGCCGACCGCGCACCGCTGCCGCTGATCGTGTACAGCGGCGTCCTGCTGCTGATCGCCCTCGGCGGCTCCGGCTTCTTCGAGTCGAAACCGCGCTTCCTGCTCCCGGCCTTCCCGCTGCTGCTGCCGCTGGCGCGGGCGCTGGTGCGCACGGCGAGAGCCCGGCCCTGGCACGCGACCGTGGTGGTCGGCGCCCTGGCCGGGCTCTCTTTCGCGTACGGCGCGTATCTGGTGGTGCTCGCGCACACGCCGCTGTAGGGCCGCCGGCAGGCGTGCCCCGTCGGGGCCGGGCGCGGGGAGCGTGCCCCGGGCCCGGACCACAGGGGCCGGACGCAGCGGGCGGGCCGAAGGAGGGGCCGGAGGACTACTCCTCGCCGTCCTCGGGCTTGTCCGCCTCGTTGATCTCCTGCTCCAGGCCGAGCTGCTCGACGAGCCACTTGTCGAACTCGATGGCGGCGCGCACCCAGCTGACCGTGGAGGACACGAAGTGCTCCAGGCTGACGCCGGTGCCGATCAGCATCTGCGCCTCGCCGATCAGGCGGACGGTGCCGTCGTCGTGGGTGTGGCTGTAGACCTTGGGCCACAGCGTGCGGCGGTTCCAGTCGTCGATGGACTCCAGCAGCGCGGGCTTCTCGTCGATCTGGTGCGGCCGGTCGTAGAACGTCCGCACCGAGAAGACCTGCTGGTCACCCTCGCCGCGGAACATGAAGTACGTACGGAACTGCTCCCACGGCGCCGCGAGGTCACCCTCTTCGTCGACGACATACTTCAGCTCCATCTGGTCCAGGAGCTGCTTCACGAGGTCCTGATCCGGGACCACGGGGCCCGCCGGCCCTTGGGGCTGCGGCTCGGGCTGGCCCCCGAAGTTCGGAATCGAGGACGGGTCGATGCTCACCGTGTATTTCCCTTCGTACGGATGCTGTCATCCTCTCCCATCCGGGGCGGGGAGTGGCAACCCCTGGCCGGTCCTTCCGCCGGTGGCTGACAAGATCCGGACACTGCCCCGCCCCGGGCCGGCATGTTCCGGTCATGAACATGGGGAGCGGGGCGCGGCGGGCATGGCGTACGAGGACGGGGACACCGCCCTCGTAGGCCCGGAGGCCCACGCGTCGTGGGCCCCCGGAAGGGTCACAGAGTCTTGCCGGTCGCCGGCCCCACGATCAGACCCGCGCCGAACTGGTCCACGCGGACCGTGTCGCCGTCCTTGACCTCGCCCGCGAGGATCTCCCGGGCGAGCCGGTCCCCGATGGCGGTCTGGACGAGGCGGCGCAGCGGGCGCGCGCCGTACGCCGGGTCGTTGCCCTCGTCGGCCAGCCAGGCCAGGGCCGCCTCGGTGACCTCCAGGCCGAGCCGGCGTTCGGCCAGCCGCTTGGCGAGCCGGTCGATCTGGAGCCCGGCGATGCGCTTGAGCTCCTCCTTGTCGAGCGCGGAGAACACCACCAGGTCGTCGAGCCGGTTCAGGAACTCGGGCTTGAAGGAGAGCCGCACGGTCTCCAGCACCTGCTGCTTCTTCTCCTCCTCGGAGGTCATCGGGTCCACCAGGAACTGGCTGCCCAGGTTCGAGGTGAGGACCAGGATGGTGTTGCGGAAGTCGACCGTGCGTCCCTGGCCGTCCGTCAGCCGTCCGTCGTCCAGCACCTGGAGGAGGACGTCGAAGACCTCCGGGTGCGCCTTCTCGACCTCGTCGAGCAGGACGACGCCGTACGGGCGCCGACGCACGGCCTCGGTGAGCTGGCCGCCCTCCTCGTACCCCACGTAGCCGGGCGGGGCACCGACGAGCCGGGCGACGCTGTGCTTCTCGCCGTACTCGCTCATATCGATGCGGACCATGGCCCGCTCGTCGTCGAAGAGGAAGTCGGCCAGGGCCTTGGCCAGTTCGGTCTTGCCGACGCCCGTCGGGCCGAGGAAGAGGAACGAACCGGTCGGGCGGTCCGGGTCGGCGATGCCCGCACGGGTGCGCCGCACGGCGTCCGACACGGCCCGCACGGCCTCCGTCTGGCCGATGAGCCGGCGGCCCAGCTCCTCCTCCATACGCAGCAGCTTCTGCGTCTCGCCCTCCAGGAGCCGTCCGGCGGGGATGCCGGTCCAGGAACCCACGACGTCGGCGATGTCGTCGGGGCCCACCTCCTCCTTGACCATGGTGTCCTTGGCGGCCTCCTCCTCGGCCTCGGACGCCTCCTCCAGGTCCCGCTCCAGGGCCGGGATCTCGCCGTAGAGCACCTTGGACGCGGTGTCGAAGTCGCCGTCGCGCTGGGCGCGCTCGGCCTGGCCGCGCAGGTCGTCCAGCCGCTCCTTCAGCTCACCGACGCGGTTGAGGGACTGCTTCTCCTTCTCCCAGCGTGCGGTCAGGCCGCGCAGCTCCTCCTCCTTGTCGGCGAGGTCGCGGCGCAGCTTCTCCAGACGCTCCTTGCTGGCGGCGTCGGTCTCCTTGCCGATCGCCAGCTCCTCCATCCGGAGCCGGTCCACGGCGCGCTGGAGTTCGTCGATCTCGACGGGGGACGAGTCGATCTCCATGCGGAGCCGGGAGGCGGACTCGTCGACCAGGTCGATGGCCTTGTCGGGCAGGAAGCGGGAGGTGATGTACCGGTCGGAGAGGGTCGCGGCGGCGACCAGCGCGCTGTCGGCGATCTGGACCTTGTGATGGGCCTCGTACCGGCCCTTCAGGCCGCGCAGGATCGCGATGGTGTCCTCGACGGTCGGCTCGGCGACCAGCACCTGCTGGAACCTGCGCTCCAGCGCGGGGTCCTTCTCGATCCGCTCGCGGTACTCGTCGAGGGTGGTCGCGCCGACCATGCGCAGCTCACCGCGCGCGAGCATCGGCTTGAGCATGTTGCCCGCGTCCATGGCGGAGTCGCCGCCGGCGCCCGCGCCGACGACGGTGTGCAGCTCGTCGATGAAGGTGATGATCTGCCCGTCGGAGTCCTTGATCTCGGCGAGGACCGTCTTCAGCCGCTCCTCGAACTCGCCGCGGTACTTCGCGCCCGCGACCATGGCGCCGAGGTCCAGGGCTACGAGCCGCTTGTCCTTGAGCGACTCGGGGACGTCGCCCTTCACGATCCGCTGGGCGAGTCCCTCGACGACGGCGGTCTTGCCGACGCCGGGCTCACCGATGAGGACCGGGTTGTTCTTGGTGCGGCGCGACAGCACCTGCACGACGCGGCGGATCTCCTGGTCCCGGCCGATGACCGGGTCGAGCTTCCCTTCGCGCGCCGCGGCGGTGAAGTCGGTACCGAACTTTTCGAGCGCCTTGTACTGGCCCTCGGGATCCGGAGTCGTCACCCGGCGCCCTCCCCTGGTCTTCCGGAACGCCTCAAGGAGCTTCTTGGCACTGGCGCCCTGCCGGGAGAGTACGTCGCCCGTCCGGCCGCCCTTCGCGGCGATGCCGATCAGCAGGTGCTCGGTGGAGAGGAACTCGTCCCCGAGCTCCTTCGCGCGCTCGCCGGCGTCGGCGAGGACGGCGAGCAGTTCACGGTTGGGCTGCGGCGGAGCGACGGTGGACCCGGTCACGCTGGGCAGGCCCGCGAGGACGCGTTCGGTGCCGGAGCGGACGGAGGGCTGGTCCGCGTCGACGGCGGCCAGCAGATCGACGATGTTCTCGTTGTCCTGCCCCTCCAGCAGAGCGAGCAGCAGGTGGGCGGGGGTGAGGTCCGGGTGCCCCTCGGACACGGCACGGCTGCTGGCCGCGTTGATCGCGTCCCGGCTCCTGTTGGTCAGCTCGGCGTCCACGTTCGCTTTCTCCTCCTGGTCTGCCCGACCGTCTACCTGACCCTTCCAGCGTACACAAAGTTGAGTCCATTCCACTCAAGGATGGTGGCGGAAGCGGAGCGGACCCCGCCGGGGAAGTAGATTCGGGTCTCATGGCTTCGTATCCGGTGGACCCGCGGCAGCCCGACGCCGCCTACCTCAGCTTCTGGCGCGAACGACACCTGTGCACGCTCACCACGCTCCGGCCCGACGGCGGACCGCACGTGGTGCCCGTCGGAGTGACATACGACCCCGGCGCCGGTCTCGCTCGGGTGATCGCCAACAAATCCAGCGCCAAGGTGCGGCACGTGCTCGCGGCGGGGGCGGACGGGGCGCGCGTCGCGGTCTGCCAGGTGGACGGCCGCCGCTGGGCCACGCTGGAGGGCCGGGCCACGGTGTCGGTGGAGCCGGCGCGCATCGCGGAGGCGGAACGCCGGTACGCGGAGCGCTACGGACGCACCCCGTCGCCCAACCCGTCACGCGTGGTCATCGAGATCGTGCTCACCTCGGCGATGGGGCGCGGCTGATTTCGGCCTCTGTCGGTACCCGTCGATACCAGGAGATTTCGCGTGAAACTGCAGCGGCGTCACCGTGTTCAGGTCACGGTGACGCCGCTGCGGGGGGAAGTACCTGAGCGATCTACTACGACGGGGGAATCGCGTCAGGCACTGCGGGGGGTGGCTGCAATGGTCTGTACGTCCGGCTCATCCGGTTCGGCCAGTCGGTGGTCGCGCTGGTCGAGGTTCACAAAGATCATTCCGTATCGGATGGCGCACCGCACCGGCTGCGGCGCCCCCCCGAGGCCGTCGCAGACAGCGGTACGCCCGTACGTCCTCGTCCTCGTCCCGCGTGACCACCACGGGCTCTCCGAACACGGTCACCATCAACGAGTCACCGCTGTGGGGGATGGCGGTGACCAGGTCGATGAAGTGCCAGCCGGAGCGGTAGGCCGTGGCCATTTCGCGACGGAACGAGCGGTCGTCGGGAGGAGTCGTCATCAGTCAGCCCCATGTGCTGTCATCTGCGCTGGTGGGAGAACCCACACCCCAGGTGCTGTCACCCGCGCGGGCGGCGGATGCCACCGACGGGCCCCAGGTACTGTCCGCCCTACTGTCACCCTTCGTACCGGCAAGGCCACTCAGTGCTCCGAAGGCCACGACGGCGGAGAAGGCGGCGACAAGCATCGAGCGAAGCATTCTCTTACGCATAGTCGGCTTCGTCCTCACTTGAAGGTCTCCTCTTCCCCCGTCGTCTACGACGATGGCTCATTCGGGCACGTCATGGCCACACAATCGATGCATCATGTTCCTGCACGTTCAGGACCCTGGGGGGTGGAGATTTGGCAACAAATGGGACTAGAGGGATACATCCCCATGCGCTGACCCAGCTGTGCGAGGACGGAAGCCGTCTCTACGCGAATGCTCTGCGCACGGGACGGATCGCCCGCGCAGACGTGGAATCCGCTCCCTGCCTGATGGAGTTCGCGCTGCTGCACCCCGATCCCGACGACGCCAACTGGTTGCGTCCCGTACCACCGTCCATCGCCCTGGCCCAACGTCTCAACCCCATAGAGCACGAGATCACCGAAGCCCGGCGCTTGTCGATCGAACTTGCCGATGCATTCGAGCCGTTCATGACGCTCAGTGCGCAGGCCACGGCGACCACGCACTCCATCACCGTGCTGGAAGGCTTCGACCGGATCAACGCGGCACTCGACCTGGCCACGGCACAGTGCCAGAACGAGATGCTCACGGTCCAGCCCAGCGGCCGCCGCCTGGAGCACACACTCGTCCAAGGGCTGGAACGCGACCGGCCGTTGACCGAGCGCGGGGTGAGCATCCGGACCCTCTACCAGCACACGGCCCGCTACAGCCCCGAGACACAGGCCTACGTCGATCAGTTCTCCAACGGCAAGGTGGAGTACCGAACCATCGACGAACTCGTCGAGCGGCTGATCATCTGCGACGAGACCGTCGCCTTCATCCCCACCCGGGACGACCGACAGGTCGCCCTGGAACTGCGGCACCCCGGACTCGTCCGCTATCTGATCAAGGTCTTCGAGTTCATGTGGGACCGCGCTGTCCCGCTGAACGCCGGCGCCCCCTACGAAACCGCCCCCGACGGCATCACGGAGATCCAGCACTCCATCGCCAAACTCCTGGTGGAGGGCCACGTCGACGAGGCCATCGCACGCCGCCTGGGCATGAACGTCCGCACCTGCCGTGCCCACATAGCCAAGCTGGCCACCGCTCTCGGCAGCGGCAGCCGCGCCCAACTCGGCTTCCTGATAGCGCAGTCAGGGATCCTGGACCAGGATCACTGAATGCCGACGGAGGAATCGACGACGGGGCACCGGCCGCACGGCTTGGAGGACCTGTGCGAGGCAGGCACGGCCGTGTACACGCGGGCCTTGCGCGAAGGACGCGTGTCCGGCGAGGACGCCCGAGCCGTGCCGTGCCTCGTCGACCTCGGCCTCCTGCACCCGCACGTCGGGGACCCCTTCTGGATGGAACCGATCTCCCCCGCCGTCGCCCTGCACCGTCAGCTACGCCTGGTGGGGGATCGCATCGCGGACGAACGGCGGCGCGAGGAGCGGCTGGCCGAGGTGTTCGAGCAGCTCATGCGGATCGAGGGGGTCCGCACGGCGCCCGAGGCGCCGCCGATCAGCCTTCTCAGCGGCAAGGAGCAGATCAACCTGGCCATCACGCAGGCCATGTCCGACGCCACCGAGCTCCTCACCGTGCAGCCGTATGTCTCGCACGTCGGCCCACCCCCGCAGATCCACGACCGGGCGATACGGCGCGACCAGGCGCTCCTGGACCGCGGCGGCCGCATCCGCACGCTCTACCAGCACACACTGCGGCACGCGCCCACCGTCCTTGCCCGGTACGAATGGCTGACGGGGGACGTGGAGGCCCGCACTCTCGACGAGGTCATCCATCTGCTGATCGTCATCGACCGGACCGTGGCCTTCATCCCGGCCAGCAAGGACAACACGCTCGGCCTGGAAGTCCGGCACCCAGCCCTCGTCGAGCACTTCGTCACCACCTTCGACCGCTTCTGGCACCTGGCTGTCCCCATGCATCCACGGGCGACCCAACGGCCTTCCGTGGACGGCGTCACACCCCGCCAACGCGCCATCGCGAGCCTGCTCGTCGAAGGGCACACCGACGCCGTCGTCGCCGACCGCCTCGGTATGAACGTCCGCACCGCCCGCGTCCACATCGCCAAGCTCGCGGCCTTCCTCGGCAGCGAGAGCCGGGCCCAACTCGGCTACCTCATCGGGCGGTCGGGGATTCTGGAGCAGAAAGTCCAGGGGCAGTGACCGTCTGGAGCTCCGGAGAGCGCGGCGGGCCGTCCAGGCCCGCCTGGGCGATGCGGACGCCGAGCTGGGTGCGGCTGGCCGCGCCCAGGGTCTCCGAGAGCCGGGCGATGTGCGCCCGGCAGGTCCGCACGCTGATGCCCAGCCGCTCGGCGACCACCGCGTCCTGGTGGCCCTCCGCCAGCAGAGCCGCGATCGAGCGTTCCCGGTGGGTGATGCCCTCGATCCCCGTCGAGGGCAGCGGCGAGGCCAGCGGGATCGCCAGCCGCCACAACCGCTCGAACACGGTCACCAGGTAGTCCACCAGCGCCGGGTGACGCAGCTCCAGCGCGATCGTGCGATCCGGGTTCGCCGGGATGAAGGCGACCCTGCGATCGAAGAGGATCAGCCGCTCGACGACCTCGTCGAGCGTGCGGGCCTCCGCCGAATCGCCCATCAGCTCCATGTAGTTGAGCAGGCCCTGGCCGTGCCGGGCGACATGCGTGTACAGGTCGCGCATCCGCACGCCCCGGCGGCGCATCTCCAGCGCCCGGTGCAGGCCTTCCGACAACTCGTCCTCACGCCGGATGCCGCCCGGCTGCACCGTGAGAACCTCGCTCGTGCACTCCTCGGTCGCCTTGTCCATGGCGGCCCGGATGCGCGGCAGCCCGTCCAGGACGCGGATCGCCACACCCTCGGCCGGCGCCTGGACCCGTCCGCCGAGCCCCGCGTACCACTCGAAGGCGGACACCGCGTCGCCGACGCGCGCCTGGCTGGCGTTGACCTCCTCGTAGACCCCGCGCAGCAGCCGGGTCATGACCTCCTGCGGCGAGGTCGGCACCAGCCAGCCCATGTCGTCGGGGTCGGGGTGCAGCAGCGCAAGCTCCAGGAGGCAGGGCACCGCCTCCGCGTCCTCACGGGGCACACGCCCGCGCCGCACAGCCCGGGAGTACACCCGGTCGCCGGCCTCGCACAGTCGGTCAGCGCCGTGCGGATGCATGTCCGTCCCGTGCCCGGCCATCTCCCACCCCTGGCTCCAGCCCCTTCTGCGGCAGGCCGCCTTCGCGCCTTCCGCAGCGCAACTATGCGCGGAGCGGACCGGCATCGCAACACGGCTGTACCGTCCGCACACGCCTTTTCGCCCGCCTTGATGACGGAACGTCCCCACCTCAGCCACCGGCCCCTGCAACAAGCTGTCGGTGGTGGAGTCCGCGGCCGCACGCGGACCCACGGGGACTTCGTCGGCGGTCCGCACATGGCTGAATCCGCGCTCTCTGCACGGGAGTTCCCGCTGCGCGCGCGGATCACGGGGTTCACCGACGCACCCGGCGCGGCGCGCACGGGTGGCTTGAACACGACGGTCCGCGGGCAGTGCCGGTCGTCACGGGCCGGCCGCCGCCGGCTCCCGCAGGCGGCGCAGGAAGAGGCAGCCGACGGCGGGCAGGACGATCAGCGGGAGCAGGGCGGTGCGCAGGGACGTGGCGTCGGCCAGACGACCGATGAGGGGGCTCGCGAGGCCGCCGACGCTGACGGTCAGGCCCAGGGTGACCCCACCCGCGGTGCCCATGCGTGTCGGCAGGTAGTCCTGGCCCAGGGTGATGTGCAGGGAGAACGGCACGTACAGGCCGGCCGACGCGAGGGCGACGAAGAGGTGGAGCAGCGGCCCCGGGACGAGGACGACCCCCGCGACGGCGAGGCCCGTCAGCGCGTACGACCACCGCACGACCCGCACACGGCCGTACCGGGTGGCGAGCCGTCCCCCGGCCAGCGTGCCCGCCGCGCCGCCGAGGTAGAGCACGAACAGGGCCGTCGTGCCCGCGACTTCACCGCCCGGGGCGCGCCGGGACGCGTAGAGCGAGATGAATGTGCCGAGCCCGACGAAGACGACCGACCGGCAGACCACGGCCCCGGAGAGGCGCAGGAAGGACGGCCAGTCGTTGCTGCCGGAGACGGTGTCGGGGACCGCACCGGAGACCGCACCGGAGGCCAGGTCGGGGAGCGCTCCGGGGACCGCACCGGAGGCCGGGTCGGGGGCCGCACCGGAGACCACGCCGGGGACCGCACCGGAGACCGCACCGGAGGCCAGGTCGGGGAGCGCTCCGGAGACCGCACCGGAGGCCGGGTCGGGGACCGCACCGGAGACCGGGTGGGGGGCCGCACCGGAGACCTCGCCGGGGGCCGCACCGGAGACCGGGTCGGGGGCCGCACCGGAGGCCGGGTCGGGGGCCGCACCGGAGACCACGCCGGGGACCGCTCCGCAGACCTCGCCGACGGCGTCCGCCGTCGGGGCGGGCCGGGCCGCGCGCACGGCCGCCGCGCACAGCACCGCGCCCGCGAGCGAGGGCGCCACGAGCAGCGGAGTGGCCCGCAGACCGCCGCCCGCGGCGACCACCGCGGAGACGGCGAGCGGGGCGGCGGCGAAGCCCAGATTGCCGCCCAGGGAGAACCAGCTCATCGCGGTGTGGCTGCCGCGGCTCACCCGGCGCGCCACCCGCGCGGCCTCCGGGTGGTACGCGGCCACGCCGATCCCGGACACGGCGACCGCGGCCAGGGTGAGCGCGTAGGAGCCGCCGACCCCGCTCAGCGCGACGCCCGCACCGCCGAGCAGCGCGCTCAGCGACAGCAGCCACGGCATCGCCCAGCGGTCGGCGAGCGCCCCGAACAGCGGCTGCACGACCGACGACAGCAGCGAGGCGGCGAGGACGATGCCGGACGCGGTGGCGTAGGTGTAGGCGCGCTCCGCGACGAAGTACGGCACCAGTGCGGCCACCGCCCCCTGGTAGACGTCCACGCAGGCGTGGCCGAGGGACATCAGGGCCACGGGCCCTCGGGCGCCGGGCACGGACCGCGGCCCGCGGGAGGTCTGTCGGTTCGTCACCCCTCGACCCTGGGCGAGGACCCGGCTGTCGCGCTTTCGATAACCTGCCGTCCTGTGCCGAACATCCGCCACACGCCGGTCGCCCCGACCCGGGCGCAGGTCCTCGCCGCCGGGGAGCGCATCGACGCGCACCGGCACGACGAACACCAGATCGTCTACGCGGGCTCCGGTGTCCTCGCGGTCACCACGGACGCCGGCACCTGGTTCGCGCCCGGCACCCGAGCCATCTGGGTGCCCGCCGGGACCGTGCACGCCCACCGCGCCCACGGCCACCTGGAACTGCATCTGGTGGGCCTGCCGGCCGACGACAACCCGCTGGGCCTGGACACCCCGACGGTGCTGGCGGTGAGCCCGCTGCTGCGCGAGCTGATCCGCGCGTACACCCGGACGCCCGGCGACACGAGTGCCGAGCGGGGCCGTCTTCTCGCCGTCCTGCGCGACCGGTTGAGGGCCTCCCCCCAGGAGCCGCTGCGGCTGCCCGCTCCGGCCGACCCCCGTCTCGTGGCGGTCTGCGCTCTCGTCCACGACAACCCCGCGGACCCGCGCACCCTGGCCGAACTCGGTGCCGCGACCGGGGCCGGCGAACGCACGCTCAGCCGCCTCTTCCGCTCGGAGCTGGGCATGACCTTCCCGCAGTGGCGCACCCAGTCGCGGCTGTATCACGCCCTGCGGCTGCTGGCCGACGGCGTCCCGGTCACCACCGTGGCGCACCGCTGCGGCTGGTCCTCGGCGAGCGCCTTCATCGAGGTCTTCCGCCGGGCCTTCGGCTGCACGCCAGGGGCCCACGGCCGGGACGCCCGGCGGGCCGCGGTCACCCGGAGGCCCAGCTCCTGAGCAGGGCCTCGCGGGCGGGGCGCCAGGGTGTCGCTCCGGCGCCGTCCGTGCGTCCCCACTCCAGCAGTCGGTCCACGTCCGCCGTGCCGTCCACGAGCCGCTCCAGCAGGTCGACGGAGAGCTCGTACTCGGACTGGACGTAGCCGCCGACGGCCGCGCCGTACACGGTCAGCTCGGCCGTCTCCGTGTCGGTGCGGACGTGGACCTCGAAGGCGGGCGGGGTGTCGACTCCGCCCGTCGCCAGGTCGATGACCGTGTCGGCCACGCTGTTCACCAGCCAGCGCGTGCTGGACCGCACCGGGGCGTAGTGCACGGCGACACCGCGCACCTGCGGCCACGGCCAGAAGGCCTGCTGGTCCGTGCCCACGGCCTGGATCCCCTCGGCCGTGAGCCGCACACCGCGTGCGTGCCCCTCGGGCTCGGCGCCCAGGTACACGCTCTCCTCGGTGATCCAGAACAGGCCGATCATGGCCACGGGGTGCCTCCAGCGGGACGACGGCGGGACGACCGCACGGCGCCGGGTCCACGACGGCACCACGGCGTGCGGTCCCCCTGTGAGACACCCACGGGCCCGGATCGGTTCAGCCGTCGCCCTACTTGAGGCCGGCGGAGTTGCACGCCGCCTTGTACGCGGCCGTGCAGATCTGCTTGACGGTGTAGATGCCGTCCTGGATCACCGTGTCGTCGATGTTCGCCCTGGTGAGGTCGACGACGGGCACGAGCTGGGCCGGGATGCCCTTGTTCGTGGGGCTGTCGACCTTGTCGCGGGTGAGCGCGTCGAACTCGATCGACCGGCCCTGGACCTTCGCCACGGCCATCTCGGCGGCGGCGCTGGCCTCCTGCGGGTACGACTTGTAGACGCTCATGTACTGGTCGCCCTTGACGATGCGCTGCACCGCGTTGAGCTCGGCGTCCTGGCCGGTGACCGGCGGGACCTTGCTGACGCCGGCGGTCTTCAGGACGTCGATGACGGCGCCCGCGAGGCCGTCGTTGGCCGAGTAGACGCCCGCGATGTTGTCGAGGCCGACGGCCGTGATGGCCTTCTCCATGTTGGCCTTGGCGTTGACCGGGTTCCAGTCCGTGGTGTCGTACGTCTTGGCGATGACAACCTTGTCCTTGAGCTCGGACAGGGCACCTGCCTTGAACTGCGCGGCGTTCGGGTCGGTGGGCGACCCGTTCATCATGATGATCTTCTTCGAGGTGGCGCTGCCGCTCTCGTCCTGGACCGCCTGGAGCAGTGCCTTGCCCTGGACCTCGCCGACGAGTTCGTTGTCGAAGGAGATGTACGCGTCGATGGGGCCCTGCGCGAGCCGGTCGTAGGCGATGACGGGGATGCCCGCGTCCTTGGCCTTCTTCACACCGGCGGCTATGGCCTTGGAGTCCACCGCGTCCACGAGGATCACGTCGACCTTGTCGTCGACCATCTGCTGGAGCTGGTCGTTCTGCTTGGCCGCGTCCTGCTGGGCGTTGGCGTAGGTCACCGTGCCCTTGTGGCTGGTGAGCTTCTCCACCGTCTCCTTGATGATCGGGTAGTCGAACCTCTCGTAACGGCTGTTCTCCTTCTCGGGGAGGAGCAGGCCCACCGTGATGTCGTCGCCCTTCGAGGGGCTGGCCTTGGTTCCGTCGCCGCCGATTCCGTCCACGACGCCGCAGCCGGCGAGTGAGACGGCCATGGCGGACGAGGCCAGGGATATGACGGTACGACGCAGACGGGTGGTACGAGTGTTCACATCAGGTGCCTTCCGGGCGAGGTTGCAGCATTGCGACCCAGGTGGCTGAAAGCCAACGCGGCGATCACCTCAGCGTCAAGGAGTAACCACTTAACGAGATGGCAACGGCGTTCTGTGTTCCCCAAGTGAACACGATGGGAAGAGGGTACGCCCTCTCTTCCACCAATCCCCTCGGCTTCACCTTCTGTCGTCCACGTCCGCACGGCCAACTGCCGTGGTCAGGGGCGCTGATCGGCCGGAAATCCACCCGCCCTCGACGGCCCGGAACGGCCCGGAGGAGCACATGGAACCGGCCGGGGAGACGGCGTCCGCGACCCCTTCGCCCCCGCACCCGCCACATCGGGCGGTCCGTTCACTTCTGCGGACGCAAACGCCGCCGCCGCGATGAATTGCCCTATCCGGCCCACAAGCGGCAGTTCTCTGTGAACACGGCATTCGCGGGCACACCGAAGAAGACGGACGACCGGGCGGCCGGGCACCACCCCGTCGCCGTGCCCCGGCGGGAACGACGCGAAGGGGCCCGGAGGTTCGACCTCCGGGCCCCTTCGTGGTGCTTGTCCTACTCGGGCTGGCGCTTCGGGCGCCACACCACCAGTGCGCTCGTCTGCTGGACCTCCTGATAGGGGACCAGGTCACGGCGGTAGGAGGCGTGGACGGCCGCTTCCCGCTGCTGCATCGCCGCGGCCGCGCCGTCCAGGGCCGACTGGAGCTCGGCGACGCGGGACTGGAGCGCGGCGACCTGGTTCTCCAGCTCGATGATGCGCTTGATGCCGGCCAGGTTGATGCCCTCGTCCTGCGACAACTGCTGGACGGTGCGCAGCAGTTCGATGTCGCGGGCCGAGTAGCGCCGGCCCCGCCCCGCGGTGCGGTCGGGCGAGACCAGGCCCAGGCGGTCGTACTGGCGAAGTGTCTGCGGGTGCAGTCCGGAGAGCTGGGCCGCCACCGAGATGACGTAGACCGGGGTCTCCTCGGTCATTTCGTACGGGTTGCGTCGACGACCGTCCATCTCTTTCATGCTCCCTTCGCGGCCTGGAACAGCTCCGCCCGCGGGTCCTCATCCGCGGTCGCCTCGCGATACGCCTCCAGGGCGTCACGCGCCTTGCCCGAGAGGTCGGTGGGGACCGTCACCTCGACGGTCACCAGGAGGTCGCCCCGGGTGCCGTCCTTGCGGACCGCGCCCTTGCCGCGGGCGCGCATGGTGCGGCCGTTGGGCGTGCCCGGGGGCAGCTTGAGGGTGACCGGCGGTCCGCCGAGCGTCGGGACGCGGACCTCTCCACCGAGCGCCGCCTCCGCGAAGGTGACGGGCACGGTGACGGTGAGGTTGTCGTCCTTGCGGCCGAAGACCGGGTGGGCGTCGACGTGGACGGTGACGTACAGGTCACCCGCCGGGCCGCCCCGTTCGCCGGGAGCGCCCTTGCCGCGCAGCCGGATCCGCTGGCTGTCACTGACTCCGGCCGGGATACGGACCTGCATGGTCCGGGAGGACTTGGCGCGCCCCGACCCGTTGCAGACCAGGCAGGGGTGCTCCGCGATCAGGCCGCGGCCCTTGCAGTCCGGGCAGGGGTCGGTGAGCGAGAACCCGCCGCCCGAACCCCGCGCGACCTGGCCGGTGCCGACACAGGTCGGGCACACGCGCGGCGTGCCGTTCTTGTCGCCGGTGCCCGAGCAGGCCTTGCAGGGCGACTGTGAGGTCATGCGCAGCGGTACGGTCGCGCCGTCCACGGCCTCCGTGAAGCTCAGCGTGACCTCGGTGTCGATGTCCTGGCCGCGCCGGGGCTGCGTACGGGTGCCGGTGGTGGCGCCACCGCGGTTGAACAGGCCCCCGAAGACGTCGCCGATGCCGCCGCCGAAGCCCCCTGTGCCTCCGCCCTGGGCGCCGCCTCCGAAGAGGTCGCCCAGGTCGAAGTTGAAGGAGCCGCCACCGGCGCCGGGACCCGGCCGGAAGCCGCCGTTGCCGAAGAGGGCGCGTGCCTCGTCGTACTCCTTGCGCTTCTTGGGGTCACCGAGCACGTCGTTGGCCTCGGAGATCTCCTTGAAGCGCTCCTCGGCCTTGGCGTTGCCCTTGTTGGCGTCCGGGTGGAACTCGCGGGCGAGCTTCCGGTACGCCTTCTTGATCTCGGCCTCGGTGGCGTCCTTGGGGACGCCGAGGACCTTGTAGAAGTCCTTCTCGATGAAGTCCTTGGTGCTCATCCTCGACGTCCCTCCTTCCTCATGCGTTCAACGTCAGCCCTCGTCCGGGCCACCGTTCTCCTTGTCGTCGGCGGTCTCCGCGGATTCCGACGAGTCCGACTTGACCGTCTGGGCCCCCGGCTGGGGTTCGGCGACGGCCACCCGCGCGGGACGGATGGTGCGCTCGCCGATGCGATACCCCGGCTGCAGAATCGCCACGCACGTCGTCTCCGTGACGTCCGGCGCGTACGAGTGCATCAGGGCCTCGTGGATCGTCGGGTCGAAGGGCTCGCCCTCCTTGCCGAACTGCTGGAGCCCCATCTTCGCCGCGACGGTCTCCAGCGACTCGGCCACCGACTTGAAGCCGCCGACCAGTTCGCCGTGTTCCCGCGCGCGGCCGATGTCGTCGAGCACGGGCAGGAGCTCGGTCAGGAGGTTCGCGATGGCGATCTCCTTGACCGCGATCCGGTCGCGCTCGACCCGGCGGCGGTAGTTCTGGTACTCGGCCTGCAGCCGCTGGAGGTCCGCCGTGCGCTCGCCGAGCGCCGTGCGCACCTGGTCCAGCTGGGCCGTCAGGCCCACCGTCCGGTCGGCTGCTGCCGCGTCCCCGGCCGGGGCCGCCCCCTCTTCGGGGGCGGCCTTCGGCTCGGCGTCGTCAGGGGTGGCGCCGGAGGGGACGTCAGGCTTCTCGTCGAAACCCGGGGTCTCCTCCGTCACGCGGCACCGTCCTTACGGTCCTCGTCGACGATCTCGGCGTCGACGACGTCGTCGTCGGCCTTGGCCTGCTCGGCACCCGGGGCGCCCTCGGCGCCGCCGGCGGCCTGCGCGGCCTGGGCGTCGGCGTACATGGCCTGGCCCAGCTTCTGCGAGACGGCTGCGACCTTCTCGGTGGCCGTGCGGATCTCGGCGGTGTCCTCGCCCTTGAGCGCGGCCTTCAGCTCCTCGACGGACGCCTCGACCTCGGTCTTGACGTCACCGGGGACCTTGTCCTCGTTGTCCTTGAGGAACTTCTCCGTCTGGTAGACGAGCTGCTCGCCCTGGTTGCGGGTCTCGGCGGCCTCGCGGCGGGCGTGGTCCTCCTCCGCGTACTTCTCGGCCTCCTGGCGCATGCGGTCGACCTCGTCCTTCGGCAGCGAGGAGCCGCCGGTGACGGTCATCTTCTGCTCCTTGCCCGTGCCCAGGTCCTTCGCGGTCACGTGCATGATGCCGTTGGCGTCGATGTCGAAGGCGACCTCGATCTGCGGGACACCACGCGGCGCCGGCGGCAGACCGGTCAGCTCGAACATTCCGAGCTTCTTGTTGTACGCCGCGATCTCGCGCTCGCCCTGGTAGACCTGGATCTGCACGGACGGCTGGTTGTCCTCGGCCGTCGTGAAGATCTCGGAGCGCTTCGTCGGGATCGTGGTGTTGCGCTCGATGAGCTTGGTCATGATGCCGCCCTTGGTCTCGATACCGAGGGACAGCGGGGTCACGTCGAGGAGCAGGACGTCCTTGACCTCACCCTTGAGGACACCGGCCTGGAGGGCAGCGCCGATGGCGACGACCTCGTCCGGGTTCACACCCTTGTTGGCCTCGTTGCCGCCGGTCAGCTCCTTGACGAGCTCGGCGACGGCGGGCATACGGGTGGAGCCGCCGACGAGAACGACGTGGTCGATCTCGGACAGCTGGATGCCGGCGTCCTTGATGACGTTGTGGAACGGCGTCTTGCAGCGCTCCAGCAGGTCGGCCGTCAGCTGCTGGAACTGGGCGCGCGTGAGCTTCTCGTCCAGGTGCAGCGGGCCCTCGGCGGACGCCGTGATGTAGGGCAGGTTGATCGAGGTCTCGGTGGACGAGGACAGCTCGATCTTGGCCTTCTCGGCCGCCTCGCGGAGGCGCTGGAGGGCCATCTTGTCCTTGGACAGGTCCACGCCGTGACCGGACTGGAACTGCTTGACCAGGTAGTCGACGACGCGCTGGTCCCAGTCGTCACCACCGAGGTGGTTGTCACCGTTGGTGGCCTTCACCTCGACGACGCCGTC
The DNA here is from genome assembly GCF_002300165.1 of Streptomyces sp. Tue6028. Lineage (GTDB taxonomy): Bacteria > Actinomycetota > Actinomycetes > Streptomycetales > Streptomycetaceae > Streptomyces > Streptomyces siamensis. Next base: position 308,094 of record NZ_MLCE01000021.1, on the reverse strand, counting down.
ACCGATCTCCAGGAGGGACACGTCGAAGGTGCCGCCACCGAGGTCGAAGACGAGAATGGTCTGGTCGTCCTTGTCCAGGCCGTACGCCAGGGCGGCGGCCGTGGGCTCGTTGACGATGCGCAGGACGTTCAGGCCCGCGATCTCGCCGGCCTCCTTGGTGGCCTGACGCTCCGAGTCGTTGAAGTACGCCGGGACGGTGATGACCGCGTCGGTGACCTTCTCGCCCAGGTAGGCCTCTGCGTCGCGCTTCAGCTTCTGCAGGATGAAGGCGGAGATCTGCTGGGGGTTGAAGTCCTTCCCGTCCAGGTTGATCTTCCAGTCCGTGCCCATGTGACGCTTCACGGAGCGGATGGTCCGGTCCACGTTCGTGACCGCCTGGCGCTTGGCGACCTCGCCGACGAGCACCTCACCGTTCTTCGCGAAGGCGACGACGGACGGCGTGGTCCTGGCACCCTCGGCGTTGGTGATGACGGTGGGCTCGCCGCCCTCCAGAACGCTGACGACGGAGTTAGTCGTGCCCAGGTCGATGCCGACCGCACGTGCCATTTCGATTCCTCCAGCAATGACTTGAGTGGAACGGACTCAAGTGTGCATGACCCTCGCGTCTGGGTCAACAGAGCTGAGTCGAGGACACTCAACTCTTATCTCTTCCCTACACGCAGGAGAGTCCTGACCTGTGGTTTCTCCGTACGGTAGCGGGTCGACGGCATGGCCTCCGTCAGACACGGGCGTACGGATTCTCATCCCGTCCGGCGCTCGCGGGACCCCCGGGCGAGGGGACCGAGGGTCGCGCGGGCACACGGTCCGGGCGGGCCGGCCGCGTCCGGCGGGTCTGCCACGCCATGCGTGTCTCCCGCGCGCCGCGCGCCATGCGCCTCTCCCGTGCGCCGCGCGGATCACGCACGGGCCGCAGGGCGAACCCGGCGACGACGGCCGCGGCGGCCCCGGCCACCCACCAGGCGGCGTCCGCGTCCGCCCAGCCCAGGTCGATCAGCAGGCCCACGAGCACCGCCGCGAAGGCCGCGGTGCCGAGAACGACCAGGCACCCCTGCGGGGTCAGCCCCAGTCGACGCAGCCGGTGGCCGAGGTGGTCGGGACCGGGGCGCAGCAGCGGGCGTCCGGCCCGACGCCGCGAGAAGAGGACGAGGACGGCGTCGGCGGTCGCCAGCGCCGTGAGCGCGAACCCGGCGGCGATCCCGGGGCCCGCCTCCCGCTCGGCGTGCACCAGCACGGCGGCGGAGGCCAGCACGAACCCGGCGAACAGCGAGCCGCACCGCCCCGGCACGATCCGTGCCGGGTGCCAGCCGTGCATCAGGAACCCGGTGAGGGCGGCGGCCAGCACGCTGAGCAGTGCCGCGAGCCCGTCCATGACCTCGGCGGCCGCGCACCCGGCGAGCGCGAAGGCGGTGACGACGCCGACGGTCCCCATCAGCCCGTCGACGTGGTCGAGCGAGCCGAAGGCGTGTGTGACGAACACGATCCAGGCGACGGCCAGCAGTCCGGCGGGCAGCCCGAGGACGTCGTAGGGCACGGTCAGCGCGGCGGCGGCGGTCACGGCGCAGACCCGCACGGCGAGCGGCACGGGCCACAGGTCGGCGGCCAGCCCGAGCGCGGCGAGCCCGAGCGCGGCGACCAGCAGCCGGCCGGCCTCCGGGCCGAGCGGGGCGACGTCCGTCCAGTCCCCGACCGCGGCGACCAGTGCGGTGCCGGCCATGACGGCCACCCCGCCGAGCAGGGCGACCGGCCGGGCCCGCCGTCGGTCGACCACCCCGAGGCGCAGGGCGATCGTCCGCAGCAGCGCGGCGAGCGCGGCGGTCAGGAGCAGGGCGGCGGTGGCGGCGGCGATCCCGTACAACACGACGAGAAATTTATGCCGTCTTGTCACAGTATCGTGTGATTAGCACGACGGGGCGTCACGTGTCCCCGCGAACGGCGGAACGGGCCGGGTGCCTCGCGACCGGAACAGGGAGGGGCGCCACCGCCTCGCACCTGCGGCGCCGGGCCCCGGAGCGGGGAAGGGTGACACCGCCTGTTCAGGCAACCCTCAGCGACGCAGATCACCGCACTCCTGGCTACAGTGCGGCGCTAGAAGTGGGTAGTCTCAGACGGACTGCATAAGTTACCGCTTAGTAATCACTTCGAGTGCACACTCGGAGCAACACCTCGCAGGCCCGAGGAGCCCCCAAATGCAACTCGCCGCGATCATCGTGTCGCTGGTCCTGACCGTGGTCGGCGTTGCGCTGCTCGCACGCGCCATCGGCCAGTTCGTCCGGTACTTCAAACTGGGTCAGCCGGTGCCCGCCGGCAGCCGAACCGACAACCCCTACCAGCGCAGCGTGACCCTGGTACGCGAGTTCCTCGGTCACACGCGGATGAACCGCTGGGGCATCGTGGGCGTCGCCCACTGGTTCGTCGCCGTCGGCTTCCTGACGCTGCCGCCGACCCTGGCCCAGGCGTTCGGCCAGCTCTTCCAGGCCGACTGGGTGCTCCCGGTCATCGGCGACTGGCTGCCGTTCGAGATGTACACCGAGTTCATCGGCGCGATGACCGTGCTGGGCATCGCCGTCCTCATGGTGATCCGGCTGCTGAGCCTGCCCTCGCGGCCGGGCCGCAAGTCCCGCTTCGCGGGTTCCAAGGCGGGTCAGGCGTACTTCGTCGAGTACGTCATCCTCACCATCGGTCTGGCGATCTACACGCTGCGCGGTCTCGAGGGCGCGCTGCACCACGTCGAGGGTTACGAGGCCGGGTACTTCGCCTCGTACCCGCTGGTGGTGGCCTTCAAGGGGCTGGGCCTGAGCACGCTCCAGAACCTGGTTTACCTGGTCGCGATGATCAAGATCAGCGTGTCGTTCATCTGGATGATCGTGGTCTCGCTGAACACCAACATGGGCGTGGCCTGGCACCGTTTCCTGGCCTTCCCGAACATCTGGTTCAAGCGTGAGGCGACCGGCGGCACGGCGCTGGGCGGCCTGCAGCCGATGACCTCGGGCGGCAAGCCGATCGACTTCACCGACCCCGGCGAGGACGACGTCTTCGGTGTCTCCCAGGTCGAGCAGTTCTCCTGGAAGGGCCTGCTGGACTTCTCCACCTGCACCGAGTGCGGTCGCTGCCAGTCGCAGTGCCCGGCCTGGAACACCGGCAAGCCGCTCTCCCCGAAGCTGCTGATCATGTCGCTGCGCGACCACGCGCACGCCAAGGCCCCCTACCTGCTGGCCGGCGGCGGCAAGACCATGGAGGGCGAGGAGAAGGCGTCCGAGGAGCAGCTCAAGGACGTACCCGCCGCGGCCCTCGCCGAGGCCGAGCGCCCGCTGATCGGCACCGCCGAGGAGAACGGCGTCATCGACCCGGACGTCCTGTGGTCCTGCACCACCTGCGGCGCCTGCGTCGAGCAGTGCCCGGTGGACATCGAGCACATCGATCACATCGTCGACATGCGCCGCTACCAGGTGATGATCGAGTCCGCGTTCCCGTCCGAGGCGGGCACGATGCTCAAGAACCTGGAGAAGAAGGGCAACCCCTGGGGCCTGGCCAAGAAGCAGCGCCTGGAGTGGCTCAAGGAGCTCGACTTCGAGGTGCCGGTCGTCGGCAAGGACATCGAGGACCTGACCGAGGTCGAGTACCTGTACTGGGTCGGCTGCGCCGGCGCCCTGGAGGACCGGGCCAAGAAGACCACCAAGGCCTTCGCCGAACTGCTGAACATCGCGGGCGTCAAGTTCGCGATCATGGGCGGCGACGAGAAGTGCACCGGTGACTCCGCCCGCCGCCTCGGCAACGAGCCCCTGTTCCAGGAGCTCGGCATGGAGAACGTCATGGCGCTGAACACGGCGTTCGGCGAGGAGATGGACGACGAGGGCAACGTCACGCCCGAGTCGAAGAAGCCGAGGTCGGCGAAGAAGATCGTCGCCACCTGCCCGCACTGCCTCAACACGATCGGCAACGAGTACCCGCAGATCGGCGGCGACTACGAGGTCATCCACCACACGCAGCTGCTCCAGCACCTCGTCGACGAGGGCAAGCTCGTCCCCGTCACCCCGGTCGAGGGCATCATCACGTACCACGACCCCTGCTACCTGGGCCGCCACAACAAGATCTACACGCCCCCGCGCGAGATCATCGGCAAGGTCCCGGGCCTCAGGAACGAGGAGATGCACCGCCACAAGGAGCGCGGCTTCTGCTGCGGCGCCGGCGGCGCCCGCATGTGGATGGAAGAGCGCATCGGCAAGCGCATCAACAACGAGCGTGTCGACGAGGCCCTGTCGCTCAACCCGGACATCGTCTCCACCGCCTGCCCGTTCTGCCTCGTCATGCTGACCGACTCGGTCAACGGCAAGAAGAACGACGGCAAGGCCAAGGAGTCCATCCAGGTCGTCGACGTCGCCCAGCTGCTCCTCGAGTCCGTCAGGACGCCGGTGGACGACGAGCCCCCGGCGGGCGAGGCCGAGTCGGAGAGCGAGCCGGAGCCCGAGCCGGTCAAGTAGGGCCGTGACCGGCGGCGGTGCGACGGCACCGGGCCGGTGAAGCGGTACAGCCCGACCACGAAGCACCCCATGTCCTCCGGCCTGGCCGGAGGACATGGGGTGTTCTCGTCCCCGCGGGCCGGCACGGCCTCGCCGTCGGCGGCAGAGGCGGCACGAGGACCCGGACACGGGACGGGGGCGCCCGCCACCTCCCCGTGGCCGTCCGGGAGTTCACGGCCGGCGGGACCGCGGGAGCACGCTTCCGGTGACGCGCCACGGCCGGTCCGCCCGGACCGGCCCGTCCGCAGGGACCCGGCCCGTCCGCCCGATCCGGCCCGTCCGGGCACCGCCGGCCCATGACATCCGGCCGTTGTCGGCCCGGGGTGACCGATCCCGCACGCCCCCGCTCTTACCGCCCCGCCGCGACAAGGCCATCATGTGCAGGTTGTTGTCGACGGTTCGGTCGGGGTGAATGGTGCGCGGGCGAAGAGGCGGGCGCGGAAGCGGGAGCAGGAGCGGCGGCCGGAACACGGTCCGCGGCGGACGTCGCGGCGGCAGCGGCATACGCACGGCCGCGGTGGCGGCCGGCGTCGGCTGCGCCCTCCTCCTGTCGGGCTGCGCGGGGCTCGGTTCGGACGACCACGCCACGTCGGACCGGCACGAGCCGGCGACCGTGGCCAAGGCCCCGGCCCAGCTCCCCGTTCCGCGCGGCAAGGGCAGCAAGGTCGCGGACGACTTCAACGGGGACGGCCACCGCGACCTGGTCCTCAACGACCTCGTCAAGGACCAGAGCCACAGCGACGACGCGGGCATCGGCATCGTCTACGGGACGGACCACGGACTCGCCCCGGGCGCACGGCAGCTGCTGAACCCGGCGAAGCGGGCGGCCCCCACCAAGGGCCAGTTGCCCGCCGTGTTCGACGCGGAGGCGAGCTGCGACCTGAACAAGGACGGGTTCACCGACCTCGTCGTGTCGACGGACCCGCCCTACGACGGGCAGGGTCAGCCCCCGGTCCCGCTCCAGATCCTCTTCGGCTCCTCCGCCGGCCTCACCGGCAAGGCGGTCAAGCTGGACATCCCCGCGCAGGCACGTTTCGGCAACGACTGGCCGGACCAGCCGGTGTGCGGCGACTTCGACGGCGACGGCGCCCAGGACCTCGTCACCCACGCCTCCGACGGCCAACTGAGCTATCTGCGCGGTCCGTTCAGCCGCAAGGGAGCACCCCGCGCGGCGGGCAAGCCGCTCGCCTCCCCCGGCAATGTGCCGACCGGACCGGCCGCCGACGTGAACCGCGACGGCTACGACGACCTCCTCGTCCGCGCGGCCGACGGTGCCGCCAAGTCCGCGGTGGTCCTCGGCGGCCCGGCAGGGCCCACCCGCACGGGCGTCGTCCTGCCCGAGGGCATCGACGTCGCCTTCGGCCGCTTCGGCAGGGGCAAGGCCCTCGACGCGGCGGTCGGTTCGATGGGAGGAACGTCACTGCGCTACGACCTCCCGACCGCCGCCCGCGGCAGCCTGGCCACTCCGGGTTCCGTGCTCGACTCCGGCGACTTCGACGGGGACGGACTGAGCGAACTCGTCTCCAGCGGTACGGAGCTTCGGGTCCTGCGGGGCCGTACGGCCGGTCTCCGCGCGACCGGCATGGTCACGGTGCGGCCGCCCGCCCGGGGCACCACCCGGGTGCTGGCCGTGGGCGACCTCACCGGGGACGGGCGGGACGACCTGGCGGTACGGACGTACCCGGGCGAGACGCGGGACACCGTCGCCGTGTTCGCGGGCACCGAGAAGGGCCTGCTGTCGGCGAAGCCGTCGGTCACCTTCTCCAGCTCCGAGTTCCTCGGCATGGACTCCTGAGCGGACCCCGCACCCGCGGGAACGCATCCGCCTTGCTCCGGCAACGGACCACGGCGTCAGGGACGGCGGCTCCTGGTCGGCGCCGGACCGGCGACACGGCATACGCCCGAACCGGCGCCGGGCCGACGGGGGTTCGGCAGCCTGAGCCCCGCCCGCGCACCCGGGCCTCCGGCCTCCCCGGTACCCGGTCCGCGACACGGTCCGAGACCCCGACCCGACACCCGGGCTCGGGGACGTGCCCGGCCCCCGTCGGACCTCGCGCCGAGCCCACCACCCCGGCGCGTTCACGGCGTCCGGCGGAACCGCTCCCACACCCCCGGACCACCGGAAATCCCTTTCGCCCCCATTCCCTCACCCGCCTCGAAAATTAACCGAACTCACGTACAACCCTTGCGCCCCTCGAAGGGTCTCCTGTTCGCCGACCGCCACGCGAACCCTCGGACAACTCCAGGAGAACGCGAGCGGTACGCCCCCATCGACTGTGGATGTCCGCCAGACATCCCCCGCATGCCGCAGGAGAACCCGCATGCACAAGCGCCACGCGCACCACCGACGTCTCGCCCTCGCGACGGCCACCGCGGCCGCGCTGACGGGCGGTCTGCTCGGCTTCTCGGCCGCGACGGCATCCGCCGCGGACTCGACGAAGGTCGCCCAGGCCGACTTCAACGGCGACGGCATCGGCGACATCGCCACCTCCGCCGCCACCGCCTACGTCAGCGGCCACAAGGGCGCCGGACAGGTCATCGCCCTCTACGGCACGGCCACCGGCGTGTCCTCCGCCAAGCGCTCCACCATCAGCCAGAACACCACCGGCGTCCCCGGCACGGCCGAGGCCGGCGACGCCTTCGGCTCGGAACTCGCGTACGCCGACTTCAACGGCGACGGCTACGACGACCTCGCCGTCGGCACCCCCAACGAGAAGGTCGGCACCGACACCAACGGCGGCGGTCTCGCCATCCTCTGGGGCTCCGCGAGCGGCCTCACCGGCAAGGGCGTCGACGTCCCCGACCCGGCCGCCTCCTCCCACGACTACTGGGGCAAGGACCTGGCCGCCGGCGACTTCGACGGCGACGGCAAGGCCGACCTGGCCGTCGGCAGTTCCTCCGCCACCATCTACGTCTACAAGGGCGGCTTCACCACCTCCGGCACCCCCGGCGGCCGCACCACCATCAAGCCGCCGATCGAGTCCGGCACCAACGACAACCCGTACGGCCCGCTGAGCCTCACCGCGGGCGACGTCAACGGCGACAACCGCACCGACCTCATCGTCGACGGCTTCGAGACGACCACGTCCACCGGCTGGAACACCAACTACTGGGTGCCCGGCACGGCGTCCGGCCTGAGCGTCTCCTCCGCCCGGACCCTGAAGACCGGCATGATCACGGCCGTCGGCGACATCAACGGCGACGGCTACGGCGACATCGTCAGCGGCGCCTCCTGGAACGGCACCCTCGACGACGGCACCGCCATCCCGGACTCCGCCAAGGGCGGCAAGGTGAACATCACCTACGGCACCGCCTCCGGTCCCGGCTCGACCTCCGGCATCACCCAGGACACCGGCAGCGTGCCCGGCACCTCCGAGACCGACGACGGCTTCGGCTGGGACCTCGACCTCGGCGACGTCAACGGCGACGGCTTCCAGGACCTCGTCGTCAGCACCCCGAACGAGGACATCGACGGCGTCTCCAACACCGGCATGGTCACCGTCCTGTACGGCTCGGCGAGCGGCGTCAGGGTGTCCTCCGGCGCCCAGGCCTTCGCGCAGAGCACGGCCGGCGTCCCCGGCAACGACGAGAAGAGCGACCTCTTCGGCGCCGACGTGAAGCTCGACGACGTGACCGGCGACGGCAAGGCGGACCTGGTCGTCGGCTCGTACGAGAACAGCGCCAACGGAGCGGTGACCTACCTGCCCTCCAACGGCACGACGATCACCACGAGCGGCTCCCGCACCGTCTCGCCGAGCACCTCGGGCGTCTCGACCACGGGCACGCCGCAGTTCGGCGCCCTGTTCGCCGACTGACCTGCCCCGGCGCGCAGTTCGTCCTTTGCAGTTCGCCTCTCCGTAGTCGTACCTCTCGCCGGGCCCGTGTGCGCACGGGCCCGGCTCCTTCCTGGAGCTCCGTCATGCGCAGACGCACCTCGGCCGCCCTCGCGGCCTCCCTCCTCGCGGCGGGCCTCGCCCCGCTCGCCCTGAGCACCCCCGCCGGCGCGGCCGTCGCCAAGCACTACGACGACTTCAACGGCGACGGCTACCGCGACCTGGCCTACGCCCACGCCTACAGCGGCATCTCGGGCGCGGGCGGCTGGCAGGGCGGCGCCGTCGTCGTCACGTACGGCACCGCGCACGGGCTCGACACCTCGCACACCCAGGTGGTCCACCAGGACAGCCCCGGCGTGCCCGGCACCGGCGAGGAGGACGACATGTTCGGCGAGTCGCTCACCAGCGCCGACCTCGACAAGGACGGCTACGCGGACCTCGTCGTCGGCAACCCCACCGAACATGTCGGCAGCGCGCAGTACCGCGGCACGGTCACCGTCGTCTGGGGCTCCCGCTCCGGACTGTCGGGCGGCACCAACCTCACCCCGAAGTCCGGCGCCGGCGACCACTTCGGCTCCGACCTCGCGACCGGCGACTTCAACGGCGACGGCTCGCCCGACCTCGCGGTGATCGGCGGTCAGGAGGCCTGGCTGTACCGCGGCTCCTTCTCCAGGTCCGGCTCCCACGGCACCGTCAGCAAGATCGACAAGACGGACGGGGGCTGGTACTCCTACGGCCTCGCGGCGGGCAAGGTCGACGGCGACGGGAAGGCCGACCTGGTCGTCCTCGGCGCCCAGTTCTCCGGCAGCAGTGTCGCCAGCCGTGTCTGGTTCCTCAAGGGCTCCTCCGGCGGCCTGACCTCGGGCGCCTCCAAGACCCTCGACAGCGACGCCACCAGCGCCGCCGTCGGCGACTTCGACAAGGACGGCTACGGCGACATCGCCCTCGGCCAGCCGGACCGCAGCAGCAGCAAGGGCGCGGTCACCGTCTGGCGCGGCACCGCCTCCGGGCCGAGCGGCTCGACCACCTTCACCCAGGCCACCTCCGGCGTCTCCGGCACCCCCGAGGCCGGCGACAACTTCGGGTACGCCGTCTCGGCCGCCGACGCGAACGGCGACGGCTACGCGGACCTCACGGTCGGCGTCCCCTTCGAGGACGTCGACGGCATGGAGGACCAGGGCGGCGTCCACCTGTTCCGCGGCGGCTCCGGCGGCCTCAACGGCGCCCGCTCCTCCTGGATCCCGCAGACGGTGGCGGGCGCGGCCCCCTCCGACAGCGCCTTCGGCCGCGCGCTGCGGCTGCGCGACCTGAACGCCGACGGCAAGGCCGACCTCACGGTCGGCACCGGGGACGACGCCCTCGTCCTGCGCGGCACCTCCACCGTCCCCACGGCGAGCGGCGCCCTCACCCTGCCCGACTTCGGCGGCAGCGTCCTCGACTGACCTCCGTCCTCCCGCGCCGGGCCCACGGCCCGGCCCTCCTCCTCTCGAACGGGGAACCCCATGCGCAAGCGCACCCTCCTGCTGGCCGCGACCCTCACCACCGGCCTGCTCACCGCACTGCCCGCCACCACGGCCGCCGCCGCGCCCTCCGGTCTGTCCGGCGACTTCAACGGCGACGGCTACCGCGACCTCGCGATCGCCGCGCCCATCGCCAAGATCTCCGGCAAGGCCGGCGCCGGCTACGTCGCCGTGGTCTACGGCACGGCGAGCGGTCTGGACACCTCCAAGCGGCAGATCATCAGCCAGGCCACGACGGGCATCCCCGGCACCCCGGAGTCCTCCGACTACTTCGGCGACCGGCTGACCACGGGCGACATGGACGGCGACGGCTACACCGACATCGTCGTCGGCGTGCACAGCGAGCGGATCGGCTCCACCGACGACTTCGGCGCGCTGACGGTGCTGTGGGGCGGCGCCGACGGTGTGAAGTCCGGCACCGACATCTCCTCGCCGCTGCCGCAGTACCGCAGCGAACTGGGCTGGGCCCTGGCGGCGGGTGACTTCGACGGCGACGGCCACACCGACCTGGCCGCCGGCAACAACTCGTCGCCCTCCCTGAACATCTTCCGCGGCCCCATCTCCCGTACCGGCAAGGCCGCTTCGCTCATCGGCATCGACACCGTCGAGCAGACCACGATCTACCCGGACAAGCTCGTCGCGGGCGAGGTCAACGGCGACGGGAAGACCGACCTCCTCGTCATGGGCCTGGAGGAGACCAGCACCGGCGGCAACCGCACCCGCAGTGTCCTCTACACCGGCTCGGCCACCGGCCCGAAGCTCGGCAAGAAGCTGGCGGGCGGCTACACGGCCACCATCGCCGACGTCGACAAGGACGGCTACGGCGACATCGTCACCGGCAACTTCATGGAGAAGTCCGCCTCCGAGCCGGACGGCGGCCTCGGCGGTGCGATCACGGTGACGTACGGCGCGTCGGGCGGCCTCGGCACGCGCACGCCGGTGCGGATCACCCAGGACACGGCGAACGTCCCCGGCACCGCCGAGAAGGGCGACGGCTTCGGCTGGAGCCTGTCCTCGGGCGACACCAACGGCGACGGCTACGCCGACGTCGTGATCGGCTCGGACAGCGAGACCCTCGGCTCCAAGCGGCACGCCGGCCAGGTCACCGTCCTGCGCGGCTCCGCCTCCGGCCTGACCGGCACCGGTTCCAAGTCGTACTCCCAGGACACCGCGAACGTCCCCGGCACCGCCGAGGCCGACGACTACTTCGGCGACGAGGTCTTCCTCACCGACACGAACCGCGACGGCCGCGCGGAACTGGCGGTCGGCGCCCGCGGCGAGAACGGCGGCGCCGGCGCCGTCTGGCTCTTCAAGTCCACCTCCTCCGGCACCACCGCCACCGGCTCCAAGTCCTTCGGCAGCACCACCCTGGGCGGCCCCTCGGGCCTCGCCTACTTCGGGAACGTGTTCGCGGGCTGACCCGCACCGGCCGTGCGGACCCACCGGGCCCGCACGGCCCAGACGGCCCACCCGGCTGACATGATCCGTATGGTTCACATGGAGAACTGACCTGATGCGCATTCGCACTTCGGTAGCGCTGGCCGCCCTCCTCACGGCAGGCCTCACACCTCTGGCCCTGCCCGTCCCGGCCTCCGCCGCCCCGGCCGAGTACGCGGACGACTTCAACGGCGACGGGTACCGCGACCTGGTGACCGGCGCGCCGTCCGCCACCGTGGGCGGCACCGCCCACGCGGGCGCCGTCGTCGTCGACTACGGCTCCGCGTCCGGGATCAGCGCCTCCCGCCGCACGGTCCTCACCCAGAACACCAGCGGGGTCCCCGGCACGGCGGAGAAGGGCGACGAGTTCGGCGTCGCCCTCGCCTCCGGCGACCTCAACAACGACGGATACGCCGACCTCGTGGTCGGCGCCGCGGGGGAGGACGTCGGCAGCGACGTCGACGGAGGGACGGCCGTGATCGTCTGGGGCGGCAAGAACGGCCTCTCCGGAGGCCGGGCCGTCCCCGACTCCGCGCCCACGGCCCACGACGCGTTCGGAACGTCCCTCGCCGTCGGCGACCTCAATGGCGACGGCAAGGCCGACCTCGCAGCCGGCAGCAACGGCAAAGACATCTGGGTCCACCAGGGCGGCTTCACCAAGACCTCCGGGGCGGCGTCCAAGTACAAGATCACCGCACCCATCAACACCGGCGGCGACCGCGGCGCCCGCTCACTCGCTTCCGGCGATGTGAACGGCGACGGCGCGGACGACCTGACCGTGACCGGCGTGTACGCCGACGAGCACACCGCTTACGACGGCACGTTGGTATATCTGGGCTCACATTCCGGGCTCATCTACCAGGGTGTGCTCAAGGAGTTCAGCGTGCGCGCAACCATCGGGGACATCAACGGCGACGGCTACGCGGACATCGTCACCAGCGATTTCTGGGGCGACAGCATCGACAGCCTCGGCGGCTCCATCAGCACGCACCTCGGCAGCCCCACAGGCATCGGTGTCGAACCGGCCCAGACCATCGACCAGGACACGCCTGGCGTGCCTGGAGCGGACGAATCGAGCGACTACTTCGGGTGGGCCATCTCACTCGGTGACATCAACGGCGACGGCTACGCCGACGCAGCCGTCTCCGCGGACTACGAGACCATCGGCTCCGCCGATCTGACGGGCAGCGTCACGCTGCTCCGCGGCTCACCCGCCGGCCTCTCCACGTCGAGCACGCAGTCCTTCTCCCAGGACACCGTCGGAGTGCCCGGAGCCGCGGAGGACAACGACCACTTCGGCTCGTCGGTGAGCCTCACCGACCTCAACGGTGACGGCCATGCCGACCTGTCCATCGGCGCCGACGGGGAGAACAGCGCGGACGGAGCACTGTGGAGCCTGCGTGGCGCGACGTCCGGCATCACCACGCCGAGCGCGGTCAGCTTCGGGCCGTCGGCCGTGGGGGTGTCCACGTCCGGGTACCCGCACTTCGGATGGCAGATGCTCGGGTAGCCCCGGAAACAGCCGCAGGCAGGCCCGTAAGGGGTGCCCGTCGATCCCCCTAAGGGATGTCACAGGTCGGCCCCAATGCGGGGCCCGTTGCCCCGGCTCGCGCACGTCGATCCCCGGGACCAGGTACGTTCGAATACGTGGCTGGATTCAGGATCGGACGCGGCGCCCGGGACAACCGTTCCCCGCAGGCGCGCCCGCAACAACACCAAGCACCGTACGGACAGCAGGGCCCCCAGGGCCGGCAGCAGCCGTACGGCTACCCGCCTGCGCCGCCGCAGCAGCCGTACGGGGGCCAGCAGCAGTACAGAGGCGGCCAGCAGTACAGAGGCGGTCAGCAGGGCGGCTGGCCGCAGGCCCACGGCGGCCACGGCGAGCCGGAGTACTTCGGTGACGGACACCCCCAGCAGGGCCCGGACCCGTACGCGGCGAACAGCCCCGGTCACACCCAGGCCTTCTCGATCGGCGAGGACCCCTACAGCCAGGGCGAGACCTACCGGGCCGGCCAGGCCGCGGCCCCGCCGATCGGGCCCCGGCTGCACTGGAAGGACCTGCTCAAGGGCATCGTGACGGCCCCCAACCAGACCTTCCTGCAGATGCGCGACTACACGATGTGGGGCCCGGCCCTCATCGTGACGTTCCTCTACGGTCTGATCGCCGTCTTCGGCTTCGACGGCGCGCGCAAGGACGCGATCGAGGCGACCCTCTCGAACGCCGTCCCGATCGTCCTGACGACCGCCGTGGCCATCGTCATCAGCACCTTCATCCTGGGCGTGGTCACCCACACCCTGGCCCGCCAGCTCGGCGGCGACGGCGCCTGGCAGCCCACGGTCGGCCTGTCCATGCTGATCATGTCGATCACGGACGCCCCGCGTCTGGTCGTCGCCATGTTCTTCGGCGGCGACGCCTCCTTCGTCCAGCTGCTCGGCTGGGCGACCTGGATCGGGGCGGGCGCCCTGCTGACCCTCATGGTCAGCCGCTCCCACGACCTGCCCTGGCCGAAGGCCCTGGCCGCGTCGGCGATCCAGCTCATCGCGATCCTGTCGATCGTCAAGCTGGGCACGTTCTAGCGGGCCGGACCCCACGCACACATGGGAGAGGGGCTCCCCGGGATCACCCGGGGAGCCCCTCACTCATGTGCCCGCGCAGCCGACCGCTGTCGGCTACTGGACGTCCACGAAGTCGCCGGTCGCATTGACCGCCGGGGTCGTGGCCGTGCCCGCGAAGCTGTAGCGGAAGTAGCCGTCGGTGGAGGCGGTGACGGTCGTCTTCAGGTTGCCCGTCGAGTCGGACTTGATCGTCTTCACCGTGGTGTAGGTGGTGCTGCCCTTCTTGCGGAACTGCAGCTTCACCGACTGGCCCGTGTAGCCGTGGTAGAGGTTGTCCTCCCAGTTGGCCCGGGAGAGCTTGCCGGTGACCGTGATGGTCTTGCCCTTCTTCACCGGCTCCGGGGAGGCGTTGACCGTCAGCTTCGAGTAGCGCTGCACCTTGAACGTGGTGGCCGCGTCCCGGTGGATGTAGTCGTAGTCGTTGGCGGAGACCAGCGTGGCGAGGTTCCAGGTGGCCGCCGCGCCGTTGTCGACGAACCCCGTCGTCGCCTGCGGGTCGAACGTCAGCGTGCCCGTGCACGTCGACGTGGTGGCACTCGCCTTGACACAGGTGATGTCGCCGTCGTCGTACCAGATCTGCGCGAAGTTCGGCTTCGGACCGGAGGCGCTGATGTACGTGGTCTCGGCGATGCCCGAATCGTCCGACGCGGTCACGGAGACCTTGGCGGACACCACGTTGGTGGTACCCACGACGACCGGTTTGCCACCGTTGACGACGACCTTGTCGATCGTGATGTCGCCCGCGCCGCCGTCCTCCGCCTGGGCGGCGGTGGCACTGATCGCGGTGGCGACCAACGCGACGCTGGTGCCGAGCAAGGCGAGGCGCGTGGTTGTGCGCATGGATGTCCCCCCAGGGAGTCTTGATCGTCCAGAGGGAGCCTACGGCGTTGGCCAACGGTTCACCACGCCGTTGTTCGCACGTCTCCGCCGCACAACCCCGTCAGCGCGGGCACCCGTACGGTGCGCGCCGCCCGCGCAGGTCCGAGCGCTTCCCTCGCGGGGCCCGCGAACGCACGGCGTCGCGTCCGGGGTCGGTGACAGATCTGCCGTCAGATTCCACGTGACCCGTCGTGCCGTCCTGCGAACCGTTCGTACGCGGCCCGGAGTTCGAGCATCTCCTCCTCGTAAGGATGTCGACGCTGCGTCGTTCCGTACGGCAGCGGAAGCGGCACCCTGGACCCGTCGCGCAGCACCGCGACCGCCCTCAGCCAGTCGCCCCTCCGTGCGCTGTCCGCCCACTCCACCTGCATCCGCTCGATTCCGGCGACCTCGGTCCAGGCCAGCTGCCGCCACCGCAGGACGGTTCGGAATCGCAGCCCTTCCCGATCGGCCACGAGCCGACGCTGAAAGCCCCATATCTCGCAGCAGAGATGCACCACGACCATGACCACCGCGGAAATGACCGCCGGCGCCTCGCGCCGACTGTGGGACAGGGCGATCGCCGATCCCACCGCGAGTACCGTCAGCGCCGCCATCACCCCGTGCGCACGCTTGGTCCACCAACGCAGAGTCAGCTCGTCTTCACCGGTCACAGCGGGAGTCTGGCACCAGAACCCCCGGGCCGACAGGGCTGCGGTGATGCAGGTCAGACAGCTTCCCTGTTGATCTTTGCCGGATCGCCGGACCTATGTACGGGAGGCAAGACGCTCCACGGGAAGTTGATCCAGTCGTCGGTGCGCTTCCACACGTACTCGCACTTCACGAGCGAGTGGGACTTCTCATAGATCACGGCACTGCGGACCTCGGCCACGGTCTCGACGCAGAAGTCGTGCACCAGCTTGAGCGTCTTGCCGGTGTCGGCGACGTCGTCGGTGATCAGGACCTTCTTGTCGGAGAAGTCGATCGCGTTGGGGACCGGCGCGAGCATGACGGGCATGTCCAGGGTGGTGCCCACGCCGGTGTAGAACTCCACGTTCACCAGGTGGATGTTCTTGCAGTCGAGGGCGTAGGCGAGCCCTCCGGCGACGAAGACGCCACCGCGGGCGATCGAGAGCACTATGTCCGGCTCGTACCCGTCGTCGGCGATGGTCTGGGCGAGCTCGCGGACGGCGCTGCCGAACTGCTCGTAGGTGAGGTTCTCCCGTACGGGGCTGATCTCGCTCACGTCCTCGCCGCTCACACCTGGGTCCGGTGGAAGTTCAGGTAGGACCGGGACGCCGTCGGCCCGCGCTGGCCCTGGTAGCGGGACCCGTACCGGTCGCTGCCGTACGGGAACTCGGCGGGCGAGCTGAGCCGGAACATGCACAGCTGCCCGATCTTCATGCCCGGCCACAGCTTGATCGGCAGCGTCGCGAGGTTGGACAGCTCAAGGGTCACGTGGCCCGAGAACCCGGGGTCGATGAACCCGGCGGTGGAGTGCGTGACCAGGCCCAGCCGGCCGAGCGAGCTCTTGCCCTCCAGGCGCGAGGCGAGGTCGTCGGGCAGGGAGATGACCTCGTAGGTCGAGGCGAGCACGAACTCCCCGGGATGCAGGATGAACGGCTCGTCGCCCTCGGGCTCGACGAGCCGGGTCAGGTCGGTCTGCTCGATCGACGGGTCGATGTGGGGGTAGCGGTGGTTCTCGAACACCCGGAAGTAGCGGTCGAGCCGCACGTCGATGCTCGACGGCTGCACCATGGATTCGTCGTAGGGATCGATCCGCACCCGCCCGGCGTCGATCTCGGCCCGGATGTCCTTGTCTGAGAGAAGCACGCCCTGAGGATACGCAAGGCGCGCGGAGCCACCACAATCGTGATGACGCCACGCGCCCGTCCTGCTCGTTACCGCTTCTCCAGTGCGACCGGCACCACACTGCGGAGCCGGGCACAGCGTGGGCACCGGACCAGCCGGCCGGGGCCGAGCCGCTCGGCCTGCTGCATCGGGAACGAAGCGGTGCTGAACACGTGCCCCTCGGCACAACGGACGACGGTGTGCTCCATCAAGTCCTCAGAGTCCCTTCCCCAAGAGCGCGTCTGACTGACGACGAAAGCCACATTACGGGATGAAAGGGACGGCCCTCCAGGCGGCACTCCGGTCCCGCGCGGGCCCTCCCCCACGCCTCCACCGTACGCCCCAACTCCGGCCGCCCGCAGCCGCATCCACCCCCCGAAAACGCGACCGGGCCCCGCGGCTTCAGCGCCGGGGGCGAGGCATGGGGTACAGTGAGCGAGCATTGGACACCGGTTCAACCGACGTCTTACGCGGGTGTAGTTTAATGGTAGAACATCAGCTTCCCAAGCTGAGAGCGCGAGTTCGATTCTCGTCACCCGCTCCATGATGAAACCCCAGGCCAGTGGTCTGGGGTTTGTTTGTTGTCTAGTCCAATTTGAGGGTGGCGTGCCCTCCGCGCCCCAAGTCGAGGCGAAGCGCCCAATCGAAGGGGTTGCCGGCGGGTCTTCGACCTTCACGGCGACCAACCGTCGCCCTTGGATCAGACGGTGGTGACCACTTGCGCGTACGTCAGACCTCATGATCCGCGGCGAGGACGGCGACGAGCGGGGCTGCCGCGGTCTTGTTGCGGTTGCCCTCGGACAGGTACTTGGCCAGGCGCTCGCGCGCCTGGGCGGATCGGACCAGCACGATACGCAGAGGCTGCTGGTTCATCGAGGTGGGGGCGTACTTGATGAGGTCGTAGATGGCCTCGATCTGATCGTCCGTTACTGGCTCGTCGGCGAAGGAGTCGACGGTCCCCGCCTGCCGGAACAGAAGGTCCTGGGCTGCGGGGTCGAGCGCGAGGGGGGTGGTGAACCTCTGGTGGGTGAGTGTCTGTGTCTGCTGGGTGTCATGGCGAACTGCAAAGCAGAGGAACTGGGCGCTGACACCCAGTAGGTACACGGCAGTCGTGGTCGTGCCGACCAGCCCCCACAAGAGGGGCCCTGAGCAGCACCGTGTCAGCAGCAGGCTGGCCAGCGCGGCGCAAGCCGCCATGGGCAGATGGAAGGCCGCCCAGATCCGCGTGCCGGCGTGGGCGGACGAGTCCGGCGTCATGGGGGCAGTTCCGTGGGCGGCAGCGGCCGACGCGACGAAGGCGAGCGTCGCGCCGGCAAGGAGCGCCAGGACTTCAGCTGCCCCTGGGGCGCGCTGTTCGGACGACGTCACCGCGGTGGCGGTCCACAGTGCCAGTGTGTATCCGTGCGGGGCCGCGCTCGCGGTCACAGCAGCCCGGAGTTGGCCACGGTATCCGCGCTCGGTGCCGGCAGGAGCGCCGAGCCCGACCGCTCTGGGCTGCGCTTGACCATCGGTCGGCGACATGGGCGACGGCCTTGCCACGCCAGTGCTCCTTTCGAGCGCGCCTCGTACGCGGCGCGGGTGTGCGCGAGCGGCACGACTCGGTCGCTGAAGCGCCCGATTGTGATCAACTCACTGATGGCGTCGAGTGCGTCGTGGTCCGGCGGGGCGAATGACGGTGCCGTGCCGGAGGCCACGCCGTTGCATCCAGCATCACGGGCGGTGCCGGAGCCGGGCGTCACCCATTCAAGGGATCATTGCCGCCGTGCCTCGCGGTGGGTGCACCGCTCAGTCGGCCGCGTCGGCGCTGGTGCCCCGCTCGATTGCCAGCCGGGTCAGCTCGACCCGCGAGTTGATGCCGAGCTTGGTGAAGATGTGCTTCATGTGGGTGTTGACGGTGTGCACGGACACGTAGAGCCGGTCGGCGATGGCCCGGTTGGTGAGGCCCTGAACGACGAGCGGGATCAGTTTCTGCTCGGATTCGGTCAGGTTTCCCAACCCCTGGGGGCCGGCCGTGTGGTTCCGCACGGGGGCGGTGCGCACGCCGAGCTGGCGCAGGCGCCGCCTGATCCGTTCTTGATCGCGCCTGGCTCCTGAGGCCGACGCCAGCTGACCCGCTTCTTCGAAGTACGGGATCGCCGGCGTCGTATCGGCCGATGCCGCCATGAGCTCGCCAAGGTCCTCACACGCCGCCGCCAGGGCCAACGGCCTGCCGGTGTTCCGGTAGCCGGTGATGGCGGACGCCAGCGCACGCGGGTCGCGGTCGAGCAGGCCGTCCACGTGGGCGCGGACCGCCCCGATGATCTGCCGGCTCTCGTCCCGTGCGGTCAGGCTGCGCAGTGCGCCGGACACGGCCTGTGCGACCGAAGGGTCCTCGTCCCCAAGCGCGATGCGCACGATCCCGGGCCAGTGGGACAGAGGTACCGCAAGCAGCCGCGTCGGCTCACGGCTTGCGAAGCTTCCCGTGAGTGCCGCCGCCGCCTCGCCGTCTTCGCCCTCCGCGTCCGCCAGACCGGCGCGCGCCAGAGACACCCAAGGACCGTATCGCTGCGTTTTCGTGCCGGAACCGGTTTCCGCGGCGCGGAGGTGGTCCCTGGCCTTGGCGAGGTCACCGCGTCTGATCTCCACCAATGCCAGCACGGAGCGGGCCTGCGGATTCGGCAGAGTGATCTCGAGCTCGTCCGCCACCATCAGACTGGCCTCGGCCTCCACGGCCGCGTCGTCCAGCGCTCCCTGTTCGAGTAGTGCGCACGCACGGGCGGCATGCCAGTGGGGAAGTGACCAGCCGAGGCCCAGCGCCTCCGCTTCGCGCTGTCCCTCCCGCAGAATCCGCTCGGTGTCCGCGAGCCGGTCGGTGCTGGTCAGCACGGTGGCCAGCCACAGCGCCGGAATCCGCGGGGGCCGCAGGTAGAGCGCGGCGGACTGGGTGCCGGCGCGTCGGGTGGCCTCCTCGGCAAGCTCGAGGGCGCGGGCCAGGTGCCCGCGGTAGAAGAATGTCTGCGACTGGAACACCATGGCGCTGACGACGACGGCCGGATCGTGGCTCTGGTAGGCGGCCTCGACCAGGCCGGTGTCGGTCTGCTCGGCAGCGGTGATGTCCCCGAGGTACACGTGGCCCGTCGCCTTGGTCTTCAGCAGCCGGACGCGCACGTGAGGCGGCAGCGCGGGAAGGTCCAGGGCCTGCTGGAGGTGTGTCATCGCGGCGGCGTCGTCGCCCGCGGCCTGGTGGATCTCGGCGGCCACCACGCGCAGGTATGCCTCCTGCAGTGGCTCAAGACCTTCCGGCAGAGTGGCGTCGACCAGGTCGAGCGCCTCGTGAACCCGGCGGGTCCGGCCGAGGTACTTGGCGGCGTCGGTCAGCAGGGAGATGCGACGCCGGTCCTGCGGGGGCAGCAGTCCGGCGACCCGCTGAGCCAAGTCAGCAGCCGCGTCGGGGGCCGACGAGGACAGTTCCCGTACGGCGGTGGACAGTGTGGTCACGGCATCGTCGTCGACCGGGCCGCCCGACATGACGACGTGCCAGGCCACCTCGGCCGATCGTGCACCGACGACACGCAGACTGTCGGCTGCCTCCCGGTGCAGAGCGGTCCGTACGGCCAGAGGCAGGTTCTCGTGGACGGCCTGCCGTATGAGGTCGTGACGAAAGGCGAGTCGCGGGCCGTCGGCCGAGAGCAGACCGGCGCTCAGGGCGGCCTCGACGCCGGCCAGCAGGCTGCCGACATGCCTGTCGAGCATTCGGGCCGCCGTGCCCAGGTCGAATTCGCGACCGAGGACCGACCCGATCTGGAGCAGGCGCACGGCGTCTTCCGGGAGCCGGTCCAGACGTCCGGCGATACTCCGCCGGAAAGTGATGGGGATGCCGTCGTGCAGGAGGCTCGCCTCGCCCGCCTCCATTTTGACGGCATCCGTGTCGGCGAAAGCGCGCACCAGTTCAATCGCCAGGAAGGGATTACCCCCGACGCCTCGCAGGAGCCTGGCCAGACCGGGTGACGGGCTCGCCCCGAGGACATCGGCCGCGATGTACTGCAGCTCCTGCTGTGGCAGGGGGCCGAGGGTCAGCCATCGGGCTCCGAGGCGTTCGAGGTCCTCCCGCACCCTGGCCACGGTCGGTCGCTCGGTGTCCGACCGGACCGCCAGGACCCACAGGACCCGCGAGGCGGCCAGTCGTCCAGGCAGGGTGCGGAGCACGAAGAGCGTGGCCGGATCCGCCCACTGCGCGTCGTCCACAAGCACGGCCACCGGGGCGCGCTGAGCCCGGTCCTCCAGAGCGTCCGTGATGCTGTCCAGCAGCCAGAGCCGCTGGTCGTCGGTGGCTGCGGCGGCTCGGTTGGAACCGTCGGAGGACTGCAACGCGGACAGCAGTGCGGCTCCTGCCGCGTACTGGTCGAGCACATCGGCCCGTATCGACACCACATCGAACCCGGACCGCCGCGCCATCCCGTCCAGCTCCGCGAGCAACCGGCTCTTGCCGACTCCAGACGCGCCTTCCACGACGACACAGGCGCTCCGTCCGCCACGAATCGCGTCCAGGGCCTCACGGACAACCACGATCTCGCGGTCCCGTCCCCGCAGGCGCAGCCCGGTCATGGCCTGGTTCCCACGCCCACCGGCCTGGTCGTCGGCGGGGTCTGTGCTGCTCATGGGGGAAGCATGGCGCACGGCCGCATCCGCCCTCAACGTCGCTCCCCCGGAGATCGCCGCTTTCACCCGGGTGATTGCCGGCTGTGCGCCGTGGTCTCACCCTGCCGCGACGCATGCTCCGTGCCATCCGGATTGCCCCTGGAGAGGAGCACAACGTGCGTACAGGCAAGGAATACCTGGCAGCACTGAACGACGGCCGCACGGTGTGGGTGGGCGACGAACTCGTCGACAACGTGGCCACGCACCCCAAGACCCGGGCGTACGCCCGGAGCCTCGCGGACTTCTACGACCTGCACCACCGCCCGGACCTCCAGGACGTCATGACGTTCGTGGACGAGGACGGCGTCCGGCGGTCCATGACGTGGTTCCAGCACCGCTCCAAGGAGGACCTGAAGCGCAAGCGGCGCTACATGGAGACGGTCCTGCGGGAAACGGGTGGCGGGGCGACCCCGCGTACCCCGGATGTCAACAACTACGTCCTGCTGACCTACGTCGACGACCCGGAGCCCTGGAGCAGCCAGGCCGTCGGCACCGACGGGAGGGACCTGACCAAGGGAATCCTCGACTTCTGGAACCTGGTGCGCGAGGGCGACCTCAACACGACGCCCGCGTTCGTCGACCCGCAGACGGACCGCTCACGCGATTCCGCCCAGGCCGAGTCCCCTGCCCTGCAGGTGGTCGGCACCTCGGACGACGGCATCACCGTGCGGGGCGTGAAGGCGATCGGCACCGGTGCGGCCTTCGGTGACTGGATCCACATCGGCGTCTTCTACCGCCCCGGCATTCTGCCGGAGCAGATCATCTTCGGGGCGGTGAAGCCCAACACCCCCGGCGTCACCATCATCTGCCGCGAGAGCAACGTCCGGGACGGGGAGGAGGTCGAGCACCCGCTCGCCTCCCAGGGTGACGAGTTGGACAGCGTCATCGTGTTCGAGGACGTGTTCATCCCCTGGAACCAGGTGTTCCACATCGGTAACCCCAAGCACGCGTCGCTGTACCCGCAACGCGTCTTCGACTGGCTGCACTACCAGGCCCTGGTCCGGCAGATGGTGCGCGCCGAGCTGATGCTCGGTCTGGCCCTGCTGGTCACCGAGCACATCGGCACCTACCAGCTGCCGCCGGTCCAGACCCGGATCTCCCGGTTCGCCGGCTTCCACCAGACGCTCAAGGCACATGTGATCGCTTCCGAAGAGGAAGGGTTCCACACTCCCGGCGGCCTCTATAAGCCGAACGTCCTGATGTTCGATTTCGGACGGGCGTACTACCTCGAGAACGTCGCCGAGATGGCCCACGAGATCGTCGACCTGGCCGGTCGTGCCTCGCTCATCTTCCCGACCGAGGGGCAGTGGCAGCGGCCCGAACTGCGGCCGTGGCTGGAGGCGCTGCAGACCGGACCGGTCGGCAGGCCGCATGACCGGCTGAAGATCAGCCGCGTGATCCGCGACCTGTTCCTGTCCGACTGGGGCGACCGCATCAGCACCTTCGAGAACTTCAACGGAACGCCCCTGCTGGCCATCCGCACACTCACCATGAAGCGCGCCGAGATGTCCCCGAGCGGCATCATGGCGGACCTCGCGCGCAAGGTCTGCGGCATCGAGAAGGTGGAGGAGGAGAAGGAGACCGCGTACACGGCTCAGGCGGACTACGCCCGACGCCAGGACGCCAAGTAAGCAGAATTCGAGGGCCCGGGTCAGAGCACACCGCGCTCCCGGGCCCTTGCGACCGCTGCGCCCCTGTCGTGCGCGTCGAGTTTGCGAAAGATGGCCCGTACCTGTGTCTTGACCGTGTTGTGGGACACATAGAGCTCGGAGGCGATCTCCCGCAGCGTCAGCGGTCCGCACAGGGCGCGGAGCACTCGGCGCTCCCCCAGCGACAGGTCCTGGGGACCGGGCGCGGCAGGCGTCACGACCGTGTCCTCGCCGACTCGGCCGAGCAGATCCGTCAGTGCCCCTGGCGACTCGCACCGGGCCGCCGCCCGCTCGGCCGCCTCGCGGGCCTCCCGGGCCGCGTCCGTGTTGTGTCGCGCCTTCTCCAGCCGCGCCCGCATGACGTGGCACAGGGCGCGTACTTGGGGTTCGCTTCCGGCCCGGGGCGAGCCCGCCAGCACCGCTTCCGCGTCGGCCAGAACCCGTTCGGCCCCATCGATGTCTCCCTCTTCGAGGAGTACGCCGGCCCGGCCGATGTAGGCGGACATGGCGACGAAGTGCCCGCCCAGACCGGCCGTCGCGGCCGCCTGGAGGGCCTCGTCACTCAGAACGCGCGCCTGCTCGTGCCGTCCGGCCAGCAGCGCGCACACCGCCCGCAAACCCAGCGCGCGGACGAGCACCAAACCGTGCCCGGCGGCGTGTGCGTCACGGGTCGCCTCGCCGAGCAGCGCCTCTGCCTCCCCGTAACGGCGGGTCCACAGCAGAGCGGTACCCCGGGCGGTACAGGCCAGGGCACGCCAGGAAGTCAACGGCATGGTGCCCGCAACGGCGGATTCGCCGAGACGGTCGGCGGTCAGCACCTCGCCCTTCAGACAGCAGGCCACGGCCTGAGCGACGGCTGCCGCATCGGACACCGTGCTGCCTTCGCCGACCGTCTCCGGTCCCGTGTGCCTGAGCTGGGCCACATCCAGCCAGCGCCGGGCTGTTTCCGGGGCTCCCCCCGACAGGGCTGCCATCGCCGCCACAACGCACAATCTCCCGTCGGCGGCGACCATGCGGGGCGGCAAGAGGTCCAGCCAATGCGAGACCTCCGCACCACGGCCTGCCGAGACCGCCTCCTCCCAGCCGTCGAGGACCGACGCGACGGCCGCGGGCTCATCGCCGCCCCGCACCCAGTGCCGTACGGCCGCGGTCGTCTCCCTCCGCCGGGCGTACCACTGAGCCGCCGACCGGTGCAGGGACACGACAGTGTCCGGCCCTTGGGACATCAGAACGTCGGACAGCAGCGAAGACAGGGCTCGGTGATGCCGGTACGCCGACGGATCGGCGGCGGGCACGAGCAGTTGCACGGTCCGCGCGAGTTCACGCAGCACCACGCCTGCCTGCTCCCCGGCGAGGGCTTGGCACGGTCCGGCACTCAGCTCGTCGAGGACACTGGTCCGCAGCAGGAACTCGCGCTGCTCGGTGGTGAGCCGGTAGAGGACCTCGCCGGCCAGGTACTCGGAGACCGCTTGCCTGCCGAGGGCCAACTCCCTGTCCATATCGGACTCGTTCACGGAGCGGGCGAGAGCGCGCCCCATGATGCACAGCCCCGCCGCCCATCCCTCGGTGGCCTCATACAGCGCGCTCGACGTCTCCGCGCTCGGAGCGGATCCGAGCAGACCGGTGAGCACGGCCTGTGCTTCCTCAGGGGTGAAGGCCAGGTCGTGCTGGTCGAGTTCGGCAACCAGACCTCGGGCGCGCAGAGCCGGCAGCGGACTTCCGAGGAGGTGCCGGGTCGACACGATGATGCGGAATCCGTGGGGAAGCCTTGCCAGGAAGTCCCCCAGGCTGCGGACCGCGTCGACGTCCGTGATGGATTCCAGTCCGTCGAGGATCAGCGTGAGCGGCCTCTGCGCGCCCAGTCCGCTCACCAGACTCGGCAGGATCTCCTCGAGCCACGCATCGACCGTCCACCCGTCGTCGTCGAGGCGGGCGGGCAGATCCGGCAGTACCTGGTGCAGCGCCCGCAGGATGCAGGACCAGAGCCGGCCCGGGGCGTTGTCGTAGGCGTCCAGGCTGAGCCAGGCGCACTCTCCGCGAGCCACCAGGCGGCGCGACCACTCGGTCAGGAGCACCGTCTTGCCGGCGCCGGCCGACGCGGAGAGCACCACGACGGGCTCGGTCGCCGCGTCAAGCCGGCGCAGCAGACGGGGGCGGCTCAGAAGATGCGGGGGCTGGGTCGCAGGATGCAGCTTGAATGCCGCAACGGAGCTGGTCATCACACTTTCCGTGGGGTCGTCGAAACGAGCGGAGCCCCCGACGTCCACAGCTCGCCTCGCAGGAGCCGGACATCGGGGGCGGTGGCCGGCCGGTCACGGGCCAGGCGGCCTGGTTCGGACCGCTGCCGCCAGGCCTAGTGCGCAGCCCTGAGCGTGCCGAAGCCGCCCGCGAAGTGGACCAGCGGTCGGCAGTTTGCCTTGTGTGCCCACTGGCGGACGTCACCCACGAAGATGGTGTGATCGCCACCGGGGAGCGCCTCGGCGACGTCGCACACGACAGTCGCGATGGCGTCCTTCAACACCGGCACGCCGTGGTCGTCGAAGGTTTCGACGCCCGCGAACTTGTCCGCTTTGGAAACGGCGAAGTTCCGCGCCAGGTGCTCGCTGTCCTCGCCCAGGACATTGACGGCGAAGCGGCCGTGTTCCGCGATCGCGGTCCGCGTGTACAGGTGGTTGCCGATGCAGACGAGCAGCTGGAGCGGGTCCAGGGAGAGGGCGGACACGGCACTCGCCGTCATGCCGATGGGCGTGCTTCCGGAGCACGTGGTGATCACGCTGACACCCGTGGCGAGCCGGCTCATCGTGGCTCGGAAATCGACGGTCATGTCAAGGGTTTCAGTCATCGCAGGACCTCCGTGAAAGTCGGGAAGGGCCGTCAACCTTTGTTGCGCAGGGCGCTGGATGAACTCACCGTCCTGCTGGGTGCGTTGGCGGGCTTGATCGTTCGAGCGGGGTGGGGAGGCAGGCGGCTGCCCTGTGACGTACGCGAGGTCGGCGTGCGGTGGCCGGATCGTGCTTCGCCGAGTTCCGGGTCAAGTCGCGCGCCGGCCCTCGTTCATGGCGTGCAGACAGCCGACTGCTTACGCGGCGGGGGTGACGCTTCAGCCCGCGGGGAGGAGTTCGAGGACGAAGGTGTGGCGCAGCACCGTGTACGGCTGGTCGGTCGGCCCGCGCCTGGGCCCGGAGTCGGCCGCGTACGTGTCATAGGACGCGACCAGCGAGTCCTTGACCCCGAACACCGGATCCGCATCCAGATACGGGTCGTCCGAAGGGAACAGCATGGTGGTCACGCGCTGGAATCCCGGAGCCTCGATCAGCAGGTGCACATGGGCGGGACGCATGAGCGACCGGCCGGTCGCGCCCATGATCTCGCCGACCGGGCCGTCACCGGGTATCGGGTAGCTGGATGGGCGGATGGAACGGAAGCTGAAGTGTCCCGTCTCCTCGGTCCGGAACAGCGCACGCATGGCCGGGTCGACCCGGCCGGGCACATCCACGTCGTAGTGGCCCTCCGCGTCGCTGTGCCACACGTCCACCGCCGCGCCGGCCACTGGCGCTCCCTCACGGTCGACGACTCGTCCCTCGAAGAACAGCGGGGTACCGGGCAACCCTCCAGAGATGTCGGCGGCGTCGGGAGGCTGCGGCCTGTCGTCCCTGAAGAAGGGGCCGAGGACGCTGTTCTGTGTGGCTTCGGCAGGGCGTCGATTGCTCAGGGCGTCGACGAGCATGGTGACACCGAGCACGTCGGACAGCAGGATGAACTCCTGGCGCGTCGGGGTGCACATCTGCCCGGTGCGAGTCAGGAAGTCCACTCCCCGGGCCCACTCCTCCTCCGTCAGTTCCACGTCACGGACGAAGGCGTGGACGTGCCGCACCAGCGATTCCATGATCTCCGCGAGGCGGGAGTCCTTGGTGTCCCGCATGGTCGAGATCACGGCCTCGGTGATGGTGTCGCTGGTCAGATCACGCATGGCGTGCTCCCGTTGTGGTCGAGGCTTCGATGACGGAGTCGGATTGAGGATCTTCGTTGCCCGGTGAGGCCGACGGCGCTTCCCCGGCCCAGGCGCGGGTCAGCAGGGCGCGGACAGCGATCCGGTCCACTGGTCGCGGATTCCAGTAGCCGTCCCTCATGACGAGTTCGGCCGCCTGCTCGATCCCCGATTCCGGCATGCCGAGGTCCCGCAGCGCCCGGGGGGCGCCGAGCCTCCCGGCGAAGTCGAAGAGACCGCTCGCGGCCTCGTCCCCCCGCAGCGCCTGCGCGATGCGCGCCATGGCCTCCGGGGCCGCCGGCCCGTTGTGGGCGACCACGTGCGGCAGGACGACGGCATGGGTTTCTGCGTGTGGAAGCCCGAACGTGCCGCCCAGCACATGGCACACCTTGTGATGCAGGGCCATGCCCACCGTGCCGAGGCACGTGCCCGCCAGCCACGCCCCGTACAACGCATCCGCCCGCGCCGCTACGTCGTCCGGACGCCGCGCGACGACCGGAAGGGATCGGATGAGGGAGTCGAGTGCTTCACCGGCCATCAGGAAGGCGACCGGGTCCCGGTCCTGTGCATAGAGGGCCTCGACGGCATGCGCCATGGCGTTGATGCCGCTGACCACCGATGTCGCCATGGGAAGTGTGAGCGTCAGGTCGACGTCGTACACCACCGTGTCGAGCATCGCTTCCGGCAGCCGTCGGGTCGTCTTCCTGCGGCCTTCGGTCTCTCCGAGGATCGGCGTCATCTCCGAGCCCGCGTAGGTGGTGGGTAGCGCCAGCTGCCGAAGACCGGTCCGTACGGCGATGGCCTTGCCCAGGCCGATGGTCGATCCACCGCCGAGGGCGAGCACGGAGTCAGCTCCCACGGTTCTGGCGTACGCGACCGCCTTCTCCGTGACGTCGACCGGGGTGTGCGCAGCCGCTTCGGTGAAAGTTCCCGCTGCTGCGGCACCCAGCAGGTCGCGCATCTGGGCCGCCTGCTCCACTTGACCAGGGGTGCACAGGATGAGCACCCGGCGGCATCCGAGAGCATCGGCTTCTTGCGGAATGCGGCCGCGCGTACCGCTGCCGAAGACCACCTTGGTGATCTGTCCCCGGTGCACGAACGTCTTCATGAGAATTTCCTCGGTCCTACCACTCCTGTATTCATGGAGGAAAGCGTCGACACTCGGATGATGTGCGTCAATAAGATCTGTGAGTGATAACGCGGATCGGCGCGGGAATACCCTTTTCGCGCGACGTGCACCGACCCAGCGGCCTGTGGATCGGATGCGATATCCCTCATCTGCGGGATGCCGATGGATGCCCAGGCGTTGCAGCGTGGAAGCACGTGTCTGACGGGTGGGACGCGACGCGAGGAGGCGGGCGGGTCTGCGGCAAATCCGCTCCCGCAATTCCCACGACGTCCGCAACGATATTGGAGAGCCCGGCCGAATTCTTGATGCTGCGTCACGAAAAACAGCGTCCGATGGGTCCACATCGTTGAGAGGCAGAATAAAGGAAGACGGATGAGGTGGTCGCCACGGCTTTGGAGGCTGTTTCGGATCTGCCGGAGGGTGCGTCGGCGGCGGTGGGCGGGTTCGGGTTGAGCGGTGTGCCGGATGTGCTGATCCAGGCCCTGTTCGAGCGCAGGGTGTCGGGGCTCAGCGTGGTCTCGAACAACTGCGGGGCGATGGAGTCGGGCCTGGCCGTGCTACTCGGGGCCGGGCGGATCGCCCGTGTGACGGGGTCGTACATCGGCGCGAACAAGGAGTTCGCCCGGCAGTATCCGGCCGGTGAGCTGCAGGTCGAGCTGATCCCTCAGTGCGAGCCGGCGGCGCCGGGATCCCCGCCTTCTACACCCCGGCCGGGGTGGGTACGCAGGTCGCCGACGGCGGGCTGCCCTGGCGCTACGACGGCTCGGGCGGCGTGGCGCCGGCCTCGCCGCCGAAGGAGGTCCGCGAGTTCGACGGCACCCGGTACGTGCTGGAGCGCGGCATCCGCACCGACTTCGCGCTGGTGCGGGCCACGAAGGGCGACGAGCACGGCAACCTCGTCTTCAGCAAGTCCACCGCCCGGAAGACATGCCTTGCCAGCGGACGGGGCGGACACATCCATGCCATCCCCCGCCCCGCGCGTCCAGCCCACCGCATCCACTTCGACATCACGCCGCACCACCCTGTGCTGCTCGCCCCGGACGATCAGGTGAAGGGCCATCAGCCTTAGGGATCGCGGGGTTCATCCAGACCGGTTTCTTTGTGGCACGCTCCGGTTGGCCATCCAGCAGCAAGGATCGCTCGAATAGGCGATGCCCCTGGCCGGTGCCTGCCCGAAGCTGATCGCGATGCCAGCGGACCGCAGGGCGCGGCCGCGTCGACGCCGGCTTTTTCGAAGCCGTCGGTCCAGGCGGCGTCCCCGTCGAACGCGCCCGAGTCGCAGGCGCACCAACACCGCCGTGAATCGGCCGGGCGTCAGCGCCCGACTCTTCTGCGCACACCATCCACCATTACCGAAACAGGGATGCGTCATGTCTCTCGCACTCCACCCCACCGCCCAGGACCTTCTGTTCCGAGAGGCCCGGACAGCCAATACCTTCACCGATGAGCCGGTGACGGACGAACAGATGAGGGCCATCTACGACCTCGTCAAGTACGGCCCCACCTCGATGAACCAGCAGCCGCTGCGGATCGTCCTGGTCCGCTCCGACGACGCGCGGCAGCGGCTGGTGCCGCATCTCGCCGAGGGCAACCAGAAGAAGACCGCCACCGCCCCGCTGGTCGCGATCCTCGCCGCGGACAACGAGTTCCATGAGGAGTTGCCGACCCAGTTCCCGCACTTCCCGCAGGCCAAGGACCTGCTCTTCGCCGAACGCGTGGTGCGGGAGAGGTCCGCTGCGCTCAATGCAGCGTTGCAGGTCGGTTACTTCATCGTCGGCGTCCGCGCCGCCGGTCTGGCGGCCGGCCCGATGACGGGATTCGACGCCGAGGGGATCGACAAGGAATTCTTCGGTGACGGCGAGCACTCCGTACTGGTCGTGGTCAACATCGGCACACCCGGAGATGCCGCCTGGTTCTCGCGCAGCCCGCGCCTGGCCTACGACGAGGTCGTCACCACTGTGTGACGCCGGGCGCGCATCTGTGGCATCCGGCTGGGGACCCTGGAGGACGTGTTCGCCTATGCCGCGGCCGAGGACGTCACCTTGCGGATCGACGGGATGGCGGCAGCGGCAGGACACTCCGCCGAACGACCTGGTGCCCGTTCGTACCCTTCCCCCAGCACGCCGAACGCATCCTCAACGACCAAACCTGGGAGGCCCTGGCCGCTCCTCGACCAGCCATCGGCCAACGCATGTTGGACGACGCCCGCAGTCCCGCTCGCGCCTTGACCCCGGGCCAGGCCGGTGTGGCGGGACTGTTCGCCGGTCAGGGCGGTGGCCAGGAGGCTCTGCGCCAGGGTCTCGGTCAGGTCGGACAACACCAGGGCAGGTGCCGGCGTCGAGCCGTTCCATGACGCGCAACGGGGGAACGCGCCTCAGGCGATGTCGT
Source organism: Streptomyces sp. Tue6028 (assembly GCF_002300165.1). Classification (GTDB taxonomy): domain Bacteria; phylum Actinomycetota; class Actinomycetes; order Streptomycetales; family Streptomycetaceae; genus Streptomyces; species Streptomyces siamensis. Next base: position 277,631 of record NZ_MLCE01000021.1, on the reverse strand, counting down.
GCACGTTGTGTTCGAGCAAGTCGGATGCGTGTCGGGCAATGGCCCGGTAGTCGGCATCGTCGTGGAGGACAGCCAGGCCGTGGTGGGCGGCGGTGGCGGCGATGACGAGGTCCACCGCCGAGGCGCTGCGATGCTCCCCGGCCTGGGCCGTACGGCGTTGCACCGCGCTGATCCAACGCCCCGCGTTCTTCGGCACCGACACGTCGGGATAGAGGTCGGTGAACATCTCCGCGATCTCGTCGTACTCACGACCGTTCCGGGCGCTGTACAGGAACTCGGTGCGTTGCACGTAGCAGGATGCGACGGCCCCGGCGTCGATCGCGTCGTACCAGGCCGACTGCAGTTTTGGTTCGCGGAGCAGCCGGACCAGGCCGGAGGTGTCGAGCAAGTAGATCACCGGCTGTGCTTCTCCGCCCGGTGCAGGCGCTCGGCGTCCTCGACGGCACCCCACTCACGCGCACGCTCGAAGTGACGGCTGATGCGCGCCGCACGCTCCTGCTGTTCGGCGTAGAAGTGCAGAGCCAGGTTGACCGCCTCCTTCTTGGTCCTGACCTTGGCCAGAGACATGGCGCGCTCCAGGGCGTCATCATCGATGTCGATCTGGGTCACAGACATACGAGCCCCCCTACGAAATGTTGGTGATGTACATAGAAGAGTATGTCACCAACATTGACGACGCCACATCTGCCACATCCGAACGTCAGATGTGCAATCGCAACGGACACTCCAGATCAGTCCGGCAGGCGATGCCCGTCGGTCGGCGCGAAGCGCCGCGCGCCCCCCGCGACGCCTGGCTGATCGTCCTGCCCTGTTGGACCGACCTGTCACACATCACCTAGGATATAAAAGATGACAGCAATGATATCAAGGGAGGTTGGCCGATGAGTCGAACCGTGATCGACCTCGACGATCAGCTGGTAGCGGAGGTGGCCCAGGCTCTGGGCACCAGCACCAAGAAGGAGACAGTGAACACCGCGTTGCGCGAAGTGCTGGAGAACCGGCGGCGCGCTCTGGCGCTTACCCGTCTGCGGGCCGCGGCCGCCGAGGGTGCGTTTGACCTGGACCTCTTCGAGGACAAGGGGAATTTCCGCCGGTGAACGCCGCGCAATACCTGATCGACACCAGCGCGCTTGCCCGCCTGCTGCGCGGCGACGCCGAGCAGTTCGGGTGGGACCAGGCAGCAGCAGCCGGGCTCATCGCCACCTGTCCCATCACCGAGCTGGAGTTCTTCTACAGCGCACGTTCCGCCGCCGACCGCGCACAAGGCATCGACAACATGCGCCTGCTCTTCGGCTGGGTGCCTGTCGACGACCGCGCCTACGACCGCGCCTGGCAGGTCCAGGAGATCCTCACCCAACGCGGACAGCACCGCAGCGCCGGGGCCGTCGACCTCGTGGTGGCCGCCACGGCCGAACTGCAGGGGCTCACTCTGCTGCACCGCGACCGGGACTTCGAGTGCATCGCCGCCGTCACCGGCCAGGCACTCCAGTGGTACGGCCCCGAAGCCGGCAAATGAAACCAACGGCGAGCGTCGGCCGTTCCGAGCATGCCGCGACCGCCGGCCTTGCAACGTAGAACGGGCTTCACCCAAGCTCTGTGCACACGCGAAGGCGTTACCCAACTGGACGTCCGACCGAGCCCCGGCCAACACCGTGCCCCTCCGTGCACGCGCTCTGCCCACCGGTCTTCGCGCCCCGTGCCCATAGCGTGCCCGTAACAGCGGACAACTACGGTCAACAGCGGTGTGATCAGGCCCGCGCAACCGTGCCAGCACGCCGAATCAGCGCAGGTCAGCGACCGTCCGGCCGCCCAAGCGCCGTCGCTTCCCAAGCTGAGAGCGCGAGTTCGATTCTCGTCACCCGCTCCATGAAAGAGGCCCAGGTCATCGACCCGAGCCTTTTCGCTGTCCGCTGCGAACACGCGTCGCATGCCGGGTGCGCGCCGGAACGCCGACCGTCCGGATCACCCTATTCAGGGCATCGAACTTCCGGCCCGCGCACACGACTTCGATCCCCGACAGACCGACCGCGTCACAACGCTCACTACTGGTGGAGGCCGCCCGCACCGCGCGGTCCTGCCCCGGCCGGGTCTGCGCTACTGCCGGTGACGGCGTGACGCCTGCCGCGGCGGCAGGGTCAAGGTGATCTGCCGGACGAGCTGCTGGAAGCACGCCAGGGACGCCAGAGCGGGCAGGGCGGCTCCGGCGATACCGGTGAGGGTCTTGTCGGCCTCAGCCACACACAACGTGATCGCCACGGAGGAGAACAGCAGAACGATGAACCATGAGTGCATGGCCCGGCGCCGATGCAAGGCGGTCCGCAGGATGGAGAGAGAGGCCACCATCCAGGGGCCGTACACGAGAATGGGCCACTGCGGGATCGTCCCGTTGCTCGAGTCGGACGAAATGCTCTGCAGAGGCGCGTAGGCCGCCATGCCACCGAAAACGCTGACCATCGCCACGATGACGGCAATGAATGCGAGGATGACCAGGCTGCCCGTTCGAAACCACTTGATTCGGGGTCTTCTGACTCGAATCTTCCGATGCGCGGCAGAGGACTTCCGGATGGGCGGAAGCTGGGCGGTGATCTTCGCCAGATTCTCCATCGGGTCGCTGAAGTCGACGCCGGGTGCCGACTCGCTGCGCGGTGGCGGCACCACGGCCACCGGCTCCGCCGGAACGGCCGCCGGCTCCGGCGGAACGGCCTCCTGCAAGAGGTACGCGAGTTCCTCGACCGGGTCCCAGCCCGAGTCGGGGGGCATCACCAATGGTGCCCCTGGATGCAAGGCATCGACAGGGGTGTCGTGCCAGCCGGCACCCGACCCATACGAGTATGCGTCGGAATACCATTCATGCTGCGCAAAGGAGGGATCCGCATACTCTCGGTTCACAGAAATGCGCCCCCTTTACGCACGGTCCGCGTGGCAGTCGAACTCTTCCTGACGGTTCCACCGCTGATCCAGTTCCTCCTGAAGCGCCTCCAGCAGCACAAGGAACTCGCGGAGCAGTGACTCACCGACCTGCACTTTGACTCGCGCGTCACGCTCACGCAAGGCGTTACGCGGCACGAGCGCCGAGTTTGCCACACCAGTCACGTAAGCGTATTTCTCCGCTTTCGCGTCACGGGTCACGAGCGGTTTACCCTCCCCCGTGTCGCAGCGAGGCATGCCATGAGGCCTTGCTTTCGTCATATCCCGCTAACGCCGCTCACACTCCTCCAGATGCGCGGCAAATGAGTGACCCTAGGGCAGGGGAAACGTTGAGGAGAGCATTTCTTCATTAATGTCCACCCGCACATCGATCCGCACGCCATGAGTCGAACGGGTTGTCTTCTAAAATCTTCTTGCGCCGGAAATAGAAGTCGTTGTAATGACCTTCAAAGCGTGACGTCGAGGGGCGACGTACAGCGACGGTGGGCGCGGACCAGAGGTGGGCGGGTGCTTCCTGCTCGAGGAAGACCCCGCCCACAGCGTCGTCGGATCGTGACTCAGTGGCCGGCCGCGCTGGCGTCGCGGCGTCGGCGGCGGACGGCCCCCGCGTAGGTGGTCAGGCCGCCCAGGACCAGGGCGAGGCTGGCCGCGATGATCAGGTGGGTGGTCGACGAGGTGCCGGTGGCCGCGAGGGAGGCGGCTCCGGCGACGATTCCGGTGCCGGTGCCGCTGAGGTAGTTCATGATCTTCTTCCTCTCGGCGACCTGTCGGTCGCATCTGCTGGGTGGGGCATGTGCATCAGGTGACGAGAACGCGTGGGTGCCGCCGTGCCGGTCACTTCCAGGCGGAGACACCGGTGGCGTACGACTTCACCACCGAGGTGACGAACCAGTACGCGCGCACGGTGGAGAAGACCAGACCCGGCAGCATCAGGACGTCGACGAGGACGCCCTTCCAGCCGAGGTGGCGGGTGCGGAAGGCGGCGTACGCGATCCAGAAGGCGACCAGGCACAACCAGACGGGATCCAGGACGAAGCCCTTGCTCGCGATCACGCCGGTCCAGGTGGCCAGCCAGCCCAGGGTGTAGAGGAAGCCGGCGAAGCCGAGCACCATGCTGGTGATGGAGAACCACGTGTGCTTCGTCCAGCCGCGGCGGCGCAGGGTGTCGACCGTGCCGCGTCCCCACCGCTCCCGCTGGCCGATCAGTTCACGCAAGGTGGGCATGAGGTCGGTGTAGGCGATGCAGTGCTGGTTGGCCGTGACCTTCCAGCCCGCTTCCTTCAGCGCGAGCGTCGTCTCGTAGTCCTCCACGAGGTTGGCGTGGTCCTCCCAGAACACCTCGCCGCGCCAGCGCAGGATGCTCAGCAGTGCCTCGGTGCGGTAGAAGGAGCCGGCGCCCGACATGCTGTGGATGCCGAAGCGGTAGCGGCCTCGGGCATAGCGGCCGTACTCCATGATCTGCATGCCCAGCAGGTAGCGCTGCCAGAGGTTCTTCCACAGACCGGTGCGGCCGAGGCAGGTCGCGCTGAGTCCGCCCACGCGCCGGTCGGAGGCCATGACATTGCGCGCTCGCTCCAGGAACTTCGGGTGGAGGCTGGTGTCGGCGTCCATGACCAGCAGGTACTTCGCGGCGGCCGCGAGTCCGCCGGGTACGCGGTTCAGCCAGCCGATGCCGTGGTTGAGGGCGCCGGCCTTCTTGTGCGGGTTGTCCGGCAGGTTGAAGACGACGGTGCGCGGTACGCCGGGACGGCCGGCGAACTCGCGGGCGAACTCCTCGGTCCGGTCGGAGGAGTTGTTGACCACGACCACGATCAGGTCGGGCGGTGTGCTCTGCGCGGCCAGTGATTCCAGCGCCGGCAGTACGCCGTCCTCCTCGTCGCGGGCCGGGAGGATCACGGCGGTCTCCATCAGCGCGGCCGCTCCCTGGGTCACCAGCCGTCGCCGGTGGGTGCGGTGCGCGCGTCGGCCTCTGTGTCCGTGGTCGGATCGGCCGCGGTCGTGGTTCTCGCCGGTGGACGAGGGACCTGACGACGTCCTCGCCGCTGCGCCCGAGTGTCCGGCGGTGGTCATGTAGTCCGACATGATGTGGTTGTTGCCCCCCGCGGCATGGCTGCCGCTTCTTTCCTCGCCGGCCCTCGGGCCGCCCCCTTGCCCACTGCCGCCCGGTGCCGTTTCCCCCGGCACGGAGCAGACACCACCACTGCGACGAGCGGCGGCACGAACGGCCATTGTCGAGGCGCGGGTCACGGTCCCGGAAGGGTGACGGCGGGGCGCGCGGCAGCCCAGGGGAGGGTGGTGGAGCAAGAACGCGATCGGGTGGTGAAGGCGGGGCGCGTGCTGAAGCGGGCAGGCTTGTCGAACTTGCCCTGTGCGCCGGGGAGTTCCTGCCGGCCGGCCGACGCGTTCGTGCGGTGTGCGGAGGCCGCTCCGGGTGCCGGACCCCTGCACCGCCGCCGGCGTGCGTCCTCACCCCCGGGTGTGGATTTCGGCGTCCAGTGAGCGCAACGCGGCCCAGCGACGGACGGAAGGCCGCACGTCCGCCGCGAAGCTGCGGCCCATGCTGATCTCTCATCTGCGGCCGGCGCTGCGTGAGTACCGGGGAAGACGCCGCCGGTCACGGTCGGTCCTGGCCGGGCTCGTGGCGGCCACCGGCCTGGCGCTCGTCCTCGCCCTGCCCGGCACCGCGGCCGCCGCCCCCGGCGACCTGGACCCCGCCTTCAGCGGCGACGGCAAGGTCCTCACCGACTTCGCCGGCACCGACTACGCCGACGACGTGAAGGTGCAGCCCGACGGCAAGATCGTCTCCGTCGGCTCGTCGGACGGCGACTTCGCGGTGGCCCGCCACAACGCCGACGGCACCCCGGACACCGGTTTCAGTGGCGACGGCAAGGTGACCACCGACATCGACAACGGCCAGTACGACGAGGCCCACGGCGTGGCGGTGCAGCCCGACGGGAAGATCGTCGTGGTGGGCACCAGCTGGCGGGACTTCGAGGACTGCTGCTGGTTCACGGTGGCCCGCTACAACGCCGACGGCAGCGTGGACACGTCGTTCGGCACCAACGGCAGGGTGCTCACCGACTTCTCCGGCCCGACCGAGGCCATGGACGTGGCGCTGCAGCCCGACGGCAAGATCGTCGCCGCCGGCTACTCCGGGGGCCGGGCCGCCGTGGCGCGCTACCTGACAACTGGCGCCCTGGACCCGGGTTTCGGAACCGGCGGCATGGTGACCACCGACCCGTCACCGGGATCGCTGGAGGAGGGCGGCGATGCCCGCACCCTGGTGTTGCAGCCCGACGGAAAGATCGTCGTCGGAGGTGAAGTCGGCACGACCCGCTTCGATTTCGTCCTCATCCGCTACAACGCCAACGGCACCCCGGACACCGGTTTCAGCGGTGACGGCATCGAGCGCACCGATTTCGGCGACTACGAGTCCGTGGAGGGGCTGGCGGTCCAGTCCGACGGCAGGATCGTCGCGGCCGGGGGAAGCGGCGGCAGGTTCGCACTGGCCCGCTACAACGGGAACGGCAGCCTGGACACCACCTTCGGCACCGCGGGCCGGGTCCTCACGCCCGGTGGCGGCGGGGCCCAGGACGTGGTGCTGCAGTCCGACGGCAGGATCGTCGTGGCGGGCAACAACGGGCCCGGCGGCGACTTCGCGGTCCTGCGGTACGGCACCGACGGGAGCCCGGACAGCGGCTTCGGCACCGGCGGCCTGGTGACCACCGACCTCGGCGGCAGCGACCAGGCCCGCGGCGTGGCGCTCCAGTCCGACGGAAAGATCGTCGCCGCCGGTCAGGGCGGTCCGAACACCGACTTCGCCCTGACCCGCTACCAGGTCGCCGGCACACCGCCGCCCCCGCCCGGGGTGGACCTGGCGGTCAAGAAGACCGGCCCCGCCACGGTCAGCATCGGCGACCGGCCGACGTACACGGTGACCGTGACCAACAACAGCACCACGGCCTCCGCCACCGGCGTCCAGATGTCCGAGACGCTCGGCGGCCCGGCCGCGTCGATCACCTCGGTGACCACCACCCAGGGCACCTGCACCCGGACCGCCACCACGGCGAACTGTGCCCTCGGCACCCTCGCCCCCGGAGCGAGTGCCACGGTCAAGATCGCCACCGAGCCGCGGGCCGGTGGCACCCTCTCCGACCGGGCCACGATCAGCGCCACCCAGACCGACCCGGTCCCCGGCAACAACTCCGCCACGGCGACGACCACCGTCAACAACAACCGCGGCTGCACGATCATCGGCACCAGCGGCGACGACACCATCAACGGCACCTACGGCAACGACGTGATCTGCGCCCTCGGCGGCAACGACACCGTCAACGCCGGCTTCGGCAACGACACCGTGTACGGCAACTACGACAACGACCGCCTCGACGGCGGCTACGGCACCGACACCCTGAACGGCGGCCCCGGCAGCGACAACCTGCTCGGCAACTACGGCAACGACAACCTCGACGCCGTCGACAACGTCTCCGGCAACGACACCGCCAACGGCGGCTTCGGCACGGACACCTGCACGGCGGACACGGGCGACACCCGGATCAGCTGCCCCTGATCACCACAGGAGGGCTTACGCCGAAGGCCGTCACCGGTACGGGGGACGGCCTTCGGCGTGCACAGGGTGGCGGACCGTCGGTTCCTCCACCACAGGCCGCCGACGCCTCGGGGTACGGCGCCACGGAGGCGCGAGGCGCGAGGCGCGAGGCGCGAGGCGCGAGGCGCGAGGCGCGAGGCGCGAGGCGCGAGGCGCGAGGCGCGAGGCGCGAGGCGCGAGGCGCGAGGCGCGAGGCGCGAGGCGCGAGGCGCGAGGCGCGAGGCGCGAGGCGCGAGGCGCGAGGAGAACGGATCCTCCGCTAGGCGGCGACGACCGCGACCCCCGTCCTGCCTCCGTCGACGTCGACCACGGTCCCGTGCACGAAGGCCGCCTCGTCACTGGCCAGCCAGACCACGGCGTGCGCGATGGCGTCCGGCGTGCCGACGCCACCGGCCGGGGTGCCCTTCATCATGATCTCGCCGGGATGCGGCTCGGCGCCCTCCGGGGCCGGGGGCAGGATCACACCCGGCGACACCGCGTTCACGCGCACGCCCATCGGTCCGAACTCCGCGGCCCAGGCCCGCGTGAGCGTCTCCATGGCTCCCTTGGTGGAGCTGTAGAGCGCGCCGAGGGGAACGGCCAGGCGTGCGATCCACGAGCCGAGGTTGACGACCACCCCGCCGCCGGACTCCGCCATGGCCGGGGCGACGGCGGCGGTGAGGAAGAACGGCGCCTTCACATTGACGCCGTAGACCGTGTCGAACGTCTTCTCGTCGGTGTCGGTGGTGCCGGGGGCCGGGTAGATGCCGGCGTTGTTCACCAGGATGTCGATCCGCCCGCCCAGGGTCGCACGGGCCCGGTCGGCCAGATCCCGGGAAGCCTCCGCGCTGCCGTCGAGGTCCGCCGCCAGGAAATCGGCCCGGCCGCCGGCCGCCCGGATCCCCTCGACCACCTGCGCACCCCGTTCCTGATGGCGCCCGGACACGACGACATGGGCGCCCTCGGCTGCGAACGCCTCGGCGATCGCCTGCCCGATATTGCTGGTCGAGCCCGTGACCAGCGCCGTCTTGTTCCGCAGTCGTTCAGCCATGACGCGCTCTCCCTTGTCTCGCGGTGTGCGGACCACTGTGCGTCGCAAAAAATGGACCAGCAAGTCCAGACTGGGAGGGGTCCCTCAGGGGCGGCTCCGGACCCGCGGAGCCTGGCCCTCCTGCCGTAAAATGGACCCGTCGGTCCATAGCCGTCCAGCCGAGAGAGGAGGGTGAGGCCGATGTCGGATGCTCCGACCGCGAAGGGCCGCGCCACCCGGGCCCGCATCGTCGAGGGGGCGGCGCAGGTGCTGCGCGAGCAGGGTGTCGCCGTCACGACTCTCGACGACATCCGCAGCCGCACCGGCACGAGCAAGAGCCAGCTCTTCCACTACTTCCCCGACGGCAAGAGCGAACTGCTGCTGGCCGTGGCCCGGTTCGAGGCGGACCGCGTCCTGGAGGACCAGCAGCCGTACCTGGGATGCCTGGACTCGTGGCAGGCCTGGCGCCAGTGGCGGGACGTCGTGGTGGAACGCTACGAACGCCAGGGCGACTCCTGCCCCTTGGGCGCCCTGTTCCTCCAGGTCGGCCGGTCCAGCCCGGGAGCACGGGCGATCGTGACCGAGCTGATGCGCCAGTGGCAGCGGCAGCTCGCCCACGGCATGCGCGCCCTCCAGGCGAACGGCCTCGTGCCCGCGGCCCTCGACGTGGACCGCACGGCCGCCGCGCTGCTGGCGGGTATCCAGGGAGGCGTGACCATCATGATGTCCACGGGCGACTCGACCCATCTGAGGGCGGCGCTCGACACCGGCATCGAGCACCTGCGCGCGAGCGGGGCCGAGTCGGGTGCCACGACGGGAGCCGAGGGGAAGGCCGGGGCGGGGCCGACCTGACGGCCCCCGTCGTCGCCGGCGTGGCCGACGGCGACGACGGCCGGGTCAGCGGGCCGCGGTGGGAGACCCGCTCACTTCACGTCGAGGTAGTCGCCGGTGGCCTTGGCCGCGGGCGTGGTGCTCGTACCCGCGAAGTAGTAGCGCCAGTAGCCGTCGGCGGAGGCGGTGACCGTGGTCCTCAGGTTTCCGGAGCTGTCGCTGTTCACGGTCTTGACCGTGCTGTACGTACTGCTGCCGGCCTTGCGGAACTGCAGTTTGACGGGCTGTCCGGTGTACCCGTGGTACAGGTGGTCCTCCCAGTTCGCCCGGGACAGCTTGCCCGCGACGGTGATCGCCTTGCCCTTGGCGACCGGCTCCGGCGAGGCGTTGACCGTGAGCTTCGAGTAGCGCTGCACGTGGAACGTGCCGACGTCGGTCTTCTTCGCCGAGTCGCCGTCCTTGGCCTTCGCGTACGCGCCGATGTGCCAGGTGCCGGCCAGGGCGTTGTAGTGCAGGTCGTACTCGGGAACGATCGTGTACGTCGACGTGCAGGTGACCGTCGTTCCCGACGTGCACGTGGTGCCCGCGTCCGAGTCCTGGGTCCAGAAGGCGTCCGGGTCGCTCCACGTGCCGTGGTAGAGGTACGTCTGTCCGGACGTGACACCGGCCGGATCGGAGGCCGTGAAGGTGACCTTGAAGGTCACCTTGTTCGTCGTGCCGACGGCGACGTCCTTGCCGCCGTTCACCACCACGTTCGACACCTTGGTGTCGCCCACCACGGTGTCCGCGTGAGCCGACGGAACCGCGACGGCGGCGGCTGCCAGCGCACCGGACAGAACGGCGCCGATGGCGAATTTACGCATGAGATCCCTTAGGAATGAGGCCTGTTGCCCCCGGCAGGCGCCCGATTGGTGAACGAACTGTAAGGGACACCGAAAAGCGTCCGTACACCCGGTCCCGGGCACCGCGCGGCGCTCCTGACCTGCGCCTGCCCGCAGCGCCCCGGACCTCCGGCCGCCCGCCCCGAAATCGTGTCGTGTCCGCGCCCCCGTCCCCCTATCCTGCCGATTTCGGGCCACCAGGGGCCCGGAGAACAGGGGGACCGTGAGCAGAAGACGCTACGTGGCCAGGGGCGTGCCGGGCGGCTACCGGATCTGGGACAACCGCGGCCGCCGATTCTGGGGCGACCTGTACGAGCTGTGCCCCGACGACCTGCTGACCGAGCTCAACGGCGCGGCGGACGGCGAGCGGATCACGGAGCTGCTGCGGCGGTACCGGGGCTTGAAGCGGTAGGGCACCGCCGCTCTTCGACATCACCGCGGGCCCACGCCGGACCGCGTCGGCGACCGCGCCGCGCACCTCACCCTTGGACGGCGTTCGCCCAGGACCCTCGAAGGTGCGCGAGAACAGCGGTTGCGGCGATCCGCCGGAAACTCCGTGCCCTGGGCACCTGTCCGGGCGAGGCCGGTCCCCTTGACGAAACGTACGGACCCTCTGGGCATCGGCCCACGCGTGCGGATACTTGCGGCATGGAATTCGCCGTCCTCATGACCCTGCCCGGGCTGGTGATCGCGCTGACCGCCGTGGCGTTCGCCGACCAGCTGTTGCTTCGGGCCGGGCGGGCCGGGCTGCTGCCGTGGCGCAACGGGGCACGCCAGGGGCAGATATCGGCGACCGGCTTCGAGCAGTTGCACGCGAGCCTGTCGCCCGGGAAGCAGGACGAGCTGAAGGAGCGGCGGTCCTCGCTGGTGATGCGGGACGACGAGGAGGACGGGGCGCCGCCCCACCGCACGACGGTGGACCTGGACGGAGGGGTCGCGGTCGTACGGATGCCGCACGCGGGTCGGGGGTAGGGCCCCGGACCGAAGGCGGTGGCGTCCGTCGCACGCGCGACCACGCGGGGGTCGGGCACCGGCCGCCGGCACAGCGCGAGCCGCCCGATGTCACAGTGGGCGCCGCTCCCCGACCGGTGCCGCAGGACCGCAACGCGCGCCATGTCCCGGCCGGGGCCGCAGTGCGAACCGGCCGGGTGGCGCGGGCGGCCGATTCAGCGCAGGGCGTCGAAGGTGATCTCGAGGTGGCGCGGGCCGCGCAGGACGGCGTTCGGGCGGTAGGGCGGCGGGTCCTCGACGAGACGCGGGTTGTCGAGCCGACGGGCCAGTTCGGCCAGCGCGATCTGGGCCTCCAGGCGGGCCAGCGGTGCGCCGAAGCAGCTGTGGATCCCGCTGCCGAAGCCCAGGTGCTGGATGTCCTCGCGGTCCGGGTCGAAGCGGTCGGGCTCGTGGAACCGCTCCGGGTCCCGGTTGCCCGCGGCGAGGACGAGCCAGATGCGTGAGCCCTTCGGGATGGTGACCCCGCGCAGCTCGATGTCCGCGATGCAGGTGCGCTGCGGCACGAGCTGCACCGGCGGTTCGTAGCGCAGGAGTTCCTCGACGATCTTCACGGACAGGCCCGGGTCGTCGCGCAGCCGCCGGAGGTACTCCGGGTGACGCAGCAGGGTGAGCATGCCGTTGGTGATCAGGTTGACGGTCGTCTCATGACCGGCGATGAGCAGCAGCACCGCGGTGCTGAGCACTTCCATCGTGGTCATCGCGCCGTCCGGACCGTGGCTGTTCACCAGGTCGGACAGCATGTCCTCGCGCGGTTCCCTGGCGCGCTGCTCCACCAGCCCGTTCAGGTACATGCCGAGCTGGAGCCGGGCCTCCTGCGCGGTCTTCATGGACTCGGCGCTCGTACGGGTGTCGGGGTCCAGGCCCGCCACGATCGGGTCCACCCAGGAGCGGAAGCGGGGTTCGTCCTCGCGCGGCACGCCGAGCAGCCGGCAGATCACGGTCACCGGGAAGGGGTACGCGAACTGGTCGACCACGTCGATCTTCCGCGCGTCCCCGAACCCGTCGATCAGGTCGGTGACGATCTGGGCGAGTTCACCCCGCATGGAGTCGATGCGGGTGGGCCGGTGCGGGGGACCGAAGGAGCTGTTGGCGATCCGCCGCAGCCGGTCGTGCTCCGGCGGGTCGAGCCGGATGAAGCTCGGCGGCAGCCCCGTCGCCTCCGGCCCGGACAGCTCGTCCTCGCTCGCGACGGCGAGGTTGGTGAAGTCGGAGCTGATCCGCGGGTCGTGGAGCAGGCTCTCGATGTCCCAGTACGAGCTGATGACGTACGGACCGCCCTCCTCCTCGTGCAGCACCGGGGTCTTGCGGAGCTCCTCGTACAGCGGATACGGGTCGGCGCGGTTCGCGTAGTCGGTGATCTGGCGCAGGAGCGGGGCTTGCGACATGAGTGGTCCTCGGGGGCGTGCGGGTCCGTGGGGACGTCGAGCGGTGGCGGGACTCCGGTCAGTGGCGGGCCGGGGTGAAGACCAGCTGCCGGTCGGACGGCGAGTAACCGCTGAGGGTCACGGTCGGGCCGTGCGTCGGCAGGGACGGGTCGGGGAACGCGGCGTCGACCGGCTGCCGGCCCTCGGGACGGCGGTCGACGGTCGCGAACTCCACGGGGAACGGCGCGCCCCGCTCGATCTGCCGCTCGTAGAACTCCAGCCACCGCGTGTTGTCGAAGCTCACGGCGGCGATGATGCGTCCCTGATAGCCGTAGACCCCGACGAACCTGCGCTCGGCCAGCGAGCCCTGCGTGATCATGATCTGCTCGCCCATCGGTGGGACACCGACCGACTTGATGTTCACCCCGAACTGCGAGGACCAGAAGGCGGGCACCCACAGGTGCGGACGCCGCTCGGCGCTGGAACTGATCATGTTGTGCGCGGCGACCTCCGCCTGGGCCACGGCGTTGCCCCAGTGCTCCAGCGAGAGGAACTGGTAGCCGAACAGCGCGTGCGGGGACCGGGCGACGTCGCCGGCGACGAAGATGTCGTCGGTGACGATGCCGCGGAAGTCGAAGGCGCGGCAGCCCGCGTCGCAGGCGATGCCCCGGGGACCCGCGCCGAGCCCCGACCCGGTCAGCCACTCGGTGTTGCGCATCGAGCCGAGCGAGACGACCACGAGGTCCGTCTCGACGACGCTCTCGTCGGAGAGGTGGGCGGCCTTCACCCGGCCCACCGAGTCGCTCTCGAGTCCGGTGACCATGACGCCGGTACGCAGGTCCACGCCGTTCTCGTGGTACAGCTCCGCGGACACCGAGCCGATCACCCCGCCGAGGGCGCCGACCAGGGGCGCGCCCGCGCGTTCGGCGACGGTGACCGCGAGGCCCATCTCCCGGCAGGCCGAGGCGACCTCCGACCCGGCGAACCCGGCGCCGATGATGAGGACACGGCGCGGGCCGGCCTTGAGCCGCCGGTACAGGGCGGCGGCGTCGTCCCGGGTGCGGAGCAGGAGGACACCGTCCAGGTCCGCCTCCGACTCCTTCGGCCAGGGCCGGGCGCGGACGCCGGTCGCGATCAGCAGCCGGTCGTACTCGACCTCGTCCCCGTCCGCGAGCCGTACCCGCTTGGCCGTCATGTCGAGACCGGTCGCGGCGACACCGAGGCGCCACTTCGCGTCGATCTCCCGGCGCCGCGGCAGGTCGGTGTGCAGGGCGGACGCCTTGCCGAGCAGGACGGCCTTCGACAACGGCGGCCGGTCGTAAGGGTCGTAGGGCTCGTCGCCGATCATGGTGAGGGAACCGGTGAAGCCCTCGGCGCGCAGGGTCTCCGCGGCCCGCAGGCCCGCGAGCGAGGCGCCCACGATCACGATCCGGCCCTCGCGCCTGAACCGGTCCAGGTAGTCAGTGGGCATCGGACGACTCCCGGGCGGCCTCGTCGGACCCGGCGCCCGCGCCGTGCAGCCCGTCGGCCGTGATCGCCTGGACGGGGCAGGCGGCGACGGCGCGCGCCAGCTTCTCGCGCTGTTCCTCCTCGGCCCGCGGGTTGTAGACCAGCGCCTCCTCGCCGTGCATGGCGAAGACGTCCGGCGCGAGGAACGCGCACTGCGCGTATCCCTGACATTTGTTGAGATCGACGACAAGCCTCATCGACGCTTCGACCTTTCGACGGCAGGGTCCGTTGCGCACCGCCTGTTCGGCGTTCGCCCGGGGACGGGGTCCCGGTCATCTCCCGCAAGTCAGCTTGGGAGCCGGGCGGGTCCCGCGCCCGCCGGGAGTGGCCGATCGGGTGAGGACACCGGGCCCGGGGCGTCAGTCCGCCACGGGGATCCGCGCGCTGCGGCCCGCCACCACGAAGATGTAGGCGCCGATGACCAACGACCAGGCAGGGAAGACCAGTTCGACCCACGGGACGTTCGACGAGACGAACAGCAGCGTCAGGGTGGTGAGGAAGCCGAGCACGGTGAGCCAGCGGGGCAGGACGCCGAGGCGGTGCCCGATCACCGACAGGGAGCAGGTGAAGACCGCCGCCATCCGCATCGCGTACCCGATCATCAGGGTGTAGGCGAAGTGACGGCCGAAGTCCCAGGTGGGCAGCGAGGGGGTGGGGCCGGCGGGATGTGCGGTGGACAGCACGGCCCCGGCCGCCGCGGCGGCACCGAACATGGTGGCGGTGAAGACCAGCCCGCTGCCGAGGAAGACGGTGGCGAGGAACTTGTCCTCGCCCTCCCCGACATGGGCCCGTACGGCGCCGAGGAACCAGAGGAAGAAGATGCCGGCGAACGGCACGAGGGCGAGTGCCGTCCGTACGGCGGTGCGCCGCGCCGAGTCGCTGAACCCCTGGGGGCTGACCGCGTCGGCGCCCTCGGGAATCCCCAGCCGGATCAGCACGATGGCCGCGGCGAGCAGCAGCGCGAACACGATCCCGGCGAGCCCGGCCGCCCTCGGCGTCTGGAGCCCGGCCGCCCGCGAGGTCTGAGGGGTCCGCCCCGACGACGACCGTCCCCCCGGGCCCGTTGTCTGCATGCGCCGCTCGCCTCCTCCGATCCGGTCCCCGGCACCCAGCAAGCCGTCTCCCGGACGGCGGCGCCACCGGGAGACGGCCGAACGGCACACGTACGGCGCCACGGGCCCGGCGTGCCGGGCGCGGCTCCGGCCCGGGCCGCGGGGTTCAGGACCCGCCCGGCCGCCGGGCGGGGAAGCCGTGCGTCCGGGCGCCGGCCACGACGAGCAACGCCGGTACGAGGAGCGCGAGGACGCTCCACGGGAAGGCCCCGGCACCGCGCAGGTCGAGCAGCAGACCGCCCACGGCCCCGCCGGCGGCCATGAACGAGTTCCAGGTGGTGACCAACAGGGCCTGGCCCCGGTCGCCCCCGGCGTCGGTCACCGCGGTCTGCAGGAGGGTGGCGACGCCGCCCCAGCCCAGCCCCCACAGGACCACGGCGGCGTAGACGACGGCGGTGTGACCGGCGAGCAGCGCGAGCAGTGCGGCGGCGGCCAGGAACAGGGCGGCGCCCGCCACGGTGAGCGCCCGCAGTCGCCGGTCGACCCACGCTCCGGTGACCCAGATGCTCAGCAGGGAGGCGATGCCGAAGACCAGCAGCACGGTGTCGCGGGAGTCCCCCATGCCGTGCGCGTCGAGGAACGTGGCGATGTACGTGTAGAGGATGTTGTGGGCCAGCACATAGGTGGCGACCACGAAGAGGACGGGCACCACCCCGGGCAGGCGCAGGGCTCCCAGCACGGGCGCCCGGTGCTCCGGCGGCTGCCCGGGGTGGTCCGGGACCGCCGCCGCGATCCATCCGACCAGGACGACGGCGACCGCGGTGACGAGGCCGAAGGTCAGGCGCCAGCCGAACGCTCCGCCGAGGAACGTCCCCACGGGGATGCCCAGGGACAGAGCCAGCGGGATGCCGACCATGGTGATCGCGATCGCCCTGCCCCGCAGCCGGGGCGGTGCCAGCCGGCGGGCGTAGCCGACCAGTTCGGCCCACACGACGGCCGCGGCCATGCCCGCGACGAACCGGAACACCATGGTGAGGGCGTAGTCGGACGAGAGGGCCGTGACCGTGTTGGCGGCGGCGAAGGCCGCCACCGCCGCCAGCAGCAGCCGCTTGCGCCGCCATGCGGCCGTCGCCTTGGACAGGGGTATCGCCGAGACGCCCGTGGCGATCGCGTAGACGGTGAGCGCCTGCCCCATCGCGGGCTCGCCGACCGACAGGTCCCCGGCCATCTCGGGCAGCACGCCCGCGGGCAGCGCCTCGGTCAGCACACCGAGGAACGCGGCGGTGGCCAGGGCCAGCAGGGGCGAAAGGGGCAGCCGGTCGCCCTCGCCCCGGGCGGACGGCGCGGACGGCGCGGACGGGAGGGAGGAGCCGGGCCGGACGGAGGAGCCGGGCCGAGCCGAGGACCCGGATGACACGCTGGGATCGGCAGGAGCGGCACGCTCCGCCGGAGCGGCGGGCCCGGGGTGCTCATGGGGCTCAACTGGCAGGTTCCGCTGGGAAGTCGACATGCGGGTATGGTCAAACCCTCACACTGATGTGAGGGTCAACCCGGTCCGTCATGAGGTGAGTCACATGCGCATCGGCGAGCTGTCCGAGCACACCGGCACCCCTCGCCGGCTGCTGCGCTACTACGAGGAGCAGGGACTGATCGTCCCCGACCGTTGCGCCAACGGCTACCGCGACTACGCCGAGGCCTACGTGGACCGGGTCCTGCAGATCAGGGGGCTGCTCGACGCGGGGCTGCCGACCCGGATCATCAAGCAGATCCTGCCCTGTCTCGGGCGGCCCCGGACGATCGAGATACCCGAGGCGACCCCGGAGACGATCGCCACGCTGGAGCGCGAACTCGACCGCATGACCGCGCGCATCCGCTGCCTGTCCCGCAACAGGGACGCCGTCGCCGACTACCTCGACGCCGTGCGCACCGGTACGGTCGGCGCGGGCGGCGGCTGAGGATCCGTTCCCCGCCCGAACACGGCCTACGGGACGCCGAGTTCGAACAGGACGTACCCCGCGTACGACCCCGACGCCACCGCGGCGATGCCGAGCAGCGTGATCTGCAGGGGCAGCGCGAGGCGGCGCAGGTGGAGGGCGAGCGGGATGAACAGCGGGAAGGCCGGCAGCAGATAGCGGGAGATGTTGCCGAATATCTGCTGGCTGCCCAGTACGAGGGCGACGGTCAGGACGGTGTGGACGACCAGGACCACCGGGGTACGCAGCCGGATCAGGAGCGGGATCAGCAGCAGGACCGCCAGGACGACGGCGACGCCGATGACGTCCTCGAAGGGGAACGCGAAGAGGTAGTCGAAATGGCCCACCGCGACCGAACCGAACACGTCGAGGCTGTGCCGGCCGTAGTCGAAGGTGTGGGCCCAGGCGCCGGTCTGGAGCTTGAAGTAGCCGCCCCAGTCGCCCATGCGGTGGCCCACCCAGGCCAGATAGCCGGCGAGGCCGAGCGGGGCGACGGCGACGGCGGCGACGGGACGCGCGACACCGTCCTGGCGGCGCACGAGCGCGAGCAGCGCGGCCACCGTGAGGGCGGCGATCAGCGCGGTCGCGGTGGGACGGGTGAGCCCGGCGGCACAGGTGAGGAACCCGGCCGTGAGCCAGCGGCGGCTCATGACGGCGTGACAGGCCCAGGCGGCGAGGGCGACGTACAGGGACTCCGAGTAGCCCGACCACTCCGTGCCCGAGCCCGGCCAGACGGCCCAGAGTCCGGCCGCGGCGAGCCCCGCACGGGGTCCGCCGATCCGGGCGGTGACCGCGTGGATGCCGAGCGCGGCGACGAACGAGGTGACGACCGACACCAGCATCCCGGCGCCGTACAGGCCGAGGCCCGTGCACTCGGAGACGAGCCGCATCAGGGCCGGGTAGAGGGGGAAGAACGCGGCCGAGTTGCCTTCGAGGGTGATCAGTCCCCTGGCTCCGGGGACGGGGACGAGTGCCGGGTCGTACCCGTGCGCGGCGATCTGCTGGTACCACCAGCCGTCCCAGCTGGCCAGCACGTCCCAGGGGTGGGCGCCGCCGCCGAAACGGGGGTTCTTGGTCCGGTAGTCGCCCGCGGAGTGCAGCAGATACATGAAGACGGAGAAGCCGGTCAGCTTCAGCGTCCCGTACAGGGCCAGCACGGGACCGTACCGGCCGGCCGCACGGCGGACGAGCAGGCTCCACCGCTCGGTCCGCGGCCGCCGTGGTGCCGGCTCGTACGCGGGTACGGCCTCGGCGGCGCCCGCGGTCACGGGGTGCGGGCGTCCGCCGGTGACGGGCGAGGCCGTCTGCGCGGTGCGGTTCACGAGCCCTCGGCTCCCGTCCGGTCTCGGCGGGACCGGACGGGGAACACCCAGGCCCGGAAGAGCAGGAAACGCAGGAGCGTCGCGGCCAGGTTGGCGGCGACCAGCACGACGATCTCGGTCATGTGCGCGGCCCCGGGCGCCAGTCGGTGCAGGGCGGCCAGCGAGCCCGCGGTGAGGGTCAGGCCCACGAGGAACACCAGGAGTCCCTTGGCCTGGTGGCGGACGGCTCCGCCCCGGCCGCGCAGCCCGAAGGTGAGCCGCCGGTTGGCGGCCGTGTTCGCCAGCGCGCAGACCAGCAGCGCCAGCGCGTTGGCGGCCTGCGCCCCGGCCGCCGGACGCACCAGCGCGTACAGCAGCACGTAACCGGCGGTGCTGACCGCGCCCACGGCGGCGAAGCGCGCCAACTGGCCCGCCAGCGCGCCCCGTGCTCCCCCGTCGGGGCCGCGGCGCAGTCCGGACGTGGGCAGCGTGCCGCGGGCCAGGGCCCGGCCGATCCGCGCGATGCCGCGCAGGTCGGCCAGCGCCGTGGAAAGGATGTCGACCCGGCTGTCGGGGTCATCCACCCAGTCGACGGGCACTTCGTGGATGCGCAGCCCGGCCCGCTCGGCGATCACCAGCAGTTCGGTGTCGAAGAACCAGCCCGAGTCCTCCACCAGGGGCAGCAGCCGCTCGGCGACGTCACGCCGCACCGCCTTGAACCCGCACTGCGCGTCGGAGAAGCCGACGGCGAGGGTGGAGCGCAGCAGGACGTTGTAGCAGCGGGAGATGACCTCGCGCTTGGGTCCGCGCACCACCCGCGAACCGCGGGCCAGGCGGGTGCCGATGGCGATGTCGGAGTGCCCGGAGATCAGCGGGGCCACCAGCGGCAGCAGCGCCGACAGGTCGGTGGACAGGTCCACGTCGAGATAGGCGAGCACCGGGGCGGGCGAACGCGACCACGCGGTGTGCAGCGCCCGGCCCCTACCCTTCTCCGCCAGCCGCAGCCACTCCGTCTCGGGCAGTTCGGCGGCGAGCCGGGCCGCTATCCGCGGGGTCGCGTCGGTGCTGGCGTTGTCGGCGACGGTGATCCGGAACGGGTACGGGAACGTCTCGCGCAGATGGGCGTGCAGCCGCCGCACGCTCGGCTCCAGGTCCTTCTCCTCGTTGAACACCGGGACGACGACGTCGAGGACGGGCTCCCGGTGGTGCGCGGGCACCGGCGTCCGCAGCGGCAGCCCGTCCGTGGGGCGGCGGTCCGCGGGGCACCGGTCCGCGGGGCGGGCGTCCCGGTCACGGCGGTCCGTGACACCGCGGTCCGGGTGCCGGCGGTCCCCGGAGGGGCGGCTCATGAGGGGGTCCGTCAAGGCGGTCGTCCCTGCTTTTGTCACGATCGATCCGTATCTGTCTTCTGTCGCGGAGCGTGCCGAGGTCGTCGACGGCGCAGCCGCGATCACGGAAGGGGGGCCGGTCAGTGGTCGGGGCCCGAAGGCGGGCCGGAGGTCGGGAGCCGGCAGGCCGGCGGTCGAAGGCGGAGGTGTCGGCCGCTAGCCGGGGTCGGCCGAGCCTTCGAGCGCCGACGACTCGACGGTCGAGGGCGTGGTCGTCGGACTGACCGGCGGGCTCGGCCGGTTCGTGGCCGAAGGCGGTGGCGTGACGGCCTTGGTCGTGGTCGTCGTCGGGTCCGGGGTCACCGTGGCCGAACCGTCGGTCGAGGTCGCCGACGGGGGCGGTCCGGAGGTCTCCTCATCGGGCCCCGCGGTGTTCGTCGCGGTCGAGGAGGGGGTCTCGCTCGGCGACACGTCCGGCGTCGGCGACGGGGTCGTGTACGGGTACGACGGACTCGTCATCGGCCGGGGGACGGGGCCCTGCGGCTGGTCCCGGCCGTGGTCGCGGGGCAGCAGGAACAGGCCGATGCCCAGCCCCGCGACCGCCAGGACCGACCCCACGGCCCTGCGGGCCGCGCGTGCTCGGCGGCGCGCCCGGACGCCGTCCCGCAGTCGGACCTGGTGCTGCGACTCGAAGGGGGCGTGCTCCTGGGAGTCGCGCATCATGCGGGCGAGTTCCCGCTCGAAGTGATCCATCGGACTCCCCTTCACCCCACCGGCTCGATGACATCGGCCAGGAGCCGGCGCAGCCGCGCCACACCCCGTGACGCATGGGACCGGGCCGTGCCCACCGGGCACCCGAGCGCCTCCGCGACCTGCTTCTCGGGCAGGTCCTGGTAGTAGCGCAGCACCACCGCGGCGCGCTGCCGCGGCGGCAGCTGGGCCAGCGCCGCCTCCAGCCGCGACCGCTCCACCACGGAGGCGGACACGTCACCGTCCTCGGGCCGTTCGGGCACCTGCGCGACGGGGTTCTCGCCCCACCAGCGGCGGCGGGCCGAGCGGGCCGCCGCGCGTGCCAGGACCGTGCGGACGTACGCCTCCGGGGCCTCGTCGGCGATCTTGGGCCAGACGAACCAGAGTTTGACGAGGGCCTCCTGGAGCAGGTCCTCGGCCCGGTGCCGGTCGCCTCCGACGAGCAGCCGCGCGAGATGGAACAACGCCGACCAGCGGGCTGCCACGAACCCGTCGAACCCGTCGGCCCGGGCCTGCTCCATCCGCATCGTCCCCCGCTCTCGCCAGCTCCCCCACCAGGGATCCAGCTCCCTGCACCAGGGATAAAGACACTGGCCCCCGCCCCGCGATGCACTCGTTCGCTGTGATCCGGGTCACGCGGGTGACGGGGCGGGCGGGGCGCCGGGCCGCGGCGCACCTGAACGAGGGTGCGGGCACGGCGCATCGGGGTGCTCGCGGACCGCTGAACGACGGTGCGGGGGCCGGGGAACAGGAGCGCGCGGGCCGCGATCCAAGGGTGCGCGGGCGGCAAGGGTGTGCGGGCCGCGAACCCGGACGCTAGGAAGCCGGGCCGACGCTCTTGATCGCCTCACGGATACGGCAGTACGTCCCGCAGCGGCAGACGTTCTCGATCCGGTCGATGTCGGCGTCCGTCGGGCTGGACGTCCGCTTCAGCAGGGCCACCGCGGCCATGATCTGCCCGGGCTGGCAGAAGCCGCACTGCGCGACGTCGTGGTCGATCCAGGCCTGCTGGACCGGGTGGAGCGTGTCGCCGTCGGCCAGCCCCTCGATCGTGGTGACCTCGCGGCCCCGGCAGTCCGCGACCGGGACGACACAGGGCTGGATCTCGGCGCCGTCGAGGTGGCTGGTGCAGGCGCGGCAGACCCCGACCCCGCAGCCGTACTTGGGCCCGGTGACGTGCAGCAGGTCGCGCAGGACCCACAGCAGCGGCATGTCGGCCGGCGCGTCGACGGTGACCGGCTTCCCGTTGAGGACGAAGGAGTAGGAGGGCATCGGCACCGTCTCAGAAGGTGAGGGGGAAGCGGCGGGGGCGGGTGCCCGTCGCACGGGCGTAGGCGTTGGCCACGGCACCCGCCGCGGCCGGGACGCCCAGTTCACCGGCGCCGCCGGGGGCTCCGGTGGAGGGCATGATGTGCGCCTCGAAGCGCAGCGGGGCGTGCCGCTGGCGGGCGTAGTGGAAGTCGGCGAAGCTGCCCTCGCGGACGGCGCCCCGGTCGATGTGCAGTCCGGCCCGCAGCACCGTGGAGATCCCGTCGACGGCGGTGCCCATGAGCTGGGCCTCCAGTCCGCGCGGATTGACGGCCGTTCCGACGTCGGCGGCCATCACCACGTGGGTCACCCGCGGTTCGTCCGGGTCGGTGGCGTCGATCTCCACCAGGCAGGCCACGCAGGAGCCGTACTCCTCGTGCACGGCCACGCCCTGCGCCCTGCCGTGGGGCAGGGCGCGGCCCCAGTGACCGGCGCTCGCAACCTTGTCGAGGACGGCCCGGACCGCCTTGTTCCTGAGCGTCTTGCGCCGGAACGCGACCGCGTCCTCGCCCAGGCTCGCGGCGATCTCGTCGACGACGATCTCCTCCGCGGTGCGCATCGTCCCGGAGTCCACCGACCGCCAGGCGCCCAGCGGCATCGCGAGTTCGACGGAGCCGGATTCCCCTTTGACGCGGCCGAAATTGTACAGGCCGCTGTCACTGGGCAGCGGGCCGGCCTCCGGCGTCCGCCCCTCGCGGGAGGCGGCGCGCACCGCGCCGGACCGCCCGCCCCGCACCGCGAAGCCGGACTCCTCGAACACCTCGCTCACCGACGCCGTCACGTGGGTGAATGCGACCACCCGGCCGCCGGCGTGACTGGCCCGGATGCGGTGGTGGCTGGCCGGGCGCATCCGGCCGTGCCGGATGTCGTCGTTGCGGCTCCACATCAGCTTCACCGGCCGGCCGGCGGCCTTGGAGACGAGGGCCGCCTCCACGGCGGCGTCGTAGTTCAGGCGCCGTCCGAACGAGCCGCCGCCCCGCATCACATGGACCCTGACCTTCGAACCCGGAAGCCCGACGGCGGAGGCGATCGTGTCGCGCGCGTCCGTCGGCGTCTGCGAGGAGAACCAGATCTCGGCGCGGTCCGCGCGCACGTCCGCGACCGCGGTCAGCACCTCCATCGGGGCATGGGAGACGAAGGCGAACTCGAACTCCCCTGTCACCTGACGGGTTCCGAGCAGCGGCGTGCCGAGCGACGGGACGGCCGCGCGGAGCCGGGCGCGGACCGCGTCGTCGGACAGGGCGGCGAGCGGGCCCGGCGCCCAGGTGATGCGCAGCACGTCCCTGGCCCGGAACGCGTGATGGAAGGTGTCGGCCACGACGGCGACACCGCCCGCGGCCCGGACGACCGCGCGGACGCCCGGCATCGCGCGGGCCGCCCGGCTGTCGACGGAGACGAGCTTCCCGCCGAGGGTCGGCGGCCGGGCCACCACGGTCGGCTTCGCCCCGGCCACCGTCAGGTCCCCGGCGTAGGCCGCCTTTCCGGTGACGATGTCCCGCGCGTCGACACGGGTGGTCGGCCGCCCGATCACCCGGTGCCGGGACGCCGGTTTCGGCTCGGCCGGCACGGCGGGCCGGTGGATCGCCGCGGCGGCCGCCGTCAGGGACCCGAAGGTGGCGGTGCGTCCGTCGGGGGCGACGACCATGGTGTCCCGGGTGCGCAGCAGACGCGGCGCGAGGTGCCACCGTCGGGCGGCGGCCGTCACCAGCTTGGCGCGGGCGGTGGCGGCCAGGGCGCGGGCGGGGTCGTACAGCGACGAGACGGAGTTCGAGCCGCCGGTGTACTGGTTGCCCTCCTTGCGGGCCTCGGCGAGCGGGATGTCGACGTCGGCGAGCCGGGCGTCCAGCTCCTCGGCGATCATCATGGCGACGGCGGTGGTGATGCCCTGGCCGACCTCGACGCGCGGCAGCCGTACGACGACCCTGTTGGCCGCGGTGACCTCCAGGACGAGCATCTCCTCGTCGGTGCCGGTCACCAGCACGTCGGACGGGCCGCCCGTGCCCGCTCCGGAGGGTTCGGCGCCCTCCGCCGAGGACGCGTCGCAGCCGAGGGGCGCCGCGACGGTCAAGGTGGACGCCGCCAGCGAGTAGACCATGAACTTCCGGCGGGACAGCGGACGGGCCAACTGACGCTCCTTCTCCGGGCATCCGGTTCCGCGCGACGGAAGGTCCACGACCGGGATGCGCACGACGGGCACGCGTACGACTGGTAGGAGGCGCGAGCCGGGCGAGAGGTTGCGTCCGGCGGCCACCGGGTCCGGCCGCCGCGCACCGTCCGCTGTCCGCCGCGCCCCACCGTCCACTCTCCGCCACCGTCCACTCTCCGCCGCCGGCCGCCCGCCGCCGCCGGCGTGACGGCACCGGACGTACGCGTGCGCTCCGGGGTCAGGCGTAGCCTGCGCCCGCCCGCACCGAGACCGCACCCGGCATCCGGCGGCCGTCGCCGGGGCCCGGTGCGCGTCCGACCGCGGGGGCGGCGGATATCTTGGCGCGCATGCAGTCCTACACCATCGGCCAGGCAGCCCGGCTCCTCGGCGTCAGCCCCGACACCGCCCGGCGATGGGCGGACGCCGGGCGCGTGCCCACGCACCGGGACGAGGGCGGGCGGCGGCTCATCGACGGGCGCGACCTGGCCGCCTTCTCGGTCGAACTCGCGCAGACCGGCGGGGAGGACGGGACCGTCTCCCACACCTCGGTCCGCAACGCCTTCCCGGGCATCGTCACCGCCGTCAAGCTCGGCGACGTCGCGGCCCAGGTCGAGATCCAGGCGGGCCCGCACCGGCTGGTCTCCCTGCTGACCCGGGAGGCCGTGGAGGAACTCGGCCTGGAGGTCGGCGTGGAGGCCACCGCGCGGGTCAAGTCGACCAACGTGCACATCGACCGCACGTGAGGCACCGCCGTCTCCGCAGCGACGGGGGACGGGAGCAGGGAGCTACGCCCAGGACGGGTAACGCCCGTCCACGCGGATCGCGTTGATGCCGCTGATGTGCCGTGCGCCGCAGCGGTCCTGCGGCAGCACCAGCTGGGGACCGGCCCGGTCGAGCGGGGTGTCGTCGATGCCGACCGCGAGCAGCACGGGGGCGTGTGCGAAGTCGGGGTCGATCTCGGCCCACGTGAGCAGGGCGTGATGGCCGTCCGCCCCGGTCACCGCGATGAGGAAGCGCAGCCGGTCCTTGCGGCGGGCCGGGTCGAAGCCGGGCCCGGCGTCCCGCAGGACGTCATGCAGCAGCGGGCCCGCGAAACGGTGGTGCTGCACACCGCTGGTGGCGCACTCGAAGCTGACGCCGACCCGGTGCTGCGGCCAGGCCAGCAGGTCGGGCACCGTCAGCCGGACGGGCCGGGCGAGATCTCCGGTCAGGGAAAGCTCCGCCAGTGGGGGAGCGGGTGGCTGGGTCGCGGACTGGCTCACGGGCACCACCTCCCGGAGGACCGTACCCGGCAGGAGGACCCGTACAAACGCACATGCGTACATCCCATCGCCGATCACATTGCTCATGCGATGCGACAGGAGACTTCCGACTGGTATCTGCGTAAGTATGATCTGCGTATGCCTGCCTGAAGCCACGAGGGAGTAGAACCGTGATGACCCGATCCGCGCGCCGGACCCACCGCACCCGACCTCTGCAGGTCGCAGCCGTCGGTGCCGCCGCGCTGCTGGCCCTGAGCGCCTGCTCCTCCTCCGACGACCCCGGCTCGGACTCCACGAAGTCCGACGCGTCCGCGTCGTCCTCCCCGAAGCTCTCCGGCACGGTCACCGTCTTCGCCGCCGCCTCCCTCAAGGAGAGCTTCACGGCCCTGGGCAAGGAGTTCGAGAAGGAGCACCCGGGCACGAAGGTGACCTTCAGCTTCGGCGGCAGCGACACGCTCGCCGCGAGCATCACGGGCGGCGCCCCGGCGGACGTCTTCGCCGCCGCGAGCCCGAAGACCATGGCGATCGTGACGGACAAGGGCGACGCGGTCGGCACCCCGTCCACCTTCGTGCGCAACCAGCTGGAGATCGCCACCCTGCCCGGCAACCCGGACAAGGTCGCCTCCCTGAAGGACCTCACCAAGTCCGGCCTCAAGGTGGTCCTGTGCGACAAGACGGTGCCGTGCGGCGCCGCCGCGCAGAAGGCGCTGGACGCCAGCAGCCTCAAGCTCACCCCGGTCTCGTACGAGCAGGACGTCAAGAGCGCCCTGACGAAGGTCGAGCTGAAGGAGGCCGACGCGGCCGTCGTCTACAAGACCGATGTGAAGGCGGCGGGTGACAAGGTGGAGGGCGTGGAGTTCCCCGAGTCGGCCAAGGCCATCAACGACTACCCGATCACCCTGCTCAAGGACGCGCCCAACGCGGCCGCGGCCAAGGCGTTCATCGAGCTCGTGCAGTCCGCCGAGGGCCAGAAGGCGCTGACCGCCGCCGGGTTCCTCCAGCCGTGACGCAGCCGGGCAAGGCCGATGCCGCGGCCGACGTGCTCGCGGGTGGCGACACCCGCGGGGACGGGCCGCGGCGGCGCGCCGGGGCCGGCCCGCGGCGCGGTGCGCCGCTCCCCCTGCTGCTGCCCGCCCTCGTCGGCCTCGCCTTCCTGCTGCTCCCGCTGGTCGCGCTGCTCGTCAGGGCTCCCTGGGCCGGCCTGCCGGAGCAGCTGACCAGTCCGGAGGTCTGGCAGGCGCTCCAGCTGTCGCTGATCACCGCCACCGCGGCCACCGCGGTGAGCCTGGTCCTCGGTGTGCCCCTCGCCTGGCTGCTGGCCCGCACGGACTTCCCGGGGCGCGGGTTCGTCCGGGCGCTGGTGACCCTGCCGCTCGTCCTGCCCCCCGTGGTGGGCGGTGTGGCACTGTTGCTGGCCCTCGGGCGCAACGGCGTCGTCGGGCAGTGGCTGGAGTCGGCCTTCGGCATCACGCTGCCCTTCACCACCGCCGGCGTGGTCGTCGCGGAGGCGTTCGTGGCGATGCCGTTCCTCGTCATCAGCGTGGAGGGCACGCTGCGGGCGGCCGATCCCCGCTACGAGGAGGCCGCCATGACGCTGGGCGCCTCCCGTTTCACCGCCTTCCGCCGGGTCACGCTGCCGCTGATCGCACCCGGCATCGCGGCGGGCTCCGTACTGGCCTGGGCCCGCGCACTCGGCGAGTTCGGCGCGACGATCACCTTCGCGGGCAACTTCCCCGGCCGTACGCAGACCATGCCGCTGGCCGTGTACCTGGCGCTGCAGAGCGATCCGGCCGCCGCGATCGCGCTGAGCCTGGTCCTGCTCGCGGTGTCCATCGCGGTCCTCGCCGGGCTCCGCGACCGCTGGATGACGGCGGCGTCATGAGGGACCGGACGACGGATGATGGCGCCATGACGGACACACCGCGTGCCGCGGGCGAGGAGGGCCCCGGCCCCGACAAGGGGTACGCCCCCGAGTCCGGCCCCGGCTCCGACTCCGACGCCGACTCCGGCTCCGGCTCCGGCCCCGACTCCGGCTCCGGCTCCGACAAGGGCCTCGACGCCCGGCTCGTCGTGCACCGCGGATCCTTCCACCTCGACGTGGCGCTCACCGCCGCGCCCGGAGACGTCGTCGCGCTCCTCGGGCCGAACGGCGCCGGCAAGACCACGGCACTGCGCGCGCTGGCCGGCCTCACCCCGCTGTCCGAAGGGGGACGACTGCGGCTCGACGGTGCCGCGCTGGACCGTACGCCGACCGAATCCCGCCCGGTGGGCGTCGTCTTCCAGGACTACCTGCTCTTCCCGCACCTGTCCGCGCTCGACAACGTGGCCTTCGGGCCCCGCTGTCAGGGCGTGCCGAAGGCGCGGGCGCGGGCGCAGGCCGCCGCCTGGCTGGACCGCATGGGCCTGGCCGACCACGCCGGCGCCAAGCCGCGCCGCCTGTCCGGCGGTCAGGCCCAGCGCGTCGCCCTGGCCCGCGCGCTGGCCATCCGTCCCCGGCTGCTCCTGCTGGACGAGCCGCTCGCCGCGCTCGACGCCCGTACGCGGCTGGAGGTGCGCGCCCAGCTCCGGCGCCACCTGGCCGACTTCGAGGCCGTCGCCGTCCTGGTCACCCACGACCCGCTGGACGCGATGGTGCTGGCCGACCGGCTCGTCGTCGTCGAGCACGGCCGGGTGGTCCAGGAGGGGACACCGTCCGACATCGCCCGTCACCCGCGCACCGACTACATCGCCCAGCTGGTCGGCCTCAATCTCTACCGCGGGCAGGCCGAGGGCCACACCGTGCGGCTCGACGCGGGCCCGGAGATCACCACGACCGAGGACCTCGGCGGACCGGTGTTCGTGGCCTTCCCGCCGAGCGCCGTCACCCTGCACCGCGACCGCCCCACCGGCTCCAGCGCCCGCAATCTGTGGCAGTGCCGTGTCGGCGGGCTGGAGACGCACGGCGACCAGATCCGCGCGGACCTCACCGGCGAACTCCCGCTCGCCGCCGACCTGACGACGGTCGCCGCCGCGGAACTCGACCTCCGTCCCGGTGCGCCGGTCTGGGCGACGGTGAAGGCGGCGCAGACGCACGCGTATCCGGCGTAGCCGGCCACCGGGACACACCCCGGACAAAGAAGTCGACCGTCCTCACCCATGCAGGGCGCTAGTCGGCGGCCGGTACCGCCGCCGCGCGCACCATCACGCAGTCGAACTCCACCACGCGCCCGGTGGCCGCCTCCCTGGACACCGGGTACATGCCGGTGATCTCGAAGCCGCTGCCCTCGTACACGGCGATCGCCTCGCCCATGCGCGGACTGCCCTCGTACAGCCGCAGCGTGGCGACCTCGGACTGCATCCCGACGAACTCCCCGGCACGGTCGCCCGCGCCCGCGAACACCTCCAGGTCGTAGCCCTGAGTGTCCATCTTCAGATAGGGACGGGGGTCGCCGAGCCCCGCGAGCGCCTTGTCCATCATGCCGTCGAGACGACGGATCTCGATCTCCTCGGTACGGGTCTTCGCGAACCGCTTGTAGCGGTCCTTGCCGTAATCGCTGGGCGGGAGGAGGGAGTTCATCGTGTTCCAGCCGACGTGGATGGACCGGGTGGCGTCCTCGCGCCCCAGGCCGACCTGGTACACCCACCAGTCGGGATCCTCCTCGGCGGCTTCGCTCAGCTTGGCGAAGGCCTCCGCCGTCGGTTCGAAGGAGACGATCCGGCCGGTGTAGCCGAGGCGGCGCAACTGCCGTCCGTACTGGCCCGCGTTGGCGCCCACGTCGAGGACGCAGTTCACCTCGTAGCGGTCGAGGAGCGCGGTGACGTGCTGGCCGCACAGGTAGGACGCGGCCGCCAGCTGGAACCGGCGCTCGTCGGCCGCCGCCTGCGTCTCGTCGAGGACGAGGCGCGCCCCGCTGTCGCCGAGCGGCACGCTCCTCCACCCCTCGGCCCTGCCGCGCAGCACCAGATCGGCTCCCCGGCCCATCGGCACGCGGGTGCGTTCACCGCGCCGGTACAGCACCGCGGCGCCCGAACCGAGATCCAGCACCCGCACCCCTATCCGGGGGAGCAGACCTAGCAGCTTTCTCTGAAGGGTCGGCATGCGCCACACCTTTCCAGACATGCGTGACTCATACCGGTGGTTCGCCGAGGAGGCACTTGGCGGGTTTGTGACGTACGACGCCGGTTGCGGATCACCGGGGATGGGCATCACCCGGGGGCAGGACCGGCCGCGCACCGTGTCGCGCGGGTCCCGGCCGGCGGGGATGGAGCCGCCGGGTGCTCGTCGTCCTGGGAGGGGAAGAGAGGTGTCCGTCATGCGTGCGCACCAGCGCACCGTCCGACCGACCGCCCGCGTGGAGTACGCACTGCCGCGTGCGGCCGTCTCGGCAGGCAGGGCCCGCAGGCTGACGTCGGCGTTCCTCACCGCGCCCCGGCCGCCGATGGCACCGCCGACCGCCGACCAGGTCGACGACGCCACGCTCATCGCCTCCGAGCTCGTCGCCAACGCCGTACGGCACGGCCGCACCGGCTGCCGGCTGCGTCTGCAACTGGGCTACGGGCACGTGACCGTCGAGGTCCACGACGACAGTCCCGGACGCCCGCGCGTCGGTCTGCTCGACACCGAGTCGGAGAGCGGGCGCGGGCTCGCCATGGTCCAGCAGCTCGCCCACAGCCTGGAGGTCGTCAGCACCGGCTTCGGCGGCAAGACGGTCAGGGCCGTACTGGCGGTCTGACCGCGGCCGCGTGGGCGGCTCACCCGGACGGCCCGGTGCGCTGGTGGGAGTGCCGGGCCGGTGGTGGCGTGGAGGGGACACACACCGCGTCCTCCGGAGGCCTCCCGCCATGAACCGTCCGCCCCGTCGCACCGCCTCCGCCCGCCACCGCTCCTCCCGCGTCCTCGGCTCCGCCCTGGCCGCGGGCGTGCTGCTGGCGACCGCCGCGTGTTCGAGCGACGAGTCCGGCGGCACGGGCGCCACCGCCTCCCTCAGTGCCAAGGAGTCTCCGGGGGCCTCGCCCTCCGTGCGCACGCTCAGCCAGTCGGAGGCACAGGCCGCTCTGATCACCAACAGCGACCTGGGGTCGCAGTGGAGCACATCGAAGGGCGCCGCGGCCTGGCGGGACACGCTGCTCAAGAGCAAGGTCGACCAGCAGTCGTTCGTCACGAACAAGGCCAATGCCGCCGACTGCCAGAAGCTGCTCGACGGCCTGTACGCCGAGAACCTGCTCGGCGCTCCGACGGGCGCCCACGCGAACACCGGCTTCGACGACAGCGACAACGACGGGCAGATGCGCTACCAGGTGGCCTCCTACGGGCAGTCGGAGGTGGACGCGAACCTGAAGTGGCTGGGCACCCTGCCGGACAAGTGCGACCAGTTCACGGCGGTCGACGCCAAGGGCGGCAAGCAGACCGTCCAGGTCATCGAGATGTCTCTGCCCGGTGTCGCCGACGCCCGTCAGGGACTCCAGATCACGATGAACGGCTCGATGGAGGGCGAACCGACCACGCTGACCCTGGACTACGCCGCCGTCCGCGTCGGCGACAGCGCGCTGTCCCTGACCAACGGCGGCCTCCAGGGCGCCGAGAGCAACTCCACGACCCAGGCCGTCCAGGCGGGCGCCTCCCGCCTGAGCGACGTCCTCGCGGGCAAGTCCCCCGCCCCCACCCAGGGCTGACACCGCCCCGCACGAAGACGTGGGACCGGCCCGATCCCCCGATCGGGCCGGTCCCACGACGGCCGCTGCACGGCCGCGTTCGCGCCGGACTACCGCTGTTGCAGCGCATCCGGCGTCAGCGCCGACCGGTCGGGCGCCCGGCGGCCGTTGCCGCCGAGTCCCCACGGCCCCGCGAGTGCCAGACCGACGGCCGCCGCCCCCACCAGGGCGGCCATCACGGTCGTTGTCACGACGGACACACCGACGGCCAGGAGCACGACGACCACGACGACGTCGAAACCGGCCAGGGCGGAGAACAGGAGCGACCGGGCGGGCCCGGAGGCGGGCTGCTCCCGCTGGACGCGTGTAGCTCCGGACGACGCCTGACGCGGTGTGGGCGCCGGCTCCTCCTCCGCCTCCTCGGTGTTGCCCGAGTCCTCCCCGTAGGCGCACAGGTCCATGTCGTCGTCGGATGCGATCGCGGCACGCTCCGCGACCATGCTCATGTGGACGGCCCATTCGTCGGGCGTGGGGGCCGGTCCGGCCAGAGGATCCGCCGCACGCTGCTCGCGGAGCAGCTCCACGAGTGCCTCGTGAGCGGTGGAGCGCCCCCGCGCCTTCCTCTCCATTTCCATGTGAACCTTCATTTCAGTTGAGCCGGGCTGTCTCTCAGCCAGGCGACCGCGGCGGGTGTGGCCCACCGCGGAACCGGCGGAAGCCGTCGGGCCTCCTCCCGTGACCACGGAGCGGGTCGGGCTCCGTGGTCTCTAGAGGGGGTCCGCCTAGCGCAGGTGATCCAGCTCGTCGGGAGGCAGGGCCTCCAGTAAGGCCCGGGCCCGGTTGAGCCGGGCCGTGACGGTGCCCCGGTCGATCCCGAGTTCCTCGGCGATCGCGACGGGTCCCATCCGGTCCCGGTAGGTCATGAGCCACACCGTGCGTTGCCCGTCGTCGGGCACGTGCCGTTCGAGGAACGCGTCGACGGCCTCCCGCACGGTGATCCCGTCGATCTCGGAGTCGGCGGCCGGCTGCGGCAGCTCCTCCGGGTCCTCGGGCCGCTCGGGGCGGTTCTCGGCACGGTGGAAGTCGAGCCGGGCGTAGGAGAAGCACTTCGCCAGGAACGGCCACGGGTCACCGTGCTTGAGTTGGAAGGCCGGGTTCATCCGGGCCTTGTAGTACCGGACCTGAGTGCGCACCTCGATGTCCGACAGGTCGGGGTCGCGGTAGCCCTGGGAGTGGATCGCCCTGCGCAGCCGGTCGCGGTGGTCCCACAGCTCCTTGCTGATCTCCGTGCGGAGCTGAGCGGCGACCTCCACTGCTTCGTCCCGCTCGGTGGGCGACACCTGGTGCGGGAGCACCGCCTTCTCCTCCGCCGGCGGCACGGCCCCGGCACGGAAGATCGGCGGCGGCGCGCCCTGACCGGCCTCCGTAGCCGATGAGGGAGCACGCTCGGGGGGTGACGAGTCGCCCATCCCCCCGCGCGTCGTGGGTCCTGCGGTCATGGGCTGCATTCCTTTGCCTGGTGCGTAGTTGATGCCCTGCTGCAGGAGGAGTCGTGCGGTTGTGCCCGCCGCGGGGGAGGCCTCGCCGAAATGCAGCTGGGGGTTCGACGGTGCCCCCGGAGACGACGAAAGGTCCCCGGCCCGTGGAGGACCGGAGACCTTTCGTGGTGCCGCCGCGCTACCTGGCGCGGAGCATCTTCCACGCCAGGGCCGCGACCGCGACGCCGACGCTCAGGGCGCCTCCCAAGGCCGGGTCGGAGAACGCGAGGCAGGTGACCACCGCGAACACGAGCACCACCAGCAGCGCGGTCGTCGCCTTCTCCTTGCTCATGTGCACTCCACATCTCGTCGGACCGCAGAAGAGGGACGGCGCATCGGACCTCACGACTGTCCCGGGCACCTCGGATCGCCCTCTCATGGCAGGAAGTCGGCCAGTGAAGGGAGTTGAGGGGAACCGCCCGCGCCCAGGGGTGTGTTCGGGCCGTGCCCGAGGCCGGTTCCTACGGTGTGACGATCGGGAAGGCCCTGTCGGGGTCCGAGGTGTAGGAGAGCAGGCGGGTCAGCAGTTCGGGGTCGCCGTCCGTCTCGATGCCCGCCAGGCCCTCGCCCGCGAGGACTCCGATCAGTTCGGGGCGGGTGAGGATCAGGGTGAGGCCGGCGTGCGGTTTCGGGGTGTGGTGGACCGGCATGCCGCGGTGCGTCAGGGCGCCGTGGTGCAGGTTGACGCGGTGGCGGCGCTGTTCGTCGATGACGACGAAGTCGAGGGTCATGTGATCGTTCCAGGCCCGCGGGCCGTCGATGCGGACGGCGAGCGAGTCGAGGAGCATGCTCACGGTCAGCGCGGACGCCATCTCGGTGCCCGAGGTGTCGACCTCGTTGGCGGCCGGGCCCTCCCGCAGCTCCAGGGCGCCGGTCAGGTAGATGTTGCGCCAGGGCCCGTTCTCGGCGCCGTGCCCGAGGCGCTCGTAGACGGTGGCGAGCTCCTCCTTGGCGGCCGTGTTCTCCGGGTCGGCGAAGACGAGATGGAGCAGCAGGGTGGCGGCGAAGCGCAGGTCGCCCGCTTCGGCGTACGTACGGGCCTTGGCGAGCGTCCGCTCCGGGCCGCCCGCCACGTCGACGTAGCGCCGGGCGAGTTCGACGGGCGGGTGCTCCCACAGGTGGGCGGGGTTGCCGTCGTACCAGCCCATGTAGCGCTGGTAGACGGCTTTGACGTTGTGGCTGACGGAGCCGTAGTAGCCGCGGGCGTGCCAGGCGGTCTCCAGGGCGGGCGGCAGGCGCAGTTCCTCGGCGATCTCGGTGCCGGTGAGGCCTTGGTTGAGGAGGCGGAGCGTCTGGTCGTGCAGGTAGGCGTACAGGTCCCGCTGCTCGCCGAGGAACCTGACGACGTTGTCCCGTCCCCAGGTCGGCCAGTGGTGCGAGGCGAAGCCGACGTCGTAGGCGTCGCCGAAGACGTCGATCGCCTCGTCGAGGTAGCGGGCCCAGACGCGGGCGTCACGGACCGGGGCGCCACGCAGGGTGACCACGTTGTGCAGGGTGTGGCAGGCGTTCTCGGCCATGCACAGGGCGCGCTGCTCGGACAGCAGGAAGTTCATCTCGGCGGGCGCCTCGGTGCCGGGCGTCGGCTGGAAGACGATCCGTACGCCGTCGACGACCTCGGTCTGGCCGGTGCGGGTGATGTCCACGGTCGGCGCCACCAGGCCGACGGTGCCGGTGGAGGTGGTCGTGCCGAGGCCGGTGCCGATCTGTCCCCGCGGTCCTGTCGGCAGCCACGATCCGTACACGAAAGTGGCGCGCCGCAGCATCGCGTTGCCGGCGTAGACGTTCTCGCTGACCGCGTGCTCCAGGAAGTTCTCCGGGGCGAGCACGGGCACCCCGTCCTCGGTGCCGTGCGGCAGCACCCCGCGGGCGCCGCCGAAGTGGTCGACGTGCGAGTGGGTGTAGATCAGTCCCGTGACAGGCCGCTGCCCGCGGTGTTCCCGGTACAGCGCCAGGGCCGCCGCGGCGCATTCGGCGGAGATCAGCGGGTCGATGACGATCACGCCCCGGCTGCCCTCGACGAGGGTCATGTTCGACAGGTCGAGGCCACGGACCTGGTAGACGCCCTCGGTCACCTCGTACAGGCCCTGCCGGGCGCACAGCCGGGCCTGCCGCCACAGGCTGGGGTGCGCCGTGTCCGGGCAGTCGTCCTCCAGGAACGCGTAGGCGTCCGCGTCGTGCACGACCCCGCCCTCGGCGTCCCGCACGACGCCCGGCACGAGCGCAGCGATGAATCCCCGGTCGGCGTTCTCGAAGTCGGTGAGATCGTCGAAGGGCAGGTCGTCACGCGCCGGGGCAGTCATGCGTCCAGCGTGGGTCCCGGCCTGGTGGGCGGCTAGCGGTGTGGGCCGTTCGTGGGGCGGGTCAGAGCCGGTCCATCCGGCCGTACGGGCTGAGGACGCGAACCCGCTGGGCACCGAAGTCGACGAGCATCGCGATGCCCTCTTCGGCGCCGACGATCGTGCCCAGGCCGTACTGGTCGTGGGAGACGCGGTCTCCGAGGCTGAACTCCTTGGCCACGGGGACGACCGGGGCGGCGAAGGGGCTGGTGGGCAGGTGGCGCCTGGGCGCGGAGGATTTCGTCATCGTGCGTCCAGTATGGCCGTGCCGCACGGGGACGGAAGGGCCGTGAAGGTCTCGATCGCGCGAACCTCCGGTCACGGCACCGGGCCGCTGCCCCACGCCGGGGAGGCCGGCACGGGGGTGTGGGCCGCCCCCGGGGACGACTGTTCCAGCCGGTCACGGACCTCTGTGGTGACGCGTACGGCGAGGTCGCCGGCCCCGGCGGGCAACTGGGCCGTGCGGGCCGTGTGCCCATGGCGGGCGGGGCACCGGGCGAAGAGCGCGGCCGTGACGGCGAGGCCGTCGTCGTATGTGGTCCGCCACAGGGTGCGGGTCCCGGCGCCGCCGGTGAAGGCGGCCGGGAGAACGCCGGAGGCGGCGGCCATGCGCTTGGTGACCAGCACCGCGGAGAACGGGTCCATGGCGGTGCGAGTGTGCGGGCGCGCCGCGTAGAGGGTGCGTCCCGCGCGGGTGATCCGCTCGACGGTGTAGGGCCGCGCGTAGCTGCCGCGGGCCGCCGCCGTGGCATAGGCGGCGGCCAGCCGGTACGGGGTCGGTGCGGCGGCGCGCGGGAGGCCGCTGAGCGGCGCGCTCAGCCGGGTCCCGGCGAACGGTCCGAGCGCCGTGCCCGCCTCCACGGCTCCGGCGATCGCGTCGTTGAAGGGCTGCCGGGCGTAGTCCGCGCCGCCGTACAGGACGCGTACGGCGCCGTCGCCGGGGACCAGCGCCACGACGGCCGTGTGGAGCCGTGTGTCCTTGCCCGGCGGCAGGCCGGCGATCTGTTCGGACGCCGCGTCCTGGGCGGTGAGGTCGAAGGTGGTACGGACGGTGTAGCCGCCGCGGGCCAGTTCGTCCTGGGTGATGCCGAGCCGGCCGGCGGCCTCCTTCGCGGCGACGTCGATCAGGTACTGGCGCTGGCCGTCCGTGGCGCCGGGGGGATAGAAACGGAACGCCGGGAAGCGGGCCGCCGCGCGCTGGGCGGACGTGATCGCCCCGCTGTCCGCCATCGCGTCCAGCACCCACTCCCAGCGGTGTTCGAGTTTCGCCGTCACCGCCGCGTCGGAGCCCGCCCTCTCGTAGTACGAGGGGATGTTGACCACGGCGGCGAGCGCGGCGCCCTGGCCGATGCTCAGGTCCTGCGCGTCCACGCCGAAGTAGTTGCGCGCGGCGGCCTGGACGCCGGCCGCGCCGCGGCCGAAGTACACGGTGTTGAGGTAGCCCGCCAGGATCTCGTCCTTCGAGCGGGTGCGGTCCAGCTTGACGGCGATGAGTGCCTCGCGCGCCTTGCGGGACAGTGAGCGCTCGGGGCTGAGCAGGGCGTTCTTCACGTACTGCTGCGTGATCGTGGAGCCGCCCTGGCGTCCGCCGCCGCTCAGCGTCGACCACGCGGCGCGGACGACGGCGCTCGGCGAGACCCCGCTGTCCGTACGGAAGGAACGGTTCTCCGCGGCAATCACCGCTTCCTGCACATGCCGGGGCACCTGGGAGAGCGGCACCTCCTGGCGGTCGACCGGGCCGCGCCGGCCCAGGTAGCCGCCGTGGCTGTCCACGAAGACCGTGCTCTGCATCGCCGTCTCGGGATGCGGCTCGGGGATCACCGTCAGCCGGTACGCCACCACGGCCGCCCCGGCCGGCGCGGCGAACACGACGGCCAGCGCGATCAGCGCCCGGCGCAGCCGGCGGCCACGGGTGCGTCGGGCCCGGATCCGGCGCGCGCGGAGGAACCGGGCGACGCGGGTGCGCGCCGGCCGGGGCGCCCGCCCCGCCACGACGGCGCCCGGCTCCGTCCCGGCGGAGCCGCCCGGGGCGCTCACGGGGTGAAGTCCTGGGTCGCGATGACCCGGCCCGCCGAGTCGTGGACCGTGACCCGCTCGGTGACGCCGGTCATGCTGCCGTCGGGCGTGGCGGACTTCGGCACCCTCACCTGCGCGTACCAGACGCCCCAGCCGGGCTTGCCCGCGAGGACGAGCGCGGTGCCGTCGACGTCACCCGCGGACGTGGTGACCGTGACGCGGGCCGGCTCTCCCGGGCCGTGGAAGATGCCGGAGAGGAAGTAGCCGTCGCCCTGTCCCGACTCCTGGAGGGTGATGCCGGGGGTGCTCATGTCGAGGTTGCCGTCACTGACGCTGCGGAACTGGGGGCCGGGCGCGTCCGGTTCCGTCCAGTGCTTGCCGTCCTCGGTGAGCCAGATCCTGGTGCCGGGCGAGACCGTCACGCGCTCGCCGGGCGCCACCACGCGCACCTTCCCGGCGGGCGCCGAGGGCGAGGGGCTCGCCGTGCCGGCCGTCGGGGAGGGCGGGCGCACGCTGCTGCTGGGTGCGGACGGCTCGCCGGCCGCACCCGTGCGGAACACCACCACGGCCAGCGGCACCAGCAGCACACCGCAAGCCGCCATGAGCACGGCGGCCCCGCGCCGCCGCCTGCGCCGCCGGCCCTCGCGTTCGATGGCGGCCAGCGGAACCACGGAAGGAGTGACGTCGTAGGCGGCTTCGGCGAACGCCTCGCGCAGCCGCTCGGCCTCGGCCGGCGGGCGCGGGGAACGGAACGGGTGGTTCATGGGCGGGCTCCGGAAACGGGGTGTCGGCCGTCGAACAGGGGGTGGGCCCGAAGGGCCTCGAGGCCACGCCGGGCATGGGTTTTGACGGTGCCGACCGAACAGCCGAGGAGCTGGGCCGTCTCGGCCTCGCCGAGGTCCTCCCAGTAGCGCAGCACCATCACGGCGCGCTGCCGCGCCGACAGGTGCGCGAGCGCCTCGTCCAGGGCCGCTCGCTGGGCGACGGTCTCCGCGTGGCCGGGCTCGCTCTCGTCCACCCGCTCGGGCAGGAACGGCATCAGCAGCTGCACGACACGTCTCTTGCGCACCCGGCTGATGTTGTTGTTGACCAGCGAGCGGCGCACGTAGAAGTCGACGTCGTCGCGCGGGATGCGCCGCCAGCGCGCGTACACCTTGGCCAGCGTGGTCTGGACGAGATCCTCGGCCTCGTGGAAGTCCCCGGTGAGCATGTGCGCGGTGCGGACCAGGCGGGGCCAGGCCGCGGTCGCGTACGCGGCGAAGTCGCCGTCGTCGGCGGAGTCCTGGGAGGCGTCGGTGGGGGTGAGCGGCACGGCCGGCGGTCCCTCGGTGTCGGGTACGTGGGGGTGGAGGCGGTGCGGGGGAGCCGAGACCTGAACAACCCGGCTCTCCCGCACCACCGGGCTCACTTCAGCTGGGCGTAGATCCGGCCCTTGGTGTCGCGGACGGTGACGTTGCCGAGGAAGTCGGGATCGCCCTTGCCGTCGGCCGGGGCCTGGGCGGTGGCGTACCAGACGCCCCAGCCGGGCTTGCCCGCGAGCTCCAGCAGCTTGCCGTGCACGGTGCCGGCCTTGGTCTCGACGGTGACGCGGGACGCGGTGCCCTTGCCGCCGTAGTAGAGGCCGGAGAGGAAGTAGCGGCCCTCGGCGTCGCCTTCGGCCTGCATCGACACACCCGGCCGGGTCAGGTCGACGTTGCCGTCGACGACACTGCGGAACTGCGGCTCGGGGTCGCCGGCCGTCGTCCAGTGCTTGCCCTCCGCCGTGAGCCAGATCTCCGCGCCGCCGTCCACGGCGACATGTTCGCCGGGGGCGACGATCCGGGCGGTGGGCGCCTTCCTGGCGGCGGCCTCGGCGACCGGCCGGACGGCGGTGGCGCGTTCGGCCCGCGCCGCGGAATGGGTGGAGGTGCCGGACGCCGCCTTCCCCTGCGAGACGGCGTACGACACCGTGGGCGCCCCGACCAGCGCGACGGCCACGGCGGTCGCGGCCAGGTACTTCTGCATCCGTGTCATGGACGGACTCTCCTTGCGATATGAGGAACGTGCGGCGGTGAAACGGTCGGAGGGCGCCTCTCCACTCGTCCAAACTCCGTTGGCCCGTACGCCGGATGACACCCGGCGGGAAATTTCCCGCACGGTCTCAGGACAGCGCGCTGCCCGCCTTCCACTGCTCCCAGCCGAGGTTCCAGTCGCCGTATCCGTTGCCCACGGCCACCGTGTCCTTG
Source organism: Streptomyces sp. Tue6028 (assembly GCF_002300165.1). Lineage (GTDB taxonomy): Bacteria > Actinomycetota > Actinomycetes > Streptomycetales > Streptomycetaceae > Streptomyces > Streptomyces siamensis. The sequence goes on along the minus strand of NZ_MLCE01000021.1, from coordinate 238,623 downwards.
GAGCCGACGACCTTGACGACGTCGCCGGGGATGACCTCGTCGTAGAAGCGCTTCGCGGTGCCGTCGGTGGCGAGTCCGACGCAGCCGTGGGTGACGTTCTGGTGCCCGGCGTAGGTGTTGGCCTTCGGGTTCTGGTGGAGATAGGTGCCCGAGGTGGTGAGGTGCACGGCGTAGTAGTAGTAACCCGCGTACGCGTCGCCGTAGCCGACGGTCTGCGAGTTCATGAAGACCTTGGTCGCCTTGTCGGAGACGACCATGGTGCCGTTCCAGGTCTCCATGCCCGGTGCGCCCGCCGTGATGGGAACCTTTCGCGTCGTACCGGCCTTCTCAACCGTCATGGAGTGTGTGCGGACATCGACCGTGGCGACGAGGGAGCGGCCCACCGTGAAATGCCGTGTGATCCCGGCGCCGGCCCGGACGGTGACCTCCGTGCCGGGCTTCCAGTACGTGCGCGGCCGGAAGTCGACGCGCTGCCCGTCGAGCAGATTGCGGTCCTTGACCCAGCTCCACGAGCCCTCGACATCGGCGGTTACCTTCAACTGCCGTTCCACGTCCGCACGTTCGACGGTCGGTACGGCGCCGTCGAAGGTCACCGATATGGGCATGCCGACACCGACGGTCTGCCTGTCGACGATGTTGACGTGCGCGCCCGGCAGCGACTTGAGCGGCTTCGGCGTGGCCGTATGCCCCTTCTGCCGCTGCGGGTTGACGGTCGTGGTGGCCTCCGGTCCGGCGCCCGTCCCCGTGCCTCCGCTCCCGTCGGCCACGGCCCGCCCCGAGCAGCCGGCCAGCGCGAGCGCGCACACGGCCAGCGCCGCCGCCCCCCAGGCGCGGCCCGGCCGGCGCCCCCTGACTCCGGTGGTCATCGTGATCCCCCTGTGGTGTGTTTCGATGTGCCACGTACGGGACCTGTACGCACGGCAGGGACGGCCGGGTTGCATCGGGCCGCGGAAATTCCGGAAACTCCGGCGGGGGGCATGACCGAGGAAGAGTTCGACGCGTTCTACGCGACCGCGTTCCCCCGGCTGACCGGTCAGCTCTACGCGTTCACCGGGGACCACGGTGAGGCGCAGGACGTCGTCCAGGAGGCGTTCGTCCGCGCCTGGGACCGGCGGCGCGAGTTCCTCGCCGACGGGGCGCCCGAGGCGTGGATACGGACGGTGGCGATGCGGCTCGCGGTGAGCCGCTGGCGCCGTGCGCGCCGCTGGCTCGAACTCGTGCGGCGCACTCCGCCGCCCGAGCACACCCCGGGACCCGATCCGGAGCGCACCGCTCTGGTCGCCGCGCTGCGCACCCTGCCGGAGGCGCAGCGGATGGCCCTGGTCCTGCACCATCTGTGCGACCTGAGCGTGGAGCAGGTAGCCTCCGAAACCGGGGCTCCCGTGGGCACGGTCAAGGCCCGTCTGTCCCGCGGCCGGGCGGCACTGGCCCAGGTGCTCTCGGCGGACTCGACGGACGAGGAGGAGAGGGAGGACGACCGTGTCCGATGAACTCACCTCGAACCTGCGCGAGTTGGCCGCCGAGGGCGAGACCCACCCGGTGCTGACGGGCGCGGAGATCCGTGGCCGGGCGGTACGCCGCCGACGCCGTCGGCGTACGGTCGTGGCGACCGCCTCCGTCTCCGCCGCGGCGGCGCTCGCCCTGCTCGTCGCGGTCGACCTGGGCGGCGGCACGGATCAGCGGCCCGCCCCTGCCGCGAGCCCCACCGGCACCCCCAGCCTCCCGGCGACGCCCGACGCCACGGTCGACCTGTCCCGGCGGCAGATCGAGGTCGCCGGCCGCGTCCTGCCGGTCACCTCCGGCACCGAGCTCCGGCCCACGGCGACGGGCCGGATGACGGTCACCGCCAAGAGCGCGACGAAGGTGATGCCCGGCACCACGGTCGGCCTCGAGTCGGACTACGACCTCAAGGTGTCCTGGGTGATCGAACTGTCCTCCTCCGGCGGCTCGGCGAACTACATCGCCGCCATCGCCTACGACGAGAAGGCGCCCGGCAACTACGACCGCACGACGGGCTGGATCGGCCTGCGCTCGGCCGACGCGGCGTGGCTGTACAAGCAGGTGAAGCTGGGTGCGGTGATCGACATCGAGGGGTCGGCGCCCAGGTCCACCGCCGACCGGTCCACGGCAGGTCAGGACGCGAACGCGGGCACCGGCACGGGAACGGGCCTCGGCTCGGGCGGTTAGGCCCTCGGGGCGGCGGACGACGGGCGCCGGGCGGCAGCGGTCCGGGCGGCCGGCCGGTGGCCCCGCGGGCGGTCGAAGGCCGGAAGCCGCGGGGCGGCGCTAGTCGGTCTTCGCGCGGTCACCGGAAAGGGCGTCGAGATACGCGTCCAGCGCGGCGAACGTGGCGGCGGGCTGTTCGAGGTGCGGCAGGTGCCCGGCTTCGGGCACGGTCTCGAACCGTGCGTGGGGAAGGGCCGCGGCGAGGGCGCGCCCGTACGCGGGCGTGACGATGCGGTCGCTCTCGCCCCACAGCACCAGGGCCGGGGTCCGCACGCGGCCGAGCCGGTTCAGCAGCTTCGGGTCGTGCATGTACGGGTCGCCGGCCAGCAGCCGCACGGTCTCCATGTCGGCCCGCCGGGCCGCGAGCTGCTCCGCGGTGAGCGTGGCGGGGTCGACGGCATGCCGTGCGGGGTCGTGGAACGCGTACGCGGCGAGCTCGCCCGGGGTGAGGCCGAAGATGTCGCGGACCGGCTCCCCCGGGACGGCCACGCCGACGGCGTCGATCAGGACCAGGGAGCCGATGACCGCGCCGTCGTCGCGGAAGGCCATCTCGGTGGCCGCCCAGCCGCCGATCGAGGAGCCGACGACCAGCACGTCACGGTGCCCCTCGTCGCGGAGCCAGTGCAGATGGGCGAGAGCCAGGTCGTCGACTCCGGTGAACCAGTCGGGGCGTTCGGTTCCGTCCCAGCCGGGGTGGGTCGGCAGGAAGACCCGCATGTGCCGCTCGCCGGCCAGGTGCGCGGCGACGGCCGCGACGGTGGCGGGCCCGCTCCCTCCGTGCAGGACGAGCGCGACGCGGCCGTCGCGGGGGCCGGTCTCGGTGAGGGTGAGCGGGAGGTCGGGGCGCGGGAACACGGTCCGTGTCGTGGTGTCAGCCATACGGCACAAGGTATCTACGCATGCTTATATAAGCAACCGTATTCGCTGCACTAGAATGCCGGACATGACCGCGCAGCCAGACGCATCCGCCGCCCGCACCGGCGGTCCCGCCGACCCGACGGACGCCCCGGAACCGACGCACGCCTCACGTCGGACGGACGTCCCGGACGTCCCGGACGTCCCGGATGCGTCGGACGCCCGGGGGACGTCCGACACTCTCGGCACGTCCGACACTCTCGGCACGTCCGACGTCTCCGGCCCGGCGGACGCCGTCGGCCTCGAGGAGCTGGGCCGCGCGGTGAAGGAGGCGCAGTACCGGCATCACCGCGCACTGGACACCCGCCTCGCCGCGGCCGGCACGACCCTCGCCCAGTGGGACGCCCTGCGCGCCATCGCCCGGGCGCCCGGCGCTTCCGCGCACGAACTCGCCGTCGCCACCTTCCAGGGCGACCAGTCCTTCGGAACCCTGGCGAGCCGGCTCGCCGCGCAGGGCCTCGTCGAGCGCCGCCCCGGACGCGGCCGGCGCATCGAGCACCGCCTCACCGCGGACGGCGAGCGCGTCCTCGCCGCCGGGCGCACGATCACGCTGGACGTCCTCACCGCCTCCTTCGCCCCTCTCGACCAGGACGAACGGGCCACGCTGCTCGGACTGCTGCGCCGCGTCGGCCTGCGGGACGAGGGGTCCTAGGATCGGTGCCCATGGAAATAACGGGTCTCTTCCTCGTGGCCGCGCTGATGATCGCGAGCTTCGCCGGACTGGAGAGCAAGCTGGGCCGCACCGACCGCCGAATCGCCCGCGTCGAGCGCAAGCTCGACCTGATCCTCGACCACCTCGGCGTGCACGCCGGTGATCCGGAGCTGCCGCAGGTCACCGCGCTGCTGCGGGAGGGCAAGAAGATCCAGGCCATCAAGGCCTACCGCGAGGCCACGGGCGCCGACCTCAAGGAGGCCAAGGACGCGGTGGAACGCATGGGGTGACCGGCCCGCCGGCCGGCGCGACCCCGCTCTTCGGGTGTGCCCGCCCCGAGCCGGTCCCGGACGCGCCCGCCCCGCGCGACCCCGCTCCGAGAGCGCCCGCCCGGCGCGTGAGCCGTCGGCGGGAGGTCAGAGCGGGGGCTGCGCCGGGGCCGGGCCCAGGGTCGTCGTGCCCGGCGCGGTGCGATGACCGAGGCCGGTGCGGTACGCGTCGAGCGCCGCCTCGATGCGGCCCGTGCGGCGCAGCAGGTCGCCGAGGAGCCGGCACAGGTCGGCCAGGTCCCCCGCCGCCCCGGCCCGCTCCAGCAGGCTCATCGCGCGCACATAGTGCTCCTCGGCCGCCTCGGTCTCCCGGGCGTCCTCCGCGATGATGCCGAGGAGCCGGTGCGCGGCGGCCGAGTGGATGGCTCCGCGCTCGGGGCTGAGGTCGCCGAGCACCTCCCGCAGCAGGGCGGCGGCCTCCTCCGACTTGCCGCGCCGGTGCAGTACGTCGGCGAGCTCGACGGCGACCTGACTGGTGTAGAGGGCGGCCCGCTTGGCGGAGAGCATCGCCTGCGCCTCGCGCAACTCGGCCTCGGCGCGCTCCAGTTCGCCGTTCTGCGCGTACAGGTATCCGCGCATCCAGTGGCAGTTGGCCAGTTCGGTGCGGATCTGGAGCTGGCGGTAGAGCTCGGCCGCCTTGGCGAGGGACACGTCGGCCTCGGCGATGCGCCCTTCGGCGATCATCGTGCGGGCCACCGAGCGGTGCATCCGCGCCACCAGCGCCGGATCGCCGACCTGCGGCGCGAGGGCCAGCGCGAACTCGGCGGCCTGGGCGGCCCGGGCGTGCGCGCCCATGTCCATGTAGGGCGCGATGACTCCCGTGTAGAGCAGGAGCAGCGCGTCGGGGTCGTGCAGTCCGGTGCGGTTGAGCTCGTCGAGGGTGGACTCGAACAGGTAGCAGGCGTAGCGGAGTTCGCCCGCCAGGTAGTGGGAGACGGCCCGCCCGCGCACGGCGGGCACGCGCTGCGGCAGCGGTGCGTCGCCCGTGCGGCGCTCGGACTCCTCGAAACGCTCCTGCGCGGTGGCCAGATCGCCGGTCTCCAGGGCGCATTCACCGAGGCCCAGCAGCGCGGCGGCCTGCTCGGCGACGAGCCCGTGCGCGTCCGCCTCCGCGAGGAGCAGGGCGTACTGCTCCGCCGCGACCTCGGCCTCTCCGGTGGCGAGCGTGCGCTGCGCGTCGGTCAGCCGCAGCCGCAGATCCGTGGCGAGATGGGCGGGCCGCCCGGTCGTGAGCTCCTCGTAGGCGATGCCGAGCCGCTCGGCGATGTGCCGCAGCGCGGGTTCGGAGGCCCGCACCCGGCCCGCCTCCAGGGTGGAGATGTAGGCGGGCGTGTACGCGGGCTCCGCCAGCTGTTTCTGCGTCAGACCGCGCTCCGTACGCAGCTGTTGCACCCTGCGCCCGATGATCTCCGGGTCGTCGCGCTCCGCCATGGATTAAGCATGCCATTAAGTCGACTTACATTCGGACGACTCCTGACTATTGTCCAACCTCCTGGCGGCTCTTGCTCTTTGACGCCCGCAGCCCCTACGTTAAGCGACGGATTAAGCCTGCTTAATAAGCTGCTGTTGTTGCGAGGTCGCCGTGCTCCGACGTCTTTTCGCGCGCTACTCCAGGGGGTTCGGCGCGGCCGTCGTCGCCGTGGCGGCACTGGTCACGGCCGCGAACGCGGGCCCGGCGCGGGCGGCGGAACCGCCCCGCCCCACCCAGCACGTGCTGTCGACGGTGGCACAGACCGGGCGCTGAGGTCCGGCCGGGTCCCGCCCCCCCTTGGGAACCCGGTCCACCCCGGTGCCCGCCGCCCTGGGGCGGCACGTACGGCGGCCGTCGACGGAACTCCCCCTTCCGCCGGCGGCCGCCGGACGACCACGACACCGCCCCGGTGACCCGCCGCTCTCCCGCCGGTGGCCGTCCGGTGACCGCCGCTCCGCCCCCGGCCCGCTCATGACGCACTCCCCACCCACGTCCGCCCTCCGTGGCTACGCTGATCCCGTGACCTCTCCCGCCGCCCGCACCGCGCTGGACCTCACCGCCGACCTCCCGGTCCCGGACCTGGAGGACTTCTACCGGGACCTGCACCGCCATCCGGAACTGTCCCTGCGCGAGCACCGCACCGCGGACCGGCTCGCCGGGCGGCTGCGCCGGGCCGGGTACGAGACCCACGACGGTGTCGGCGGCACGGGAGTCGTGGGTGTGCTGCGCAACGGCGAAGGCCCCACCGTCCTGCTCCGCGCCGACATGGACGCGCTCCCCGTCGCCGAGGAGACCGGCCTGCCGTACGCCTCGACGACGGACGGGGTCATGCACGCCTGCGGTCACGACCTGCACGTCACCTGGCTGGCCGGCGCCGCCGACGCGCTCGCCGCCGGACGCGACACCTGGAGCGGCACGCTGGTGCTGGTCGGACAGCCCGCCGAGGAGACCGGGGAAGGCGCGGCCCGGATGCTCGCGGACGGCCTCTACGAGCGTGTCCCGCGGCCGGACGTCCTGCTCGCCCAGCACGTCGCGCCGGGCCCCGCCGGTCTGTACGCGCACTCGCCGGGCCTGATCATGTCCGCCTCCACCGACATCGACATCGTGGTGCACGGGGCCGGCGGCCACGGCTCGCGCCCCGAGGCGACCGTCGACCCCGTGGTGACGGCGGCGTACCTCGTGACCCGGCTCCAGACCGTCGTGAGCCGCGAGGTCGCGGCACGCGAGTCCGCGGTCCTGACGGTCGGACGGATCGAGGCGGGCACCCGGCACAACATCATTCCGTCCGAGGCGCGGCTGTCCCTCAACCTGCGCACACAGTCGCAGCAGGTCCGCGAGCGGATGATCGCCGCCGTGCGCCGTGTCGCGCGGGGCGAGTGCGCGGCGGCGGGCTGCCCCCGCGAACCCGACGTCACCGTCGGCAGCAGCTTCCCGGTGACCGTCAACGACCCCGACACGGACCGCCGCGTCGCCGCCGTGCACGCCGAGGTCTTCGGCGCGGGGACGGTCCTCGACCCCGGGCCGGCGATGGGCAGCGAGGACTTCGACCGGCTCGCGGTGGGCGAACTCCCGTACTCCTACTGGTTCGTGACGAGCACCCCGGCCGACGTGTGGGACGCGGCTCCGGGCGGCGGCGACCTGATGGACCGGCTCGCCGCCGTGCCCAGCAACCACAGCCCGTTGTTCGCCCCCGACCTGTCCGTGGTCGCGCCGGGCGTGCGGACGCTGGTGTCGGGGGCGCTGACGTCGCTGAACGTCGCCTGACCTGCTCCTCAGGCCTGCGTCTGGAGCTGGCGGAGCTGCTGCCGTACGTGGTCCAGCGCCCCCTGCCGGCGGCCCGGCACCCGCCGTCTCAACTCGGCGAGCGCGGACCCCAGTTCACGGGCGGGCACCGCGTCGCCGACAAGACCCCACTGGTGGTGGGCCCGGTCCACGGCCGACTCCACCGCCGGGGAGTCGGGAGCCTCGCCCGCGCCCAGCCGGGCGTCCGCGACCGCCAGCCAGGTGCGGCAGCTGCGCTCCGGGTCCGCGGCGAACATCGCCAGGTCCGCGCGCACCTCCATCCAGTGCAGCACCTGCTCGGAGGCGGGCCCGTACGTCCGCAGCGCCTCCTGCTCCCACCGCCCGGCCAGCGCCTCGGCCTCGCCGTGCCGGCCGGCCTGGACGGCGGCGGTGATGGTCTCGTGCGGGTCGGGACCCGCCGGGGTCACGGTGTGGGCGCCCCCCGGAGCGGAGGCCGCGGCGGGCGGCCCGACCGGCCGGAAGCCGCCGGTCGGCGGAGCCGTGGGCGGGACGGCCGGCAGGGGCGGGGGCACGGCGGCCACGGGCGTCGCGTCGGCGGCGCCGTACGCACCGTGCCACGGCCGCGCCACCGCCTGCGGTGTCAGCACGATGTCGGGCGGCCCCGGCCGGGCCTCCTCGCCCGTCGCCCGGGTCAGCGCCTGCTGGTGCAGTGCGGCGAGGGGCGGCCGGTGACCGCTGCGCAGGACGGTGGCCGCCGCCCTCATGTACGCCGGAGCCGCCACGCTGCGGCGGGGCGGTGGCGGCGCGATCCGGCCGTACAGCGCGGTGGACGGGCCCGCCGTCAGGGGGCGGGCGGCGAGGTGGTCCCAGGTCTCCGCGTCGGCGTGCAGGTCGACGAGGAGCGTGGTCGTACCCGCGGGGCGCAGCCGGAGTTCCTCGGTGATCCAGTGCCAGGGGAAGGCGGTGTAGCGGACCGTTGCCGGAGTGGTGCGGGCGAGGGCGAGGTGCGGCAGGCGCTGGCGGCGGTCCAGTTGCAGCTGGCCGGTGAGGAAGACCGTCAGCGGGCCGGGCGAGGCCGCCGCCGCGCGCAGCCGGGTCAGGACGGCCTGCGGCTCCAGCGGGTCGGCCAGTTCCACGACGTTCGCCGTGTCGCTGCCGGACAGCACGGCGGGAGACACCGCGGCCAGGACGGGGAGCACGGACGCCGCGTCCACCAGACACCCCTTGCCCACCGGCGAGGCCGCGAGGAGCAGCACGGTTCCGGGCACAGATTCCCCTCCCCATCGATCACGTACGGCAGCACCGTAACCGCTGCGCGTGCAAAGCGGGGACGGCGGGAGGGCGAACGCACCGCCCGTGCGCGGGTTCCGCGGGCCGGTCGCGTCCGGTCGCGGGCGCTATCGGCGGCGCACGGCGAAGATCGTGGTGTCGTCGGCCAGCCGGCCGCCGCAGTGCCGCAGCGTGCCGTCGCGGACGAACCGGACCAGGCGGTGCGGGTCCGCGGTGCGCGGGTCCTCGGTCAGGGCGCGGGCCACGTGTTCGCGCAGCGGGAAGAAGGCGCCGCTCGCGTCGCGCGCCTCCGTCACCCCGTCGGTGACCAGCAGCAGCGTCTCGCCGTGCGCGAGCGGGACCTCGATCAGCGGCGGCGCGTCCTGCCCCAGCTCGCTCAGCCCGAGCGGCAGTCCGTCGCCCGGCGGCAGCTGACGCACGTCGTCCGCGGTGACCACCAGCGGTGGTTCGTGCCCGAAGTTGATGACCTCGACGCTGTCGGTGACGTCCGGCGGGATTCCGATCAGGATTCCGGTCGCGAAGCGGTCGCCGTCCAGGCGGCCGAGCGCGGACGTGTAGTCGCCGTGCCGCAGCATCCGCACCTCCAGCCGGTCGGCGACCGTGCGCAGCAGGGGTTCGTGGTACCCCGACTCCCGGAACGTGCCGAGCAGCGCGGCCGCCGCCTCCACCGCTCCGAGCCCCTTGCCCTGGACGTCGCCGAGCAGGACGCGCGTGCCGTGCAGCCCCGGCTGGATGTCGTAGAAGTCCCCGCCGACGCGGGCGTCGCTGTCCGCCGCGAGGTAGACGGCCGCGTGGTCCAGGCCGCCCCAGCCCGGCACGAGCGGGCGCAGCACCGTGCGCCGGGTGGTCTCGGCGACGTCCCGCATGTGCAGCATGCGCTGTTCGCCGCGGACCCGGACCGCGCAGGCGAGGACCGCGAGCATGCTGCCGAGGGCGACGAGGATGAAGTCGGGCAGGCCTGTCTGGTACTGGTGCGGCCAGGACGTGTCGACACCGATGTAGGTGGCCAGCGAGAGCACCGCGAGCGCCGCCGTGCCCCACACCCCGCAGATCGCCGCCGCGATGCCGGGCACCAGCACGATCCACGAGATGATCCGGAACTCGCCCGAGCTGTTCCAGTCGAACACGGCGATGCCGATGAGCAGGAGCAGCGGCGGCATCCAGGCGACGCTGCGTCCGTGCAGGCGCAGCAGTGACTGCCGCTGGACGGCGTCGGGCGGCCCGGCTCTCGTCCGTGGTTGCTCCGCGGGGCTGCGGCCGGCCACCTGATCAGTACGCGACCGACATCCGGGCGCGCGGGTGGGCGTCCTTCTCCAGCTCGTCGACGACGGCGATCGCGTAGTCCTCCGCGCTGATCCGGCTGTTGCCGTGGGCGTCGGTGAGCAGCCGGTCGCCGCCGACACGGAAGGTGCCGGTGCGTTCACCGGGGGCGATCTCCGCGGCGGGGGAGACGTACGTCCAGTCGACGGCGTCGTCGTCCAGAGCGCGGTAGAAGTCGAGCACGTCGCGGTGGGCGAGGGCCTCGGTGAGGTAGGCCTCGGGGAAGCCGGGCTCGTCGACGATCGCCCGGCCCTCGGGGGTCTCCAGGCTGCCGGCGCCGCCGACGATCACGAGCCGTCGGACTCCGGCCGCGCCGGCGCCCTCCACCAGGGCCTGGTTGATCGCGAGGAAGGGCTCGCGGGCCTCCGATCCGTCCCGCGGCGGCACACAGGCGGAGACCACCGCGTCCGCGCCCGCCGTCAGCTCGGCCACCTTCGCCGGGTCCGACGCGTCGGCGGCCGTCGCCGTGACCCCCGGGATCGGGGACTGTCCGGAGCGGCTCACGGCCACGACGCGGTGCCCGCGCGCGGACGCCTCGGCGGCGATACGGCTGCCGACCATCCCGGTGGCACCGAAAAGTACGAGCTTCATGCAGCTCAGCGAAGCACGCCGGCGCAAGGGCCGCATCCCGGCGAAATCGGGCGGTGACGAAGGCCGTCCTCCGACTTGCCAGGCACCGGGGCGAGGTGTGCTCTGGAAGGCAGGGGCGAGGAGAGAGAGGAGTGTTCCCATGGCTCAAGCGGCACCTGTGTCACCCGCCTCAGGGACACCACACACCCCCGACGTCTTCGGGGAGCGCACGCACGCGATCGCACGGTGGGCGGTGCCCGCCGCGCTCGGGCTCGTCTACGGCTACTGGGCCGCGGCCATCACCCGCTACGGCGGCCCGATCACCGGCTGGAACGTCCTGTTCGGGTTCGTGTGCGCCATCGTGTTCGCGGCGCTCCTCATGGGCGTGAGCAGGCTGGCACCGCTGATGAAGCGGGAACTGCACGCCGTGGTGTGGGGCGCGTTCGCGGGCTGCGCGGTCGGTTTCCTCTTCAGCCAGAGCAACGCGTCGGTGCTGTCGTCGTCGCTGATGGGCCTGGTGGCCGGGGCCGCCGTGTTCCTCGGGGCCTTCTACCGCTACTACACGCACGAGGACGCGGCGGGACATCGCGTCGAGTGACGGCGTGACGGTCCGTCCGACGAACACACTGCCCACGCGTCCCGACGACGCACGGCGCACGAGGCCCCGGCAGCAGCCGGGGTCTCGTGCGTCTCCCTCACTCACTCACCTACCCCCTGGGACCCCGGTCCCAGGAGCCCGTGGTGGAGCCGGAGATGGACCCGTCCGGCTCCACGGTCCAAAGCGGCCGCCGTGCTGCCCGCCACGACGGTCGGGAGGCCGCCCGTGAACGGGGCCGCGGCACACGGCGGCTGCGGCAGGAACCCGCAGGGCCCGGGTGTCGCGCATCTCGGCCTCCTTCTCCTCTCCCAGGAAACACCCGTTCGGGTGAGGCCTCCACCGGAGCGCCCGGGGGCCATGTGCCCCCTGCGGTTCACCAGGGTGCAAGCGGTGCTCGCGCGGGCGTATCGGCGAAGGCCGGGGCCGGGTGACCTGGGCGGAGCCCCCTTCGGCTTGTCACATACGCCCATTTGCAGGCAGACCGCTCGCGTGACGCGCCCGGGAGGACTTGCCTGGAGGAGTGTCCCAACGTGTCCGGAGCTCCCTGTCGGCCGTGCTCATCCTCCTCGCCTGTCTGCTCGCGCCGCTCGGCGCGCTGTCCACCTGGGCGATGTACGGGCTCGGCGACCCCGGCCGGTACCGGGCCACGGTGGCACCGCTCGCCGCCGACAGCGACGTACGGGACGCGATCGCCGCCGGTGTCACGGACGGCATCCTGCGCGAGGTCCACGTACGGCCGCGGTTGCAGGGGCCGGTGAACCACTTCGTGCGGGACGCGGTGCTCTCGTTCACCGAGACCGAGGCGTACCGCACGGCGTGGGAGGCCGCCAGCATGGCCGCGCACGACGCCGTGATGCAGGCGCTGCGCGACGACCGCGCGGGGCCGGTGACCGTCGACCTCGCGCCCGTCACCGAGCAGGTCAAGCGCCGACTCGCCGACGACCACATGCCGTTGGCGAACCGCATCCCCGTCGAGCACACCGAGGTCACCGTGCTCGAGGCCGAGGATCTGGCCCAGTTGCGAAAGGGGTTCCACGTGCTCGAAGTCGCCGCGTTCTGGCTGCCGGTGGGCGCCGTCGGGTTCGCCCTCGCGGGCATCCTCGTGGCGGTGCGCCGCCGCCGGGCGCTCCTGGCGACCGGGCTCGGCACCGCGCTGGGCGCCGCGCTGCTCGGCGCGGCGATCACCGTGGGCCGCCGGATGACCCTCGCCGACCTGCCGCCCGACGTGTCGCCGCTGGCCGCGGGCGCGGTGTACGACGCACTCACGGAGACGCTCCGGCTGGTGTCCTGGCTGCTCCTCGCCCTCGGACTCGCCGTCGCGCTGGCAGCGGGGCTCACGGGGGTGTACGCGCGATACCGGCGAGGGTCCGCAACGCCCCCGCAAGCTCCCGCGGAGCGGTCGAGGCGAGTCCGAGCCTGACGCAGTCCTCGGCCCGCGTACCGAGCACCGGGACCGTGAAGGCGGGCCCCGGGGTGAGCGCGATGCCCCGCTCCGCCGCCGCGGCCGCGAAGGTGTCCGCCCGCCACGGGGACGGCAGTTCCCACCAGAGGTAGTACGCCTGCGGGTCGGCGCGCACGGCGAAGCCCGCGAGATGTTCGGCCGCGAGCCGCTGACGGCTCGCCGCGTCCGCCCGCTTGGCGCGCACCAGGCGGTCCACCGTGCCGTCGCCGATCCAGCGCACGGCCGCCTCCAGGGCGAACCGGCTCGCGGTCCACCCACCCGAGCGGAGGGCGGCGGCCACCTGCCCGACGCGCCCTTCCGGTGCGACGAGGAAGCCGGCCGTCAGACCCGGGGCGACCCGCTTGGAGAGGCCGTCGACGACGTAGGTGCGCTCGGGGGCATGGGCGGCGAGCGGGTCGGGGGAGCCGTTGTGCAGGAAGGACCAGATGCGGTCCTCGATCAGGGGGAGGTCCATGTCCCGTGCCGCGGACGCGAGTTGACGTCGCCGCTCGCCGCCCGCCGTCACCGAGGTCGGGTTGTGCAGGGTCGGCTGGACGTACACGGCGGACAGCGGCGCGGAGCGGTGGGCGGTCGCGACCGCCTCCGGGCGCAGGCCTTCGTCGTCCATGGCCAGCGGGACCAGGGTGATGCCGAGGCGCTCCGCGATCTCCTTGACCAGGGGGTAGGTCAGGTACTCGACGCCGACGCGGCCCCCGGGGCGCACCAGGGTGGCGAGTGCGGCGGCGATGGCCTGGCGGGCGTTGCCGGCGAAGGCCAGCCGGTCCGGTGCCGGGCGCCAGCCCGGGGTGGCGAGCAGTGCCGCGGCGGCCTCGCGGACGGCGGCCGTGCCGGTGGCGGGGGCCGTGCGCAGTGCGTCGGTGAGCACGTCGGGGCGCAGCAGCGGGGCCAGTCCGTCGGCGAGGAGCTCCGACTGGCCCGGCGCGGAAGGGTAGTTGAGCTCCAGGTTGACCCGGGCGGTGGTGGCGGGCTCGGCGAGCGCGCGGCCCGAGGGTGCGGGGGAGGCCCGTACGAAGGTGCCGCGCCCGACCTCGCCGACGACCAGTCCGCGCCGGACGAGTTCGGCGTACACCCGCCCGGCCGTCGACCCGGCGATCCCGCGCCGGCGGGCGAACGCCCGCTGCGGGGGCAGCCGTTCGCCGGGCTTGAGCCGACCGGCCGTGATGTCGGCGGCGACGCGGTCGGCGATGCGCCGGTAGTCCTCCATGCGGCCCCTCCACATTGCACCGAGAGCAAAGATCTTATTGCACCGAGGAGTTGGCCGCGCCTAGGGTCGTGGCCATGGCACCCTTCCTCGCTTACGAGGACAAAGGGGGCGCCTCCTCGACGGCGCCTCTCGTCCTGATCCACGGCCACCCCTTCGACCACACCATGTGGGCCCCGCAGATCGCGGCCTTCTCCCCCTCCCGCCGGGTCGTCGCCCCGGATCTGCGCGGCTACGGCGCGTCCCCGTCGGAACCCGGAGTTCCCGCAGACCCCGCCCTCACTCCCCTTTCCACGTTCGCCGAGGACATCTCGTCACTTCTGGACGAGCTGGGCATCGCCACGTTCGTCCTCGGCGGGCTCTCCATGGGCGGCCAGATCGTCATGGAGTGCTACCGGACCTTCCCGGAGCGCGTCCGGGGACTCGTCCTCGCGGACACCTTCCCCGCCGCCGAGACGCCCGAGGGCAGGAGGACCCGCAACGCGACGGCGGACCGGCTGCTGCGCGAGGGCATGCGCGGATACGCCGACGAGGTGCTGTACAAGATGGTCGCCCCGTACGCCGAGGCCGAGGTGGCGGCGCATGTGCACCGCATGATGGTGTCGACGCCGCCCGAGGGCGCGGCGGCGGCCCTGCGCGGCCGGGCCGAACGCCCCGACTACCGCGAACTGCTGACCCGCGTCACCGTCCCGGCGCTGGTCGTGGTGGGCGCCGACGACGAGTACACCCCCGTCCGTGACGCCGAGGCGATGCACGCGGCGCTCCCCGACTCCACGCTCCAGGTGATCGGCTCAGCCGCGCACCTGCCGAACCTGGAGCGGCCCGAGGAGTTCAACGGCGCGCTCGCGCACTTCCTGGCACGGATCGACGACTGAACCGGCAGGACCCGGGGGCCCGTGCGGTGCGGGGCCGTACCGGCGAGGCCGGGGGCCGTCCCTGTCCGGGACCGGCCCGGCGCGAGGCCTTCCCCCGCCGCGGGGACCGGCCCGGCGCGGGCCCCGAATCGTCACCCGTCCGGCCCAGCGGGGCATGCGGCCCCCGTCCCCCGGGGCGAACCTGCGAGTGACACTCCAGGCCCCGAGGAGACCCCATGTCCCAGAACACCGCGCCCCTCAGCCCCAAGCCCGCCCCGGGCCCGGCCGACGGGCCCTCCCGCGGCTCGGGATGGCACTCGGGAGGCACCCTCTTCGCCGGCGTCCTGATGCTGGTCGGCGGCATCCTGGGCATCCTCATCGGCATCACGGGCATCGCCAAGGACGACGTGTACGCCCGCATCGGCACCTACGTCTACGAGTTCAACCTGACCACCTGGGGCTGGATCCACCTCGTCATCGGCGTGATCGTCGCGATCACCGGCTGGGGTGTCCTGAAGGGCCACGAGTGGGCGCGCGCCGTCGGTATCGCCGTCGCCGCGCTCTACATGATCGAGTACTTCATGTTCCTGCCCTACGAGCCCGTCTGGTCCGTCATCGCCATCGGCATCGCGGTGTTCGTGATGTGGGCGCTGGCGACGGGAGGCGACTCGCCCAGGACCGCCTGAGCGGACCTTCCGGGCAACCCGGCACCGCGGCACCCCGTCTTTGAGGGAGGATTCGGGCACCCACGCGGACGAGGGAAGGCCGGGACGTGGACACTGCGACGGCTGAGTGGACGGACCCCCGGGCGCCCAAAGGCACGCGCCGGACCGGGCGCCGGGCCGCCGCCTGGGCGTCCGGGCTGCTGCTGGCCGCGGTGAGTGCCGTCGTCGGATGCCGGGCGGCCGACAGCGACGGGATCACGCCCGTGCCGCAGTTGCTGGCGTTCCTGCCCTGGCTGCTCGCCCCCACCGCACTCGGACTCCTGCTCGCGCTGCTCGCGCGCTGGCGCATCGGGATGGTGTGGGGCGTGGTCGTGCTGGGGGCCGTCGCCTGGTACGTCGAGCCGTACGGCAGGACGAGCGAGCCCGGCGGGACACCGCTGGCGGAGCTGCGGGTGATGACCTCCAACGTGCAGTTCGGGCGGGGCACCGACTCGCTCATCGGCGCCGTACGGCGGCAGAAGCCCGACATCCTGTTCGTGGAGGAGTGCGAGCACGTGTGCTCCCGGGCCCTGCGGGACGCCTTCGGGGGCAGCGGAGGGGACTACCCGTACCGGCAGGCCGTCGAGGGGGCGGGGTCCGACGGCTCGGTCATCATGAGCCGGTTCCCGCTGAAGGCCGCGGACGGCGTGCGGGGCACCATGGGCATGCCCGGAGCGGTCGCCGACGTACGCGGGCACGACGTACGGCTCCAGCTCGCCCACCCGATGCCTCCGCTCCCCGGCCAGCTCGGCGTCTGGCGGCGCGAGCTCGGCGAGCTGCGCGACTACGCGGCGGCCGGTGACGGTCCCACCGTCGTCGCCGGGGACTTCAACGCCTCCCAGGACCACGCCGCGTTCCGCCGCATCCTCGACACCGGGCTGCGCGACGGCGCCCGCCTCGCGGGGGACCCGCGCACCCCGAGCTGGCCCGCCAGGACCACGCCGACGCTCGGCGCGCAGATCGACCACGTGCTCGTGTCCCAGGACTTCTCGGCGAGCGCGGCCGTCTTCCCCCGGATCACCGGCACCGACCACCGCGCCCTGGTCGTCGACCTCACCCTCCACCGGCACCGCTGAGCACCACCCCGGCACCCGTGGCGGCCGAGGCGCCCCCCACCAGCGCGAACGGGCCGGGAGGCGGACGAAACCGGCCCTCATAATGGGGACATGTCCCGCGAGTTCCCCGTCGGCCTCACTCCTCCCGACTGGCTGGTCAGGAACCTCCAACCGCAGAAGGCGTCCGTCAACCGGGCCGCCGCCGCCCGCGCCTCCGTCGCGATCTCCCTGCCGCTCGCCGTCGGCATCGCCACCGGGCGAGCGGACTACGGGGCCCTCGCCTCCATGGGCGCGCTGTCCGGAGTCATCGGCGACACCGCGGACGCGTACCGCATGCGCATCCTCAACATCGCCGTGCCGCAGCTCTTCGGCGCGGTCGGCGTCACGGTCGGCGCGCTCGTGTTCGGACACGGCTGGACCGCCGTCGTCGCCGTCACCGCGGTCGCGCTGATCTCCGGGATGATCTCCACGATCGGCGCCGTGGCCTCCGTGTCCGGTCTGCTGCTCCTCCTCAACTGCGTGATCGGCGCCGGACTTCCGCTCCCCGGACCGTGGTGGCTCGCGCCCCTGCTGATGTCCGGCGGCGGGCTCCTCGTCCTCCTGCTGGCCCTGCTCGCCTGGCCGCTGCGGTCGGGCGTACCGGAGCGGGCCGCCGTCGCGAGCACCTACCGGACGGTCGCGGACCTGCTCGCCGCGAGCGGGACCGCCGGCTACGAGGAGGCCCGCTTCGCCGTCACCCAGTCCCTCAACCAGTCCTACGACCTCGTCCTCGCCCGGCGCGCCTTCCACCACGGCCGCAGCCCCGACCTCGTCCGGCTGCTCGCCCAGCTGAACGCCGTCACCCCGATCATCGAGGCCGCCCCCGCCGCCCACCAGCAGGGCGAGCCGCTGCCCGCCGAGATCCCCGAGGCCGCGGCCCGCCTCGCCGTCGCCGTCGCCGCCGGCCGCTCCGGGCCCCTGGAACTCCGGCTCCCCGAGCCCACCAACGGGGCCGCCCGCGCCGTCGATCACGCCCTGCGCCACGCCGCCGACGTGGCGACGGACCAGGCTCCCGACCGGGCCTTTGCCGACGACCGCCTCGGCCGGCCCGCCGCCCTGCGCGTCCGGGCCGGACGCGCAGGGCGCGAGGTCGTCCTGTCCGCCGCGTCCTGGCGCTACGGCCTGCGCCTGGCCCTGTGCATCGGCCTCGGGCAGGTGCTCGTCTCGATCGTCCCGGTGCCGCGCTCCTACTGGGTCGCGCTC
This sequence comes from Streptomyces sp. Tue6028, assembly GCF_002300165.1. Taxonomy (GTDB): domain Bacteria; phylum Actinomycetota; class Actinomycetes; order Streptomycetales; family Streptomycetaceae; genus Streptomyces; species Streptomyces siamensis. Next base: position 220,991 of record NZ_MLCE01000021.1, on the reverse strand, counting down.
ACCATCACCTTCGTCATGAAGCCCGACTTCGGGTCCGTCTTCTCCCGGGCGCTGCTGCGCGCGCTGGGCACGGTGGCCGGCCTCGTCGTCGCGGCCGCGGTCCTCACGGTGGTGCCGCGCGGCTGGTGGGACGTGGCGGTCATGATGCTCCTCGCGCCGCTCGTCCCGGCGCTGACCCCGCGCGGCTACGGCTACCAGACCGCCGCCATCACCCCGGTGATCCTGCTGCTGTCCGACACCCTCAACCACCAGGGCACGGGGCTCATCGTCCCGCGCCTGATGGACTCCCTCATCGGGTGCGCGATCGCACTCGTCGCCGGGTATCTGCTGTGGCCGGAGAGCTGGCACACCCGGGTCGGCGACCGGCTCGCCGACGCGGTGACCGACACGGCCACGTACGTCGAGCGCGCCTTCGGCGGCGATCCCGATCCCGCCGACCGCGCCCGCCGGCGCCGCCGCCTGTACCGCGACCTGTCCGCCATCCGTACGGAGTTCCAGCGCGCCCTGACCGAACCGCCGCCCACCGGGCGCCGTGCCGCCGCGTGGTGGCCGCTCGTCGTCGCCGTCGAACGGATCGTCGACGCGACGACCGCGGCGCGCGTCCGGGTCAGGCAGGGCGCGGCGGAGCCGTCCGCCGCCGAGATCTCCCACGTCGTGCTCCAGCTGCGGGAGCTGTCGGCGGGGCTGCGGGAGACCGAGGTGCTCATCGCCGTCCGCACGGACCTGACCGGTCCCCCGGACAGCGTGCTCGAACCGCTGCGCCAGGAGGTCGCGGCGGCGCGGGCGATCGCCTCGCCCCACTGACGGGGCACGGGCCGGCGCCGCGGAGGCGGGTCCGGGCGGAAACAGCAGCGCGGGCCGCCCGTGCAGGGGGCGGCCCGCACCCGTGGGGGGTGGGTCTGGTCTGCTGATGCGGAACTAGCGGGCGTGCGCCTTGCTCAGCGCCTTCTCATGGGCGAGCGCCTTGTCCAGCGCCTTCGCGAAACCGTTCGCCCAGAGCTGGTCCACGCGGGCGCGCTCGTTGGCGTCGGGGTTCGAGTTGGTGCAGGACGGGCCGGGACCGCCGCCCGACATCAGCTCGCTGCACGGGCCCTCGTAGTGGTCGGGCAGACCGAGGACGTGGCCCGTCTCGTGCGCGGTCACGCGCGTGGAGTCGTACTCCTGGTTCTGCGCGTAGTCGAGGAACACATAGCCGCCGCCGTGGCCGTCGGTGGAGGCGTACGAGCCGCGGGAGTCGTTGCCCTCGCGGTACGTGAAGTCGGCGTTCGAGCCCGACTGGAGTTTGACGTTCGCCACCGCGCCGTTCCATATCTGGGCGCTGCGGGCTATCTGCGCGCTGAACGTCGGGGCGCCGGAGGCGTTGTAGACGACGGTGACGGCCGCGGCGCCCGGGTGCGCGGCACGCTTCTCGGCCACCGACTTGACGACCGCCTCGAAGAACGCCTGGTTGGCCTTGGCCTCCTCGGACGAACCCGCGTACGCGGAGACCGTGTGACCGGCCTGCGCGGAGGCGGTGTTCGGGACGGCGGGGACGCTCGCCGAGGCGAGCTGCGGGGAGACGGCGGACGCGGTCACCAGACCGATTCCGACAGCGGTCGCCCGGGCGAATGCGGACATGCGCATTGATGACTCCTTGTGTGGGGGGTGAAGTCGTCATCGGCGAGTGTCGATGCCCGTGAGGCGGCTGTGATGATGGCAAGTGGCGATAGTCCGGAGCTATCAGCCCGCACTCGATCAACCAACTCGCCCATTTCAGAGCGGTTTTGTGCGTCTGGTGAAAGCTTTGATTCCGCTTTAGGCTCCGACGGCATGGAGCTTGAGGTCAGGCACCTCCGCGCACTGTGCGCCATCGCCGACACCGGCAGCCTGCACCGCGCCGCTCGCCAACTCGGCGTCGCACAGCCCTCGTTGAGCACACAACTGCGGCGCATCGAGCAGGAGCTCGGCGGCACGCTGTTCCTGCGCACGCGCACCGGCTGCCGGCCCACCCCGCTCGGCCGGATCGTCCTGGGTCGCGCCCGCCCGCTGGTGGCCGAAATGCGCACCCTGGTCGCCGAGGCGCGCGCCGCCGCCGCGGACGGCCCCCAGCTCCGGATCGGCTCCACCGCCAGCCGCGCGCTCGCGGGCTGGCTGCGCCGGCTCCGAGCCCGGCAGCAGGAGACGCTCCTGCAGATGGACGTCTCCCCGAACGCCCTGCTCCGCATGGTCGCGGACGGCCAGCTCGACGTCGCCTTCGTGCACGAGGTCGAGGGCTCCCCGCTGCGCGTCCCGGAGGGACTTCGGCTGCGCGTCCTGGTCGAGCGCGAGCCCCAGTTCGTCTCCCTGCCGACCGACCACCCGGCCGCCGCACACCCCGTCGTGCAGCTGTCGGAACTGGCCGAGGACCGGTGGATGGTGGACCCGACGGTGGACGGCGAATGGGACGCCGTGCACCGCATGCTGCGCACGGCCGGACTCAACCCCCGCGTCCTGCACGGCGACTACCACACGGCCGCGACCCTCGTCGCGACCGGCGAGGTCGTCACGGTCTGCCAGCCGACCTCCCAGTCCCGCCCCGAGACGGCCGTACGCCCGCTCGCGGGCGACCCCCTCGGCGTACGGCTGCTGCTCGCGGCGCGCACGCAGGCGGACCTGGAGGCCGTCTGCCCCGACCTGGAGGAGGCGTACTGGGAGGCCGCCCGGCAGGCACCCGCGTACCGGGAATGGCTGGAAGCCACCGGGACGGAGCAGGCCGTCCCGACGCCCTGACGAACAATCTCCGCGGACCCCGCCGCCGCCCCGACGGACGGTCTCCGCGGATCCCGCCGCCGACCGCACAGGCGGCCGGCGGCGGCCCGATACGCCCCCTGACACCCCGGATCGACCGGGGCGTCCCTCAGATCCCGATGTCGCGGCCGTCCGCGCGCCACACGGCCACGACCGCCGGGCGGACGATCTTCCCGGGCCCGTCGGGCCAGACGCTCGCCGGCTTCTCGACGGACGCGCCGTCGACCTCGCCCGGGTGCTGGACGGCGACCAGCACGCGCCGGTCCTGGACGAGCGGGCCGCAGGTCTCCGCGCCGGTCGGCACCGTCAGGAACTGCTTCAGCTCACCGCGCCGGTCACCCCTGGTCGCCACCCCGAACAGACCGTCGTGCGAACCGAGCTGGTTGCCGTCGGTGGAGATCCACAGATTGCCGTGCGGGTCGAACGCCACGTTGTCCGGGCACGAGATCGGGCTGACCCGGTCCTTCGGGAAGCCCGCGAAGTACGTAGCGGGGTCCGCCGGGTCGCCCGCGACGAGGAACAGCGACCAGCCGAAACGCGTGCTCTCGGCGCGGCCCCGGGCCTCGGTCAGCTCCAGGATGTGGCCGTGCTTGTTGGCGTTGCGCGGGTTGGCCTCGTCGGCGGGCGCGGAGCCCGCCTTGCCGCGGTTGGTGTTGTTCGTCAGCACGACGTACACCTTGCCGGTGTGCGGGGAGGGCTGGATGTCCTCGGGCCGGTCCATCTTGGTGGCGCCGACCTTGTCTCCGGCGAGCCGGGTGAAGACGAAGACCTCCTCGGCCGTCATCCCGTCGACGTGCGAGACGGCACCGCGCGCCGTCGCGGTCGCCAGCGGGATCCACTCGCCGCTGCCGTCGAACTCGCCGTCCGCGGGGAGCTTCCCGCTGCCGTCGATGTCGGCGGCCGGGGAGTCGCCGGTGAGCCGGGCGACGTACAGCGTGCCCTCGTCGAGGAGGGAGAGGTTGTGCTCGCGGTCGGCCCGGGAGCCGCCCCTGCGCATCCGCTTGCTGCCGACGAACTTGTAGAAGTAGTCGAAGCGCTCGTCGTCACCGGTGTAGACGACGGGACGACCGTCGTCCGTCAGCCGCACGGTCGCCGCCTCGTGCTTGAAGCGTCCGAGCGCGGTGTGCTTGCGGGGAGTGGAGGACGGGTCGTACGGGTCGAACTCCACGACGTAGCCGAACCGGTGCACCTCGTTCGGCTCCTGGGCGACGTCGAAGCGCTTGTCGAAACGCTCCCACTTGCGCTCGGTGGCGCCCGTGCCGATCCCGTACCGCTTGTCGGTGGCGCGGGAGCTGTTGGCGAAGTACTGGTTGAAGTTCTCCTCGCCGTGCAGCGTGGTGCCCCAGGGGGTGGTGCCGCCCGAGCAGTTGTTGAGCGTGCCGAGGACCTTGCGGCCGGTCGGGTCGGCGGAGGTCTTCAGCAGGTCCGAGCCGGCGGCCGGGCCGGTGAGCCGGAACTCGGTGGTCGCGGTGACCCGGCGGTTGAGGTGGTGCCGGGGGACGGCCGTCAGCCTGCCGGTGCGGTGGTCGCCCTCCACGACGACGGCGGACAGTCCGTGCGCGGCCCAGGCGATCTCGGCCTGCTCGAGGGTGGGGTTCTCCGCGTCGTACCCGCGGAACATCAGGATCTCGTCGGTGTACTCGTGGTTGGCGACGAGGAGCTGGCGACCCCGCTCGCCGGGCAGCGGCAGGAGGGCCAGGAAGTCGTTGTTGTAGCCGAACTGGCCGGCCTGGGCCGCGGCGGTCTGGTTCTCGGGGTCGAAGGCGGGAGCACCGCGCAGGATGGGCTCACCCCAGCGGATGACGACGTTCTGCCGGTACCCGTCGGGGATCGTCACGGCGTCCTCGGTGTTGGGCGCGACCGGCGCGAAACGCAGCCCACGCGCCCCTTTTTCGCCCTTGTGCGCCGAAGCGTCCGGCGCCGCGGCGGCCTGCGGAGCTCCGGTGCCGACGACGGCCGCGCCGGTCGCCGTGGCCACCGTGACGACGGCCGCGGCCCGCATCACCGAGCGGCGGCTGAGCGCACCGGCGATCACGTCGCCGACGTACGCGTTGCCGCTGGTGTTGGGCACCTCGTGGAAGCAGGCGTCACCACAGCGGAACCGGCAGGTCATCGCGGACCGGCCGCCCGGATGCGAGCCGGGCGTTGCGATCAACGGCAGAGATCTGCGCACTTTACTCTCCCCATACGAACCCTTGGTGTGAGCGTGACGCTAAGGGGGCGTGTGTGCAGGAACGCGGCGACTGCATGAACGAAGAGTGAACCTGCGGGAGCCACAGGGGTGTTGACACGGCGCTCCGGCGGCTGTCCGCCCCTGCCCAAGATCGCCAGTCGCGGCCGCTAACCTTACGTGTCCGTCCTGGCCAGGGATTGACGGGATCAACTCACGCGAAGGGTTGCGCACATGGGCATTCTCACTCTCCTGCGGAATGCGTTCGGCCGCTCACGCAAGGGTCGTGACGCCGACGCGGAGACCTCGCGAGAGGCCTCGGCTCCGGCCGTCCCGGCCCCCACCCAGGAGCCCGAGCCGGCTCCCGCCCCCGCCCGGGAGGCCGCCGAGCCGAGGATTCCGGCCCCGGCCTCCGAGCCCGAGCCGTCCGTGGTGGACGACCTGGTCTCGGCGGCCTTCGACAACGTGACGGTCCCGAAGCAGTCCCAGCCGGAACCGTCCACCGACCCGAAGCCGGTGGCCGAGACGAAGCCTGCGGCGGAGCCGGTGGCCGAGGTCGAGCCCGAGCTGGAGCCGGTGGCCGAGGTCGAGCCCGAGCCCGAGCCGGAGCCCGGGCCGGTGGCCGAGGCGAAGCCTGCCGCGGAGTCCGAGGCGACGGCCGAGCCGGTCGCCGAAGCGACGCCCGCTGCCGAGCCGACGGTCGAGGTCGAGCCGGCGGCCGAGGCCGAGCCGGAGTCGACGCCGGAGCCGGCGGCCGACGCCGAGCCGACCGCCGAGGCAGAGCCCGCAGCCGAGCCGGAGACGGTGGCTGCGACCGGACCCGCGGCCGAAGCGGCGCCCGCCGCCGAGCCCGAGCCGGTGGCCGAAGCTGAGCCGACCACCGAGACGGAGCCCGCAACCGAGCCCGAGGCGGCTGCCGAGGCCGAGCCGGTCGCGGAAGCGAAGCCCGCCGCCGAGCCCGAGCCGGCGGCCGAGGCGGAGCCTGTGACTGAGCCGGTCGCCGAGGCGGAGCCTGTGACTGAGCCGGTCGCCGAGGCGGAGCCGGTGACTGAGGCCGAGCCGACGGCCGAGGCGGCGACTGAGACCGAGCCGGAGTCTGCGCCGGAACCGGTGGCTGCGGCCGAGCCGGTCGCCGAAGCGACGCCGGAGCCGGTGGCCGCGGCCGCCGACGGCGAGAAGACCCCCGAGGCCCGACCCGCACCCGAGCAGGATGCCCGCACGGGTGGTGCGGGTGGGAACGACGAAGCCGAAGGCGAAGCCGAGGCCGACCAGCCCGCAACGCCGGCCCCGTCCCCCACGGCCGAGGAGCAGCCCACCCCCGCAGCCGAAGCGGAGCCCACCCCAGAGGCAGAGCCCGCGGCAGCACCCACAGCCGAGGCGGAGCCGCACCCCGCCGCCACGGCGACCCGCGTCAAGGCCGAGGCCCCGGCCCTCACCGCGGCGTACAACGAGGCAGGCACCGCCCTCGGGAAGCGGGACCTCACCGGCACCCGAGCTCGCGTCTACCTCGTCCTCGACCGCTCCGCGTCGATGCGCGGGTACTACAAGGACGGCTCCGCCCAGGCCCTCGGCGAGCAGGCCCTCGCCCTCGCCGCCCACCTGGACCCGGAGTCGACGGTCCACGTGGTGTTCTTCTCCACGGAGCTGGACGGCACCGGCGAACTGACCCTCGCCGAGCACGAGAACAAGGTCGACGAGCTGCACGCGGCGCTCGGCCGCATGGGCCGCACCAGCTACCACGCGGCGGTGCAGGAAGTGCTCTCCCAGCACGAGAAGCACGGCTCGGACGCCGGCTCCCCGCTCCCCGCCCTGGTGATCTTCCAGACGGACGGCGCTCCGGACGCGAAGACGCCGGCCACCCAGTCCCTCACCGAGGCGGCGAAGGACCACCCTTCGGTGTTCTTCTCCTTCGTGGCGTTCGGCGAGCACGACAACAAGGCCTTCGACTACCTCCGCAAGCTGAAGACCGGGAACACGGCCTTCTTCCACGCGGGCCCGGCCCCGCGCGAGCTGACGGACGCCGAGCTCTACGACGGCGTACTGGAGAACTGGCGGCCGTAGCGCCGTAGCGCTCCGCGCCCCCCGACACCCGGCCGCCCGCTTCCCACCCCTCAAAACGGGAAGCGGGCGGCCCACCCATGTCGGCTACGATTTCAAGGTTCACAGAAGACGACCCGCCGACCCGAAAAGCGACGGACGTCACTCCGCGTAGCGACTTGGGAGCAGCCCGCGATGGCTCGACACCTCATCACCAGCGCCCTTCCGTACATCAACGGGATCAAGCACCTGGGCAACATGGTGGGGTCCATGCTCCCGGCGGACGTGTACTCCCGGTACCTCCGCCAGCGCGGTCACGACGTCCTGTACATCTGCGCGACGGACGAGCACGGCACCCCGGCCGAGCTGGCCGCGAAGGAGCAGGGCCTGCCGGTCGACGAGTTCTGCGCGCAGGCGCACGACGCGCAGAAGGCGGTGTACGACGGCTTCGAGCTGGCCTTCGACTACTTCGGCCGCAGCTCCAGCGCCGAGAACCGCGACATCACCCAGCACTTCGCCCGCCGCCTGAACGAGAACGGCTTCATCGAGGAGCGTGCGATCCGCCAGGTGTACTCGCCGGCGGACGGCCGCTTCCTGCCGGACCGCTATGTGGAGGGCACCTGCCCGCACTGCGGCTACGACAAGGCGCGTGGCGACCAGTGCGAGAACTGCACGCGTGTCCTGGACCCGACCGACCTGATCAACCCGCGTTCGGCGATCTCCGGCTCGACGGACCTGGAGGTCCGGGAGACGAAGCACCTCTTCCTCCTCCAGTCCAAGCTCCAGCACGAGGTCGAGGAGTGGGTGTCCCGTCACGAGGCCGACTGGCCGCAGCTGGCCTCCTCCATCGCCCGCAAGTGGCTGAACGAGGGCCTGCACGACCGGGCGATCACCCGTGACCTGGACTGGGGCGTGCCGGTCCCGGCCGACACCTGGCCGGAGCTCGCGGCGGAGGGCAAGGTCTTCTACGTCTGGTTCGACGCCCCGATCGAGTACATCGGTGCGACGAAGGAGTGGGCGGACCAGGACCCGGAGAACCGCGACTGGAAGTCGTGGTGGTACGACGTGGACACCACCGTGCGCTACACGGAGTTCATGGCGAAGGACAACGTGCCCTTCCACACCGTCATGTTCCCGGCCACCGAGCTGGGCGTGCGCGAGCCGTGGAAGAAGGTCGACTACGTCAAGGCCTTCAACTGGCTGACGTACTACGGCGGGAAGTTCTCCACGTCGCAGAAGCGGGGCGTCTTCACCGACCAGGCGCTGGAGATCCTGCCCGCCGACTACTGGCGCTACTTCCTGATCGCCAACGCCCCGGAGTCGGACGACTCGTCGTTCACCTGGGAGCACTTCACGGCCACGGTCAACAAGGACCTCGCCGACACCCTCGGCAACTTCGTCAACCGCGTGCTGTCCTTCTCGAAGAAGCGCTTCGGCGAGGAGGTCCCGGCGGGCGCCGCGGCCGGTGAGGCGGAGGCGAAGCTCGGCGAGGAGATCGCGGGCCTGCTGGCCGAGTACGAGACCCAGATGGAAGCCCTCCAGTTCCGCAAGGCGGCGGCCGCGCTGCGCGCCCTGTGGTCGGCCGGCAACTCCTACCTGGAGGAGAAGGCCCCCTGGCTGGAGATCAAGACCGACCCGGAGGGCGCGGCACTGACCCTGCGTACGGCGATGAACCTGATCCACCTGTACTCGGTGGTCTCCGAGCCCTTCATCCCGGCCTCCTCCAAGGCCATGCGCACGGCGTTCGCCCTCCAGGACGACACGGCGGCGTGGGTGACGCGGGACGAGGCGAAGTCCCTGGACTCGGTGCCCGCGGGCACCCCGTTCACCGTCCCGCCGGTCCTCTTCGCCAAGCTCACGGACGAGGACCTGGAGACGTACAAGGAGCGCTTCGGCGGCGCCCCGGAGTAGCAGCGGCGGCCGGTGGGCCGAGGCCCGGGAACGAGCAGTTCCCGGGCCTTCCGCATCCCCGGAGCAGGACAAACGGAACCCTCTCCTCCTCTGTGCCTCCCTCTCCTCCGGGCGGTATACATTGCGAAGATCATGTGAAGCCATTGGCTCACTGGGACACGAGTGGACGAGTGAGTCCACTGAGTGGGGGGTTCATCCATGGCACTCTTCGGAAACGCGCACACCGTCGACCCGACGGCGGCACAGCAGGACTTCGCGCGCCTGCTCGGCCAGAACGAGCAGGTCCACGCCGCGTACCAGCTGATACGCGACACCATCCTGTTCACCGACCGCCGTCTGCTCCTCGTCGACAAGCAGGGCATCACCGGCAAGAAGGTGGAGTACCACTCCATCCCGTACCGCAGCGTCACCCACTTCGCGGTGGAGACGGCCGGCACCTTCGATCTCGACGCCGAACTCAAGATCTGGGTCTCGGGCACCGCGGCGCCCATCGAGAAGACGTTCACCAAGGGCGTCGACATCTACGAGGTCCAGGCGATCCTCACCCAGTTCGTGGCGAAGTAGCACCGCCCGGCAGGCGGGCCGGGACCGGCCCGCCTGCGCCTGTACGGCGCCTCCCCGCGAGGACCCCGTCGGCCCTTGCTAGCATCCGCACACTTGTGCGAGGGCGGGGGCCCTCGCGGGGAGGGAACAGTTCACGTGGGCAGACACGCCCCGAGACGGCGCGGCCCGGCCGCCCTCGTCTCCACACTCGCGGTCGCCTTGGCGGCCGGCACCATCACCCTGTTCGCCGGCACCCCGGACGGCGCCGGCAGCGCGCTGGCCGCCGCGGCGGCCGGATCGGCGGGGACGACGGAGATCCTGCTGGACGATCCGAGCAGCGACACCCCGCGCTCCGACCGGCTGCTCTCCGCGGGCAGGACCGGATTCCTGCACCGTCAGGCCGGGGTCGCGGGCCTGCTGTGGACGGCCTACGAGGACGGCACCACCGTCACCGTGCAGGGGCCGACCGGCGTCTACAAGCCGACCACCACCACCTGCTGGGACATCCAGCTGCGCTGCGCCTCGGGCATGTACGGGCAGGCCGCCGACACCGTCGCCCTGCCGCACGCCTCCTACGGCGACCCGGTGTCCCTGTGGAGCCCGGACAACAGCGCGCTACGGACCGTCGACCTGAGCCAGTCGGCCGACTACGTGGGCACCTACGGGGACACGCTCGTCACGGTCGAGTGGAACGGCGTCGTCGACGGCGAACAGCTCGACGGCTACCGGCTGCACCTCGTGGACCTCGTCGACGGCAAGCAGCGCGACCGCGTGGTCGACGGCTACCCGGCCGAGGGTTCCTGGAACGTGAGCGCCGCGCGCACCGGCGACGAGGACGGCTTCCTCCTGGCCTACGCGATCCGCGACGGGAACGGCGACGTCGAGTCGTACACCGTCGGCTACCTCGACTTCGCGACCGCGCAGCTCACACCCGTCTTCACCGGCCTGGACGCCTCCCCGGAACTCGTCCTCACCGACGCCCGCGTCGGCTGGTACACGGAGTCCGCCGGACTGCACCTCAAGCCGCGCGGCGACCTCCTCGCCGAGGAGACCGTCCCGGTGGCGGGCAAGGAGATCGCCGGCTCGCCCGTCCCCGTCGTCGTCGGCGACTGGCTGGTCCTCGGTGTGTCCGGGGGCGGCGTCACGGCCGTGTCCCTGACCGACGGCACCGAGAAGACCCTGCTGACCCGGTCCTACGGGAACCCGGTGGCCACCCCTGAGGGCGACGCCCTCGTCACCGGTGGCACCGGCGCGGCGGACTGGTGGGTCCAGCGCGTCGGCCTCTTCGCCGACGGCACCCCGCGCCTGGAGAAGGTGCGCAAGGTGGTGCCGTACGAGAACGCCAAGACGGGCCTGGCGCTCAGCCGCGGCAGCCTGCGCGTGGCGGAGGACAGCACGAGCAGCACCTCGGACACCACGACCGTGCGCACGCTCACGACGAACGGCAGCACCGAACTGACCGCGTCCGCCCCCAGGACCGGCGACTCGGTGCGGCCCGTGTGCCCGTACCCGGGCACCACCTGCGCCGCGATGTGGGGCAACAGCGGCACGGCGCCCGAGGACGTGTACCTCGGCACCTTCTACGACGGTGACGAGGGCGGCAGCGGACTGGAGAACGCCGACCGGCTGGTCGCCATCGGCGACGAATGGTCCAACGACACACTGGAGTTCGGCACCACGGGCGGCTCCGTCGTCGATGTCTCCGACGGCTACGCGGTCTACAACTCCGGTGGCTCGACCCCGATGCAGTACGTCGGCGAGTTCGGCTACGGCCAGCAGCTGAAGCGCTCGGTCCGGGCCGCCGCCCTGAACGGCTCGACACTGTGGAGCGCCACCTCCACGACCGGCAAGCTCACCTCCTACAGCCTGGCCGAGGAGAAGACCCTCTCCACGGTCACGGTCCCGGGCCTCGGCTGTGTACCGAGCGAACTCCAGGCTGCGGGCCGCTGGGTGTACTGGTCGTGCCAGTCGGCCTCGGCCGGTGTGTACGACACCAAGGCCGGTACGTCGAAGGCCGTGCAGCCCGGCGATGTGCTGCTCGGCGACGGGTTCACCGTGCGGCACGACCACACCACCGGGCAGCTCGTGCTGACCCAGGCGTCCACCGGAGCCACCCGCGTGATCGCCTCCGACGTCCCGGGCACCGGTCCGGCCACGGACCGCCGTTACCGGTGGACCGTCGACGAGTACACGGGCCTGGTCGCCTGGACCGACTCGTTCCAGCAGACGCACGTCGCCACCACCGGCATCACGCCGTCCGCGACGACCGCCTTCCGCGGCGAGGCCGGCAGCTACGTCGAGCCGGGCGCGTCCACCGCCTGGACCGGCGACTGGCAGCTGTCCCGCCCGGTCACCTCCTGGTCGCTGACCTTCACCTCGGTGCAGAGCGGTGCGACCGGCAGGGCCACCCGTACGCTCACCGGCGGCGCGGTCTCCGCCCAGCTGTCCGCGAACTGGAACGGCAAGACCTCCGGCGGCACCCACTTCCCCAACGGGGAATTCACCTGGACGCTGAAGGCGACCGGTCTGGGCACCTCGGCCCCCGTCACGGTGACGTCCGGCGAGGGCTTCCTGCTCAGGGGAGCCGCGGTACGCCACGACTTCGGCAGCCCCGACGGCCCGGACGGCAGGGGTGACCTGCTCACCCTCAACTCCTCCGGCGGACTGACCGTCCAACAGGGCACCGGAAGGGGCACGTTCGGCGACAAGACCACCGGCACCGGATGGGCCACCTCCATCAAGGCGGTCCCCTTCGGCGACCTGAACGGCGACCGCTGCAACGACGTCCTCGTACGGCTGAGCAGCGGGGCCCTGCGCCTGTACAAGCCGGGCTGCAACGCCGCCGTCAAGCCGACGACGTCGTACACGACGCTCGCCACGAGCGGCTGGACGCAGTACGACGTCCTGACCTCGCCCGGCGACATGACCGGCGACGGCCGCCCGGACCTGATCGCACGCACCGCGTCCACCGGAACCGTCTACCTGTACAAGGGGACGAGCACGGGCGGCCTGTCCGCGCGCGTGAAGCTCTACGACAACTGGAAGGGCTACAAGAAGATCGTCGGCGCCGGCGATCTCGACGGCGACGGCATCGGCGACCTGCTCGCCCAGGACACCTCCAACACCCTCTACCGCTACCACGGCAAGGGGGACGGCACCTTCGCCGCCCGGGCGAAGCTGTTCGGCGACTGGGGCGGCTCCTACAACGCCGTCGTCGGCGTCGGCGACATCACCGACGACGGCAAGGCCGATCTGGTCTCCCGCGACAGCAGCGGAAACCTGTACCGCAACAGCGGTGACGGCAAGGGATCCTTCGGCTCCCGCACGAAGATCGCGACCGGCTGGAGCGGCTACAAGTTCCTCTCCTGACGGGCGCGCACATCGGCCGGGGCGCCCGGGACTTGATGTCCCGGGCGCCCTTGTCGTCGTCGCTCGTCCCCCGCCCGCCGAGCCGGTGACGGGGCACCCGGGCGCCGGTGGCGGCCCGGAGCGAACGGGCGCCGTCCGCTCCTCGGATCCGGAGTGGACCCCGGCGCTGGCATGTCCGCGCTCACCCGTATGGTTTCCGCCATGGCAGTCCCCGAGGTCATCCCGATCGCCTACGAGCCGAAGCACCGCACCGAGACCATCGGCCGGTACGCGGACGGTCAGTTCCTGGCATCGATCACGTACGCCTTCCCTGAAGGCTTCCGTCCCGACGACGGCTGGGAAGAGCACAAACGCCTCTACACGGTGCTCCACACCTTCGACGTCGAGGGCCGGTACCGCGACTCGGAGATCTGGTGCGCCGGCACCTGGGCCGAGCAGCAGCGCAATCCCGACGGCGACGACTCGGTCCTCGCGCAGGCCCGGATCCACCTGGCGAAGCTGCTGCGCAGCCTGCCCCGCCGCTCCTACACGGACATCGCCGTCCGCCCCTTCCAACTCACCGTCGACGGAGTGCTCTTCGGCCTGCTGAGCGGATCGGACGAGGACGGCGAGTGGGCCGAGCTCTACCCGGACCGGCTCGGCTTCGGCGAGCCGTGGGACGGCACCTACGACACCTGAGCGGCCGGGGTGAGGGACCGCCCGGGGCACCGCGCGGCCCCGGACGGCCCCGAGTTCCGCGGACGGTGCTACGAGGCCGACGCCGACGCGCTCGGCTGGGTGTCCGTGCTGTCGTGGGTCTCGTCCGGGGCGACGCCCATCGTCAGATGCGCGTGGACGCCCTTGGCGATGTTCTTCCTGCTGTAGTCGAGGCGGAGGAGACCGCCCGCATGCCCGTTCTGGGGGTAGATCGTGTCCTCGGTGAGGGTCGTGCGCGTGGTGGTGTTCGTCGCGTACGGGGCCACCTCGGCCGCGGCCAGGACCGACTTCTCGTCGAAGAAGAGCTGGCCGGTGTGACAGGTGTGGCCGCCCTCGTAGCCCGCGTCGGTCCAGGTGCCGTCCACGTGGACCTTCACGTGGATGTGGACGCAGCGGCCCTGGTACCAGCCCGGGAACACGGTCTTGAAGGTGACGTAGCCGTGCTTGTCGGTCTTCCAGGTGCCGCGCAGATAGCGCTCGTCGTCGGTGGGTTCGGAGTGGCCGCCGCCACCGGAGGGACCGCCGGACGGGGGCTCGCCGGTCGGGGTGCCGGTGGGCGTCCCTGAGGGTGCGTCGGTGGGGGCACCCGTCGGGGCGCCGCCGCCTCCGCCGCTGCCCATCGACTCGTAGCCGGAGTAGACGCCCAGCGCGGTGCAGTGCCAGATGTCGACCGCCGCGTTCTTGACGGGCTTGCAGGTCTCGGCGTCGATCACCTTGAGCTTGAGGGTCATGGGGATGCCCTCCTGGTCCTCGGTGATGTCCTGGCGGATCTTGTCCGCGTCGATGTAGTACGGACCCTCGGTGGTCTCCGAGGTCAGCGTGTAACAGGTCTCGGCGCTCGACGAGGCGTCCGCGGCGGAGGTGCCGGAGGCCGTCTCGCCCGCGAACGCGTTCACGGCGATGCCGCCGCCCACGCCCACGGCCGCCACGGCCGCTCCACCTGCGACGACGACCTTGCGTCGCGTCATGTTCCGTTTGTGCGCGGGTCCTTGGGTCTCAGTCATGAACCGGACCGTAGGGTTCCCACCTGTCAGCAGCATGGGTGCGGACTGTGGTTCTGCAAGGCCACGCGGAATGGCCCGGAACCGACGTCGGTTCCGGGCCACTCGGGTGCTGGGGCCTACTTCGGCTGCGGCTTGCGCACGGAGAGGTTCAGCTCGCGCAGACGGGTCTCGTCGAGCTCCGTGGGCGCGCCCATCATCAGGTCCTGCGCGTTGCCGTTGAGCGGGAACGCGATCGTCTCGCGGATGTTCGGCTCGTCCGCGAGGAGCATGACGATGCGGTCCACGCCCGGGGCGATGCCGCCGTGCGGCGGGGCGCCGAAGCGGAAGGCGCGGAGCATGCCCGCGAACTGCTCCTCGACGGTCTCACGGTCGTAGCCCGCGATCTCGAAGGCCTTGAGCATGATGTCGGGCTCGTGGTTCCGGATGGCGCCGGAGGACAGTTCCACGCCGTTGCAGACGATGTCGTACTGCCAGCCGAGGATGTCCAGCGGGTCCTGGGTCTCCAGGGCCTCCAGACCCCCCTGCGGCATCGAGAACGGGTTGTGCGAGAAGTCGATCTTGCCGGTGTCCTCGTCCTTCTCGTACATCGGGAAGTCGACGATCCAGCAGAACCGGAAGACGTCCTCCTCGAAGTGCCCGGCACGCTTGGCGGCCTCGACGCGCACCGCGCCCATGATCTTCGAGACCTCGTCGAACTCGCCCGCGCCGAAGAACACCGCGTGGCCGGCCGCCAGCGAGAGACGCTTGGTCAGCTCGGCGACGTTCTCCTCGGTGAGGAACTTCGCGATCGGACCCGTCAGCGAGCCGTCCTCGGCGACGCGGATCCAGGCCAGGCCCTTCGCGCCCAGGGTGACGGCGAAGTCACCGAGCTGGTCGAAGAA
Organism: Streptomyces sp. Tue6028; assembly: GCF_002300165.1. GTDB lineage: Bacteria > Actinomycetota > Actinomycetes > Streptomycetales > Streptomycetaceae > Streptomyces > Streptomyces siamensis. The sequence goes on along the minus strand of NZ_MLCE01000021.1, from coordinate 205,614 downwards.
CTTGCGGGGCTGCGCGGCGACGTCCGGCACCGGCAGGGCACGCACGTGCTTGCCCGCGAACGCCTTGAACTCCGAGCCCTCGAAGATGTCGGTGATGTCGACAAGCTCCAGCTGGGCGCGCAGGTCCGGCTTGTCGGAGCCGTACTTCAGCATCGCCTCGCGGAACGGGATGCGCGGGAACGGGGACGTCACATGACGGCCGTTGCCGAACTCCTCGAACAGCTCGGTCATCAGCTTCTCGATCGGCTGGAAGACGTCCTCCTGCTCGACGAACGACATCTCGACGTCGAGCTGGTAGAACTCGCCCGGCGAGCGGTCCGCGCGGGCGTCCTCGTCGCGGAAGCAGGGCGCGATCTGGAAGTAGCGGTCGAAGCCGGAGATCATCAGCAGCTGCTTGAACTGCTGCGGGGCCTGCGGCAGGGCGTAGAACTTGCCGGGGTTGAGACGGGAGGGCACCACGAAGTCGCGCGCACCCTCGGGGGAGGTGGCGCTGAGGATCGGGGTCGCCATCTCGTTGAAGCCGAGCGCCGTCATCTTGTGACGGATCGCCGAGATCACGGCCGTCCGCAGCAGGATGTTGCGGTGCATGCGCTCGCGGCGCAGGTCGAGGAAGCGGTACTCCAGGCGCCGCTCCTCGTTGACGCCGTCCTCGGCGTTGATCGTGAAGGGCAGCGGCTGGGCGGCGCCGAGCAGTTCGACCTCGCCGACCTCGACCTCGATCTCGCCGGTGGGCAGGTCGGGGTTCACGTTCTCCGCGCCGCGTGAGACGACCTTGCCGTCGATGCGGACGGTGGACTCCTTGGAGACCTTGTCCAGTGCCTCGTAGGCGGGCGTACCGGGGCGGGCGACGAGCTGCGTGATGCCGTAGTGGTCGCGCAGATCGATGAAGAGGATGCCGCCCAGGTCTCGGCGATTGTGCAGCCAGCCGCTCAGCCGGACGTCGCTCTCGACGTCAGAGGCGCGGAGCTCGCCGCAGGTGTGGGACCTGTACCGATGCATCGTCGTTCATCCAGTCTTCGCGGATCGGGGTCTGTTTCACGTGAAACGTCCTGGGCCGGGGCCCGGACCCCCCAAGGGTACCGGGCACCCCAGGATCGCCACTCCCCAATACTCTCGGTGGCAGGCGGCGATCACCTCTTCTTACAGTGGGGCCATGCGCACTGGTGAGCCCCTGCCCGGCGTGGGGGATGTCCTCGCCGCCCTCGCGACCGGCCTGTGGCGCTGGGACAACGCCGCCGGTCTGGTCACCTTCGACGCAGAGGCCGCCCGGCTGATCGGCCTGCCCGCGGAGCCGGCGACCCTCACCGAGGCGGGCGCGCGCTCCCATTTCCACCCCGTCGACTGGAACGAGATCGACGGGGTCGTCCAGCTCGCCGTCGCCGAGGGCACCCTGGCCGAGGCCCGGATGCGGATCATGGACGGGCACGGCCGGGTGCTCCGCACCGTCCGCAGCCGCTCCAAGCCGATCGTGGACCCGAAGACCGGCGAGTTCGAGCTCATCGGCACCCTCCAGGAGGTCTCCGAGCAGCCGCCGGGCGCCGCCGCGCGCACCCCGGTCACCGGCGACTGGCGCCGCTCGCGGGAGGCGTTCCTGCTGGACGCGGGCCGCGCGCTGGCCGAGGCCCGGTCGACGGCCGAGGTGCTGCGGGTCGCGGCCGGCCTGTCCATGCCCGGGTTCTCCCCCGACGGACTCGCCGTCTTCGGCGCCGAGGGCGACCGGCTGACGGTCATCGGCCACCACGGGCACCAGCCGGGGGCCGAGAGCCCCTTCTCGCACATGGCGCTGGCCACCGACTACCCGGCCGCGGAGGTCGTCCGCACGGGCCGTGCCGTCTACCTGTCCTCGCCCGACGACTACCGGGACCGCTATCCGGTCTCCTGGCCGCTCGCCAAGCACTTCGGACGGCACTCCTGGGCGTTCCTGCCGCTGACCGTCGCGGGCCGCACCATGGGGGCGTGGATGGCGGCCTTCACGTACCCCGTCAGCTTCACGCCCGACGAGCGATCGGTCCTCACGACCGTCGCCCGCATGCTCGCGCAGGCCCTGTCGCGCGCCGGGGCCGCCGAGACCGAGCGGGCACTCACCGACGGCCTGCAACGCTCGATGATGCCCATGCTGGGCCCCCGGATACCGGGCATGACCATCGCCGCGCGCTATGTCCCCACCGGCGGCGGCCTCCAGGTCGGCGGCGACTGGTACGACATGATCCCGCTGCCCGGGGGGAGCGCCCGGACGAAGTCCGGCGGAGGCCGCTTCGCGCTGGTCATCGGCGACGTCCAGGGCCACGACGTCCGCGCGGCGGGCCTGATGGGCCAGCTGCGCATCGCGCTGCGCGCGTACGCCTCCGAGGGCCACCGCCCCGACGCGGTGCTCTCCCGGGCCTCACGCTTCCTGTACGGGGTCACCGACTCGGTGACCTACGGGTCGAGCGGCGGCGCGGACGACGGGGATCCCGACGACACCCGCTTCGCGACCTGCCTCTACGTCGAGGTCGACCCGGCGACCGGGACGCTCGACATCGCCCGCGCCGGGCACCCGGACCCCGCTATACGCATGGCCGACGGAACGGTGCTGATGCGGCCGACGGCGGGCGGGCTGCCGCTGGGCGTCGACCCGGACGCCGACTACCCCACGACCCGGCTCGTCCTGGAACCGGGCGAGACCATGCTGATCTGCACCGACGGGCTCATCGAGACCGGCGGTCACGACCTCGACACCGGCTGGCGCCGTATCCGCCGGGCCCTGGAGGCCCACGAAGGCGACATGGAGTCCCTGGCCGACGCGCTCGTCCAGGTCGTGCACGGGCCCTCCTCGCACCACACCACCGGGCCGCTCGCCGACCGGCGGGAGGACGACATCGCCGTCGTGCTGCTGTGCCGGCAGGGACCGGGCTGCGGCTGCGACGACACCGTGACGCTCGCACCGCCGCCGGTGCGCCGCACGATGCTGACCGTGGCGCAGGCCGAGCCCGAGGCGATCGCCGGGGCCCGCCAGCAGCTGCGGGAGCTGCTCCACGACTGGGCCTCAGAGGACCAGTTCGACGGGGCGGTCCTGCTCGTCTCCGAACTGATCACGAACGTCCTGGTGCACACCGACACCGACGCGCTGATCGTCGCCGAGGTGGCGGGCGGCCCGGACGGACGGCGGCTGCGGGTGGAGGTCTCCGACGCGAGCGACGACCTGCCGCACCGGCGCCACCCGGGGGAGCTGGCGTCCTCCGGGCGGGGGCTGGTGTTCGTGGAGCTCCTCGCGGACGCCTGGGGCGTGGATCCCAGGGGCGAGGGGAAGAGCATCTGGTTCGAGTTCCACGAGGCCGGCGCGCAGGTCGCCGAGGACGGCTGAGGCCGGGCGCGGCGCAGGGGCTCAGGACGCCTCGGGGGCCTCGGACGTCTCGGACCCGTAGCGCGTACGGAGTTCGTGCAGTACCCCGAAGCCGGCCGCCGTCAGAGGCACGGCGAACAGCATGCCGAGGATTCCCGCGACGGACGCGCCCGCCGTGATGGCCAGCATCACCACCGCGGGATGCATCTGCACGGTGCGGCTCTGGATCATCGGCTGGAGCACGTGCCCTTCCAGGACCTGCACGGCGAGGACGACGCCGAGGGCCCACAGCGCGATGACGAACCCGCGGTCGGCGAGCGCGACCAGCACCGCCACCGCGCCGGAGATGAACGCGCCGAGGTAGGGGATGTACGCCCCCACCAGCACGAGCGCGCCGAGTCCCACCGCGCCCGGCACCCGCAGGATCAGCAGTCCGACGGTGATGCACACGGCGTCGATGAGCGCGATGAGGGTCGTCCCGCGCATGAATCCCTCGACGGCCTGGAAGGCACGGCGGGCCATGGCCTCGACGACGTCGGCGGTACCCCGCGGCGCGAGCGACCTGAGCGTTCCGGCCACCCGGTGCGAGTCCCGCAGGAAGAAGAAGACGAGCAACAGGGCGAGTACGGCCACGGCGATGGTCTCGCCGACGACGCTGACCCCGCTGATGACGTTGGACGCGGCCGTGCCGCCGAACTTGGTCAGCAGTTCCTTGGAGTTGGACGCGAGGTCCTCCAGCGAGGTCCCGGCCGCGCCGAAGTGCTCGGCGAGGGACTTCCCGGCCTGCTTCAGCGAGGCGACGATCTGGTCGCCCGTGTCGATGAGCGCGGCGACGACGATGTAGACGGCGCCGCCGACGATCAGGACCACCGCGACGCAGGTGAGTCCGGCGGCCAGCGACCGGTTGACCCGCATCCGCAGCAGCCGCCGGTACAGCGGGCCGAGCAGCGCGGTGCCCAGCAGGGCGAGCAGCACCGGGGTGACCGCCGTACGGAACTCCCCGCACAGCTGGATCCCGACCCACCCGACGCCGGCGACGAGCAGGATCACGGCACACCAGGCGGCCAGCTTCCTGGCGCCTTCGGGGAGTAGCTGCACGGTGCCAGCCGATCACGCACCGGCCACGGCGTCGCCCCGGGACGTCCGAAAGGGGGAGGGCGGCAAGGGCTCGCCGCCCTTGCCGCCCTCGCGTCGTCCGCCGCTCGGCCGCCGCCGCTCCCGCCGTCCCGGAGCGTGCCCCGGACATCCCGTCCCGGAGCGTGCCCCGGACGTCAGGCCTACAGCGTGCCGGACATCCCGTGCACCGCCGGGATGGTCCCCAGGCGGCCCTTCTGGAAGTCCTCGAAGGCCTGCTGGAGCTCCTCGCGGGTGTTCATCACGAAGGGGCCGTAGTGCGCCATGGGCTCACGGATCGGCTGCCCGCCGAGGAGGACGACCTCCAGGTCCGGCGTGTGGGCGTCCTGCTTCTCGTCGGCGCGCACGGTGAGCGAGCCGCCGGCGCCGAACACCGCGGTCTGGCCCATGTGGACCGGGCGGCGCTCCGTGCCGACCGAGCCCCGTCCGGCGAGGACGTAGGCGAGACCGTTGAAGTCCTCGCGCCACGGGAGTGTGATCTCCGCGCCGGGCGCCAGGGTCGCGTGGACCATGGTGATCGGCGTGTGCGTGATGCCCGGACCCTGGTGACCGTCGAGCTCACCGGCGATGACGCGCAGCAGCGCGCCGCCGTCGGGGGTGCTCAGCAGCTGGACCGTGCCACCGCGGATGTCCTGGTACCGCGGCGCCATCATCTTGTCCTTGGCCGGGAGGTTCACCCACAGCTGGAGGCCGTGGAAGAGGCCGCCGGACATGACGAGGGACTCCGGCGGGGCCTCGATGTGCAGGAGGCCCGAGCCCGCGGTCATCCACTGGGTGTCGCCGTTGGTGATGGTGCCGCCGCCACCGTTGGAGTCCTGGTGGTCGAAGATCCCGTCGATGATGTAGGTCACGGTCTCGAAGCCGCGGTGGGGGTGCCAGGGGGTGCCCTTGGGCTCGCCCGGCGCGTACTCCACCTCGCCCATCTGGTCCATCATGATGAACGGGTCGAGGTGGCGGTAGTTGATCCCGGCGAACGCGCGGCGAACCGGGAAGCCCTCACCCTCGAAACCGCTGGGCGCCGTCGCCACGGTCAGCACGGGGCGGGACACGGCGTCGGCCGGCGCGGCCACACGGGGCAGGGTCAGCGGGTTCTCGACGGTCACTGCAGGCATGGTCGGTACCTCCTTGTGGTTCGAGGTTAGTTGATTGTTGAACTTTCTGCCACCCCTAACGAACGACGCCCGGAGGGCATTCCCTCCGGGCGTCCGCGTGGCGGCTCCTCGCGGAGCCGGTCCCTCTTCGGTTGTCGTGCGGCTATCCGTACATCCGGCGCATCGCGAAGTCGACCATCTGCTCGACGGCCTTGGCGTCGAAGACCATGCGGTGCTCGCCTTCCATGTCGAGCACGAAGCCGTAGCCGGTGGGGAGGAGGTCGATCACCTCGGCACCGGTGATCACGAAGTACTTGGACTCCTTGCCGGCGTAGCGGCGCAGTTCCTTGAGGGAGGTGAACATGGGGATGACCGGCTGCTGGGTGTTGTGCAGCGCCAGGAATCCGGGGTTGTCACCGCGCGGGCAGTACACCTTCGACGTCGCGAAGACCTGCTGGAAGTCCTCCGCGGCCATCGAGCCCGTGGTGAAGGCGCGGACCGCGTCCGCGAGCGACGGCGGGGACGGCTCCGGGTAGAGCGGCGGCTGCTGGCCGTACCCGCCGGGCATCTGGCCGCCCGGCGTCTGTCCGGGGATGTTCCCCTGGGGCTGGGCATACCCCTGCTGGGCTCCCGCGTTCTGGTCATAGCCGTACATGCGTCAAAGAGTAGTGGGCCACATATGGACCATCAGGGGTTGATTCTTATTACTGACGGGTAGCATCATCGTAGCTACTTGTTGGTACGTGAACTAGCTGCGAGGAGTCAGTGCCTCGCCGATCCCTTACGGAGCCGTCGCCATGGGGCACTACAAGTCGAATCTCCGCGACATCGAGTTCAACCTCTTCGAGGTGCTCGGGCGCGACAAGCTGTACGGCGCCGGCCCGTTCGGGGAGATGGACACCGACACCGCCAAGAGCATCCTCGAGGAGCTGACCCGCCTCTCGGAGAACGAGCTGGCCGAGTCCTTCGCCGACGCCGACCGCAACCCGCCGGTCTTCGACCCGGAGACCAACACGGCGCCCGTGCCCGCGTCCTTCAAGAAGAGCTACAAGGCCTTCATGGACTCCGAGTACTGGCGTCTCGGCCTGCCCGAGGAGATCGGCGGCACCACCGCCCCGCCGTCCCTCATCTGGGCCTACGCGGAGCTGATCCTCGGCGCCAACCCGGCCGTGTGGATGTACTCCTCCGGCCCGGCCTTCGCCCGCATCCTCTTCGAGGAGGGCACCGAGGAGCAGAAGAAGTGGGCCCAGATCGCGGTCGACAAGACCTGGGGCTCCACCATGGTGCTCACCGAGCCCGACGCCGGTTCGGACGTCGGCGCCGGCCGCACCAAGGCGATCCAGCAGGAGGACGGCTCCTGGCACATCGAGGGCGTGAAGCGCTTCATCACGTCCGGTGAGCACGACATGGAGGAGAACATCCTCCACTACGTCCTCGCCCGCCCCGAGGGCGCCGGCCCCGGCACCAAGGGCCTGTCCCTCTTCCTCGTCCCGAAGTACCTCTTCGACTTCGAGACCGGCGAGCTGGGCGAGCGCAACGGCGCGTACGCGACGAACGTCGAGCACAAGATGGGCCTCAAGGCCTCCAACACGTGCGAGATGACCTTCGGCGACCGCCACCCCGCCAAGGGCTGGCTGATCGGCGAGAAGCACGACGGCATCCGCCAGATGTTCCGCATCATCGAGTTCGCCCGCATGATGGTCGGCACGAAGGCGATCTCCACCCTCTCCACCGGCTACCTGAACGCCCTGGAGTACGCCAAGGAGCGCGTCCAGGGCCAGGACCTCGCCAACTTCATGGACAAGGCCGCCCCCAAGGTCACCATCACGCACCACCCGGACGTGCGCCGCTCGCTGATGACGCAGAAGGCGTACGCGGAGGGCATGCGCGCCCTGGTGCTGCACACGGCGGCCGTCCAGGACGAGATCATGCTCAAGGAGGCCGCGGGCGAGGACACCGCCGCCCTGGAGGCCCTGAACGACCTGCTCCTGCCGATCGTCAAGGGTTACGGCTCCGAGAAGGGCTACGAGCAGCTCGCCCAGTCGCTGCAGACCTTCGGCGGCTCCGGCTTCCTGCAGGAGTACCCGATCGAGCAGTACATCCGCGACGCCAAGATCGACACCCTGTACGAGGGCACGACCGCGATCCAGGGCCAGGACTTCTTCTTCCGCAAGATCGTCCGCAACCAGGGCGCCGCGCTGAACTCGATCGCCGAGGACATCAAGTCGTTCCTCGCGCTCGGCACCGGCGGCGAGAACCTCTCCGCCGCCCGTGAGCAGCTCGCCAAGGCGGCCGTCGAGCTGGAGGCGATCGTCGGCCTGATGCTGACCGACCTCGCGGCCACCGAGCAGGACGTCAAGAACATCTACAAGGTGGGCCTGAACACGACCCGCCTGCTGCTCGCCTCCGGTGACGTCATCGTCGGCTACCTGCTGCTGCGCGGTGCCGCCGTCGCCGCCGAGAAGCTGGAGACCGCCTCCGCCAAGGACAAGCCCTTCTACACCGGCAAGATCGCGGCCGCGAAGTTCTTCGCCGCCAACGTCCTGCCCGGCGTGACCGGCGCGCGCAAGCTCGCCGAGGGCGTGGACCTGGACCTGATGGAGCTCGACGAGGCCGCGTTCTAGAGCCTGCGCGGAGCCGGGCGGACACCCAACCAGAACCTGTCCTTCCGGTCAGGTGTCCGCCTTTCACATCCCCCTTACGACGGCCCGTTCCCCATCGCCGGGAGCGGGCCGTCGTGCGTCGTTAAGGTGAACCCATGAGTACACCCGCCCGCTTCGACCGCGGCCACACCGACGACCTCATGTCCTTCCTGGCAGCCAGCCCGACGCCGTACCACGCGGTGGCGAACGCAGCCGAGCGTCTGGAGAAGGCCGGATTCCGCCAGGTCGCCGAGACCGACGCGTGGGACGGGACGAGCGGCGGGAAGTACGTACTGCGCGGAGGCGCCATCGTCGCCTGGTACGTGCCGGAGGGCGCCGAGCCCCACACCCCCTTCCGGATCGTGGGCGCACACACCGACTCCCCGAACCTGCGCGTGAAGCCGCAGCCCGACACCGGCGCGCACGGCTGGCGCCAGGTGGCCGTCGAGATCTACGGCGGCCCCCTGCTGAACTCCTGGCTGGACCGGGACCTCGGCCTCGCGGGCCGGCTCTCGCTGCGGGACGGCTCCACCCGCCTGGTGAACATCGACCGCCCCCTGCTCCGCGTACCCCAGCTCGCCATCCACCTGGACCGCTCTGTCACCGCCGACGGACTCAAGCTCGACAAGCAGCGCCACATGCAGCCCGTCTGGGGACTCGGCGAACCCCGCGAGGGCGACCTGATCGCCTTCCTGGAGGAGGAGTCCGGACTGCCGGCGGGCGAGGTCACCGGCTGGGACCTGATGACCCACTCCGTCGAACGCCCCGCCTACCTGGGCCGCGACAGAGAACTGCTGGCGGGCCCGCGCATGGACAACCTGCTGTCCGTGCACGCGGGCACCGCCGCCCTGACCGCGGTCGCCACGGCCGACTCGCGGCTCGACCACATCCCCGTCCTCGCGGCCTTCGACCACGAGGAGAACGGCTCACAGAGCGACACCGGCGCCGACGGACCGCTCCTGGGCAATGTGCTGGAACGCTCGGTGCTCGCGCGCGGCGGCTCCCTGGAGGACCGGGCACGCGCCTTCGCGGGCACCGTCTGTCTGTCCTCCGACACGGGCCACGCGGTCCACCCCAACTACGCGGAGCGGCACGACCCGACGCACCACCCCCGCGCCAACGGCGGCCCCATCCTCAAGGTGAACGTCAACAACCGCTACGCCACCGACGGTTCGGGCCGCGCCGTGTTCGCCGCCGCGTGCGAGAAGGCCGACGTGCGCTTCCAGACCTTCGTCTCCAACAACGCCATGCCCTGCGGCACCACCATCGGCCCCATCACCGCGGCACGGCACGGCATCAGGACCGTCGACATCGGCGTGGCCATCCTGTCCATGCACAGCGCCCGCGAACTCTGCGGCGCCGACGACCCGTTCCTCCTGGCCAACGCCCTGGTGGCCTTCCTGGAGGGCTAGTTCACCCACCCGTACCGCCACGACGAGCGATCGCCTCCGCATGGCCGGGCCCGAGCCGGGTACCCGGGTCGGGCCCGGGAAGACACCGTGTCTGCTCCGGGATGCCGAGCCAAGGAGGCGACACTCATGGGCCTGGGCGGATGCATCATCCTGATCGCCGCAGGAGCGATCCTCACGTTCGCGACCGACTGGAACATGAAGGGGGTCAACCTCGACCTCGTCGGCGTCATATTCATGATCGTCGGACTGATCGGGGTGGCGACCTTCAGCAGCATCGCCCGGCGCAGGCGCGTCGTGGTGCCGCCCACCACCCCGGTGGTGGAGGAGGAGCGCCACCACCCGGGCGGCTACAGCAACGGATACGGCGCCTGAGCACTCACGCGCCCGAGCACCCACACGGCCGGACGCCCCGGGCCGGCGACGGCCGGCCCGGGACCGCCCCTCACTCGTCCATGCCGGCGAGAACCAGCGGCAGCCGGTCCGTACCCGACGCGGTGAGCCGGACCGGCACACCCCAGTCCTGCTGGTGCACATGGCAGGCCGGGTACTCGTTGGCCGGGTCGTCGTCGCAGGACGCCGCCATCGCCGACACGTGCAGGACGCCCTCCGGCACCGCCGGATCGAGCTCCAGCACGCGCGAGAGGTCGGTCCCCGCGCCCTCGCCGCCCCGCAGCAGCCCGGGCGGCGTCGAGGAGACCAGCAGACGGGTCGACGGACCGTAGCGGGTGTCGAGCTTCTGACCGGCCGGAGCCTGGAAGATCACGTCCAGGCGCAGCTCACCCGGCGCGACCTCGGTGGCCGCCCGCCGAGTGTGGTGGGCGACCGCCTCGACCCGCACGGCCTCCTCGGGCAGCCGCAACCGCGTCAGCCGGTGGCGCGCCGACTCCACCACCACGATGTCGTCCCCGACGAGCACCGCGTCGCTCGGCTCCCGCACGTCCGTGGCGAGCGTGGTCACCTCACCCGTCGCCGGGTCGTAGCGACGCAGAGCGTGGTTGTACGTGTCGCTGACGGCCACCGAACCGTCGGGCAGCGCCGTCACCCCCAACGGGTGCTGCAGCAGCGCCTGTCCGGCCGGACCGTCACGGTGCCCGAAGTCGAAGAGCCCGGTCCCCACCGCGGTGTGCACCGTCCCGTCGAGGTCGACCCAGCGCAGCGCCGACGTCTCGGAGTCCGCGAGCCAGAGCCGGTCGGCGGTGGCGGCGAGCCCGGAGGGCTGCGCGAACCAGGCCTCCTCGGCCGGCCCGTCGACCAGCCCCTCGTTGGTCGTGCCCGCGGCGACGCCGACCGTGCCCCGCGCGGGGTCGTACGCCCACAGCTGGTGGACCCCGGCCATCGCGATCCACACCCGTCCGCCGAACACGGCCACGTCCCACGGCGACGACAGGTCCACCTCGCGCGCGGGCCCGGACGTCGGCGACCCCTGCCACCACTGGCGGCCGGTGCCCGCGAGCGTCGTGACCTCGCCGGAGGCCAGGTCCAGGCGGCGCAGGGCGTGGTTCACGGTGTCCGCGACGACGACCGTGCCGTCGTCGAGCAGGGCGAGACCCTGAGGCTCGCTGAAGCCGGCCTCCGCGGCCGTCCCGTCCACGAAGCCGCGCGCACCGGAGCCGATCCGCCGGATCACCGACTCCCCGTCCTCCGCCAGCTCCACGAGCTGGTGTCGGGTGGTGTCGCTGACCAGCAGGTTCCCGTTCGGCAGGGCGAGCGCCTTGCCGGGGAAGCGCAGCACGGTCGGCTCGGGCTCGGGCGCCACGTACGGCCCGTCACCGCGCCGCAGGGTCCCCTTGGCCTCGTGCTCGGTCTCCAGCTCCTCCACCAGCCGGGCGATGGCGTGCGCGTGCCCCTCCCCGGCGTGCTGGGCGACCACGTACCCCTCGGGGTCGATCACGACGAGCGTCGGCCACGCGCGCACGGCGTACTGCTTCCAGGTGTCGAGCTCGGGATCGTCCAGCACCGGGTGCTCGACCCCGTACCGCTCGACGGCGTCGACGACCGCCTGGTGCTCGGCCTCGTGCACGAACTTGGGCGAGTGCACCCCGATGATCACCACGGTGTCGCGGTGCTTCTCCTCCAGCTCCCGCAACTCGTCGAGGACGTGCAGGCAGTTGATGCAGCAAAACGTCCAAAAATCTACAACAACGCACTTACCGCGCAGCTCCGCGAGTGTCACGTCCTTTCCACCCGTGTTCAGCCAGCCGCCTTTACCGATCAGCTCAGGGGCACGGACACGGACGCGGCGGGTTGCGGGGGCCGGGGCGGAGTCGTTCATGGATCAAGGGTGCCACCACGCGCCGGCACTCAGCTCAGCGCGTGTCCCGTGGTCGCGTCCACATGGTCCGGGACCTCGTCGTGGCGGTCGCCGACGGTGAGGGTGCCGGTGGGCTCGAACATCAGGATCGAGGCGCCGTGCGGGGCGACCGGCTTGTGCTCCGTGCCGCGCGGCACGGTGAAGACGGAGCCCTTGGGCAGGACGACGGTCCGTTCGCCGGCCGCCTCCCGGAGCGCGATGGTCAGCTCGCCCTCCAGGACCAGGAAGAACTCGTCGGTGTGGTCGTGGACGTGCCAGACGTGCTCGCCCTCGACCTTGGCGATGCGTACGTCGTAGTCGTTGACGGCGGTGACGATGCGCGGGCTCCACAGGTCGCTGAAGGAGGCCAGGGCGCCGGACAGGGAGACGGGGTCGCTGCTCATGGACCCATCCTCGGCCTGGCCCGGCATCCGGACGAGTGCTAGAAATCGCATATGGCGCAACGATCCTCTCAACCCGGTCCGGCGGGAGGCGCACCGCTCGCCGACCGGGCCCCGTCCCCCGCCGTGCGGGGCGCGCACCGTGTCGTCCTCGTCGTCGACGAGAACTCGAACCCCTTCGAGATGAGCTGCGCGATCGAGGTGTTCGGGCTGCGCCGGCCGGAACTCGGGCGGGAGCTCTACGACTTCGGGCTCTGCGCCGCCGGGGAGCGGACCCGGATGCGCGACGGGTTCTTCACCCTCACCGGCGTGGACGGGCTGGAGGCGGCCGACGGGGCGGACACGCTGATCGTGCCGAACCGTCCGGACACCGGCACGCCGCGCTCCCCCGAGGTGCTGGACGCCGTTCGCCGGGCGCACGAGCGGGGGGCCAGGCTGATCGGGTTCTGCTCCGGTGCGTTCACCCTCGCGGAGGCCGGGCTGCTGGACGGGCGGCGGGCGGCCTGTCACTGGATGTGGGCGGATGCCTTCCGGGCGCGGTTCCCGCGGGTCCGTCTGGAGCCGGACGTCCTGTTCGTGGACGACGGGGACATTCTCACCGCGTCGGGCAGCGCGTCCGCGCTCGATCTCGGGCTGCATGTCGTACGGCGCGACCACGGCGCGGAGATCGCCAACGCCGTCTCGCGGCGGCTGGTCTTCGCCGCGCACCGTGACGGCGGACAGCGTCAGTTCGTGGAGCGGCCGCTGCCGGAGGTGCCCGACGAGTCCCTGGCCCCGCTGCTGGCCTGGGCGCAGGAACGGCTCGGTGAGCCGCTGACGGTCGCGGATCTGGCCGCGCGGGCGGCGGTGAGCCCGGCGACGCTGCACCGGCGTTTCCGTGCCCAGCTGGGCACCACCCCGCTGGCGTGGCTGACGGGTGAGCGGGTGGCACTCGCCTGCCGGCTCATCGAGCGCGGGGAGGAGCGCCTGGACGTGGTGGCGGACCGCAGCGGTCTGGGGTCCGCCGCGAACCTGCGGGCGCGGCTGCGCCGGGCGACGGGACTCAGCCCGTCGGCCTACCGGCGGCGTTTCGGACCGCCTGCCGGGGAAGCGGTGATGGCATGAGATTCCTCGTGCGCGACCGGCTCCTCGGCTTCGGCGACGACTACTGGATCGAGGACGACCGCGGCAACAAGGTCTTCCTCGTCGACGGCAAGGCCATGCGTCTGCGGGACACCTTCGAGCTGAAGGACACGCGCGGGCGCGTCCTGATCGACATCCACCAGAAGATGCTCGCCCTGCGCGACACGATGATCATCGAGCGGGACGGCGACCCGCTGGCGACCATCAAGCGCAAGCGTCTGTCCCTGCTCCGCAACCACTACCGGGTGTCGCTGGTCGACGGCACCGAACTCGACGTGAGCGGGAAGATCCTCGACCGTGAGTTCGCCATCGACTACGACAACGAACTCCTCGCGCAGATCTCCCGCCGTTGGCTCCACGTCCGTGAGACGTACGGGGTCGACGTCGTACGGGACGACACCGACCCGGCGTTGCTGATCGCGGTGGCGGTGTGCGTGATCCACCTGGCGGAGAAGGAGCGTGGCGAGGACTGAGGAGGAGCGCGCGGGGGCCGGGCGGACCGGTCGCGTCAGGCCTGTCGCCGGGGTGGGTCGAGCCCCAGCAGGCGGTCCTTCAGCGCGGGGAACTGCTCTCGCGTGTCCGCGACCTTGGCGGGGTCGAAGTCCACGGTGAGGACCTCCTCGCCGGCGCCGGCCTCGGCGAGGACCTCTCCCCACGGGTCGACCACGAGGGAGTGGCCGGCCTGGGCGACTCCGGCGTGCGTGCCGGCCGTTCCGCAGGCGAGGACGTAGGCCTGGTTCTCGACGGCGCGTGCCTGTGCGAGCAGTGTCCAGTGGGAGCGGCGCCGTTCGGGCCAGCCGGCCGGGAGCACGAGGGTCTGCGCGCCCGCGTCGACGAGTCCGCGGAAGAGTTCGGGGAAGCGGAGGTCGTAGCAGGTGGCGACGCCGACCACGGTCTCGGGCAGACGGACCGTCACGAGTTCCGATCCCGCTCCCATCAGCACGGCCTCGCCCTTGTCGAAGCCGAAGCGGTGGATCTTCCGGTACGAGGCGGCGAGTTCACCGGAGGGCGAGAAGACGAGGGACGTGTTGTAGAGGGGGCCTTCGGGGTCCCGCTCGGGGATGGAGCCGGCGTGCAGCCAGACGCCCGCGTCGCTCGCCGCCTTGGCCATCACCTCGTAGGTGGGTCCTTCCAGCGGTTCGGCCTCGGTCCGGAACCCCTCGTAGGCGAACGCGCCGGTCGTCCACAGTTCGGGCAGCACGACGAGGTCGGCTCCGGCTTGTTCTCGTACGAGAGACGCGACACGCTGTCGACGCGATTCGACCGATTCGGCATCGTTTACGTCGATCTGGAGGAGAGAGGCGCGCACACTACCACCGTCCTGGCATTCGAGCCGTCGATACGGGCCTACGATCGTCACACGAAAGCACTGCCGGGGTGCCTCACAGCAGCGTAACTTAGCGTCCCAAGACACCCGCTGCCTGTGCACTGCCCGCGTCCAACCGCCCGAGGGGTCCCGTTCCGTGAGTCTGCATCCCAGCCTTCAGTCCTACGCCGACGCCTGGACCCACTCCATCGAAGCGATATCAGAGCTGGTGCAGCCGCTCGTGGAGGGCGAGTGGAACCGGCGGACGCCCTGCCCGGGCTGGTCCGTGCGCGACATCGTGTCGCATGTCATCGGGCTGGACTGCGAGATGCTCGGCGACCCTCGGCCGATCCACACGCTCCCCCGTGACCTGTACCACGTGACGAACGAGCACCAGCGGTACATGGAGATGCAGGTCGACGTGCGGCGCCACCACACCGCGCCGGAGATGACGTCCGAGCTGGAGTACACGATCATCCGCCGCAACCGGCAGCTGCGGAACGAGACCAGGCAGCCCGACAGCAAGGTGCGCGGCCCCCTCGGCACCGAGATCACCCTCGAACAGGCCATGCGGAACCGCGCGTTCGACGTGTGGGTGCACGAGCAGGACCTGCGTACGGCGCTGGGCCGGCCGGGCAACCTCGACTCCCCGGGCGCGTCCATCGTCCGTGACCAGCTCCTCGCGGCACTGCCGAAGATCGTCGCGAAGGACGCCGGTGCTCCCGCGAACTCCGCGGTGGTCTTCGACGTCCACGGTCCCGTCGAGTTCCTGCGCACGGTCCGCGTCGACGCCGACGGCCGCGGCACGATAGACGGTGCCCCCTCCCTCGGCCCCGCCGCCTCGCTCTCCCTGGACTGGGAGACGTTCGTCCGGCTGGCCTGCGGCCGTGTTCACCCCGACGCCGTCGCCGACCGCATCAAGACCGAGGGCGACCCGGATCTGTCGGCGGCCATCCTGCGGAACTTCGCGGTCACCCCGTAGGCGGCCCCGCCCGTCCGGCCGGGGCTGTCCCCGGCCGGGGCAGGACGTCCCGACCGCGTCTAGGCCGGCACGTGCACCGTCTCCACCCGGCTGGCGACCAGCCGTTCCCGTTCGCGCCGGGCCACCCGCCCGCGGAGCCGGAAGATCTGGCTCAGTCCGACGGCCTGGAGGACGAACACGGCGGCGAAGGCCACGCGGTAGTTGTCGCCGGTCGCGTCGAGCAGTACGCCGATGGCCAGCAGGGTCGTCATGGAGGCGACGAAGCCTCCCATGTTGGTGATGCCGGATGCGGTGCCCTGCCGCTCGGGCGGGTTGGCGGGCCGGGCGAAGTCGAAGCCGATCATCGAGGCCGGGCCGCAGGCCCCCAGTACGGTGCACAGCACGATGAGCACCCACATCGGCGCCCGGTCCCCTGGGTAGGCGAGCGTGCCGGCCCAGACGACCGCGGTCGCGGCCACCGTGCCGAGTGCCAGCGGCAGCCGTGCCGAGTGGTGCCGGGCGACGATCTGCCCGTACACGAGGCCGACCACCATGTTGGAGAGCACGACGAGGGTCAGCAGTTCGCCGGCCCTCGCGCGCGAGAGTCCCTGTGCCTCGACGAGGAACGGCAGGCCCCACAGCAGCAGGAACACCATCGCCGGGAACTGTGTCGTGAAGTGCACCCACATCCCGAGCCGGGTGCCGGGTTCCCGCCAGGACGCGGCGATCTGCCGGCGCACGTACGCGGCGCCCTGGTGCGGGAAGGGCTCCGGGTCGTGGCCCTCGGGGTGGTCCTTCAGGAACAGCAGCAGGAGCACCAGCACGACGACTCCGGCGAGCGCGCTGCCCGCGAACGCGGCCGTCCAGCCGACCCCGTGCAGCAGCCGTGCGATGACGAGGGTCGAGACGAGGTTGCCGGCCATGCCGACCAGGCCGGCGAGCTGCGCGACCAGCGGGCCGCGGCGGGCGGGGAACCAGCGGGTGCCGAGCCGCAGCACGCTGATGAAGGTCATCGCGTCGCCGCAGCCGAGCAGCGCGCGCGAGGCGAGGGCCGTGCCGTAGGAGGGGGAGAAGGCGAAGCCCAGCTGTCCCGCGGTGAACAGCAGGACGCCGATGGTCAGCACCTTCTTGGTGCCGAGCCGGTCGACCAGCAGGCCGACGGGTATCTGCATGCCCGCGTACACGAGGAGCTGGAGGATCGAGAAGGTGGACAGCGCCGAGGCGTTGACGTGGAAGCGGTCCGCCGCGTCGAGGCCCGCCACTCCCAGTGAGGTCCGGAAGATGACGGCGACGAAGTAGACGGCGACACCGATGCCCCAGACGGCGATGGCGCGCCGCCCGCCGGGCGGGTCGCCGGGAAGGGTCGCGGTGCTCATCGGACCTCGCCCCGCGCCAGGTTGGAGAACCAGCTGACGTGCCGGTGGATGATGTCGACGACGGCCTCGGCGTCACCGGAGCGCAGCGCCTCGAGGATCTCCTCGTGCTCGGTGAGCGTCTTGGTGATCCGGTCGGGGTGGGCGTGCATCACGGCGACTCCCATCCTCAACTGCCGGTCGCGGAGCTGGTCGTAGAGCCGGGAGAGGATCTCGTTGCCGCCGCTGCGGACGATCTCGGCGTGGAAGCAGCGGTCGGTGACGGCGGCGCCCGCCAGGTCTCCGGCGGCGGCCTGCTCCTTCTGCCGTTCGAGGAGTTCCTCCAGCCGGGCGATGAGCCGCGGCGGGGCCGGGAGGACCTTGCGTGCAGCGTGCTCCTCGACGAGCTGCCGGGTCTCGACGACGTCCGCGATCTCCTGGGCGGAGACGGGCAGGACGAGTGCGCCCTTCTTCGGGTAGAGCTTGATGAGCCCTTCGACCTCCAGGCGCAGCAGGGCCTCGCGCACGGGTGTGCGGGAGACGCCCACGGCCTCGGCGAGCTCGCCCTCGGTGAGCAGCGTGCCGCCCTCGTAACGGCGTTCCAGGACGGCCTGCTTGACGTGTGCGTAGACACGGTCGGCGGCGGGCGGCTGTTTCACGGGCTGCTTCACGTCCTGCTGCGCCCGCTCGGCGGGCCGGTCGGCGGAGTCGTGCACGTGCGGATCGGCGGGCGCGGGCGGGGCTGAAGGCATGCGCACATCATAGATACAACACGTACGCATGCTGTCGGACGTTTCAACATGCGGACCCCGGGACCCTCTCGTGTAACCCAGGTCACACAACTCCCACCCCATCGCCGTACATCCCTTTGCGCGCCTCACGAGTCCGTACGTAAGACGGCACTCTCATGTGCCGACCTCCCAGGGGCATTTCGCGCATTCGGAGCGTTCATTTTGATTACCGGCATTAAGGGCACGCGTTTCCGCAGGGCCGCCGCTGTGACCGTCACGACCGGCGCCGTCCTGGCGGCCGGAGCCTTCGGCGCGGCACCCGCGGGCGCCGTGACCACGCCCACGATCGCCGCCAAGGGCGGCTACGTGATGAACAACGGCACGGGCACGACCCTCTACACCAAGGCCGCGGACACCAGGCGTTCCACCGGCTCCACCACCAAGATCATGACGGCCAAGGTGGTGCTGGCCCAGTCGAACCTGAACCTCGACGCCAAGGTCACGATCCAGAAGGCGTACAGCGACTACATCGTCGCCAACAACGCCTCCCAGGCCCACCTGATCGTCGGTGACAAGGTCACCGTCCGTCAGCTCCTGTACGGGCTGATGCTGCCCTCCGGCTGCGACGCCGCGTACGCCCTCGCCGACAAGTTCGGCACCGGCACGACCCGCGCCGCCCGCGTGAAGTCGTTCATCGGCAAGATGAACTCGAGCGCGCGCAGCCTCGGCCTGACGAACACGCACTTCGACTCGTTCGACGGCATCGGCCACGGCTCCAACTACTCGACGCCGCGCGACCTGACGAAGCTCGCCAGCAGCGCGATGAAGAACTCCACGTTCAAGACGATCGTGAAGACGCAGAACACCCGGCAGAAGGCCACCACCAAGAGCGGCGGCTACCGCTACTACGACTGGGAGAACACCAACAAGCCCCTGCTGACGGGCTACAGCGGCACCATCGGCGTCAAGACCGGCTCCGGCCCCGAGGCCAAGTACTGCCTGGTCTTCGCCGCCACCCGCAACGGCAAGACGGTCATCGGCACGGTGCTCGCCTCCACCTCGATCACCGCCCGCACCTCGGACGCCAAGAAGCTGCTCACCTACGGCTTCGCCAAGTAGGCCCGCACACGCGCGAGAAGGGGCCCGCCGCGGCACGCGGCGGGCCCCTTCGCCGTTCCCGGCCGGACGCTCCCGGTCAGGCCGTTCCCGGTCAGCCGTGCATGAGCGGCGAGCCGTAGAGATCCTTGGTGATCGCGCCCTTGCCGTCACCCTCGATGTCGTAGACGACGGTCGAGTCCGAGGACCAGTACAGGTCCTTGTTGTACGTCACCGACGGCACGGTGCAGGTGCTCGCGGGACCGGGCTCACCGGGGCCCGAGTAGTTGCTGTTGAACAGGGACGTCCAGTCGCACGTCTTCGACGAGACGACGGTGTCGCTGCCGCCCGAGTCGGAGCGCGACTCGACCCGCGTGGTGATCTTGAACGAGGTGAACCTCTTGCCGTTGTCGATCACCTGGTCGTCGACGATGTTCCAGGTGACGTTGCTCGACGCGGTCACCTTCCCCGAGGTGACGTCGGCACAGTTCTCTATGTAGTACGTCGTCTCGGGCTTCTGGCCCGGGAAGATGATGTCGAACTGGTGGGTGAACGCGTCCGAGCAGCTGCTCACGGCGGCCGCCGGCGAGGCGAAGGCGATGCCGCCGGCGAGCGCGCCGCCCACGAGCGCGAACGTGGCGAGAGACTTTCCGACCGTCAAGGGAATTCCTTTCGAGAAGGGCCCACGTCCGTAAGAGTGGGCCCGCCGCAGCATTTCCGCGTCGGCGGGCACATACGGGATGACGGTTCGGTGCCGGGATCATCAAAACCCGGCCGGGCGCGCGGAGTTCGGCACGTCCGCAGCCCTTCCCCCGCTTTTCCCCCCGCCCTGCGCCGGATGGTTGGTCGTACCGCCCGACGGAGGTGATCTTAGGCAGCCGAAGATCGGGAAATGTAGGGGAATTCGCAGCTTGGCTCATTTACGCCAAAGGGGCGCCCCTCTCCGTGGAGAGGGGCGCCCCTTCAGGCGTTCCGGGTCACGCCCAGCTGATCAGCCGCTTCGGCTGCTCCAGGATCGCCGCCACATCGGCGAGCACCTTGGAGCCCAGCTCGCCGTCGACCAGGCGGTGGTCGAAGGAGAGCGCCAGCGTGGTGACCTGGCGGGGCTTGACCTTGCCCTTGTGCACCCAGGGCTGGAGCTTGATCGCACCGACCGCGAGGATCGCGGACTCGCCGGGGTTGAGGATCGGCGTACCCGTGTCGACCCCGAAGACACCGACGTTCGTGATGGTGACGGTGCCGCCCTGCATCGCGGCGGGCGACGTCTTGCCCTCACGCGCCGTGGACACCAGCTCCGCCAGCGACTCGGCCAGCTGGGGCAGCGTCTTGCCGTGCGCGTCCTTGATGTTCGGGACGATCAGTCCGCGGGGCGTGGCGGCGGCGATGCCCAGGTTCACGTAGTGCTTCTGGACGATCTCCTGGTTGGCCTCGTCCCAGGATGCGTTGACCTCGGGGTTGCGCTTGATCGCGACCAACAGGGCCCGGGCGATGAGCAGCAGCGGGTTCACCCGCAGCCCCTGCATGCCGTAGACCTCGGGGGACTGCTTGATCTCCTCGACGAGCTTCATCGTGCGCGTCACGTCGACCGTCACGAACTCGGTGACGTGCGGCGCGGTGAACGCCGAGCCGACCATCGCGGCGGCCGTGGCCTTGCGGACGCCCTTGACCGGGATACGGGTCTCGCGCGCCGCGTCGTAGGCGACGGCCGGCGCGGGCGTCTGGGCCGGGACGGGAGCCGGGGCCTCCGTCACGACGGGCGCCGGAGCGGGGGCCGGAGCCACCGCCGCGTGCACGTCCTCACGCGTGATGATGCCGTCCGGACCCGACGGGGTGACCGTCGCCAGGTCGACGCCGAGGTCCTTGGCGAGCTTGCGGACCGGAGGCTTGGCCAGCGGGCGCTCCTTGGCGGCCTGGCCGTGGCCGTTGAGCTCGCCCTGGATCGCCGTGGCCGCATGGAACTCGGCCTGCTGGACCGGGACTTCGGTGCCCTTGCGGGGGCGGCGCTTGGTGGAGGACTCGGCGACGCCGTACCCGACGAGGACCGGCTTGCGGCCCTCGGACTTGGGTTCCTCGGCGACGGGAGCCTCCGCGGCGGCCTCGGGGGCCGCGACCGGTGCGGGAGCCTCCGCGGCACCGCCGGACACGTCCACCGCGATGATCACCTGGCCCACGTCCACCGTCACCCCCTCGGGGAAGCGGAGTTCGCGGACCACACCGTCGAACGGGATGGGCAGCTCCACGGCGGCCTTGGCGGTCTCGACCTCGCAGACGACCTGGCCGTCCGTGACGGTGTCACCGACCTGGACGTACCACTTGAGGATCTCCGCCTCGGTGAGCCCCTCGCCCACGTCGGGCATCTTGAACTCGCGGAGCCCCGACGCGTTCTCAGTCATCGTCGTCACGACCCTCTCCTCAGTACGCCAGCGAGCGGTCGACGGCGTCGAGCACCCGGTCCAGGCCCGGAAGGTACTCCTCCTCCAGGCGCGCCGGCGGGTAGGGGGCGTGATAGCCGCCGACCCGCAGGACGGGTGCCTCCAGGTGGTAGAAGCACCGCTCGGTGATCCGGGCGGCGATCTCCGCGCCCGTACCGAGGAAGACCGGGGCCTCGTGCACCACGACCAGGCGGCGGGTCTTCTCGACCGAGGCCTGGACGGAGTCGAAGTCGATGGGGGACATCGAGCGCAGGTCCAGGACCTCGATCGACTTGCCTTCCTCCTCGGCCGCCGCGGCGGCCTCCAGGCAGACCTTCACCATCGGTCCGTACGCGGCGAGGGTCAGGTCGGCGCCCTCGCGCACCACGCGCGCCTTGTGCAGCGGGCCGGGGATCGCGTCGGTGTTGACCTCGGCCTTGTCCCAGTAGCGCCGCTTCGGCTCGAAGAAGATCACCGGGTCGTCGCTCTGGATGGCCTGCTGCATCATCCAGTAGGCGTCGCTCGCGTTCGACGGGGAGACCACCTTCAGGCCCGCCACGTGCGCGAAGAGCGCCTCGGGGGACTCGGAGTGGTGCTCGACGGCACCGATGCCGCCGCCGTACGGGATACGGATCACGACGGGGAGCTTGATCTTGCCGAGCGCCCGCGCGTGCATCTTGGCGAGCTGCGTGACGATCTGGTCGTACGCCGGGAAGACGAAGCCGTCGAACTGGATCTCCACGACCGGGCGGTAGCCGCGCAGGGCCAGGCCGATCGCGGTGCCGACGATGCCGGACTCGGCGAGCGGGGTGTCGATGACCCGCTCCTCGCCGAAGTCCTTCTGCAGACCGTCGGTCACCCGGAAGACACCGCCGAGCTTGCCGACGTCCTCGCCCATGATGAGGACCTTGGGGTCGGCGTCGAGGGCCGTGCGCAGCGATTCGTTGATCGCCTTGGCCAGCGCCATCTTTTCCGCAGCCATCGTTACTTGCCCTCCCCTGCGTCCGCGAACGACGCCTGGTAGGCGGCGAACTGGGCTCGCTCCTCGTCGACGAGCGCGTGCCCGTCCGCGTACACGTTCTCGAAGATGGCGAAGTGGTCCGGGTCAGGCATGGCCCGTACGACTTCGCGTACTCGCTTGCCCAACGCTTCGCTCTCGGCCTCGAGTTCCGCGAAGAACGCCTCGTCCGCGTGGTTCGAGGCCTCCAGGTAGGTACGCAGGCGCAGGATCGGGTCCTTCGCCTCCCACGCCTCGCGCTCCTCGTCGGCCCGGTACTTCGTCGGGTCGTCGGAGGTCGTGTGCGCGCCCATGCGGTACGTGTACGCCTCGACGAGGGTGGGGCCCTCGCCGCGGCGGGCGCGCTCCAGCGCCCACTTGGTGACCGCGAGGCAGGCCAGCACGTCGTTGCCGTCGACGCGGACGCCGGGGAAGCCGAAGCCCTGCGCGCGCTGGTAGAGCGGCACGCGGGTCTGCTTCTCGGTCGGCTCGGAGATAGCCCACTGGTTGTTCTGGCAGAAGAACACGACGGGGGCGTTGTAGACCGCGGAGAACGTGAAGGACTCGGCGACGTCGCCCTGGCTGGAGGCGCCGTCACCGAAGTACGCGATCACGGCCGAGTCCGCGCCGTCCTTGGCGACGCCCATGGCGTAGCCGGTGGCGTGCAGCGTCTGCGAGCCGATGACGATCGTGTACAGGTGGAAGTTGTTGCTGTTCGGGTCCCAGCCGCCGTTGTTCACACCCCGGAACATGCCGAGCAGGTTGGTCGGGTCGACCCCGCGGCACCAGGCGACGCCGTGCTCGCGGTAGGTCGGGAAGACGTAGTCGTCCTCACGGGTGGCCCGCCCGGAACCGATCTGGGCGGCCTCCTGGCCGAGCAGCGAGGCCCACAGGCCCAGCTCGCCCTGGCGCTGGAGGGAGGTGGCCTCGGCGTCGAAGCGGCGGGTCAGCACCATGTCCCGGTACAGGCCGCGCAGGTCCTCGGGGGTGATGTCGGCGACGTACGGGTCGTACGTGGCGTCCTTGACCCGCTTGCCCTCCGGGGTCAGCAGCTGAACGAGCTCGGGCCCGGCGCCCGTCGTGCCGGGCGACTTCTTGGCGGCCGCGCCGGTGCGCTTGCTCGCGGCGGTCTTCCTGCCGGTCGCGCCGGCGCTCTTCGTACCGGTCGTACCGGTGCTCGCGGCGCTCTTCGTACCGGCGCTGCTTCGCGGCTTGCGCGCGGCAGTGCTCTCCACGGTCACGTGTGCTCCTCCGTCGGTCCGGCCCCCGGGGTTGCCGGGTGGCTGGGGATCCCCCTTGCCCTTTTCCGAGCTCGGGGGAGCGGCTCGCCTGTTCCGGTTCCCGTGCACGGGGTGGGTGCCACTCGGCCGGGAACAGGCGTGACAGGTGCCCCGGCGAGCGCCCTGCAACAGCCACGTTACCCAGTGCTTCACAATTCTGTGAAACCCCTCCTGACCTGCGATTTTTGTAGGAATTCCAAGTACTTTCAAACTTGGAATTCCTACTACATCAAGTCGTGGGGAACACCTGCTGGTCACAGCACTGGTCACAGGCCTTGCAAGGGGCCGGAACACGGGCACGTTATCCCGGCCACCCCGGGGACGGGAAGAGTTCACTTGGGGCAATGCCCATGACCATGTGTGACACTGACACCGTGCATGAAACCGGGAAAATCACCGTATTTCTCCTCGACGACCATGAGGTCGTCCGGCGTGGCGTCCATGAGCTGCTGTCGGTCGAGGAGGACATCGAAGTGGTCGGCGAGGCCGGTACCGCGGCCGACGCGCTGGTGCGGATTCCGGCCACCCGCCCGGACGTCGCCGTCCTGGACGTACGCCTGCCGGACGGCAGCGGTGTGGAGGTCTGCCGCGAGATCCGGTCCCGGGACGAGGACATCAAGTGCCTGATGCTGACCTCGTTCGCCGACGACGAGGCCCTGTTCGACGCGATCATGGCCGGGGCCTCGGGATACGTCCTGAAGGACATCCGCGGCGACGAGCTCCTCTCCGCCGTGCGCGACGTCGCGGCCGGGAAGTCCCTGCTCGACCCGGCGGCCACGGCCCGCGTCATGGCACGGCTGCGTGACGGCGGCACCAAGGACGACGGCAAGCTCGCTCAGCTCACCGATCAGGAGCGCAAGATTCTCGATCTGATCGGCGAGGGACTCACCAACCGCGCCATCGGCGAACGGC
The DNA here is from genome assembly GCF_002300165.1 of Streptomyces sp. Tue6028. Taxonomy (GTDB): domain Bacteria; phylum Actinomycetota; class Actinomycetes; order Streptomycetales; family Streptomycetaceae; genus Streptomyces; species Streptomyces siamensis. The sequence continues at coordinate 181,155 of NZ_MLCE01000021.1, read as the reverse complement.
TCCACCTCGCCGAGAAGACGATCAAGAACTATGTGTCGAGCCTGCTGGCCAAGCTGGGCATGGAGCGGCGCTCGCAGGCCGCCGCCTACGTGGCCCGCAAGCAGGCGGAGCGGCAGCACAGCCGCTGAGCGCGGACCTGGCCGGCTCGCGCCGCCGGTCGCCCGTTCGGGACTTATGGCCCCCACACGAGGGGCGGGCGCCTCTTTTTTCCCCGCCCGCGGGTGCCGGAGATTGGGGGGCATGCCCACCGACGAACGGCGCGCCGACACGAGGTATGCCGACGACCAGCCCGCCGGAGAGCCTTCCGCCGCCACGCGGTCCCGCATCGAGCGGTCCCCCGCCGGACAGTCCCCCGCCGACCGCCTCGCCGTGCATCTGATCGGCAGCGCCGAGTACGGCCGTGTGGCCACCAGCAGGCGCGCGCTGCCGCTCCTCGCGCTCGCCCGCCACATCGTGTCGGACGGGCGCGTCCTGCTGCGCATGTCCCGCAGCTTCGGCCATCCGGACGCCTGCGCCGGCAGCGTCGTCGCGTACGGCACCGACAACGTGGGCTCCGCGCTGCCCGGCGAGGCCCTGTGGTCCGTGCAGATCGTGGGGCAGTGCGAGCCGGTCGAGCCGACCGCGACCCAGCTGGAGCTCTTCGGGCCGGTGCCGCCCCTCGCCGACGGCGCACCGTACGAGCCGGTCTACCTGGGCATCGAGCCGCAGCTCTGCACCGTCCACTCGACGGACGGTGGCCTGGAACGGCAGTTCCGGCACGTCCTGTGACCCTCACGTGATCGAACACGACTGTGTGTGACAAGCGCGAGGTCAGAGCCCTTGCTCGTGCCCTACCATCTGGCGCGTGCCGGGCTCATCCGTACCACCCCTCGTGTCTCACGCGCCCCCCTTGGGCGCCCTCCTCCGCCAGTACTCCGCCGGTTCCGCGCTGACCTGCGACCCCGTCGACCAGGGGCTGCTGAACCGCGGCTACCGGCTGTGCACCACCCGGGGCCGGTACTTCCTGAAACATCACTTCGACCCGGAGACCGCCGACCCCGCCGCGATCGTCCGCCAGCACCGGGCTACCCAGCGCCTGGCCGACCTGGGCGTCCCGGTCGCCCCGCCGCTGGCCGGCACCGACGGGCGCACGGTCGCCGTGGTCGGGGGCCACGCGTACGCCCTGCACCCGTGGATCGACGGCGGGCACCGGCACGGCGGCCAGCTCAGCACCGAGCAGTGCACACGCCTGGGGGCGCTCCTGGGCGTCGTACACGCGGGTCTGGAGCGGGTGATGCCGGCCCAGGGGCGCACGCCCGCGAGACGGGCGGCCTGCGCCGATCCCGCCGACACCTTCGCGCTCATCGACCGGCTCCTCGCCATGGTGCGACGCCATCGCCCCGCCGACGCCTTCGACGAGCTCGCCCGGCACCGGCTCCTGGAGAGGCGCGCCCTGCTGGAACAGCACGCCGACCGCCGTCCCTCGCACGGCGGTTCGGTCGGCTGGGTGCACGGCGACTTCCACCCCTTCAACCTGCTCTACCGCGACGGGGAACCGGCCGCGATCGTCGACTGGGACCGGCTGGGCGTCCAGCCCCGCGCCGAGGAGGCGGTACGCGCCGCGGTGATCTTCTTCGTACGGCCCATCGGTTCGCTCGACCTGACGAAAGTGCGGGCCTACGCGCGCGCGTACCGGCGCGCCGCGGACACCGGCCCCGCCGAACTCGCCGCCGCCGTGCACCGCGTGTGGTGGGAGCGCCTCAACGACTTCTGGATGCTGCGCTGGCACTACGAGCGCGGGGACACCCGTGCCGACCCGCAGTTCCCGGCGGCCTCGGCCCTGGTGATGTGGTGGACACGGGAGTACGAGTCCGTGTGCGAGGCGTTCGCGGGATGACCGGCCGTCCAGGACGCCCCGCACCCGTACGCGCGCGTGCCACCCCGGCAACACAACGCGCGCGTGCCGCCCGTTTCCGGGCCGCACGCGCGCGTGGACGGTCTTCTCGCCCCGGGGCGGTCAGCCCCGGACGGTCACGGTCAGGGACCCACCCCGTCGGTGGCCCCGGTGCCGCCCTCCGTCGGGTCGACGGTCTCCGTCGGGTCCTCCGTCGGCGTCGTCGGGTCCTCCGTCGGCTCCTCGGTGGTCGGCGTCGTCTTGGTCGGCTCGTCCGTCGGCTCGTCCGTCGGCTGGGCGGTGTCGCTCGCGGAGGGCGTGTACGACGGTGTGTAGTCGGTGCCGCCGCCGGTGGTCGACGAGTCCTCGGTGGACGTGTCCGTCTCCTCGTCGGTGGCCTCGTCGCTCGGCGCCTCGCTCGACCGGTCGTCCGTGCGGGAGTGCGTGGCGCTCGGCGACTTCGTGGTGTCCGTGCCTCCGCCCGCCTCGCCGCCGGTCTTGTTCAGGGCGAGCGCGACACCCGCCGCGATCGCGATCACCGCGAGGACCGCGAGCATCCACAGCTTGCCGCGGCCGCCGCCGCGGTTGCCGTGCCCCTCGAAACCACCGTCGTCCCCGCCGCCGTAGGGCGGGATGATCGGCGCGGGGATCTGCGTGGTGCCCGACTCCCCGGGATGCGGCAGCGCCGTCGTGCCGGCGAAACCGGAGGCCGGGGTGTGCAGACCCTCGTGCATGGTGACGGGGCCGGTGTTCCAGGTGCCGGTGTGCCCGCCCTGGTCGTAGAGCATCTGGAGGGCGTACTGGACGAGCCCGCGCATCTCCTCGGCCGTCTGGAACCGGTCGTCCGGCTCCTTGGCGAGTGAGCGCATGACCAGCCCGTCGAGCTCCGGCGGTGCCGCGTCCGAGGCCTCGGACGGGGGCACCGGAATGTCCTGGACGTGCTGGTAGACCACCGACAGCGGCGTCTCGCCGGTGAACGGGGGCCGCAGCGCGAGGAGTTCGTACAGGAGGCAGCCGGTCGCGTACAGGTCGGAACGGTGGTCGACGGCCTTGCCGAGCGCCTGCTCCGGGGAGAGGTACTGCGGGGTGCCCATGACCATGCCGGTCTGGGTCATCGTCGACTGCGCGCCGTGCAGGGCGCGGGCGATGCCGAAGTCCATCACCTTCACCGCACCGGTGTTGGTGATGATGACGTTCGCCGGCTTGATGTCGCGGTGCACGATGCCGTGCTGGTGCGAGTAGGCGAGCGCCTCCAGGACCCCGGAGACGATGATCAGCGCCTGCTCGGGGCCGGGGGCCTCGGCGTTGATCAGCAGATCCCGGATCGTCCGGCCCTCGACGATCTCCATCACGATGTACGGGACGACACCGTGGCCGACCACGTCCTCGCCGGAGTCGTACACCGCCACGACCGCATGGTGGTTGAGCCCGGCGACCGACTGGGCCTCACGCGTGAAGCGGGCCTTGGACACCGGGTCCTCGGCCAGGTCGGAGCGGAGCAGCTTGACCGCGACGGTGCGTCCGAGGCGCACGTCCTCGGCCGCGAACACCTCGGCCATGCCGCCCCGGCCGAGTCTGCGGGTCAGCCGATATCGGCCGTCGCCGACCAGCCCGCCGTTACCCCACATCTCCGGCGCATCTGACATACCGCCGCCAGTCGCCTCGGGGTCGGACGGGCCCTGAGCGCGCTGCTGCTGTGCCATCGGTCCTCGCCGTCGTTTCTGCCCGCGGTCTGCGCGGTGGTTGTTACGGTCTCCGTCGGGCCACGCTACAGGCTCTGCGCAAGGCGCCGGTCCGGGATGAAAGTGAGATGGACCGGCCATCAAACCCGGCGCGGGTCCACGCGTGCAAATTCTGTGTACCGGGCGTACGCCGGCTGTAACGCTTCCGCGACGCTTCTTTCGCAGACGGTCACGGAACGGGCACCGAACTTGACGTGTCGGTGCCCTGGGGCAGACTTGGCCGGGAATAAGCCAATCGATCACCGAAGACCGGTCGCATCGCAGCAGTCGCGCCGGACAATCGATCACGGACCGCGGGAGCAACCAGCCGCTGCCGCCGCGCCGATGGGGGACGCAGAACATGAGCCAGGACGGCGCACAGGGCCGGTACGCGGGGCGTGCGGTCGCCGGCGGCCGCTACCAGCTGCGCGATCTGCTCGGCGAGGGCGGCATGGCCTCGGTGCACCTCGCGTACGACTCGGTGCTCGACCGACAGGTCGCGATCAAGACCCTGCACACCGAGCTCGGTCGCGAACAGGCGTTCCGCGAGCGGTTCCGGCGCGAGGCCCAGTCGGTGGCCAAGCTCACGCACACCAACATCGTCTCGGTCTTCGACACCGGCGAGGACGACCTCGACGGCATGACCACCCCGTACATCGTCATGGAGTACATCGAGGGCAAGCCGCTCGGCTCGGTCCTCGACTCGGACATCCAGCAGTACGGGGCGATGCCCGCCGACAAGGCCCTGAAGATCACCGCGGACGTGCTGGCCGCGCTGGAGATCAGCCACGAGATGGGCCTGGTCCACCGCGACATCAAGCCGGGCAACGTCATGATGACGAAGCGCAACGTCGTCAAGGTGATGGACTTCGGCATCGCCCGCGCCATGCAGTCCGGCGTCACCTCGATGACCCAGACCGGCATGGTCGTCGGCACCCCGCAGTACCTCTCCCCGGAGCAGGCGCTCGGCCGCGGCGTGGACGCCCGGTCGGACCTGTACTCCGTCGGCATCATGCTGTTCCAACTGGTCACCGGACGCCTGCCGTTCGAGGCGGACTCGCCGCTGGCCATCGCCTACGCGCACGTCCAGGAGGAGCCGGTCGCGCCCTCCTCGGTCAATCGCTCGCTGCCCCCGGCGGTGGACGCGCTGGTCGCCCGCGCCCTGAAGAAGAACCCGAACGAGCGCTTCCCCAGCGCCGAGTCGATGCGCGACGAGTGCCTGCGCGTGGCCCAGTCGTTCCACGCCGTCGCGCCGAGCATCGTGCCGGGTGCCCAGACGTCGAGCGGCGCGGGCGTCGGCTCCGCCGTCTTCCCGCCCGTCGACCAGGGCACCCCGGCTCCGGGCCCCGTGCAGACGCCGTACCAGCCCGGCCCGTACGGCACGCCGACCCCCGCGCCGACGCCGTCCCCCGCGTACGGCTATCCGCAGCAGGGCGGTTACCAGTCGCCCCCGCAGACCTCCGCCTACTCCCCGCAGCAGGGCACGTCGACGCCCCCGCCGTACAACCTGTCGCCCCAGACCTCGTCGCCCGCCTCGGGCGGCTCCGGCCGCAAGAGCAACCGCGGCATCGTCATCGGGTCGATCGTGGTGGCTCTCGTCGCGATCGGCGGCCTGATCACGGCGATCGCGATGAACGGCGGCAGCGACGACAACAACAAGGGCGGCGGTGACGCCAGCAAGTCGCCGACCGTGGTGGCGGGGCACAAGGGTCCGGACACGTCGAAGACGATCGACACGGAGAAGTGCACCGACCCCCAGGAGGCCTACGACGACCCGGACAAGATCCAGGTCCCGGACTTCCAGTACAAGAACCTGAAGTCGGTGAAGTCCTGCTTCCAGGCGGCCGGCTGGCAGATGAAGGTGACCCGCGTCGACGAGAACACCTACGGCGAGGACACGATCATGGATCAGTTCCCCTCCGCCGACACGGACGTCGACCCGAAGAACATGCCCGAGATCGAGCTCAAGGTCTCCTCGGGCGACCCGGCCTGACCCCGGCGACGCCCCGCACGACCACGGCAACGGGCCCGGCACTTCGGTGCCGGGCCCGTTCCGTCTCGTCAGGGGTGGAGCCGGTGCCTACAGGTACGGTCCGCCGGAACGGCCGCCGGAGCGAGGGTCCTCGTCGCCCTCGACACCGCCGACCCCGGGCGGGAGAGCACGGCGCATCGACTCCAACTGGGCCCTGGCCGCCATCTGCTGCGCGAACAGCGTCGTCTGGATCCCGTGGAAGAGTCCCTCCAGCCAGCCCACCAACTGAGCCTGCGCGATCCGCAGTTCGGCGTCGCTGGGGGTCGCCTCGTCCGTGAAGGGCAGGGAGAGCCGCTCCAGTTCCTCGACGAGCTCCGGCGCCAGTCCGTCCTCCAGCTCCTTCACGGAGCTCGCGTGGATCTCCTTGAGCCGCACCCGGCTGGCCTCGTCCAGAGGTGCTGCACGCACCTCCTCCAGCAGCTGCTTGATCATGCTGCCGATGCGCATCACCTTGGCCGGCTGTTCCACCATCTCAGTCACCGGGACCTCGCGGGAGTCCTCGTCTCCGGTGCCGCCGAGAGCCATCCCGTCCTGGCCGACGACCAGGATCTGAGGGTTCTCCGGCGACCTGTCGTTCCTCGGCATCTCCATGCCGCCATTCTCTCGCACGCCTCCACCCCATCACGGTGGTGCCCCCCACGCGGGATGATCCACCCCGTACGCGGGCTCCGTCTTCCACCGCGCGCCGTGCGACGGTCACGGTCCGTCGACGTGACTCGGCGGACACCGGTCACGCTCCGTGGAGATTCCCGCGGGAAGGCGACCACGTTCCGCTCATGCACCGAGGTGGACCGTCACGCTCCGTCGAGATGCCGCGTGCACCGCGTCATGTGAGGCTGATCCCGTCCGACTTCCGCGACCCGACCCGTACCGGGAGGGGGTCACCGGTGTGACTCCATGGCTTCGAACGCTGCACACGACCGGACTGCTGCTGGTCATCCTGACCGCCGCCGGTCATCACCCCTCGTACGCCGCCGCGCCCGTCCCGCACGCGCCCGGCCCGGCACCGTACGCCGCACCCACCCCGGACGGCAGCGCCTCCGCGCCCCGGTCCGGGGACCCCGCGGGGCACGCCACCGCCTCCGCCTCCGCCTCCGCCTCCACGTCCCGGTCGGCAGACCCCGCCGCGTCCACCGGCACCCCCACGCCGCGCGCCACGAAGTCCGCCCCGAGCGCCGACTCCTCCCGCGCGGGGAGCCTGGCGGGCGAGGGACGCGTCCGCCCCGGGCGTCCGGACCCGGACCCCACGGACCCCACGGACCCCTCGGACCCCTCCGACGCCGAGGACACGGGGGACACCGACGAGGCCGGGAACACCGGGGACGAGGACACCGAGCCCACGTACGGCGACACCGACCCCGGCTCCGACACGGACCCGAGCGGCGATCCCGAGGCCGCCGTCCCGGACAGCTCGGCGGCGGGCATCGCCCCCGAGCCGTCACGAAGCGACCCGGCGTCCGAGCCGCAGAACGTCGCGCACCCCGAGCCCGAGTCCGAGCCGGTGCTCGAGATCCTGCCGCTGGGCAGCGGGCTCATCCTCATCGGCCTCGGGCTCGGCCTGGCCTTCCTGGCGCTGCGGGTCCGCGTCCGCTGAGACGGGCTCCCGCGGCACGGGGCCCCGCGCGGGGTCCGACCCGTATGGCGGAACCTCGCGAGGCGGGCCCGTGCGGGGCCCGGCCGAACGGGAGGTGACCCGAACGGCCGAGCCCTGCGGGACGAGCCTCGTGAGCGGCGCAAGTTCCGTGAGCGGCACGAGCACCGTGACGTGCCCCGCGCGGCCGAGTGGTCGCTAGGAGGTCACGAGCAGCACCTTTCCGATGTGCCCGCTGGCCTCCAGGACCCGGTGGCCCTCCGCCGCCTCGCTCATCGGCAGCTCACGGTCGACGATCGGACGTACATGACCGGAGTCGATGAGCGGCCACACGTGCTCCCGCACCGCCGCCACGATGGCCGCCTTCTCGCCGAGCGGACGGGCGCGCAGCGAGGTCGCGCTGATGGCGGCACGCTTGTTGAGGAGCGTGGCGATGTTCAGCTCGCCCTTGATGCCGCCCTGCATGCCGATGATCGCGAGCCGTCCGTTGGCGGCGAGGGCCCGCACGTTCCGGTCGAGGTACTTGGCACCCATGTTGTCGAGGATGACGTCGGCACCCGCGCCGTCCGTGGCCTGCCTGATCTCCTCGACGAAGTCCTGTTCGCGGTAGTTGATCAGGATGTCCGCGCCGAGTTCGGCGCAGAAGTCGAGCTTCTCCTTGCTGCCCGCCGTCACCGCGACCCTCGCGCCGACCGCCTTCGCCAGCTGGATCGCCATGGTGCCGATGCCGCTGGATCCGCCGTGCACCAGCAGGGTCTCGCCGGGGCGCAGATGGGCCACCATGAAGACGTTCGACCAGACGGTGCAGGTCACCTCCGGCAGCGCGGCGGCCTGCCGGACGTCCAGGTCCGCGGGCACGGGCAGCAGCTGCCCGGCCGGCACGGCGACCTTCTGGGCGTATCCACCGCCCCCGAGCAGCGCGCACACCTCGTCGCCGACCGCCCAGCCCGAGACGCCGGGACCGAGGGCGACGACACGGCCCGAGCATTCGAGTCCCGGGTACGGGGACGCCCCGGGAGGCGGGTCGTACAGGCCCTGCCGCTGCAGCAGATCGGCGCGGTTGACCGCGCTGGCCGCCACCTCCACCAGCACTTCTCCATCGGCGGGTACGGGGTCCGGGACCTCGTCCCACACCAGCGCCTCGGGCCCACCAGGTTCAGGAATCGTGATCGCGTACATGAGGGGGACGCTACTCCTCGAGAACGCGGCGACGCGGCTCGGCCGCGGCGCGCGGCGTCACCGGCCGCGGCGCGCGGCGTCACCGCCCCCGACCGGCCGTCCGGGCCGGGTACCGGCGGCTCAGGTCCGCGGCAGCGGCCGGATGTCGGGGGTGACCTGGGTGCCGGGGGTGGCCCGCGCGATGGTGATGAGACGGTCCGTCAACTGGAGTGATCCGACGGCCGGATCGTCGTAGCCGAGCACCCGGTGTCCCCGTACGACACTCACCACCAGGTCGTCCGTCTCGCGAACGCCCTTGCCCACCTCGGCCTTTATGACCGGTCGTTCGACGATGTCGAGGCCGGTGCCCTGCTGGATGAGGTCCTCCATGACCATGCCCGCGGCGGGGCTGAGCACCGAGAGCCCGAGCAGTCGGCCCGCGGCGCTGGCGCTGGTGATGACGGCATCGGCGCCGGACTGCTGGAGCAGCGGCGCGTTCTCCTCCTCCCGCACCGCTGCGACGATCTTCGCCGAGCGGTTGAGCTGCCGGGCGGTCAGCGTGACGAGTACGGCGGTGTCGTCCCGCTGGGTGGCGATGATGATCTGCCGCGCCTTGTGGACCTCGGCCCGCATCAGCACATCGCTGCGCGTCGCGTCGCCGATCACTCCGGCGTAGCCGTCGGCCGTCGCCGCCTCGATCACCTTGGAGCTCGGGTCGACGACCACGACCTGCTCCTTCTTCAGCCCGGTCGCACAGACGGTCTCGATGGCCGACCGTCCCTTGGTCCCGAAACCGACAACGACGGTGTGATCCCTCAAGGCCGCCCTCCAGCGGTTCAGCCGCCACTCCTCACGGGTCCGTTCCGTGAGGACTTCCAGCGTGGTGCCGACCAGGATGATCAGGAACAACACACGCAGCGGCGTGATGACGAAGATGTTGGTGAGCCGGGCGGCGTCGCTGACCGGGGTGATGTCGCCGTATCCCGTGGTGGAGAGGGTGACGGTCGCGTAGTACAGGGCGTCCAGGAAATCGACGGAGCCGTCCGAGTTGTCGTTGTAGCCGTCCCTGTCCGCCCAGACGATCACCGCCGTGGCGACCAGCAGCGTCAGAGCCATCGCCAGACGTTTGACGACCTGGCGGATCGGGCGTTCCACGACTTTCCGCGGGAGCTTCACCCGATGGGTCACGAGATGTTCGCCCGCTTGGCGGGCGATCGCATCATGGCCCGGAAGTTTCACGTGAAACACACCCCGTTCGGTCTCATCGGAACCGCCCCCCGTCTCGGGCTCTTCAGGTCTGTACGCCGCTCGCGTTCACCGGGACCGGATCCCGCTCGGAATCATGTGACGCACACGTCGATACCCGCGGTTGCCCAGGGCAAGTCCAGGAGTTCGAGCTCCTGCCCCGCCCGCGCCCCGCCCGGCGGGATCACGGCGAGGGCGTCGGACGCCGCGATGCCCCGCAGCATCGCCGGGCCGTTGTAGTGCAGGGGCACGGCCCGGTCGGCACGCAGCGCCACGGGGACGATCCGGGTGTCGTACGGGTGGCCGTGCACGGCTTCCTGGAGGGGCAGCGTGTACGGCTCGGGGGCCACGCGTCCGGCGAGGGTGCGCAGCAGGGGTTCGGCGAGCGTGAGCAGCCCGGAAACGGCGGCCAGGGGGTTGCCGGGCAGGCCGACGAGATGCTGGTCCTCCTTGGTGCGCGCCAGCAGCATCGGATGCCCGGGGCGCACCTTGACGCCGTCCACGAGCAGTTCGGCGCCGATGCGGTGCAAGGTGGGGTGCACGTGGTCGACGGGACCCGCGGCGGTGCCACCGGTGGTGACCACCAGGTCGGCCGAGGAACCGGTGATCGCCTTGTGCAGTGCCTTGGCGTCGTCGCCGAGTCGGCGCACCGCGACGACCTCGGCACCGAGCGCCCGCAGCCACGGCGGCAGCATCGGGCCGAGCGCGTCCCTGATGCGCCCCTCCTGGGGCAGCCCCGAGGAGAGCAACTCGTCTCCGAGGACCAGGACTTCGACGCGCGGGCGGGGAACGGCGGCGAGCGTGTCGTATCCGGCGGCCGCCGCGAGGCCCAGCACGGCGGGGGTGATCACCACACCGGCCGGGAGCAACTGGTCGCCCGTACGGCACTCCTGGCCACGTGGACGGATGTCCTGCCCGTGCACGACCTCCCGGGTCGCGAACAGCCGGCCCTTGTCGTCGATCCGTCCATGCTCGCTGCGCATGACGGCCGTGGCGTCCTGCGGGATACGGGCCCCGGTGGCGATCCGCACCGCTTCGCCGTCCGTGAGCGCCTCCGGCTCCGCCTGTCCGGCGAGCACCCCTTCCTCTCGGACCTCCCAGGGCCCGGGTCCCGCGACCGCCCATCCGTCCATCGCGGAGGTGTCGAAGGAGGGGAGGTCCGTGAGGGCGGTGAGGGGGGCGGCGAGGACTAGGCCGAGCGAGGCGTCGAGGGGCACGGAGACGGGGGTCCGGCGCGGCAGCGAACGGGCGGCGCGTTCGGCGACGCCGCGGGCCTCGGGCCAGGGCGTGGCCTTGTGGTGCGCGTCGGGCCGACGGGCGTTCGACTCGCCCTCGGGCGCGGGGGCCGGCACGGAACCGGTCCCGGCTGCCGTCCTGGCCTCCGGCTTCACCAGGGCGAGGGCCTCCTCGACGTCGAGGTCGTCCGCCTCCTGGCTGTCCGGGGTGCGGGCGGCCGTCATCCGGCGTCCGGCTTGGCGTCGGGGGTGTCCTCGTCCGCCCACCGCAGTGCCAGCGCAGCGGCCTTGCGGGCGGCATCGGCCACCGCCTCCGGGCCGCCACCGGCCTGTGCGGCGGCGTATCCCACGAGGAAGGTGGTCAGGGGGGCGGCGGGCCTGGCCACGCCGTGCGCGGCGTCCCGGGCCAGGTCGAGCAGGGCGCCGGTGTCGACGTCCAGGTCGATGCCCAGCTCGTCCTTGACTGCGGAGATCCATTCATCCAACACGTGTCCATGCTCCCTGATGCGTGCCCGCGCGGCGGCGATGTCGTCCCAGGTGTCGCAGTCGAAGGACGCGACCGGGTCGGAGATGCGGGTGAGGTCGAGCGCGGCGACGAGCCGCCGCAGCGGCAGCCCGGTGAGACCACCGTGAGCGGCGGCGAGCGCGGCCAGTTCGCGGCGCAGGGCCGACGCCCGATAGGCGGCGACGAGCGGCTGATCACGCCCGTCGTCATCGACGAGCAGCACGCCGTCGGGCACGGCGGCCTGCGCCGGGGCGGCGTCGGGGCCTCCTGAGGGCGCCGCGGCACCATCAGGGCGAAGTGTGTCCAGCAGGCGTCCCACCGTCCCCTCGTCGAGGAACGGCAGATCGGCGGAGAGCACCAGGACGTGTTCGGAGGAGGTGTGGCTCAGTCCCGCGTCCAGCGCCGCGAGCGGTCCCCCGCCGGGCGGGCCCTCGCGGGCCCACACCACAGGACGCGCGGTGGTTCTGGGCTCGGCCACGACCACCGTCGTGGCGGCGCCGGCACAGGCCGCCAGCACCCGGTCGAGCAGTGCCCGGCCGCCCACCCGCACTCCGGGCTTGTCCGCGCCACCGAGCCGCCGCGCTGCGCCGCCTGCGAGCACGACGGCGTCGTACGCGGCTTCGGGGCCGGGCGTGCCCGGCGTTCCGGGGGCCACCCGGCGGCCGGAGGTGCCCGGTGGCTCGTAGGCGGTCATCCCCCGAGTATGGGCGCCCGAAGGATCATTGCCACCCCCGCGCACAGCATGTGGACGGGGATGGCAGACCCGAGGGGCGCTAGAGGGTCCGCAGCAGCACCGCCGGCTGCTCCACGCAGTCCGCCACATAGCGCAGGAAGCCACCCGCCGTGCCGCCGTCGCAGACCCGGTGGTCGAAGGTGAGCGAGAGCTGGACGACCTGCCGCACCGCGAGTTCGCCCTGGTGCACCCACGGCTTCGGGACGATCCGGCCGACCCCCAGCATGGCCGCCTCCGGGTGGTTGATGATCGGCGTGGAGCCGTCGACGCCGAACACCCCGTAGTTGTTCAGGGTGAAGGTGCCACCTGTGAGGTCCGCCGGTGTCAGGGACCCGGTCCGGGCGGCCTCCGTCAGCCGGGCGAACTCCGCGCTCAGCCCCTCCGCGTCCCGCGTGTGCGCGTCCCGGACGACGGGGACGACGAGCCCCCGCTCGGTCTGCGCGGCGAAGCCCAGGTGCACCTGCTCGAACCGGACGACCTCCCGGGCGTCCATGTCGACGGTCGAGTTGAGCTCGGGGAAGCGTGCCAGAGCGGCCGTGCAGATCCTGGCCAGCAGGGCGAGCAGGGAGATCTTCGGGCCACCGGCCGCGTTCATCGCGGCGCGCGCCTGCATGAGTTCCGTCGCGTCGGCGTCCACCCAGCAGGTCGCGTCCGGTATCTCGCGACGGCTGCGGGAGAGCTTGTCGGCGACGGCACCGCGGACACCCCGGAGGGGCACGCGCAGGCCGTGCGCGGAGGACGGTGCCCCCGCGGGCGCCGGCGCGACGGGCAGGGCCGCCCCGCGGGCCGAGGGCGGGGTGTGCAGGATCCCCTCGGAAGCGGCGGCGGGAGACGCCGACGCCGGCAGGGATGTCCGAGCCCGCCCGCTGCCCGCGCGCAGCACGTCCTCGACGTCCGCCCGCAGGATCAGGCCGTCGGGGCCGGAGCCCGCCAGCTCCCGCAGATCCAGCCCGTTCTCCCGGGCGAGCCTGCGGACGAGCGGGGAGATGACGGGGACGGGGCCGTCGGCATGCGGGTGCGCGGCCGGCGCAGGCTCACGGCCTGCCGGAACGGGCGTCCCGTTCCGGTTCCCGCCCGCGGACGGGCCGGTGGTCCGGCGAACCGGAGCCGCGCCCGTGGGCGGCCGCACCCTCCTGCGCCGCGCCGGAGGCGCGCCCGTGCCGTACCCCACCAGGACGTTGCCCGATCCCTCGTCGGCCGCGGTGTCGCCGCCGTCCTCCGCGGAGGGAGCCGGCGCGCCCACGGCGACCGTCAGCAGCGGTGCCCCGACGGGCAGCTCGGTGCCCTCCTCGCCGAAGCGGGCGGTGACCACACCCCCGTAGGGACAGGGGACCTCGACCATCGCCTTGGCGGTCTCGACCTCGACGACCGGCTGGTCGATCGCGACTACGTCGCCGACCTCCACCAGCCAGCGGACGATCTCCGCCTCGGTGAGCCCCTCCCCGAGGTCGGGGAGTTTGAACTCCAGCACCTGGGCCATCAGCTCTCCGCCTCCCATTGCAGGCGCCCTACGGCGTCCAGGATCCGGTCGACGCCGGGCAGGTGGTGCCGCTCCAGCATCGGCGGCGGATACGGGATGTCGAACCCGGCGACGCGCAGCACCGGTGCCTCCAGGTGGTGGAAGCAGCGCTCGGTGACCCGCGCCGCTATCTCGCCGCCGGGGCCACCGAAGCCGCCCGACTCGTGCACGACCACCGCGCGGCCGGTGCGCCGCACCGACGCGGCGACCGTCTCGTCGTCGAACGGCACGAGTGAGCGCAGGTCGACCACTTCTAGGTCCCAGCCCTCGGCGCGTGCGGCCTCGGCGGCTTCGAGGCAGACGGGGACGGACGGCCCGTACGTGATGAGCGTGGCGCTGCGGCCCGGGCGACGCACCACCGCGCGGCCGATCGGCTCCACGACCGAGGGCTCGTCCGGGTTCCAGGAGTCCTTCGACCAGTACAGCCGCTTCGGCTCCAGGAAGACGACCGGGTCGTCGGAGGCGATGGAGGCGCGCAGCAGGCCGTACGCGTCGGCGACCGTCGCGGGCGTGACGACATGGAGCCCCGGAGTCGCCATGTAGTACGCCTCGGAGGAGTCGCTGTGGTGCTCGACGCCGCCGATGCCGCCGCCGTACGGGACGCGGATGGTGATCGGCAGCGGCATGGCGCCCCGCGTGCGGTTGCGCATCCGCGCCACGTGCGAGATCAACTGCTCGAAGGCCGGGTAGGCGAACGCGTCGAACTGCATCTCGACGACCGGCCTGAGGCCGTACATGGCCATGCCGACGGCGGTGCCGAGGATGCCGGCCTCGGCGAGCGGCGTGTCCGTGCACCGGTCCTCGCCGAACTCCTTGGCGAGCCCGTCGGTGACCCGGAAGACGCCGCCGAGGGTGCCGACGTCCTCGCCCATGACGTGGACCGCCGGGTCCTCGGCCATGGCGTCACGCAGCGCGCGGCCGAGGGCCTGGGCCATGGTGGCCGGTTTCAGGGCAACGGTGGTCATCGGCCGACTCCTTCGGGCCCGTGGTGGTGCGGCCCGTCCGCCTCGGCGTCGAGTTCCGCCCTCAACTGTGCTTCCTGTTCGAGGAGCTGAGGGGTGGGCTGGGCGTAGACGTGGGCGAACAGGTCCATGGGGTCGAGCACCGGGTCCTGGTTCATGCGCTCGCGCAGGTCCGCGGCCATCGTCTCGGCGTCCTCACGGACCTCCCGTACGCCCTCGTCGTCGAGCAGGCCGCGGTCGTTCAACTCGCGCTCCAGGAGGACGATCGGGTCGTGCGCGCGCCAGGTCTCGACCTCGGCGTCGCCCCGGTAGCGGGTGGCGTCGTCCGCGTTCGTGTGGGCGTCGATGCGGTACGTCACGGCCTCGACGAGCGTCGGACCGCCGCCCGCGCGTGCGTGGGCGATGGCCTCGCCGAGCACCTGGTGCACGGCCACCGCGTCGTTGCCGTCGACCAGGCGGCCCGGCATCCCGTAGCCGACGGCCTTGTGGGCCAGCGACGGGGCGGCGGTCTGCTTGGCGAGCGGTACGGAGATCGCGAAGCCGTTGTTCTGCACGAGGAAGACGACCGGGGCCTGCCACACGGCGGCGAAGTTCAGCGCCTCGTGGAAGTCGCCCTCGCTGGTGCCGCCGTCGCCGACCAGGGCGAGCGCGACCACGTCGTCGCCCTTGAGGCGCGCGGCGTGCGCGAGGCCCACGGCGTGCGGAAGCTGGGTGGCGAGGGGGGTGGACAGCGGCGCGATGCGGTGCTCACGCGGGTCGTACCCGGTGTGCCAGTCACCGCGCAGAAGGGTGAGGGCCTCGACCGGGTCCAGGCCGCGGGCCACGGCCGCGAGGGTGTCGCGGTAGCTGGGGAAGAGCCAGTCCTGCTCCTCCAGGACGAGCGCGGCGGCGACCTCGCAGGCTTCCTGGCCGGTGCTGGAGGGGTACACGGCGAGACGGCCCTGTTTGGTCAGGGCGGTGGCCTGCGTGTTGTAGCGGCGACCGCGCACCAGCTCCGCGTACAGCCTGCGCAGCAGGTCCGGGTCGGCCTGCGCGGCTGCCTCGGTGCCGAGGACGCGGTACGGCAGCGCGTCGGGCAGCAGCGGCGCGGGGTCGGTGCGGGGCTGCCAGGCGGGCGGCGGCGTTGGCCGGTAAGCGCCTCGCTGCTCCATGACCGTCATGACGGCACCTCCTCGTGGGAGCGGCTTCGGACGCCTCACGGGTGTGACGCGCCTCACCTACCGATTGTTCGGTCGTCGGCACATTTTGGCTACAGGCGCCGCCAGGCTGTGGACAAACGGTTCTGCACAGCCTGAGATGGACGCAGTACGTCCATGGTAGGGAGGCGGGGGGACATGGCACCTGAACAAATGGCCGAGCCACCGGAGGCCGGCCCGCCCCCGCCGCCCACCCGACCGCTCGATGCCATCGATCAGGACATCCTGCAGATGCTCCAGGCGGACGGCCGCGCGTCGATACGCTCCGTGGCCGAACGGGTGCATGTGTCGCGGGCCAACGCCTACGCGCGGATCAACCGCCTCATCGAGGACGGCGTGATCCGGGGCTTCGGTGCCCGCGTCGACCACGAGCGCGCGGGTCAGGGCACATCGGCCTACATCACCCTCAAGATCGTGCAGAACTCCTGGCGCACCGTGCGCGAGCAGCTGCGGCTGCTGCCGGGGGCCTCCCACATCGCACTGGTGGGCGGCGACTTCGATGTCCTGCTGCTGGTGCACACGCCGGACAACAGGGCGCTGCGCGAGCTGGTGCTCACCCGTCTCCAGGCCATCCCGGAGGTGCTCAGCACCCGCACCCTGCTGGTGTTCGAGGAGGAGGACCTGGAGCCGGAGGGCTGAGCCCCGTGGCCCCAGGGGCCCTCAGAGCTCCTTGCGCAGTCCTCCGAAGACCAACTGCACGACCGCTTCGGCCACTTCGCGCTCGCCCATGCCCCGGCCGTCCGGCCGGTACCACTCCACGAGCGAGTTGATCATCCCGAAGACCAGCCGGGTCGCCAGCCTGAC
This sequence comes from Streptomyces sp. Tue6028, assembly GCF_002300165.1. GTDB lineage: Bacteria > Actinomycetota > Actinomycetes > Streptomycetales > Streptomycetaceae > Streptomyces > Streptomyces siamensis. The sequence continues at coordinate 164,581 of NZ_MLCE01000021.1, read as the reverse complement.
CTCCACGTCCGGGCGCACGTCGCCCTCGGCGGCGGCCGCCTTCAGCAGTTCGGCCACCTGGTGGTCGAAGTCGCGGCGCCGCTCCAGGGCCCACCGCTCGGTGTCCGTGTTGCCGCGCACCCGCAGCAGCAGCGTCACGTACGGCAGCTCGGCCGTGAGCACCTCGACCATGCGCCGCACGACGTACTCCAGGCGCTCCACGGCACGCCCCTCGCGCGCGTGCTCCTCGTCGAGGATCCCGAAGAGGCCGTCGAGGGCGCGGCTGACGGCGCGGCGCAGCAGCTCCTCCTTGCCCGCGACGTGGTGGTAGATCGAGGACTTGGAGATGCCGGCCGCCTTGGAGAGGTGCTCCATGGAGGTGCCGTCGTAGCCACGCTCGTTGAAGACCTGCACGGCGACGGAGAGCAGCGTCTCCGGCGTGTAGGTGTCGCGCTTGACGGTGGTCATGAGGTGCCCTCCCGCTTCTCGGTGGCGTACGCGTGGCGGTAGAGCGCGAGGGACGGCGCGTAGCGCCCTGAGGGGTCCCGCTGGTGCAGGTCGTCCAGCAGGGAGCACGCCCAGCTCCTGCCGAGCCTGCGGGACCATTCGAAGGGGCCGAGCGGGTAGTTCACGCCGAGGCGCATCGCCGTGTCGATGTCCTCCTCGGTGGCCACGCCCTTGGCGACGGCGTCGTGCGCCAGGTCGACGATCCGGGCCACCGTACGGGCGACGATCATGCCGGGCACGTCCCCGATGACGCTGACGTCCTTGCCGAGCGCCTGGAAGAGGCCGACGGCCTCGGAGAGCGTCTGGGGAGCGGTGTCCTGGGAGGCGGAGAGGGCGATACGGGTCGCCTTCCGGTAGTCGAGCGCGAGGTCGAAGTAGACGACGTCGCGGAACTCGACCGAGGTCTGGCCGTCGGCGAGGGCCAGCTGGCCACCGCCGGGCAGTACGAGGCGGGTTCCGTGGTCCTCCTCGTCCTCGCGGACCTGTATGCCGGCCTCGCGTATCAGGTCCAGGAGCTCCGCGGCGGGGCCGAGGTCGCCCTCGGCCACGACGTACGCGGGCGGCTGCGCCTTCTCCGCGGTGTGCGGCTCGGCCGGCTCCGCGCCGTCCCCGTAGTCGTACCAGCCGTGGCCGGACTTGCGGCCGAGCCGGCCCGACTCGACGAGACGTCGCTGCGCGAGCGAGGGCGTGAAGCGCACGTCCTGGAAGAAGGACTGCCACACGGAGTGCGTGACGGATTCGTTGACGTCCTGGCCGATCAGGTCGGTCAGCTCGAACGCGCCCATCCGGAACCCACCCGACTCGCGCAGGACCGCGTCGATCGTGGCCGGGTCGGCGGCCTGCGCCTCGTAGACGGCGAAGGCCTCGGCGTAGAAGGGCCGCGCGATGCGGTTGACGATGAAGCCGGGGGTGTCCGCGCAGGCGACAGGGGTCTTCCCCCAGGCGCGGGCCGTCTCGTACGCACGCGTCGCCGAGGTGACGTCGGTGGCGAAGCCGGAGACCACCTCGACCAGCGGCAGCAGGGGAGCCGGGTTGAAGAAGTGCAGCCCGACCAGGCGGCCGGGGCTGCGCAGGGCGCCGCCGATGGCCGTCACGGAGAGGGAGGAGGTGTTCGTGGCGAGCAGGCAGTCCTCGCCGACGACGTCCTCCAGCTCCCGGAACAGCTGCTGCTTCGCGTCGAGCTGCTCCAGGACGGCCTCGACGACGAGCGAGCAGTCCGCCAGCTCGGCGAGGTCGCGGGCAGGGCGCAGCCGGGCGCGCGCGGCGTCCCGCTCGGCACCGGTCAGCCGGTCCTTCTCGACGAGCCGGTCGAGCCGGGCGCCGATCGCTTCGGCGGCTGCCTCGGCCCGCCCGGGAAGCGTGTCGTGGAGCCGCACCGGATGGCCCGCTACCAGCGCGACCTGGGCGATGCCCTGGCCCATGGTGCCGGTGCCGACGACGGCCACGGGGCTGCTGAGGTCGATAGCTGTCATGTGCGCGATCCTCCCGCACGGAGATTTCCACAGATGCGGCGGACCCCCTTGTCCCGACCGATCGTTCGGTTACTCTAACTCTGTCCGTCCATTCCTGCCCAGCTCGTGGGCTCAAAGAAGAGCCCTTGAGACGAGGAGTTGGTCCTTGATGGCCGCCGAACTCACCGCGCACCAGCTGATCGCCCAGCACCGGCCCACCCTCGACCAGACGCTGGAAGCGATCCGCACGCGCGCGTACTGGTCCCCCCACCCCGAGCACCCGAAGGCGTACGGAGAGCACGGCAGCCTGGGCATGGCCGAGGGCAAGGAAGCCTTCGACGCCCTGCTCGGCACCCGCCTCGACCTCGGCCAGCCCGGCACGGACGACTGGGTGGGCGACGAGACCTCGCCGTACGGGATCGCCCTGGGCGTCACCTACCCGCACGCGGACATCGACGTCCTGCTGCCCGCCATGCGGGCCGGACAGCGGGCCTGGCGCGACGCCGGCGCGGAGATCCGCGCCGTGGTCTGCCTGGAGATCCTCAAGCGGATCAGCGACCGGACGCACGAGTTCGCGCACGCGGTCATGCACACCAGCGGCCAGGCCTTCATGATGGCGTTCCAGGCGGGCGGCCCGCACGCCCAGGACCGTGGCCTGGAGGCCGTGGCGTACGCCTATGTGGAGCAGGTCCGTACCCCCGACACCGCGGAATGGACCAAGCCCCAGGGCAAGCGCGACCCGCTCGCGCTCACCAAGCAGTTCACGGCGGTGCCGCGGGGCATCGCGCTGATGATCGGCTGCAACACCTTCCCGACGTGGAACGGCTACCCGGGCCTGTTCGCCTCCCTCGCCACGGGCAACGCGGTACTGGTCAAGCCCCACCCGCGCGCGGTGCTGCCGCTCGCGCTCACGGTCCAGGTCGCGCGCGAGGTGCTCGCCGAGGCGGGCTTCGACCCGAACCTGGTGGCGCTGGCCGCCGAGCGCCCCGGCGAGGGCATCGCCAAGACCCTGGCCGTGCGGCCCGAGATCCGCATCATCGACTACACCGGCTCGACGGCCTTCGGCGACTGGCTGGAGAGCAACGCCCGCCAGGCGCAGGTCTACACGGAGAAGGCCGGCGTCAACACGGTCCTCGTGGAGTCGACCGACGACTACAAGGGGATGCTGTCCAACCTGGCCTTCTCCCTGTCCCTGTACAGCGGCCAGATGTGCACGACCCCGCAGAACCTGCTGATCCCCCGCGACGGCATCCGCACGGACGAGGGCCCCAAGTCCTACGACGAGGTGGTCTCTGACCTGGCGAAGTCGGTCGGCGGCCTGCTCGGCGACGACGCCCGGGCGAACGCACTGCTGGGCGCCATCGTGAACCCGGACGTGAAGGCGCGCCTCGAGGCCGCCGCCGGTCTCGGCGAAGTCGCCCTGCCCTCCAGGGAGATCAGCAACCCCGAATTCCCGAACGCGGTCGTACGCACCCCCGTCATCGTGAAGCTCGACGGAGCCAAGCCGGACGACGAAGCCGCCTACATGAACGAGTGCTTCGGACCCGTCTCCTTCGCCGTGGCGATGGACTCGGCCACGGACGCCGTGGAGCTGCTGCGGCGGACGATCAGGGACAAGGGCGCGATGACCGTCGGCGCGTACACCACCGACGAGGAGGTCGAGCAGGCCGTGCAGGAGGCCTGCCTGGAGGAGTGCGCCCAGCTCTCCCTGAATCTGACCGGCGGGGTCTACGTCAACCAGACGGCGGCCTTCTCCGACTTCCACGGCTCCGGCGGCAACCCCGCGGCGAACGCGGCCCTGTGCGACGGCGCGTTCGTGGCCAACCGCTTCCGGGTGGTCGAGGTGCGCCGGGAGGCGTAGCAGCGGCTCAGGCGGGTGCGCCCCCGGTCGCGCTCCAGTGGAACAGCGTCATGGCCACACTGGTCGCGAGGTTGTAGCTGGAGACCTGGGGGCGCATCGGCAGGGCCAGCAAGTGGTCGGCACGGGAGCGCAGTTCGGGCGACAGCCCGGTGCGCTCCGAGCCGAAGGCGAGCACGGCGTCGTCGGGAAGCTTCAGCCCGCGAATGTCCTCGCCCTCGGGATCGAGGGCGAACACCGGCCCCGGTGGCAGTTCGTCGACCGGCAGCCGCTCCACGGCGGTCGCGAAGTGCAGTCCCGCCCCGCCGCGCACGACCGTGGGATGCCAGGGGTCGAGCGTGCCCGTCGTGACCACTCCGGTCGCGCCGAAGCCTGCGGCCAGCCGGATCACCGCGCCGGCGTTGCCCAGGTTGCGGGGGTTGTCGAGGACCACCACGGGCGTGCTGCGCGGCGTGCGGGCCAGGATCTCCAGGTTGGCGGCACGGGAGGGACGTACGGCCAGCGCGGCGACCGAGGTGGGATGCGGGCGGGGCACGAGCGCCTTCAGCGTCGTCTCCGGGACCTCGGTCAGGAGCGCTTCGAGAGCGTCACGCACGTCGGGAGCGAGTTCGTCGGCCAGGTCCAGGGCCGCCCGCCGGTCGGTGGTGACGGCCACCGGGACGTCGGCCCGGAAGCGCACCGCGTGCTTGAGGGCGTGGAATCCGTCGAGCAGCACGGAGCCGTCGGCGAGCCGGTGCCAGGTGCGTACGGCATCCGGACGACCCTGGTCGCCCGGCCCGTCCGCTGCGGACGGGCCGGAGCCGGATTCCGGCCGGGCCAAGGCCCCCGGCCCGTCGACGGCGTCCGCCCCGGCTGTGGATTCCGGCGCGTCGGCGTCCCTCTCGTTCATGCCGTGAAGCCTACGTGCGTGTGCTCGTTCCGCTCGCCGGAGCGGGGCTCGGGCTGCCGGGGCCCCGGCAGCCCGGGACGATGGCCCGGAACCAGCGCGGCACGCCCGCGAGCCGCCCATCCGCCGAGGCGCCGCAGGAAGGAAGTCGGCAGGAACACGGCGTCCGCCGCGATCATCGCGAGCGAGAAGAACGGCAGTCCGAGGACCACGGCGATCACGGCGTGCTCGGTCATCATCGCCGCCAGCAGGACGTTCTTGACGCGCCGGTTGAACAGCGTGAAGGGGAAGGCGACCTGCACGATGACCGTCCCGTACGTCACGAGCATCACCATCGTGCCGTGGGAGGCCATCAGGTGCGACAGGGCGGGCCAGGGCGAGAAGTAGTCCAGGTTCAGCGGGTAGTAGACCGCCGTGCCGTCCTGCCAGCGCGAGCCCTGGATCTTGTACCAGCCGGCGGTCGCGTAGATGAGGCACGCCTCGGCCATGACGACGACCAGGGCCGCGTTGTGCACGAGGTTGGCCACGACGTCCAGCAGGATGCGCGGCTCGGCGGTACGCGCCCGGCTCCCGACGACCCACCACAGGGCCTGCACCGCCAGCAGTCCCCAGAAGATCACCAGCCAGCCCGTGCTCAGCCGGCCCGTGAGCGAGGCCGCGGCCAGCGCCAGGCACATCACTCCCCACAGGGCGATCCCGACCCGGTCGAGAGCGGGAGGCTGCCCCGGCGCGCGTGTCTCCCGCGCGCGCCGTGCCTGCCGCGCGTCCAGCGACCACACCTGGCCGCAGCGCGTGAACACCAGGTAGATCGCCATCAGGTGGATGACGTTGTCCCCGCCGTCCCCCATGAAGACGCTGCGGTTCTGGAGGGACAGCACCCCGATCATGAAGAGCACGGACGTCGTGCGGGTCCGCCAGCCCACCAGCAGCAGGGCGCTGGAGAGGACGGCGAGGGCGTAGACGGCCTCGAACCATCCCTGGCCGTCCGACCACAGCAGTGCCGAGAACGCGCCGTTGCCCGAGACGGACTGCTGGGCGAGGTCCCAGCTCCACGGCGATTCGGGCCCGTACAGCTCCTGGCGGTGCGGGTATTCGCGCAGCAGGAACAGCAGCCAGGTGGCGGAGAAGCCGATACGGATCATGGCGCTCTGGTACGGGCCGAGCGCGGACTCGGTGACCCGGCTGATGCCGCGGGAGACCGCCGGGGCGAACCGGTTCATCGGGCGCTCACCTCCGTCAGCCCGCCCTCGCGGTCGCTGTCGGGGACGATCCACCAGGGCAGCTCGCGGACGACGGGCTTGTCGGACACCTTCTCCTCGCTCCAGTCGGGGGCCGGCACGTTGGTGGAGCTGGAGCGGACCTGGATGCGTTCGACGACGGCACCGGCGCCGCCCGCGTGCTCGCGGGCGAGGCGCATGACGGCGATCCGGCGCAGATAGCGCTCGGAGAGGTCGCCTCGCAGGCCCACCGGACGGTTCTTGCTGTCGTGCGTGCCGGCGTAGTAGTCCCACGCCCGGCGCAATTCGTTCTGCTGGGTGTGGCTCGGCAGCAGATTGCCCTCGATGGCCTCGCCGTCGAGGGCGGACAGGTCGTACCAGCCGGTCTCGCGGCTGATGCCGTCCGGGGTGCGGACCAGGGCACGGACCTGCACCGAGACGTTCTGCTGCAACGGGTTGGGAGCGAAGAGCTTCCAGTTCTGCTCGAACTCGGGGTAGATCCAGTCGTCGATCGCGCGGCCGTGCTGCTTGGTCATCGTGTTCGACGGCGCGACGTGCAGGAAGACCATGCCGAGGTGCACAAAGGTGACCACGGCGACCACGGCGAGCGCGAAGGCGGCGGCGACCTGGGAGCGGAGGGGGAGGGCGGCTATGCCCGCGGTCGCGCCGCGGATCTGACCGGGGCCGGGGCCGCCCGGAGCCGGGACGGGGTCACCTGGGTCGTATGAGGCACTGGGGTCGCGTGGGGCACTGAGGTCGCCCGGATCTCTGGGGTCGATGAGATCACCGGTACCGAGATCGCCCCGCACGGCGGAGTCGGCCTCCGCGTCACCCCGGACGGCGGTATCAGGCTCCGCGTCGTCGTCCACGGCTCTGCCGGACGCCGGAGCGTCGCTCACGGCCCCGTCGCTCACGACCCCCTCGGGCCCGGCCCCGACATCTGCGGCCCCGTCCCCGGCGGGCTCGCCGGGCGGGCCGTCCGCCCCCGGCCGGGTCTTCGGTCCCTCGTCGTACGCGTCCAATTCCGCCCCGATTCACGATCCCGAACCCGAATGCCGATGGGCCGCAGGCACCGTGCGCTCACGCCGCTCCCGACCTGTACCACCGCTGCGCACAACACCTCCCGCACCGCGAGGTCCGCACCGGAACCGTACTCGGACCGGCCGGTCCGGCACAGCCTCCTGAACCACAGCGGTCACAGTGCGGCCCACGAGGTTATCCACAGCGGTTGACACCTTACGGCGCTCGACCGACCATTGATTCGAAGCGAACCGAACGATCGGTCGGTCGGGAGAGAGGTCGAGGGGGACCGCATGGCGACAGCAGCACCGCACCACACGGCCCGCGCGCAGGCGGACGGACAGGACGAAGCCGCGCACGCAGCGGCGTACGAAGCCGTCTTCGACGCCGCGGTGGCGGCGGACGAGCGCATCGAGCCGCGTGACTGGATGCCCGACGCCTACCGCTCCACCTTGGTCCGGCAGATCGCGCAGCACGCGCACTCCGAGATCATCGGCATGCAGCCCGAGGCCAACTGGATCACACGCGCGCCCTCGCTGCGCCGCAAGGCGATCCTGATGGCCAAGGTCCAGGACGAGGCCGGGCACGGCCTGTACCTGTACAGCGCGGCCGAAACGCTCGGCACCGGCCGCGACGAGCTCCTCGACAAGCTGCACACCGGCCGCCAGAAGTACTCGTCGATCTTCAACTACCCGACGCTGACCTGGGCCGACGTCGGCGCCATCGGCTGGCTGGTGGACGGCGCCGCGATCACCAACCAGGTCCCCCTGTGCCGCTGCTCGTACGGACCGTACGCGCGCGCGATGGTCCGCATCTGCAAGGAGGAGTCCTTCCACCAGCGCCAGGGGTACGAGCTGCTGCTGGCCCTCAGCCGCGGCACCCCCGAGCAGCACGAGATGGCACAGGACGCGGTGAACCGCTGGTGGTGGCCCTCCCTGATGATGTTCGGCCCGCCCGACGACGAGTCCTCGCACTCCGCGCAGTCGATGGCCTGGAAGATCAAGCGCCATTCGAACGACGAGCTGCGTCAGCGCTTCGTGGACATCTGCGTGCCCCAGGCGGAGTCGCTGGGCCTGACCCTCCCCGACCCGGACCTCGTGTGGAACGAGGAGCGGGGACACCACGACTTCGGCGCGATCGACTGGACGGAGTTCCGGGAGGTCCTCAAGGGCAACGGCCCGTGCAACGAACAGCGCATCACCCAGCGCCGACGCGCACACGACGAGGGCGCCTGGGTTCGGGAGGCCGCCGCGGCGTACGCGGAGAAGCAGGCCACCCGGGCGGAGCCGCCCGCCGGACACACCGACCAGCAGAGCAACGGCACGGGCAGTCCCCAGGGCGACGAGCCCGCGGGCACGGCCGACGAGCACGCGGAGGCACGAGCATGACGACCAACGACTGGCCCCTGTGGGAGGTCTTCGTGCGCTCCCGCCGCGGCCTCTCCCACACGCACGCCGGCAGCCTGCACGCGCCGGACGCGGAGCTGGCCCTGCGCAACGCACGCGACCTGTACACCCGCCGCGGCGAGGGCGTCTCGATCTGGGTCGTCCCCTCCGCCGCCATCACGGCCTCCTCGCCCGACGAGAAGGACCCGTTCTTCGAGCCCGCCGCGGACAAGCCGTACCGGCACCCGACGTTCTACGAGATCCCGGAAGGGGTGAAGCACCTGTGACCGCCTCCACGTCCGAGACGGCGACCGCCGCGGCCCTCGCCCTCGGCGACGACGCCCTGGTGCTCTCACACCGGCTGGGGGAGTGGGCCGGCCACGCGCCCGTCCTCGAAGAGGAAGTCGCCCTCGCCAACATCGCCCTCGACCTGCTGGGCCAGGCACGGATTCTGCTGTCCATGGCCGGTGACGAGGACGAGCTGGCGTACCTGCGCGAGGAGCGCGCCTTCCGCAATCTCCAGCTCGTCGAGCAGCCGAACGGCGACTTCGCGCACACGATCGCCCGCCAGCTGTACTTCTCCACCTACCAGCGGCTCCTGTACACCCAGCTGGCCGAGGGCACCGGCCCCTTCGCGCCGCTCGCCGCGAAGGCCGTGAAGGAAGTCGAGTACCACCAGGACCACGCCGAGCAGTGGACCCTGCGGCTCGGCGACGGCACGGACCTCAGCCATGAGCGCATGCGGCGTGCGACCGAGGCGCTGTGGCGGTTCACCGGCGAGATGTTCCAGCCGGTCGAGGGTGTGGACGTCGACCGGGAAGGGATGCGGGCCGCCTGGCTGGAGTCCGTGGGCGACGTCCTGCGCCGCGCAACCCTCGCGCTCCCCGAGGGGCCGGCGTCCGGAGCGTGGAGGGCAGGTGCCGGACGACAGGGTCTGCACACCGAGTCCTTCGGGCGGATGCTCGCCGAGATGCAGCATCTGCACCGCAGTCACCCGGGGGCGACATGGTGACGACCACCGCTCTCGAAGAGGAGCTCCGCAGGCTGGCCGGGTCCGTGCCCGACCCCGAACTGCCCGTGCTCACCCTGGAGGAGCTCGGCGTGCTGCGCGCCGTACGGGTGCATGACGCGGACTCGGTCGAGGTGGACCTGACCCCGACGTACACCGGCTGCCCGGCCATCGAGGCGATGTCCGTGGACATCGAGCGGGTGCTTCACGAGCACGGCATACGAGAGGTCGCCGTCCGCACGGTGCTCAGCCCCGCGTGGTCGACCGACGACATCTCCGACGAAGGCCGCCGCAAACTGCGGGAGTTCGGGATAGCACCACCGCGCGGCGGCCGTCCCACGGGCCCGGTGACGGTCGAGTTGGGTCCCACCCGGACGACCCCGTCCGCCCCGCGCCCGCAGCAGACCGAGCCCGTCCACTGCCCGCACTGCGGGTCGGCGGACACCGAGCTGCTCAGCCGCTTCTCCTCCACCGCGTGCAAGGCGCTCAGGCGCTGCCTGTCCTGCCGCGAGCCGTTCGACCACTTCAAGGAGCTGTGATGGCCCGCTTCCACGCGCTCCCGGTGGCCGCGGTCGACCGGCTCACCGACGATTCGGTGGCCCTGACCCTCGCCGTGCCGCCCGCCCTGCGCGAGGAGTACCGGCACGCACCCGGCCAGCACCTCGCCCTGCGCTGCACGATCGACGGCGAGGAGATTCGCCGGACGTACTCGATCTGCTCACCGGCCCCCGCACCCGGCGACGAGGGCCCGCACACCCTGCGGGTCGGGGTGCGGCTGGTCGACGGCGGAGCCTTCTCGACGCACGCGCACAAGGAGATCGCCGTCGGTGACGACGTCGAGGTGATGACTCCGGCGGGCCGTTTCACCCTGGAGCCGGCCACCGGGCTGTACGCGGCGGTGGTGGGCGGCAGCGGGATCACTCCGGTGCTGTCGATCGTCTCCACGCTGCTGGCCAGGGAGCCGGAGGCGAGGTTCTGCCTCGTCCGCAGCGACCGGACCACCGCCTCGACGATGTTCCTGGAGGAGGTCGCCGACCTCAAGGACCGTTATCCGCAGCGCTTCCAGCTGGTGACGGTGCTCTCCCGGGAGGAGCAGCAGGCCGGACTGCCGACCGGACGGCTCGACCAGGAGCGGCTCACCGGACTGCTCCCGGCCCTGCTGCCGGTGGACCGGGTGGCGGGCTGGTTCCTGTGCGGGCCGATGGGGCTCGTGCAGGGGGCGGAGCGTGCGCTGCGCGAGCTCGGGGTGTCGCGGACCAGGATCCACGAGGAGATCTTCCACGTGGACGCCGGCGCCGCCGCGGTCCCCTCCACGCGCCCCGCGCCGGCCCACAGCACGGTGACCGCACGACTCGACGGACGCGGCGGAAGCTGGCCCGTCCAGGACGGCGAGTCGCTGCTGGACGCGGTGCTGCGCAACAGGCCGGACGCGCCGTACGCCTGCAAGGGCGGCGTGTGCGGCACCTGCCGGGCCTTCCTGGTCTCGGGCGAGATCCGCATGGACCGCAACTTCGCGCTGGAACCGGAGGAGACCGAGGCCGGGTATGTACTGGCCTGTCAGTCCCATCCGGCTACGGAGAAGGTGGAGTTGGACTTCGACCGGTAGGCCTGCCGGCACCGACCGTTCCCTTCTTGTAGAACCTGTTCTATCTTGACGCTCCGTCAGATCGGAGGATCCGGAGGGCTTTTGCCCCTGCTTCGGACCTCCGGTCGGTTGGCCGGCGCATGGGAGGACAGGACCCGTGGACTTCACCTTCACCGAGGAGCAGCAGGCGGCGGTCGAGGCGGCGAAGGCGGTGTTCGCCGGGGTCGCGCCGGACGGGGTGCCCAGCCCCGCGCTCACCCCCGGCGCCGTCGCCGAGGACTTCGACCGCGGCCTGTGGGCGAAGCTCGCCGACGCGGATCTGCTGAGCCTGCTGCTCGACGCGGAGTACGGCGGAGCGGGGCTCGACGCGGTGGCCCTGTGCCTGGTGCTGCGCGAGTCGGCGCGGATCCTCGCGCGCGTACCGCTGCTGGAGAGCAGCGCGGCGGCGGTGGCCGTGCAGACGTACGGCGGTGAGGAGTTGAAGGCCGAGCTGCTGGAGCGCGCGGGCCGGGGCGAGCTCGTCCTGACCGTCGCCGCCAGTGGCCGGACGGGGCACGACCCGGCCGAACGCGCCGTGACCGCACGGCGGGACGGTGACATGTGGGTGCTGGACGGCTCCCAGACGGCGGTGCCCTGGGCGTACGGCGCCGACCTCGTCGTCGTACCCGCACACACGGAGGCCGACCGGACCGTCCTCGCGTTGGTCCCCCGCGACCACGAAGGCGCCGTGCTCGCCGAGCAGATCTCCACCACCGGCGAGCGGCTCGGGGAGCTGCGCCTGGAGTCGGCGCGGATCGCCGACCGGTATGTGATCGACGCGGAGGGCGCCTGGGACGACCTGCGTGAGCTGCTGACCACCGGGACGTGCGCGCTGGCACTCGGGCTCGGAGAAGCCGTACTCGGGATGACCAGTGAATACACCGGCAAGCGGGAGCAGTTCGGATTCCCCGTCGCCACCTTCCAGGCCGTCGCCGTGCAGGCCGCCGACCGCTACATCGACCTGCGTGCCATGGAGGTGACTCTGTGGCAGGCCGCGTGGCGGATCGGGACCGGGGCAGGGGGCGCGCTCCCGGCGTCCGGGGACGTGGCCGTCGCCAAGATCTGGGCCTCGGAAGGCGTACGACGGGTGGTGCAGACGGCACAGCATCTGCACGGGGGCTTCGGCGCCGACACCGACTATCCGCTGCACCGGTACCACGCCTGGGCCAAACAGCTGGAGCTCTCGCTCGGCCCTGCCGCGGCGCACGAGGAGGCCCTGGGGGACCTGCTCGCGGCGCATCCGCTGGGCTGAGGCCGAGCACAGGCCGCACCGGACGTCACGGCCGGCCTCGCGGGACAGCTTTCCCGCATGCCCGACGGAACTCCGTATGCCCGGTGGCATCCCGCGGACCGGGCAGCTCTCCCACATCTCCGACAGCTCTCCCGGCGACCCGGCCGCGGCGCGAAGCCCGTTCGCCGGTCGCCTGCCGATGGGCACCGGTCGCCAGCCGCCGACCGATGGACGCCGGACACCGGCCGATGGACGCCAGGCACCGGGCACCGGGCACCGGCCGATGGATGTCGGCCGATGGAGTCGCTAGACGACGGCGCCGGGCTGGCCCTTGTCGTCGACGACGGGGCGGCCGGCCGCTTCCCAGGCCTGCATGCCGCCGTCGACGTTCACGGCGTCGATGCCCTGCTGGACCAGGTACATGGTGACCTGGGCGGAGCGGCCGCCGGACCGGCAGATGACGTTGACGCGACCGTCCTGCGGGGCGGCCTCGGTCAGCTCGCCGTAGCGGGCGACGAACTCGCTCATGGGGATGTGCAGCGCCCCCTCGGCATGCCCGGCGTCCCACTCCTCGTCCTCCCGGACGTCCAGCAGGAAGTTCTCGTCCGTGAGATCCCCGATCCCGACGGTGGGCACAGCAGCTCCGAAACTCATGTCCCCGACGCTACCCGACCACGGCCGCAACCCGATCCCCGCGGGACTCCCCCGGTCCCTTCCAGGTCCCTCAGGCCCTTCGCGGCCTCACTGAGCCTGGGCTATCAGCGCCGCCAGCTCCGCCTCGCGCTCGCCGACCTGGGCCAGCAGCTGTTCGGCGATCTCCTCCAGAAGACGGTCCGGGTCGTCCGGGGCCAGCTTCAGCATCGCGCCGATGGCGCTCTCCTCCAGCTCCTGGGCGACGAAGGCGAGCATCTCCTTGCGCTGCGCGAGCCATTCGAGACGGGCGTAGAGCTCCTCGCTCCGAGTCGGCTTCCACTCCTCGGGCACGGGCCCCGCGGCCCACTCCGCGGAGAGCTCCCGCAGCAGCGCCTCGTCACCCCGGCCGTAGGCGGCGTTCACCCGGGCGATGAACTCGTCGCGCCGCTTGCGCTCGTCCTCGTCCTGCGCCAGGTCGGGATGCGCCTTGCGGGCCAGTTCGCGGTAGAGCTTGCGAGCCTCCTCGCTGGGGCGCACACGCTGCGGAGGCCGCACGGGCTGGTCCGTGAGCATCGCCACGGCCTCGGGGAACAGGCCCTCCGAGTCCATCCAGCCGTGGAACAGCTCCTCGACCCCGGGCATGGGCATGACCCGAGCCCGCGCCTCGTGCGCCTTGCGGACGTCCTCCGGGTCACCGGTGCGCGCGGCCCTGGCCTCCGCGATCTCGGCCTCCAGCTCGTCGAGCCGGGAGTACATCGGGCCGAGCTTCTGGTGGTGCAGCCGCGAGAAGTTGTCCACCTCGACGCGGAAGGTCTCCACGGCGATCTCGAACTCGATCAACGCCTGCTCGGCCGCCCGCACGGCCCGCTCCAGCCGCTCCTCGGGCCGTGCCTCGCCCTCGGCGGCGGACTGCGAGGCCGACTCACCCCCGGCGGACACCTCCTGCTCGGAAGCCTCGTCCCCGGCGCGCGCTCCCTGCTCGGAGGCCTCACCCTCGGCGGACGCTCCCTGTTCAGAGGCTTCACGCTCGGCGGACGCTCCCTGTTCGGAAGCCTCACCCTCGGCGGGTGCCTGCTGCTCGGAGGCCTCACTCCCAGCGGGCGCACTCCGCGCCGAAGCCTCACCACCGGTGGACGTCTCCTGTCCGGAGACCTCACCCCCGGCGGGCTCCCGCTGCTCGGACATCGCGCCCTCCAGGGCACCGGACTGCTCCTGAACCCCCTCGTCGGTGGGCTCGGACTGGCTCTGCTCGGCTTCCGGCGTCGTCACCCGACCAGCGTAGGCCACGGTGCTCCGGGGCCCTGCCGAGAGCGCCGTTTCCCCGCTCTCCGCCCCGCCCCGGAGGGCGGCGCCGTCGCGGACGGCCACCGGCTCGTCAGACACCCAGCTCCGCCGCTATCCGGCCGTCCCGGACCGCCGCGACCAGCTCCGCGTGGTCGGCCTCCGTGCGGTCGGCGTACGCCACGGAGAAGGACGCGACGGCCTCGTCCAGCTCCTCGTTCTTCCCGCAGTAGCCGGCGATGAGACGTGGGTCGGCGCTGTGGGCGTGGGCGCGGGCCAGCAGGGCGCCGGTCATGCGGGCGTAGTCGTCGATCTGGTCGGCGGCCAGCGCGGCAGGGTCGACGCTGCCCTTGCGGTTGCGGAACTGGCGGACCTGGAAGGGACGGCCCTCGACCGTGGTCCAGCCGAGCAGGATGTCGCTGACGACCTGCATGCGCTTTTGTCCGAGGACGACGCGGCGGCCCTCGTGCGACACCTCGGGCATCGCGTGACCGGCGGTCGCCAGGTGCGGGAGCAGCGCCGAGGGGCGGGCCTCCTTCACCTGGAGGACGAGGGGTTCGCCGCGGTGGTCGAGCAGCAGGACGACGTAGGACCGGGTGCCCACGCTGCCGGTGCCGACGACGCGGAAGGCGACGTCGTGCACCGCGTATCGGGCGAGGAGGGGGAGACGGTCCTCGGAGAGGGTCGTCAGGTAGTGCTCCAGGGACGCGACGACCGCCGCGGCCTCCGCGTCGGGTGTGCGGCGCAGCACCGGCGGGGCGTCCACGAACCGGCGCCCGCCGCCCTCCACCACTTCCGTCGCCTTGGCGGCGAACCGGCCGCTGGTGTTGGCCCGCGCCTTCTCCGAGACCCGCTCCAGCGTGCCGAGCAGGTCGTGGGCGTCGGTGTGCGAGACGAGTTCCTCGTCGGCGATCGCGTTCCACGCGTCGAGGACGGGCAGTTTGGCCATCAGCCGCATGGTGCGGCGGTACGCGCCGACCGTGTCGTGCGCGGCGGTGCGGCAGGTGTCCTCGTCCGCCCCGGCTTCCCGGCCGGCGAGCACGAGCGAGGTGGCGAGCCGTTTGAGGTCCCACTCCCAGGGGCCGTGCACGGTCTCGTCGAAGTCGTTCAGGTCGATGACGAGGCCGCCCCGGGCGTCGCCGTACAGGCCGAAGTTGGCCGCGTGGGCGTCTCCGCAGATCTGGGCGTCGATGCCCGTCATGGGGGTGCGCGCGAGGTCGTACGCCATGAGGCCCGCCGAGCCGCGCAGGAACGCGAAGGGGGTGGCTGCCATCCTGCCGACCCGTATCGGGGTGAGGCCGGCGATGCGGCCGCGGTTGGACTCCTCGACGGCGGCCACGGCATCGGGCCGGTCGGCGTCCTCGATCAGCTCGGCGTGCGCGGCACGCGGCACCCGCTTGCGCAGGGCCTTGCCCGCGTCCTTGGGCGAACCCTGCACCGGCCACGCGGCGAACCCCGGCACGCCATACCCGCGCGCCGCAGCCCCGGACTCCGGTCGCCGCCCCTGCGGCTGCTGCCCCTCCGCGTGCTTCTGCTGGTCCGGAACCGCTGTACCGAGCTCGGTCACTGCGACCGCCTCCCCCGTGCACGAACATCAACTCGTGCTGACCGTACAGCCGGTCGGCGAAACACGTCAGACCCTGTGGACAACTCCGCTGCAGTGCCTGTGGACAGGTCCACGACGCCCAGCCCCGACGGGCCGGCCCGTCACTTCCTGAGCGCCTCCGGGCACGGCCCCTCTTCGGGGAGATAGCGCTCGGCCCACGCCCCGAGCTCCTTGAGCGCGGGTTCCAGGGCGGCGCCCGCCTCCGTCAGGCGGTACGAGACCCGCAGCGGGGGACCTTCGTCGACCTCGCGCACCACCAGGCCCGCCGCCCCGAGTTCGGTGAGCCGGTCGGAGAGCATCCGCTCGCTGATGCCGGGGATCGCCCGGCGCAGCTCGGTGAAGTGGACCGGCCGTTGCAGCAGGACGGCCACGACCAGGCCCGTCCAGCGCTTTCCCAGCAGTTGGAAGACGCGCGTCATGCCGTCGTCGACCTTCTGGCACGGCCCCGCTTCGTGGATTCCCCGTTCCGGCATGGGTCCAGAGTACTGCGTCCCCGTTGGGGGATGAAAAAAAGTAAGTAGCTGTGTTATCTCTAGTCGAGTACGAAAAAGAAGCCTGCGGGTTTCTTGCACCGACCCGGCCCCAGCCGTGCGCGGACACCCCCGCGTACCTGGACGACCCCGGCTCACCCCTTTGTCTGGAGAACCCATGGCCACCCTGCTGCACATCGACTCGTCCGTCTTCACCGGCTCCGCCTCCTCCTCCCGTTCGGTGACGGACACCTTCCGCAAGAGCTGGGAGGAGCAGCACCCGGAGGGCACGGTCGTCTACCGCGACCTCGCCGCCGCCCCCGTGCCGCACATCACGGCCGATTCCCACACCGCCGGTTTCGTCGCCCCGGACGCGCACACCCCCGAGCAGGCCGCGGCCTTCGCCGAGCGTCTGAAGCTCATCGAGGAGCTGGAGGCCGCCGACGCGATCCTGATCGGCGCCCCCATGTACAACTTCGCCATCCCCTCGACCCTCAAGGCGTGGCTGGACAACGTGTTCCTCGTGGGCCGCACCGCCATGGCCGAGGACTCGAAGCTGAAGGGCAAGCCGGTCACGGTCGTCGCCAGCCGTGGCGGCTCCTACGCGCCGGGCACCCCGCGCGAGGCCTACGAGTACGTGCAGAACTACCTGGAGGCCGTCCTTCGCGACACCCTCGCCCTGGACCTCACCTTCATCGTCCCGGAGCTGACGATGGCGCCGCAGAACCCGGCGATGTCCGAGCTGATCCCCCTCTTCGAGGCGTCCCGCACCAAGGCCCACGAGGACGCGAGCGCCCAGGCCAAGGAGCTCGCCTCGCGCCTCGCCGCCTGAGACGGGCCCGCGCGACCGGCGGCGTGAAGCCGCCGCGTGCGCACGGCTGCACGAGCGACACAAAGGCGTGCCGACTCGCGCCAAGCCGCCCGGACCGCCCGAGACGGACCCCCACGGCCGCGGCCGTGGCGCAATGCCGCCACATACGGCGGCGCACGGCAGCACGAGCGACACAAAGGCGTGCCGACTCGCGCCAAGCCGTGCGGACCACCGGAAGCGCCACAAGGCGGGGCGTGAGATCCCACCCTGAAGAGCGTTCCGGTGCGCACTCCCGACGAGCGCGCCGTGTGATTGTCCTCACCCGAGATGATCATGCGGCGCGCTCTCGCGTCGCCGGAGTCGCGAAGCTCACGGGAGGCGAAGCTCACGACGGCTTCGAGGCCCACGGGAGACGAAGCCCAGGAAGAGCCGCAGCCCAGGAAGGCAAAGTCGGAGAAGGGGCCCCAGGCCCAGGCGAAGCCAGGCCCAGGAGGGCCCCAGGCCCCGGCGCAGCGGGCGGGCACGCGGCTCACGAAGAGCACACAGGCCCACGCGAGACGAGGCTCACGCGAGACGAGCCTCACGGAAGTCGAAGCCCCCCACGCGGAACCGCCCCGGACAACGCGAAAGCCCCGCAGGTCCAAGACCTGCGGGGCTTCCAGCTGGTGCGCGAGGGGGGAGTTGAACCCCCACGCCCTTGCGGGCACTGGAACCTGAATCCAGCGCGTCTGCCTATTCCGCCACCCGCGCATTGGGTGTGTCGTCCGTCTCTCACCGAGTGGTGCGAGCGCCTGCCGACATCCAGAACATTAGCACGCTGTCAGGGGTGGATTCACATCCCTTTCCCGCTGCCCCAGGGGCCCGCCGACCCCGCTCCAGCCCAGGCCACTTCGCCCAAGAGGGCCTCCGCGCCCGCCCCACGTCTCGACCGGAACCTGTTCACGTATCAACCTCGTACCGGTCCTGAGCATCTCCCCAGGAGCCGGACGGCCCGCACAGTCAGGTGCGGGACACTGGTTGTGGGGCGCCTCTACGATCCTGGGCAGGAGTAGTGCCGGGAAGAGTTCGAAGAGGGGTCCCCGCGGGAACCTCGGGAGGGGACTTCGGAAGGCGTCGACAACCCGTCGACCGGGCCGACAGGGGGAACCAGCCGATTTCCCGACGCGTGGATACGATCAGTAAGCAGTACCAGGACGACAGCGACAGGCAGTACCGGGACAGCGTCCGCCGCCAGGACGAAGAAGGCAGCAAGCTGTACCAGGACGGCTACGAAGGAGGAGGTGCCCCATGGGAGTCCTGAAGAAGTTCGAGCAGCGTCTCGAAGGTCTGGTCAACGGCACCTTCGCCAAGGTGTTCAAGTCCGAGGTCCAGCCCGTGGAGATCGCCGGCGCGCTCCAGCGCGAGTGCGACAACAACGCCACGATCTGGAACCGCGACCGGACCGTCGTCCCCAACGACTTCATCGTGGAGCTGAGCACGCCGGACTTCGAGCGCCTCAGCCCCTACTCCGGCCAGCTCGGCGACGAGCTCGCCGGCATGGTGCGCGACTACGCGAAGCAGCAGCGCTACACCTTCATGGGCCCCATCAAGGTCCACCTGGAGAAGGCGGACGACCTCGACACCGGTCTGTACCGGGTGCGCAGCCGTACGCTCGCCTCCTCCACCAGTCAGGCTCCGGAGCGTGCCCCCGCGGGGCCGGCCCCTGCGGCCCCCCGCGGCCAGGGTGGCTACGGCTACCCGCCCGCGGCCGCTCCTCCCATGCCGTCCACGCCGCCGCCCGGCGGCCGACCCGGAGGCGCGCCCATGGGGGCCCGGCCGCCGGCCGGCCCCGGACCCGGCGGCCGTACACGGCACTGGATCGAGATCAACGGCACCCGCCATCAGATCTCCCGCCCGACGCTGGTGCTGGGCCGCAGCACCGACGCCGACGTGCGGATCGACGACCCCGGCGTCTCGCGCCGGCACTGTGAGATCCGGACCGGAACGCCCTCGACGATCCAGGATCTCGGGTCCACCAACGGCATCGTGGTGGACGGGCAGCACACCACCCGCGCTACGCTCCGCGACGGCTCGCGGATCGTCGTGGGCAGCACCACCATCATTTACCGGCAAGCCGAAGGGTGAAGCGGGGGCAATGTCAGAGCTGACCCTCACGGTCATGCGGCTGGGTTTCCTGGCCGTACTGTGGCTGTTCGTGATCGTGGCCGTGCAGGTCATTCGCAGCGACCTGTTCGGAACGCGCGTCACACAGCGCGGCTCGCGCCGGGACGCCTCCCGGCAGCAGCCGGCCGCACGCCAGGCCGCCCCTCCGCCCCAGCGCCAGCAGCAGCCGCCGAGCAGCGGCGGCCGGCAGCGCCGCGGCGCCCCCACCAAGCTGGTCGTCTCCGAGGGCACCCTCACGGGCACCACGGTGGCGCTCCAGGGGCAGACGATCACGCTGGGCCGCGCGCACGACAGCACGATCGTGCTGGACGACGACTACGCGTCCAGCAGGCATGCCAGGATCTACCCGGACCGGGACGGCCAGTGGATCGTCGAGGACCTCGGCTCCACCAATGGCACGTATCTCGACCGGAGCCGACTGACGACTCCCACGCCCGTACCGCTGGGCGCGCCGATCCGCATCGGCAAGACCGTCATCGAGCTGCGGAAGTAGTACGACAATGAGCGAGCGGAGCGAGCACGCAGCGGCGGTCCACACGACGGACCCCGGCGCGCTCCCGACCGGAGGGTGGGCACCGTGCGGATGTACCCGGAGCCGACGGGCGAGGTGCGCATGAGTCTGTCACTGCGCTTTGCCGCCGGATCGCACAAAGGCATGATCCGTGAGGGCAACGAGGACTCGGGCTACGCCGGCCCGAGGCTGCTCGCGATCGCCGACGGGATGGGCGGCCAGGCCGCCGGCGAGGTCGCCAGTTCCGAGGTGATCTCCACCATCGTCGCGCTCGACGACGACGTGCCCGGCTCCGACATCCTCACCTCGCTCGGCACCGCCGTGCAGCGGGCGAACGACCAGCTCCGGATGATGGTCGAGGAGGACCCCCAGCTCGAAGGCATGGGGACCACCCTCACGGCACTGCTGTGGACCGGCCAGCGCCTGGGCCTCGTACACGTCGGCGACTCCCGCGCGTATCTGCTGCGGGACGGCGTGCTGACGCAGATCACCCAGGACCACACCTGGGTGCAGCGGCTCGTCGACGAGGGACGCATCACCGAGGAAGAGGCCACCACCCACCCGCAGCGCTCCCTGCTGATGCGCGCGCTGGGCAGTGGCGACCACGTCGAGCCCGACCTCTCGATCCGCGAGGTCCGCGCCGGCGACCGTTACCTGATCTGCTCCGACGGCCTCAGCGGCGTCGTCTCCCATCAGACGATGGAGGACACCCTCGCCAGCTACCAGGGCCCGCAGGAGACCGTGCAGGAGCTCATCCAGCTCGCGCTGCGCGGCGGTGGCCCGGACAACATCACGGTCATCGTGGCCGACGTCCTCGACATCGACTCCGGGGACACCCTGGCCGGGCAGCTGTCCGACACCCCGGTCGTGGTGGGCGCGGTCGCCGAGAACCAGCACCAGCTGCACGACAACGGCGCCATGCAGACGCCCGCGGGCCGTGCCTCCAACCTCGGCCGCCCGGTGCCCGGGCAGGGCGGGGGCGGGGAGTTCGGCCCGCCCGGCAGCGGCGACACCACCGGGTACGTGCCGACGGACGGCTTCAACGCCTACTCCGACGAGGACTTCGTCAAGCCCCGTACCGGGCGCAAGTGGCTGAAGCGGTCCTTCTACATCACGCTGGCCCTCGCCGTGATCGGCGGCGGCCTGTACGGCGGCTACCGGTGGACGCAGACGCAGTACTACGTCGGCACCAAGGGCGAGCACGTCGCCCTGTACCGGGGCATCAGCCAGGACCTGGCCTGGGTCTCGCTCTCGAAGGTGGAGAAGGACCACCCCGAGATCGAACTCAAGTACCTGCCGCCCTACCAGCAGAAGCAGGTCGAGGCGACCATCGCCGAAGGCGGCCTGGGCGACGCCCAGTCGAAGATCGACGAGCTCGCCGTGCAGGCGTCCGCGTGCAAGAAGGACGCCGAGCGCCGCCGCGCCGAGACCGAGAAGAACGCGAAGACCGGTGAGGGCGAGGCCGGCGGGACCACGGGAACCACAAAGACCTCCCTCACGTCCAAGGCCACGTCCACGCCGACGCCGACGCCGTCGAACTCGGCACCGTCGTCCTCCAAGTCCACGACCGCACCCACTCCCACACCCGGCCCCAGCCTCTCCGACGAAGAGCAGAAGCTGGTCTCGCTGTGCGGTAAGCAGTAAGCAGCCGTGAGGGGCCCTGTCACACGATGAGCAGTAGTACCAACACGCCGACGCACCACACGTCCACGATCGGCTCGATCGGCGCACCGAGCCGGCGCAACACCGAGCTGGCACTGCTGGTGTTCGCCGTTGTCATCCCGGTGTTCGCCTACGCCAACGTGGGCCTCGCCATCAACGACGAGGTCCCCGCGGGCCTGCTGAGCTACGGCCTGGGCCTCGGTCTGCTGGCCGGCGTGGGCCACCTCGTCGTGCGCAAGTTCGCGCCGTACGCCGACCCGCTCCTGCTGCCGCTGGCCACGCTGCTCAACGGCCTCGGACTGGTGATCATCTGGCGGCTCGACCAGTCCAAGCTGCTGCAGTCGATCGACCAGGCGGGCACCGCGGCGCCGCGCCAGCTGCTCTACACAGCACTGGGCATCGCCCTGTTCGTCGTCGTGCTGATCTTCCTGAAGGACCACCGTGTCCTGCAGCGCTACACGTACATCTCCATGGTCGGCGCGCTGTTCCTGCTGCTGCTCCCCCTGGTCCCGGGCCTCGGCGCCAACATCTACGGCGCCAAGATCTGGATCTCCGTCGCCGGCTTCTCCATCCAGCCCGGTGAGTTCGCGAAGATCGTCCTGGCGATCTTCTTCGCCGGCTACCTGATGGTGAAGCGGGACGCGCTCGCGCTGGCCAGCCGCCGCTTCATGGGCCTGTACCTGCCGCGCGGCCGCGACCTCGGCCCGATCCTCGTGGTCTGGTTCATCTCGATCCTGATCCTGGTCTTCGAGACCGACCTCGGTACGTCGCTGCTGTTCTTCGGAATGTTCGTCATCATGCTGTACGTCGCCACCGAGCGGACCAGCTGGATCGTCTTCGGTCTGCTGATGTCCGCGGCCGGCGCCGTCGGTGTGGCCTCCTTCGAACCGCACGTCCAGCAGCGTGTCCAGGCCTGGCTCGACCCCATGCGCGAGTACAAGCTGAGCCAGGCCGGCGCCCCCGGTGTCCACTCCGAGCAGGCCATGCAGGCACTGTGGGCCTTCGGCTCCGGCGGGACCCTCGGCACCGGCCTCGGCCAGGGCCACTCCGAGCTCATCCGGTTCGCCGCCAACTCCGACTTCATCCTCGCCACCTTCGGCGAGGAGCTCGGCCTGGCGGGCATCATGGCGATCCTGCTGATCTACGGCCTGATCGTCGAGCGTGGCATCCGCACCGCCCTGGCCGCCCGGGACCCGTTCGGCAAGCTCCTCGCCGTCGGCCTGTCCGGCGCCTTCGGACTCCAGGTCTTCGTCGTCGCCGGCGGCGTCATGGGCCTGATCCCGCTCACCGGTATGACGATGCCGTTCCTGGCCTACGGCGGTTCCTCCGTGATCGCCAACTGGGCACTGATCGGCATCCTGATCCGGATCAGCGACACGGCCCGCAGGCCGGCGCCCGCCCCCGCCCCGAACCCCGACGCCGAGATGACCCAGGTGGTCCGCCCGTGAACAAGCCCCTGCGCCGGATCGCGATCTTCTGCGGGCTTCTCGTCCTCGCCCTGCTCATCCGCGACAACTGGCTCCAGTACGTCAAGGCCGACGAGCTGAAGGCCGACCCGAAGAACCGCCGGGTGAACATCGAGCGCTACGCCACCCCGCGCGGCGACATCATCGTGGACGGCAAGGCGATCACCGGTTCCTCGAAGTCCAAGACCGGTGACTACGAGTACAAGCGCACGTACAAGGACGGCGCGATGTGGGCGCCCGTCACGGGCTACGCCTCGCAGGCCTTCGACGCCAGCCAGCTGGAGAAGCTCGAGGACGGCATCCTCACCGGCAACGACGACCGGCTCTTCTTCCGCAACACCCTGGACATGGTCACGGGCAAGAAGAAGCAGGGCGGCAACGTCGTCACCACGCTGAACGCCGCCGCCCAGAAGGCGGCCTTCGAGGGCCTCGGCAACAAGAAGGGCGCCGTCGCCGCGCTCGACCCGAAGACCGGCGCGATCCTGGCGCTGGCCTCCACGCCCTCGTACGACCCGTCGGCCTTCGCCGGCAACTCCGACGACGACGCCAAGGCCTGGAACAAGCTCCAGAAGAAGAACAACGCCGACGACCCGATGCTCAACCGGGCGCTGCGCGAGACGTACCCGCCGGGCTCCACCTTCAAGGTCGTCACCGCGGCCGCCGCCCTGGAGAACGGGCTGTACCCCGACGCGGACACCAAGACGGACTCGCCGGACCCGTGGACCATGCCGGACACCACGACCAAGCTGCCCAACGAGGGCAACCTGCCGTGCAAGGACGCGACGCTGCGGGTCGCGCTCCGGGTCTCCTGCAACACGGTCTTCGGCAAGATCGGCGCGGACCTCGGCAAGGACAAGATGCTGGAGGAGGCCAAGAAGTTCGGCTTCAACTCCGAGCAGTTCACGCCGGTGCGCTCCAACGCTTCCAACTTCCCCACGGAGATGGACAAGCCGCAGACCGCGCTGAGCTCGATCGGCCAGTTCGAGACCGCCGCGACCCCGCTGCAGATGGCCATGGTGGCGTCCGCCGTCGCCAATGACGGCACGCTCATGAAGCCGTACATGGTGAGCGAGCTGAGCACGCACAACCTGGACGTCATCTCGCAGACGCAGCCCGAGAAGATGAGCGAGCCGCTGTCCGAGGACAACGCCCAGGTCCTCCAGTCGATGATGGAGACCGTGGTCCAGTCCGGCACCGGCACGAGGGCCCGGATCCCGGGTGTCACGGTCGGTGGCAAGACGGGTACGGCGCAGCACGGCATCGGAAACAGTGAGAAGCCCTACGCGTGGTTCATCTCATACGCGAAGCTGAGCGACAACAGCTCGCCGGTCGCCGTGGCCGTGGTGATCGAGGACGGCAGCGCCAACCGTGACGACATCTCCGGTGGCGGTCTCGCCGCCCCCATCGCAAGGGACGTGATGAAGGCAGTCATCGACAGCAAGAAGTGACCCCGCTCACGTCCCCTTCACATCGGTGCACGTTGCGATACCGGTCCTGTATCGGGTGACGGGCTTGGCCAGGTCACAGACTTCGAGCCGGGTACGGTATGCCCGGACGGCACACCGCCGGACCGCACACCTGTGCGGTCGGGACCGACGGAGAGGGCTGGTAGGTAGCTATGGAAGAGCCGCGTCGCCTCGGCGGCCGGTACGAGCTGGGCCAGGTGCTCGGCCGTGGTGGCATGGCGGAGGTCTACCTCGCGCATGACACCCGGCTCGGCCGCACCGTGGCGGTGAAGACGCTGCGGGCGGACCTCGCGCGCGACCCGTCGTTCCAGGCCCGGTTCCGCCGGGAGGCCCAGTCGGCCGCCTCGCTCAACCATCCCGCGATCGTCGCCGTGTACGACACGGGTGAGGACTACATCGACGGCACCTCCATCCCGTACATCGTGATGGAGTACGTCGACGGGTCCACGCTGCGCGAGCTGCTGCACTCCGGGCGCAAGCTGCTGCCCGAGCGGGCCATGGAGATGACCATCGGCATCCTCCAGGCCCTGGAGTACTCGCACCGCAACGGCATCGTCCACCGCGACATCAAGCCGGCGAACGTCATGCTGACGCGCAACGGCCAGGTCAAGGTGATGGACTTCGGCATCGCCCGCGCCATGGGCGACTCCGGCATGACGATGACGCAGACGGCAGCGGTCATCGGCACCGCCCAGTACCTCTCGCCGGAGCAGGCCAAGGGCGAGCAGGTCGACGCCCGTTCCGACCTGTACTCCACCGGCTGCCTGCTGTACGAGCTGCTGACCGTCCGGCCGCCCTTCGTCGGCGACTCCCCGGTCGCGGTCGCGTACCAGCACGTGCGGGAGGAGGCGCAGCCGCCGAGCGTCTTCGACCCCGAGATCACGCCCGAGATGGACGCGATCGTGCTGAAGGCGCTCGTCAAGGACCCCGACTACCGCTACCAGTCCGCCGACGAGATGCGCGCCGACATCGAGGCCTGCCTCGACGGCCAGCCCGTCGGGGCCACCGCGGCCATGGGCTCGGTCGGCTACGGCGGCTACCCCGACGACCAGCCGACGACGGCGCTGCGCTCCACGGACGCCCAGGCCACGTCCATGCTGCCTCCGACGAACCCGGACGACGGCGGCTACGGCTACGACGACCGCCCGGACCGCCGCCGCCAGAAGAAGAACAACACCTCGACGATCCTTCTGGTCGTCGCGGGTGTCCTCGTCCTCATCGGCGCGATCCTGATCGGCAAGTGGGCGTTCGGCGGCGGCGGGACGGGCAACGACTCGTTCAAGGCCCCGAACTTCATTAGCCAGACCCTGCCGGACGCCAAGCGGATGGCCAAGAACCGGGACCTGACGCTCTCGCAGACCAGCAAGCCCTGCGAGAAGGAGCCCAAGGGCAACATCTGCTCGCAGGATCCGACCGCGGGGACGACGGTGAAGAAGGGCGACACCATCAATGTGGTGGTGTCGACCGGAGCGCCCAAGGTCGCGGTCCCGAGCGTCGTCGGCGACAAGCTGAGCGAGGCCAAGGACACCCTTGAGGGCGACCAGTACCAGTTCAGGGTGAAGACGACCTTCAAGGAGTCCTCCGAGGAGCCGAACACCGTTCTGGAGCAGGACCCGAAGCTCGGCGAAGAGGTGCAGAAGGGATCGACGATCACCCTCACCGTCGCCAAGGAGAAGAAGCAGTCCGTCGTCCCCGACGTCACCGGCAAGAGCTGTGACGAGGCCACGGCGCAGATGACGGCCAACGACCTGGTCGGCGAGTGCACCGACGTCGAGACGGACGACCCGAACCTGGTCGGCAAGGTCATCCAGACCTCGCCGGCGGCCAACTCCCAGGCCGACCCGGGCTCCAAGGTGTCGATCCAGATCGGCAAGGCCAAGGAGCAGCAGCAGTCCACGGTGCCGCCGCTGGCGGGCCAGCGGCTCAAGGACGCCAGGAAGGCGCTCCAGGACGCCGGGCTGAGCGTCGGGAACATCAACGGTGCCTCGGACGACAACGCCCTCGTGGTGGCCTCCGACCCGCAGGCAGGCACCCAGCTCGCCCAGGGCACCGCGGTCAACCTGACCACGGTGGGCCAGAACGGCAACAATCAGGGCGGCGACAACGGCGGCATCTTCGGCGGCGTCACCGGCTGAACGACCGGGACCGGGTTCCACGCCAGGAACTGACGTCCCACGATCGGCGAGAAGGGCCCCGGTACTCGAATCGAGTACCGGGGCCCTTCTCCATTTCCGCACCACCTGTAGCCAATTCCGCACCACGTGTCGCGCGTCACTCCGACAAGTAAAAGGCAAATGTTGATCAACTTCTCATGAATTGGTAATGTCCGGGGCGGGCGGGAAAGTGTCCGCCCGGACCGATTCGGGGGTAGTAAAATCAAGAAGCGCATTTTGGCGGTACTCGGTGCCGCCTGTTCTCTCACGTTCCTCGCGACGGGTACGGCCTCGGCCGGCACCAACAGCGGCTGGGTCTACACCACTGACTGGGACCCGGGTGGCCAGGGAGCGTTCGGCCACGACGGTGACTGCCTGACGGTGTACGACAACCAGAAGGACGGCTACAACGTCGAGATCCACCTTTTCCGTATGAGCACGTACGAGACCATCGCTGAGCTCCACACCACCCAGGGTGGCGGTTCTCACGCGTACAAGTGCTTCTCGGACAAGGTCCCGGAGAACATCAAGGTCGGCGTGCGTGTCTCCCTCATCAAGAGCGGCGACAAGTTCAGCGGGTTCAAGAACAACCTCACCAGCTGAACGGCACGGTTCAGTCGTTGAATGGCTGAACAAAATGAATTGCCTGCGGTAAAGGACCGGGCCCGGAGTCGCTCAGGGGAAAATGCGACTTCGGGCCCGGTTCTCGTCGTGTGTCCCTCGGGGAGAGGGACGCGCATTCACGTCAGCGCAATTCCTTCGGCGGCGTCCGGTCGCTGTCGACCTTCTCCACGCGCTCCAGCTCGCCCCAGACCACGTAGCGGTAGCGGGACGTGTAGACAGGGGTGCAGGTCGTCAGGGTGATGTACTGGCCGGGCTTCTTCTTGCCGGACTGCTGGGGGACCGACTGAAGGACCTTGACGTTGAACTTCGAGGTCTCCGGGAGGATGGCGTACGCCTTGTAGACGTACCACTTGTCCTTGGTCTCGAAGACGATCGCGTCGCCCTTCCTGACCTTGTCGATGTTGTGGAACTTGGCACCGTGGCCGTCCCGGTGGGCGGCGAGGGTGAAGTTGCCGTCCTTGCCCGTCATCGGCAGCGACGACTTGACCGGGTCCGTGTAGTAGCCGGCGACACCGTCGTTGAGGACCTTGGTCGAGGTGCCCTTCTCGACGAGCACCTCGCCGTTCTTCATGGACGGGACGTGCAGGAAGCCGATGCCGGCCTTGGTGTCCAGAGCACCCGGACCGCCCTTGTCCTGCGCCCAGCCGTCACGCACCTTGTCGCCCTGCTTGTGCGCCTCGCGGTCGGCGACGACGTTCGTCCACCACAGGGAGTAGACGACGAACAGCCCGAGCACCAGACCCGCGGTGATGAGGAGTTCGCCGAAGACGCTGACCGCCATCGCGATGCGGCCGCCGCGGCGCCTCGGCCTGCCCGCGTGGTCGTGGGCCGCCGAACCGGTCTGCGATCCGGCACGCTCGTCGTGGTCGGTCCTCGCTGCCACTGTGCATCTGCCCCGTCTGGTCTGTCTCAGGTTGTCTCGGGTGCTCACGCACCCATGTGCGCACATCGTCGAGCGCCCGTGCGCTCTCAGCCGACGAGCGCGTCCGGTTTGCCCTTGCTGCGCGGGCGGTCCTCGACCATCTTGCCCCAGACGATCATCCGGTACTTGCTGGTGAACTCCGGCGTGCAGGTGGTCAGTGTGATGTAGCGGCCCGGCTCGGTGAAAGTCGAACCCCTGGGGATCGGGTCGAGCACGCTCGTGTTGCTCGGCGGCGTCACCGGCAGGATCGACGTCATCTCGTAGACGTAGTAGTCGTCCTGCGTCTCGACCACGATCCGGTCCCCGGGCTTGAGCCGGTTGATGTAGCGGAACGGCTCGCCGTGCGTGTTGCGGTGTCCCGCCAGCCCGAAGTTCCCGCTCTTCGCGTCCGGCATCGCGGTCTTGGTGTCGCCCTCGCCGTAGTGACCCACCATCCCGCGGTCGAGCACCTTCGTCTTGCTGATGCCCTCCGCGATCGGCGCGACCACGTCCAGCTTGGGGATGTGCAGGATGGCGAAGCCCTGGCCCGGCGAGAAGGTCCCCGGGTTCCGTTTGCCCTTCGCCCAGTCCTCCTGGAGGTGATGCGCGGCGCTGCCCGCCTGCTGGTGCGCCCGCACGTTGGACCACCACAGCTGGTAGGTCACGAACAGCAGCATCAGCACACCGGTGGTGATGAACACCTCGCCGATCACCCGGCTCGCGACGACACCCGCACTGGGCTTGCGCGCCCGTGCCGCGCGCCGGGCCTCCAACCGGCTCAGAGGGGCCTCAGCGCCCTTCTGAGCGGGTTCCAGGCCCTCCGAGGCCTCCTGGGCGCCTCCGTGCCGCCCATGGCGCCGGGCGGCCTTGCGCCGCGCCGCGCGGCCCCCTGGGGCGGGTGTGGCGCTCTCGCCTATTCGGGGCTTCTCCGGCGCGTCCGGTATGCGCAGCGCCACCGTCTCGTCGTCCAACGGCAGCGCGGGGGCGACCGGTTGGCCGTACGGGGCCGTGCCGGGGTCCTCGTACGGGACGGCGGCCGGTTGTTCGTACGGGACGGCCGCGGGCTCCTCGTACGACGGGGCGTACGACTGCTGCTGTGTCTGTGTCTGTGTCTGTGCCTGTGCCGCGTGCCGCGGCTGCCGTGGCGGCGTCTGTGCCGGAGGCTGGGGCTGGTCCTGTCCCGGATACCAGTCGCGCGCGTACCCCTCCGGTTCGTACCAGCCTTCCTGGCGTCCCGCGGTCACGGGCTGCTCCGTGCGCGGCTGTCCCGGCAGCGGGTCCGTCAGCGGGTCCGCGAGCCGGTCGACGGCCGCCTCGAAGCCCCCCGCGCCCTCGAACGCGTCAGCGCCCCCGTACGCGGCCTCGCCGCCGTAGGGGGAGCTGTCGCGCTCGGGGCGCAGTGCGGTCACGCCGTGGCCCTGCCCACCACCGGGGCGAGCCCCGCCGACCTCGCCACGGCCACCTTGTCGCCGCACTCCTCCAGCCAGTTGGCGAGCATCCGGTGGCCGTGCTCGGTCAGCACCGACTCGGGGTGGAACTGCACGCCCTCGACGGGAAGTTCGCGGTGTCTGAGGCCCATGACGATGCCGTCGTGGGTGCGGGCGGTGACTTCCAGCTCGGCCGGAACGGTGTCCGGCTCGGCGGCCAGCGAGTGGTAGCGCGTGGCCGTGAACGGGGACGGCAGGCCCGCGAAGACCCCCTTCCCGTGGTGCTCGACGAGCGAGGTCTTGCCGTGCAGCAGCTCGGGCGCGCGGTCCACCACACCGCCGTACGCCACCTGCATCGACTGCATGCCGAGGCAGACGCCGAAGACGGGCACTCCGGTCGCGGCGCAGTGCCGGACCATGTCGATGCAGACGCCGGCCTGTTCGGGCGCGCCCGGACCGGGTGACAGGAGCACGCCGTCGAAGCCGTCCTGGGCGTGCGCGGTCGACACCTCGTCGTTGCGGAGCACCTCGCACTCGGCGCCCAACTGGTACAGGTACTGGACCAGGTTGAAGACGAAGCTGTCGTAGTTGTCGACGACGAGAATCCGCGTGCTCACTGGTTGTCCACCGTCACATCGTTGAAGGGAAGCAGCGGCTCCGCCCACGGGAAGACGTACTGGAAGAGCACGTAGACCATCGCGAGGACGAGTACGAGCGAGATCAGTGCCCTCACCCATACGTTCCCCGGCAGATGCCGCCAGATCCAGCCGTACATGCCGTCCCTTCCGTCGCACCACGGCACCGGAGTCGCCACTCGCACCATCGGACTCCTGCCGTACTGCACCAGACTAACGGCGTAGAGCCTGCGGTTTCCCAGCCTCCACAGGCTGCGTGGAGTCGAGGTGCGCCCAGACGATCAGCCGGTGGCTGTGTCCCCACTCCGGGTCGCACGTGGTCAGCGTGAGATAGCGGCCCGGCCGCGTATACCCCGACTTACGTGGGACAGGGTCGATCACCTCAATGTCCGAGGGCAGAGTTTTGTAGGGGCCTTTGTCGATCCGATACGTGAACCACGTCGTCCCGTCGGTCAGCACCACCGCGTCACCGCGGCGCAGCTCGGGAAAGTCCTTGAAGGGGTCCCCATAGGTGCGCCGGTGGCCGGCCACCGCGAAGTTGCCCGTCTGCCCGAGCTGGGCCGTGCCCCGGTAGTGGCCGAGCCCCTTCTTCAGGACGTCCGTGGCGGTGCCTTCGAGCAGGGGCTTGTTCCACGTGAAACCAAGCCGCGGGATGTACATCACCGCGAACGGCTTGCCGTACGTGTACGGGCCGGGCGGCTTCGGGCTCGCGGTCGCCCGGTCTCCCGACGGGGCCTGGGTCCCTTGAGCGACGGCACCCTTCGACCACTGCTTCTGCAGCTCGTCGATCTGGTGGTCCATCGCGTTGTCGGCCTTCACCCCGGTCCAGAACAGCACGTAGACCACGAAGAGCACGATCAGAGTGCCGACGGTGATGCACAGTTCGCTGACCGTCCGGACGACCACCCGCACCGACACAAGGGCCCCCCAGCGGCAGCTGCTCCACAGGCTCGGCGTACTACTCCACAGGCTTCGCGTAGTGGAGATCCACTGTGCCCGAGTAGCCGGGAAGAGTCACCGTCCCGTTCTCGACCACTTTCCAGCCGAGCCCGTAGACGTTGACGTAGACCATGTAGTTCTGGATCGCCGGGGAGGCGGCGAGCGCGTTCTTGAGCTTCTCGGGATCGCCGACCGCGGTGATCTTGTACGGGGGCGAGTAGACCCGGCCCTGGAGGATCAGGGTGTTGCCGACGCAGCGCACGGCACTCGTGGAGATCAGCCGCTGATCCATGACCTTGATGCCCTCGGCGCCGCCCTGCCACAGCGCGTTCACGACGGCCTGGAGGTCCTGCTGGTGGATGACCAGATAGTCGGGCTGCGGCTCGGGATAGCCCGGCAGCTTGGCCGTGGCGTTCGGCGGGGCGTCGTTGAGGGTGACCGTGACGGCCTTCCCCTTGAGCTTCTGGGTGCCGGCGTTCTCCTCCAGGGCGGCGAGCTTGGCGTCCTCGGCCTTGCTGCTGCCGTCCTCTCGTCCGGCGAGCCCGTCCACCTCGTCGCGCAGCGCACCGTTGGAGTCGTCGAGCGACGCGTTCTTGTGGCTGCGCTCCTGAATCAGGTCGGAGAGCTTCAGCAGGGAGGTGTCCGAGCGGATGTTGGTGCCCTTGGCCGTGTTGAAGCTGGTGAAGAAGATCAGGCCGGCGAGCGCGAAGACGGCCGCCGTGAGCACGCGTACGGGCCGGAAACGGCGCGTACCGGCAGGACTCGTACCCGTCCCTGGGGAGTCGGCAGAATTGCTCAACGTACCCTTATCTCCTTAGGCGCCGCGGAAGCACTACGCTAACGGACGCCCGGGGGAGCGCTCAGTGTCCCCTTGTACGCTGCCCCGGAGCCCGCCCCAGTTCCCTGCGCGGCCACGCAGCGCATCGACAGGAGAGACCCTCGTGCCGAAGTCACGTATCCGCAAGAAGGCCGACTACACGCCGCCTCCGGCGAAGCAGGCGACCAACCTCAAGCTGACCAGCCGCGCCTGGGTCGCGCCCGTCATGCTGGCCATGTTCCTCATCGGCCTCGCCTGGATCGTCGTCTTCTACGTGACGGACGGCTCGCTGCCGGTGGACGCCCTGGACAACTGGAACATCGTGGTCGGCTTCGGCTTCATCGCGGCGGGATTCGGCGTCTCCACACAGTGGAAGTAGCTCTGCCCACGGCTATCCACTGAGTTATCCACAGCCGTTTTCCACAGGTGGAAAAAGAACGACGATCTGTGGATAACTCATCCGGGGTTGACGCCGGTGTGACTGACCTACCGCGATCCGCAAATCTGTTCGCCCCCTGCCTGACCTGGGAAAACTCTGGTCAGTGACAGGGGGCACAGCTGTTCCCGCACAGCGTGCACAAGATCCGCCACGATCTGTGGACAACATCGACTCCCGGTCGATCCGGACGCGTGCTCAGCGGGTCGGAAGCGCCCTCAGGTGAGCTGAGCGGTCCTGACCAGCGTCAGAACCACGACCACGGCGAGGACGACGGCACAGACGCCGTACTGGATGGCGTTCCGGTGCTCGCGCGGCGCGTGCACCATCGCGTACCCGACGACGACGCCTCCGACGAGACCGCCGACGTGTGCCTCCCAGGCGATGTTGAACGCCGGGCTGAAGGTGAAGACCATGTTGATCGCCAGCAGGGCGATGACCGGCCGCATGTCGTAGTTGAGCCGGCGCATCAGCACCGCCGTCGCTCCGAACAGACCGAAGATCGCGCCGGAGGCACCGAGCGAGGGCGAGTTGGTGGCGGCGACGAGATAGGTCAGCGCACTGCCCGCGAGGCCCGAGAGCAGATAGAGCGTGAGGTAGCGGGCGCGGCCGAGGAACGCTTCGAGCGGACCGCCGATCCACCACAGGCTGAGCATGTTGAACAGGATGTGGACGATGCTCCCGTGCAGGAACATCGACGTCAGCATCCGGTACCACTGGCCTTCGGCGACGCCCTGGATACGGCCGTCGAGCTGGGCCTGCCCGAAGAGATAGAGGCGGTCGGTGAAGCTGTCGCCCAGCACCTGCTGCGCCAGGAAGACGACCAGGTTCACCCCGATGAGGATCTTGGTGACGAGCCGGGGGTCGGAGGTGACTCTGCCGCCGGCGAGGGTGCGGGGCTGGTTGGCCGCCGGGGAGTGGCCGGTGCCGGAACCGGTGCGCACGCACTCGGGGCACTGGAAGCCGACAGAGGCGCTGACCATGCACTCGGGGCAGATGGCGCGCTCGCAGCGGGTGCAGCGGATACCCGTCTCACGGTCCGGGTGTCGGTAGCAGGTCGGCAGGCTCTGCGCGTTCTGCGGTCCCTGGTCCCGCGGGTCCTGCGGGCTGCCTGGCGCCTGGTCCATGGGTTCCCCTCAATCTCCGTACGGCGGGCTCACGCGCGGCGAACAGGGTCTGTGTGCGCAACGCACCGCCCCGTCCATCCTTACGGATGAACGGGGCGTTTGGTTCCCTGCGGGATCCTTCGGACTCGGCGGTGCGAGCCCGCTCGGCTCAGCCTTCGCGGGTCTCGACGACGACCGACTCGATGACGACGTCGCTGACGGGGCGGTCGGTGCGCGGGTTGGTCTGGGTGCTCGCGATGGCGTCCACGACCTTCTGGCTCGCCGCGTCGGCGACCTCGCCGAAGATGGTGTGCTTGCGGGTCAGCCAGGCCGTCGGGGAGACGGTGATGAAGAACTGCGAGCCGTTCGTGCCCGGCCCGGCGTTGGCCATGGCCAGCAGGTACGGCTTGTCGAAGGCCAGGTCGGGGTGGAACTCGTCCTCGAACTGGTAGCCGGGACCGCCGGTGCCGTTGCCCAGGGGGTCACCGCCCTGGATCATGAATCCGCTGATCACCCGGTGGAAGACCGTGCCGTCGTAGAGCTTGTCCGTGGACTTCGCACCCGTCGCCGGGTTGACCCACTCACGCTCGCCCTTCGCGAGTTCCACGAAGTTCCGGACCGTCTTGGGGGCGTGGTTCGGCAGGAGCCGGACTTCGATGTCGCCTTGGTTGGTCTTCAGGGTGGCGTACAGCTGCTCAGCCACGATCTGCCTTCCGTTGCCTTCTCTTGACTCCCCGATCCTCGCACGGACAGCCCTGCCCGTCTCCCGTCACCACTCTTTCAAGGGGTTTCGCGCTCCCGTTGCCGGTCACCCGTTCCTCACCTCCGAGCGAAGGTCCGCGTGTGGCACGAACAGAAAAACGGTCGAGTCCCCCCGGGACAGGGGCACGGCGCGACGATCCGTGGCATTGTCGACGACAAGCTCCTGTTGCCCCGTATTCATCCGCTATCTCACGTGATCGACACCCGACCGGATCTTGCTCCGAGTCACCCGGAGTCAGTACCCGTGACCCGGATGCCCGTCTTCACATGCCCCGGACCTCGCGGGCGGGCATGATCCCGTTAAGGGTGGAAAGGTGAACTGTGTGTCATTGGGGGCACCTCAGACCCCCGACGTACGCCACCGAGGAGGAGGAAACCCGTGACCCGCATCGACAGCGTGCGCGCCGCGACCGGCTCGGCGAAGGACAGCGTGCTGCACGCCGCGGAAGTGGTGGCGCCCTACGCCGACACGGCCAAGGACAAGGCTTCGTACTATGCGCACGAGGCGCGCGTACGGCTCGCACCGAAGGTTTCGCAGGCCGCCGAACAGGCCCGTGTGCAGTACGACGCCCATCTCGCGCCGCGCCTGGAACAGGCCCGCACCCATGTGCCGCCGAAGGTGGACCAGGCCGCGCATGAGGCCGCCGTCCGCACCCGTATCGCGGCCCGGCAGGCCGCCGACTATTCCAGGCCGCGGATCGAACAGGCGATCGCCGCGTCCCAGCCCGTCCGGGAAGAGGCCGCGGCACGGAGCATCGCGGCCATCGCCGCGCTGCGCGGCCAGGTCTCACCGAAGGAGATCGAGAAGCTGGTCCGCAAGCACGAGCGGCGGGCGAGGGTCGGCCGTCTCGCCAAGGGACTGGTGATCGCGGGAGTCCTCGCGGCCGGCGCATTCGCCGCCTGGAAATGGTGGGACAAGCAGGCCAACCCCGACTGGCTGGTCGAGCCGCCCGCCGCGACCGAAGTACCCGAAGGCGGACGCCTGACGGCGGTCGACGGCAGCGGCCGGTCCGATCTGGACCCCGAGGTTCAGGCCAAGGAGGCCGAGGAGCGGGCGGCGGAGCGCGACGACCGCCGCTGACCGACCGCTCTCTCAACATCGCCGTGGGGCAGGAGACTTGTCAGTTCTCCTGCCCCACGGCGATGTTTCACGTGGAACGCAGGTACATCGCCCGCCACGGGACGCTCTCCCCGACCCCATGGCCGTCCGCTCCCCGTTTACTGAGTCGGCCCGTGATGACGTTTGCAACGACCGGCATGTGCAGTATCCGTGCAGATGTTGTTAACAGAATGCGTTGATACGACTACCCGCATACCTTCACGCCAGCTCACACAAGGCACCCGCGCCGGCACGCCCCGACGTCCGAGCCGAGCACCCACGCTCGCGGCAGACGCCGGAGCCACACAGTCGCTCACATTTGCGCAAAGAAGAAGCAACGACTGCAAAGGTTTGCGTGTGACGCACGTCACCACCTCTGCCGCACGGGGAGCGCCCCCGGTCTCTCAGGCGTCCGACGAAGGCCTCACTGCCGGCTCGTACCCGGACCAAAATGGGACATAGAAAAACCGGCCAGCCGCCGAAAAAGGCGTCTGGCCGGTCCGAGATGTGGAGCCTAGGGGAGTCGAACCCCTGACATCTGCCATGCAAAGACAGCGCTCTACCAACTGAGCTAAGGCCCCGGAAGAGGAACGTCCGACCACAGGAACCACCTGTCGACGGGCGCCGCAGACCAGAGTACCGGGTCACCCCCGGGATCTCGCAAAAAGATTGGGGGTCCCCGTGGACGACCACTCTCCGTAAGATGCTCGACGTGGTTCGCTACAGCGAACCGCGGTATTTGGGGAAGCGATGGGGAGACGCAATGGACGCCGCACAGCAGGAAGCAACCGCAAGAGCCCGGGAGCTGCAGCGGAACTGGTACGGGGAGCCGTTGGGGGCGCTCTTCCGTAGGCTCATCGAGGATCTTGGGCTCAACCAGGCGCGCCTGGCCGGGGTGCTGGGCCTGTCGGCGCCCATGCTGTCGCAGCTGATGAGCGGTCAGCGAGCCAAGATCGGCAATCCGGCGGTCGTCCAGCGCGTGCAGCTTCTGCAGGACCTGGCGGGGCAGGTCGCGGACGGCAGCGTCAGCGCCGCCGAGGCGACCGAGCGCATGGATGAGATCAAGAAGTCCCAGGGGGGATCGGTGCTCAGCAACACCACGCAGTCGACGAGCAGTTCGGGCGCGCCGACGGTGAAGCGCGTGGTGCGCGAGATCCAGTCGCTGCTGCGCTCGGTGGCCGCGGCCGGCGACATCATCGACGCGGCGGACACCCTCGCCCCGACCCACCCGGAACTGGCAGAGTTCCTCCGGGTGTACGGCGCCGGCCGTACCTCCGACGCGGTCGCGCACTACCAGTCGCACCAGAGCTGAGCCGCCCGGCCGCCGAACACCCTGCCGCCGAACGCACGGCAGCTGGAGACCCTCATCTTCTCCAGCTGCCCGACTCGGGCGGCCGGGCATCTCGGGAGAGGTCTCCTGACCGACCGCCGAAGGGGAGCGACACACGACCATGGGTGAGGTCTTCGCCGGCCGGTACGAACTGGTCGACCCGATCGGCCGCGGGGGAGTCGGTGCGGTCTGGCGCGCCTGGGACCACCGCCGCCGCCGGTACGTGGCCGCCAAGGTGTTGCAGCAGAGCGACGCGCACGCGTTGCTCCGCTTCGTGCGGGAGCAGGCGCTGCGGATCGACCATCCGCATGTGCTGGCTCCCGCCAGCTGGGCCGCGGACGACGACAAGGTCCTGTTCACCATGGACCTTGTCGCGGGTGGCTCCCTGGTCCACCTGGTCAATGACTACGGCCCTCTGCCCGCCCCCTTCGTCTGTGTCCTGCTCGACCAGCTGCTCGCGGGCCTCGCCGCCGTGCACGCGGAAGGCGTCATCCACCGCGACATCAAGCCCGCCAACGTGCTGCTCGAGGCGACCGGCATGGCCCGTCCGCGACTGCGTCTGTCGGACTTCGGCATCGCGATGCGCCTCGGCGAGCCACGGCTGACGGAGACCAACTACGTGGTGGGAACCCCGGGTTACTTCGCGCCCGAGCAGATGCTGGGCTCCGAACCGGACTTCCCCGCCGACCTGTTCGCCGTGGGTCTGGTCGCCCTGTATCTGCTGGAGGGCGCGAAGCCCGACGCCAAGGCGCTGATCGAGTATTTCGCCGCGCACGGCACGCCGTCCGCCCCACGGGGCATACCCGAGCCGCTGTGGCAGGTCGTGGCCACGCTGGTGCAGCCCGACCCGCACGCGCGGTTCCGCACCGCGACGGGAGCGCGCAAGGCGCTCGCCTCGGCCGCCGAGCTGCTGCCCGAGCCCGGTCCCGACGACGAGTTGATCGAGGTGTTCGACCAACTCGGGCCGCTCCCCGAAGGGTTCGGCCCGAGGGGACCGCTCAAGACCGCGCCGGCCGTATCCCGGTCCCCCGCGTCCGGCCCGCGGCCCGCGGACACCGCGTCCGAGGACACCGCGTCCGAGAGCACCGCGTCGGACAGCACCGCGTCCGACGGCACCGCTTACGGAGACAGCGGGTATGGGGACGGCTCGTACGGGGGCAGCGCTCCCGAGAGCGGGCGGACAGGATCTCGTACCGGGTACGCGAGTCCCGAGCCGCGCGCCGATCACATACGGCCTGCCGTCCACGCCGGTGACGCGGAGGACGAGTCCGCTCACAGCGCCGTACAGGCGGATTCCACACCGCGCGTTGCGCAGCCGCACTCCCCCCTCGGCGACGAGCACCCGGGGGCCGCTCTTCGCAACGGACAGCGGCTGTCCGCGTCCGGCACCGTCGAGCCAGGCCCCGCACCTGATACCGCGGGTCAGGAGCCCGCGTCCGGCACGGTGGGCCCGGAGTCCGCGCCCGGCATCACGCGTGCGGAGTCCGCCTCCCGCGCTGTGGCCCCGGAGTCCGCGCCCCGCACCATAGGCCCGGAGTCCGCCTCCCGTGACGTCGGGCCGGAGTCCGTATCCGCATCCCCCGATGACCCGTCTCGGTCCGCTGCCGGCGCCGCCCCTCCGCTGCCGGCCTCGATGTCGGACACCGGCAGTTTCCATCTGCCTCCGCCCCAGCCGGGCGTCGCCGAAGGAGAGCCGCGGCGACAGCCCGAGCGGGACGCCCAGCAGGTCCCGCAGCAGCCGCCCCGCCCGCCGGATCAGGCTCTGGCCCAGGCACAGGCCCAGCAGGCATGGCACAAGGCCCAGGCGCTCGCTCCTCCCGCCCCGGTCGTGCCGCCCTTGCCCGCTCCCCTGCATCCCCCGGCCTTCGAACCGACGCCGACCCCCACGCCCACCGCCGCGCCCACTCCAACGCCCACGCACGTGCCCTCCCCCCAGCGATCCGCGGCTCCTGCCGCCACGATGCACCAGCCCGCGTACGCCTCTACTGCTTCATACACCGCTCGGTCCCCGCAGGTTCCGGCTCAGGCGCGACGGGTTCCGGTGCATCGTGCGAGGCGGGCCCGGCCACGTCCCGGACCGCCCGCGAAGGTGGCCGTCCCGATGTTCCTCATCGCGCTGGCCTGCTTCGCCGTGGGCTTCTGGGCCCTCACGCAGATCTGAACCAGGCAGATCTGAACCAGGCAGCTCCGAACCTGGAGGGCGCTACCAACTCCTCGGCGCCCCGCGCTCCCACGGCGCCGGCACCGCGGCCGAGGCCGTGTCCGCGTCCTCGGGTGCGGGAACGGGTCGCCGCCGGGCGAGCACCGTCCACACCCCGAGGATCAGCATCAACAGACTCCCCGTGCCGATCCCGCCCGCGGCGACCACCCTCATCGTGGCGCCGTCGCCGCCGGCACCCGTGCCGTCGGCGCGGTCGCTGCCGCCGCCCCCGGGACCCGCACCGCCCACCGCACCGTCGGCGTCGGCCCCGTCGTCGGCCTGGTCGTCGGAGTCGTCCGCCGGGACGTCGAACGCGTCGCGGGGTTCGGGTCGCCCCGCATACGACGGCCCGGCCCGCACGGCACCGTCCCTGCGCACGCTCAGCGTCAGCCCCACCGGCCCGTCGCCGAAGCGCTCGGCGACCTGCGCGGCGAGATGGACGACGAGGTAGTACGAACCCGAGAACCGCATGCCGCTCACCCGGTCGCTGAGGGCGTACCGGTTCTCGTAGGCGACCGCGGGCAGCGGTTCGAGCGCGGCGGACCGCTGCCCGCCGTCGTATCCGGAGCCGACGTCGTCCACGAAACCGCGCACGGGGTTGTAGAGGGACATGACGAGCGCGGTGCCCACCGAGCCCTCGCCCCGGCCCGAACTGCCCAGCGCGGCGGTGGCGTACAGCTGTTGTCCCCAGTCGAGCGGCACCTTGTAGAACAGCGTCTGCCCGGGGCTGATCCCGTCCTGCCAGATGCCCTGGCGCAGCGACGTCGCGGTGCTGAACCCGGCGCCACCGCGGCGGCGCTTCGGGTCGCCGGTGAGGGGTTCCGGTGTGGCGGAGTTCCAGGTCTCCGGGGCGGTCGTCGAGCCGGCCTTCCGCAGGCCCGGCTCCGAGACGTAGTCGAGTTCCAGGTCCCAGAGACCCGACGAGGACCCGGCCGTGCCGCTGCGTTCGACGACCACGTAGTACGTCCCCGCCGTCTGGCACGCGTACGGATGGCCGCTCGTCTCCCGGGTCGCCCAGGCGGCGATCGGATGGGAGCTCTGCGTGGCGCCGAAGTGCGCGGTCCCGGAGAAGGAGCAGTTGCGGCTGTTGCCGTCCTGCACGGACACCTTGATGCCGTCGGAGTAGGAGATCCGCGTACCCGGCCTGGGGACGGCGGTGGCGGAGACGTAGGCATTGGACACGTCGTCGAGCACCAGGCGGTAGTAGAGCTTGCCGTCCTTGCCGATGGAGCTCCGGTAGGCCTTGCCCGGCTCCAGTCGTGCGGCGCCCGTGGTGCCGGTGGCGCCGTCGACGCTCGTGGCTCCCTCGGCGAAGGCGTACGGCGTCGGTTCCGCGTCGGCCACGGCGTCCCCGGCCGTACGCGCTCCACCCCCATCCGCAATGCCCGTGCGCATCGTGCCCGCATCGGCCGCGATCGGGCGCGTGCCACCCCGGTCGCCCCCGACCGGCTGCGTGCCGGCCGCGTAGGCCGTGCCGGTCTGCCAGGTCGGCACGAGCACCGCGACCAGCGCGGCTCCGGAAGCCGGCAGCGCCCGGCCGAGCCACCACACCGTGCGCCGCCCCATCACGCGCCACCCCTCGTCAAGGCCCCGGAATCGTGGGCCCATCCTGCCCCGCCCACCACCGCACCACCCGCGCTATCCGCACAAGCGGCCGAAACGGCGCGTACGCCCAAGATGCGCACGGTCCTCGTCGCGCGGTGCGCCGAACACACACAGGCCGTCGGTCGTCACTTCCTGTGCCGTGGAGAACCGACTCATGTGCCGTGGAGAACCGGCGGCTCCGCAAACGCCCGCGGAGAACACAAAACCCCGACCGCGAGGGCGGCCGGGGTCTGCTCTGAGACTGTTGTCGATACTCACGAACCCGTGGGCACGGAGTCAGTCGCCTCCGTCCACAGATCCTGCTCGGCGCGATCCGCCTGGATCTGGCGGTACACGAGGAGCCCGCCGATGGCGGCCAGTGCGACCAGGAGAAGCTTCTTCACCGCGCGACCTCGTCTTTCGTTGACGTAGGGGACCTCTGGCGCCCGACTATACACACCGACCGATATCGATCGGTGACCTGCGTCGGCCCCCCAACTCACGGCCGGGACAGCGCAGTAGAAGTCACTCGATCCGCTGCGACCAGAGGGTGAGCACACCTCCACGGACGGTGATTTTGTCCCCTCTAAGCCCTTCTTCTCCACTTTGCAGCTCTCATGCACCCATCCGAGTGGGTGTTCATCAGAAGATCGACGCGCCACGAGCGTGGGTCCACCACTTCGAGAGCCCCATACACATCATGAGGAAAGTACGCAAATCGCCCAACCCGAAAGTGAGGGAACATGGCCAGGAACCAGGTCATGAAACTGTGGACCGCCATCGTCACCGCCTTCCTCGCCCTGTGCACGACACTCGGCCTCGTCACCACGACCGCCGCCGCGGCGGTACCCCAGCCGGAGCCCGAGCGCAACACCAGCGTCCCGACCGCGACGCTCCCGGAGCTGCCGCTCTGGGGCTGGTCCCCGGCATGGTCCGCCGACAAGGGACTTCCACCGACGATGAAGCAGCGCATCCGCGCCGAGGCACACGGCTCTTCCCCCGCATGCCGTCACCGCCCCTCCACGGACACGACTGCCTTCATGAACGCGCTGACCGACTCCACGGCCGCCACCGACCACGTCGACACGGCCGGCTCCACCTCCATGGTCGGCTGCCACACCGGTACACAGTGACGGGCATCGAACGCTCTGCGCGTCAGCGGGTGTCGGGAGCCTCGACCGCACCGAGAAGTGCGAGTTCGCCGGGCAGTTCCACTCGTGTGCCGCAGAAGCAGAGAAGTGCCGCGCCGGCAGTGGCCGGCGCACCGAGGTCGATCGTGAGGATCTCCTGCACCTCCCGCAGCAGTTCGCCGGTCTCGCTGCCTCTCGCCACGAGGATGCTGACCTCGTCAGGGTCCCAGACGGCGATTTTCGGCAGATCGTCCGCCACGCAGATCAGGATGCACACAACTACCTCCCCAGGGAATGACCCCAGGCATAAAGTGATCCCGCTCCGGGAGGCCAGCGGCCCGCCGTTCGTACTCACGCGTCCAAGCCACGCGAGACCCGTCGAAGTGTTCCGCCCGGATGTCCGCACCGTGGAGAACACGGTCGCACCACGATCGGAACGCCTCATCGGCAAGGCCGCGCCCCAGACCACCTCCAGGACTTCCCACGGACGCGTCCGGGCCCACCGGCCGGCGCAGGCCCTTCAGACGACGAACGACCCGCGGACGGCGTACGACCCGCGGACGGCATACGACCTTCAGGCGACGAACGGCCTGCGCACGACGAGCCGCCCTCAGACCTGAACGAACCGCAGACCGTGAACGACCATCAGAGCTGAACGATCATCAGACACGAACGACCTTCAGACGTGAGCCACTTTCAGATGACGCGACTGAGCTGGAGCATCGCCTCGGCGTTCTTGACCAGGGCGCGCTGCCTGGACTCGGGCAGTTGCCGGTAGAGCTTCAGCAGCTGGGCCTCCCGCTCGTCCCCACTGGGGCCGGGAACCGGTCGGCCGACAGTCGCGAAGAATTCCCGCGGCGTGGTCTTCACGCCCCAACGACGGAACACTTCCACCATCGCGCGGAGCTTCTCGGGATCGATACGGGACGTTCCACGGGTCCGATTCATCCACGCGTTGAGCGTGGGATACGAGATGCCGGCCTGCTCGGCCAGATCCTTCTGCGTCCTGTCCGGCACCTGAGCAAGGAGACGTTCCAGCAGTGCGGCAAGGTCCTCACCCCCATGGGCGACACCCTCGCCGGAGCCGGGTTCGCCGGGTTGATGAGGCTGCTTGGTCACGTTCCCGAGCATCGACCAACAACATCCACATGCGCAAGTAGATCGCAGATTGACATCCGGCTTTCTCGGAGCACGGAGCACTCCACCCTGTTCACGCACTACCGCACGCCCCACACCCCCCGTCGCCAGTTCGCACGGGCCTCACACTCTTGACAGGATCTACATCTACACGCACACTGTAGATCACATCGATCACATGAGCCTCCGGCGCCCCAGCCCCCGCCGTGCGGCAACAGGCGGCTCAGGCATCTCGCACCACCCCTCACCCACCTCGCGTGAATCTACATCTACACGAAGATTGAGTATTTCTCGTTACAGCCTGCGAAGCCTTGCGCCGAATCCACGAACCTCTGTGACAAAGGAGCGCACAAGACGTGTCCCCACAGATCACATGTGAGATCACGCCGCCGGGAGCGGCAGAGCCCGAATGCGTCGCACGAGCCCGTGCCGGCGACCGCGCGGCCTTCGCCGCGCTGTACGAGGAACACTGGAGATCCGTGTACCGCTACCTCCTCCTGCGGACACGGAACCGGCACCTCGCCGAGGACCTCACCCAGGAGGTCTTCGCCCGCGCCCTGCGCCGCATCGGCACCTTCACCTGGCAGGGCGTCACGTTCGCCGCCTGGCTCCTCACCATCGCCAGGAACCTGCACCTCGACGAGGTGCGGACGAGCCGTACCCGGCTGGAGACCCTGGTCCCCGAACCCGCGGACGTCGACGGGTCCGACCGGAGCGCCGAGTCCTCCGCCCTGCGCGTGCTGGAGGCGGTCGAGGCGTGCGACGCCGTACGGAACGCGCTGAACTCCCTCAGCCCTCATCAGCGGCAGTGTCTGGAGCTGCGCTTCCTCGGCGGCATGTCCCCCGCGGAGACGGCACGCACGATGGGCCGCAGCGTCGGCGCGGTCAGAGGGCTCACCTTCCGCGCGTTACGGAAGGTGCGGACGTCGACGGAGGCGAACGCGGCGTGAACCGAAACCTCCCCCATGCCGCCCGGGTGATCCGTGCGGCCCTGGCGGCCGGTGGCGTGGATCCGTTCGTCGCGGCGGCCCACGCCCTCGACGGCGAGCACCTGCTGGTCGATCCCGAACGCTCCTACGGCATCGTGCTGCACCGCACCCCGGCAGGCGGCTGGTCGTGCGGGCTTCGCGGTCTGACGGACCTGGAACGCCAGGCACGCGCCTGGGACGCGTCCTGCGCGCACGCCCGCCGCCTCGCGGCCGCCATCGAGCAGCAC
Source organism: Streptomyces sp. Tue6028 (assembly GCF_002300165.1). Classification (GTDB taxonomy): domain Bacteria; phylum Actinomycetota; class Actinomycetes; order Streptomycetales; family Streptomycetaceae; genus Streptomyces; species Streptomyces siamensis. The sequence continues at coordinate 120,849 of NZ_MLCE01000021.1, read as the reverse complement.
ATCGGCCGGCACCAGGACTTCCACAGCGTCCGGGCGGACGGCGACCGGGTACGCGTCGTGCTGCATGTCGTCGACCGGGACCAATGGATGCGGTGGCGCGCGCACTTCGGCATCCCCCACACCACCGAGCGGCTCCTGCCGCACGCGGTGACGGGCGAGTGCCGGTACGAAGGGGTGCGGGTCTCGGTGCTGGCGTACGAGCCGCGCCGGACGCCGCACGACGCACAAGGCACGCCACCGGCCAGGCCGTTCGAGTTCGAGGGCCGGAGGTACGACCTGGCGGTGCCTCAGCGCGACGCGCACGGCAACGTCTGGTTCTTCCAGGGCTGGAGCACCGACGACGGCATGCCGCTGCTGTCGGTGGACGGCCGTCCCGAGCGGTGCTCGCTCGCCAATGTGGCCGCGTACATGGGCCCGTTGTCACCTTCCCGGGAGCCGGTGCGGAGCCCCGTCCCCGACGCGGCCGACGGGCGCACCCGCACGGGCCCGGCCGTGCGTGGCCCCGTGACCGTGCCCATGACGCGGCGCGGGCGCGCGCGATGAGTGCCCACGGCGACAGCTCGCGGGCCCCGGCCGCAGGGCGTCTCCCGGTCCGTGAAAGGGCCGCCGTCCCCCGCGCAGGGGGGCCGCGGAAGAAGTCGGCTGCACCGCGCCCGGACGAGGGCCATGGCGTTCCGGGCTGGGAGCTGCGCGCCGCGTGCCGCGACGAGGACCCCGAACTGTGGTTCTCCGGCCGGACGCGTGAGACGGCCACGGCCATATGCAACGCGTGCCAGGTGCTTCCGGAGTGCCGTGCCGCCGTGCTGCGCCGCGAGGCAGGCCTGTCCCGCTGCGACCGGGCGGGCATCGTCGCGGGCCTCACCGGCTCCCAGCGCTACGAACTGGAGAAGCGCCGCGCCCGGGCCCGGAAGCCCCCGAAGGTCGCCGCACGGCCCGTCGAGGCCGGCCGCTCGCGCGGGGAGCCCGCACCCTGCGGAACACGCGCGGCCTACCAGCGGCACGTGCGCAGGGGCGAGCCGGCCGACGAGGCGTGCCGGGCCGCCAATGCCCGCGACGCCCGCCTCTACCGGCGTACCGGGTCGACGGTGCGATCCACCGACGGCCCGACGCGCGACGGCCACGGCGGCCCGGCAACGTCCCCGGCCGCGCCAGGCACTGCCCCGGTCGCTGTGCCTGCGCCTTTCCCCGCGCCTTCCCCTGTTCCTTCCCCCGCGCCCGCCTCCGCCTGATCCGGACGGGCCGGGGACGTCCCGGACAGTGCGGGGACCACCCACCCGGGCCCGGCCGGCCCCCTCCGGGCGCTCCGCGTCGGGGCTCCTGGTCCCGGCGTCCCTCCCGGACAGCACCCTGGAGCACCTCATGTCCTCTTCCCTCACGCCCCCGCCCCCTTCATGGGATCCCGAGTACGCGCCGGAGCCGACGTGGGCCGCGGCGGCACGGTCCGGCCCGCGGAGGTCCCATCGCGCCCCCGGCCGGTTCCGCGGTCTCCTCGACACCCTCCTGCGGCACGGCCGCCCCGACCCGCATCCCGATGCGGCCGGTACCCCCGTACGGCACCCGTCGGACGCCCCGGCCGCGGCCGGCCCGTACGCCTCCCACCACGAGGTGACCCGCTGGCAGCGGCACGCCGATGCGTACGAGCGGCTGAGCGACGGCCTGGACCGGGAGCGGGCGCATCTCCTCGCCTGGCTCGCGGCGCTGCACCCGGCGAGCGCCGTCGTCACCCCCGTGACGGACGACGGCGACGGCTGGGAGGTCCTGCACCTGACGGCCGGGGGCGAGGTGATGTCCTGGCCGATCTCGCCCAGGAACGCGCACCTGTTCCGTCATGCGCCGCGGCGTACGCCGCGGCCGGGCGAGGCGTACCGCGGCACGGACGACCGCGAGACGGAGGCGAAGTACGCGCACATCCGCCGGCACACCAGCCTGCTGGCTCTGGAGGACGGTGTGGCGGCGTTCGTCTCGGAACTGCGGCACGGCGGCTGACGAACGCCCGCGCGCGGAGCACGGGGCCCGTGACCGACATGACGAAGGCCCCCGACCGTGATCGGTCGGGGGCCTTCGGACCGGTGGACCCACCCGCAGGGCGTGGCCCCCGTGCCTGTCAGCCGATCCGCACGGTCACGGTCTCGATCGTGCTGGACGGCGAGTAGTTCCCGGCCGCGTCATAGGTACGGGCCCGGTAGTCGTAGCTGCGTCCGTCGGCGGGCAGCGGGTCGCAGACGGTGGCCGTGGCGGTGGAGAGGCGCGGGTCGAACCCCTTGTGCAGGACCACCGACCAGGTGTCCGTCCCCGCTTCGCGACGCTCGATCTCCAAGCCGATGAAGTCGCGAATCGGAGCCGGCGTGCTGTCGCCGGCGGTCGCCTGGATGCCGCCCGCGCAGGTCCCCAGGGTCAGATCCGGGGCGTAGGCGGGGGCTATGCCGTCGGGGATGTCCAGCCAGAGCTCGTTGGTGGCGGTGGCGTCGAGCCAGAGCGGGTTGTACGTGGTGGTGCCGCCGTCGTTGGTGACGAGGACGCGGTAGTGGCGGGTCTCGCCGTCTGCCGTGACCGGTCCGGTGGTCCAGGTGCTGCCCTTGGTGGTGCCGAGCGGGACCCACACGTAGGAGCCGTCCACCTTGTCGTTGCTCAGGACGGTGTAGTGGTCGAAGTGCGCCTCGGTGTTGAGGGGCCACTTCAGGGTGACGTTGCCGGTCGCCTTGTCGTAGGTGCCGGTCAGGGAGGCGACGACGGGCAGGGGACGCACGATGGTGTCCGTGCTGCCCGACGAGGTGTTGCCCGCCTTGTCCTTGGCGCGGACCTCGTAGTAGTACGGCGTGCGGTCGTCGGGGTTGACCAGCGGGTCGGTGTGGCTGCGGGCGGTGGTCGTGGTGACCTTCGTCCAGGTGCCGGAACCGACGGGCCGCCGGTAGAGGGAGTAACCCGCCAGATCCATCTCCTTGTTGGCGGACCAGGAGACGGTCGTCCTGCGGGTGGTGGTGTTGTAGGCGGTCTTCACGCCGGTGGGGGCGAGCGGCTTCGTCTTGTCGTACGTGGCCGAGGTCCGCGGGGTGTACGTGTACTTGACCTTCGCGGCGCCGGTCCAGTTCACGTAGTCGACGCGGAGGGTGTGCTTGCCGGAGGGGATGGTGACATTGACGCTCTTGGAGCGGGCGGTGTCACCGGTGCCCTTCCACAGGTCGATCTTGCGGACACCGTCCAGGTGGACGCGGACGCCGTCGGTGGCGGAGACGGTGAACGTGAAGGGGCCACCGGAGCCGAAGTCGCGGGTCACCGACCAGCGGACGCCGAAGCCGTTCGACGGCACGCCGGAGACCGGGCTGCCGGACCAGCTCTGGCTGATCGCGCTGTCGCAGTCGGTCTTCACCGGAGAGCCGGAGAACGAGGTGTTCTTGTAGAACGTCCGCTTGTAGACGTCGGTCGAGCAGGTGACGTCGGCGGCTGCCGCCTGCGGGGCGGCGGTCAGCAGGCTGCCGAGGAGGACGGCGCACAGGGCACCGCCGGTCCGGGCGGCGACAAGACTCTTCTGGTGCACGGAGGCCTTTCACGCTGTGCGGGACGAAGTACAGCGTGGAGACTCGTGAGCCCGGAGGAAGGTTGCACGGCGCACGCCCCGGCGTGAAGGGGGCTCGGAGCGCGATCGCCCGGCCTCTGGAAGGTGTCGGCCTGCACCGGACCGGGACCCGGTTCACCTGCCTCCTGCGCGCCGTGAGCCCCCGGAGGATCCGACCGCCGGTCGATGGCGACCGTGGATGCAGAAGACCCCCGGTCCGTGTGGACCGGGGGTCTTCGTGCTGGTGGGGCTAACAGGATTTGAACCTGTGGCCTCATCCTTATCAGGGATGCGCTCTAACCAACTGAGCTATAGCCCCGCCGCGCTTTGCGGTGTGTGTCCCGCGCGCTGACCTCTGAAGATTAGCGCACGACGCGGCCAGTCCCAAAATCGATAGTCGGGAGACGTTTGAACGGGGGTTCACTCGTCCTCGGCGAGCGTCAGCTCGACACCGCCGACGAAGCCCGCGGACAGGTTGTAGATGAACGCTCCGAGCGTGGCCAGCGCGGTCGCCAGGACCACGTCGATGACCGCGATGACGGACGTGAACATCAGGACGTGCGGGAGCGACAGGTACGACTGGAGGTCGAAGCCGTTGGACTCGTTCGACCCGGTCGCCTCGGAGATGGTGCCGCCGACGGTCGAGAAGACGCCCATCGCGTCCATGACCATCCACAGCACCGCCGACGCCACGATCGTGCAGATGCCGAGCGCGATGGAGAGCAGGAAGCTGACCTTCATCACCGACCAGGGGTCGGCCTTGGCCACCCGCAGCCGCGCCTTGCGCGTCCGCGGTGTCGTACGGGCGCCCGTACGCGGCCGGCGCACCGCGCCCGAAGGCGTCTGAGCCGGGTAGGCCTGCGGCGGGTGATAGGGCTGGCCGGGCTGCTGGGGCTGTCGCTCCCCGGGCAGCGGCGAGCCCGGCGCCAGGGGCGCCCCTGCCGGGGCCGGCTGGCCGCCCGCGTACTGCTGGGCCTGCGGGCCTCGGGTGTCGGTCACAGTTCCCCCCTGGGAAACATGAGAGTCATGGGAGTCAGTCGCATCCGTGGCGGGGCCACGGCCGCCGTCCGTTTCCGTACCGGTCGATCCGGCGCCCGTGGCTCCGCTCACGATGACTCACTCCTCGCGCTACTCGGCCGAGGACTGCTCGCCCTCGTCCGTACCGATGGCCTCCGCGCCTTCGGCGGACTCGTCCACGGTGATGTCACCGTCGACTTCCTCCGCCTCACGACCGGCCTCGGCGTTACGAGCGATACCGACCACGGCATCGCGCTTGCCCAGGTTGATCAGCTGGACACCCATGGTGTCACGGCCCGTCTCCCTGACCTCGTTGACTCGCGTACGAATCACACCGCCCGACAGTGTGATGGCGAGGATCTCGTCCGTCTCCTCGACCACCAGCGCACCGACGAGGGAGCCGCGGTCCTCGACGATCTTGGCGGCCTTGATACCGAGGCCGCCGCGACCCTGGACGCGGTACTCGTCGACAGCGGTCCGCTTCGCGTACCCACCGTCTGTCGCAGTGAACACGAACGTACCGGGTCGAACAACATTCATCGAGAGAAGCTGATCGCCTTCGCGGAAACTCATTCCCTTGACGCCCGAGGTCGCACGGCCCATGGGGCGCAATGCGTCGTCCGTCGCGGTGAACCTGATCGACTGGGCCTTCTTGCTGATCAGCAGCAGATCGTCCTCGGCCGAGACGAGTTCGGCTCCGATCAGTTCGTCGTCCGAACCGTCCTCCGTCTCACGGAGGTTGATGGCGATGACGCCGCCCGAACGGGGCGAGTCGTAGTCCTTCAGAGGCGTCTTCTTCACCAGGCCGCCCTTGGTGGCCAGGACCAGGTAGGGCGCCGCCTCGTAGTCACGGATCGCGAGGATCTCGGCGATCGCCTCGTCCGGCTGGAAGGCCAGCAGGTTGGCGACGTGCTGACCGCGCGCGTCCCGGCCGGCGTCCGGGAGCTCGTAGGCCTTCGCACGGTAGACGCGGCCCTTGTTGGTGAAGAACAGCAGCCAGTGGTGCGTGGTCGACACGAAGAAGTGGTCGACGATGTCGTCTTCCTTGAGCTTCGTGCCGCGTACGCCCTTGCCGCCGCGCTTCTGCGAGCGGTAGTCGTCCGTCTTGGTGCGCTTGACGTAGCCGCCGCGCGTGATGGTGACGACGATGTCCTCTTCGGCGATGAGGTCCTCGATGGACATGTCGCCGTCGAAGGGCACCAGCTTGGAGCGGCGGTCGTCGCCGAACTTCTCGACGATCGCGGCGAGCTCCTCGCTGATGATCCCGCGCTGACGCACGGGCGACGCGAGGATCGCGTTGTACTCGGTGATCTTCGCCTGGAGCTCGTCGTGCTCCTGGATGATCTTCTGGCGCTCCAGGGCGGCGAGCCGGCGCAGCTGCATCTCGAGGATGGCGTTGGCCTGGATCTCGTCGATCTCCAGGAGGCCCATCAGGCCCTCGCGCGCGATCTCGACCGTGTCGCTGCGCCGGATCAGCGCGATGACCTCGTCGATGGCGTCCAGGGCCTTCAGCAGACCGCGCAGGATGTGCGCGCGCTCCTCGGCCTTGCGCAGCCGGAACTTCGTCCGGCGGACGATGACCTCGATCTGGTGCGCCACCCAGTGGCGGATGAACGCGTCCAGGGAGAGGGTGCGCGGCACGCCGTCGACCAGTGCCAGCATGTTGGCGCCGAAGTTCGTCTGCAGGTCGGTGTGCTTGTACAGGTTGTTCAGGACGACCTTGGCGACCGCGTCCCGCTTCAGGACGATGACCAGCCGCTGGCCCGTGCGCGACGAAGTCTCGTCACGGACGTCCGCGATGCCGCCGATCTTGCCGTCCTTGACGAGGTCGGCGATCTTCTGGGCGAGGTTGTCCGGGTTGACCTGGTAGGGGAGTTCGGTGACCACCAGGCACTGGCGGTTCTGGATCTCCTCGACCTCGACGACCGCGCGCATGGTGATCGAGCCGCGGCCCGTGCGGTACGCCTCCTCGATGCCCTTGCGGCCGACCACGAGGGCGCCGGTCGGGAAGTCGGGGCCCTTGATGCGCTCGATGAGGGCGTCCAGGAGCTCCTCGTGGGAGGCCTCCGGGTTCTCCAGGTACCACTGGGCGCCGGCCGCGACCTCGCGCAGGTTGTGCGGCGGGATGTTGGTGGCCATGCCGACCGCGATACCGGCGGAGCCGTTGATCAGCAGGTTCGGGAAGCGGGACGGCAGGACGGTCGGCTCCTGGGAGCGGCCGTCGTAGTTGTCCGTGAAGTCGACGGTCTCCTCGTCGATGTCGCGAACCATCTCCATGGACAGCGGCGCCATCTTGCACTCGGTGTAGCGCATGGCGGCGGCGGGGTCGTTGCCCGGGGAGCCGAAGTTGCCGTTGGAGTCCACCAGCGGCATGCGCATCGACCACGGCTGCGCGAGGCGGACCAGCGCGTCGTAGATCGAGGAGTCGCCGTGCGGGTGGTAGTTGCCCATGACGTCGCCGACGACGCGGGCGCACTTGTAGAAGCCCTTCTCGGGGCGGTAGCCGCCGTCGTACATGGCGTACAGGACGCGGCGGTGGACGGGCTTGAGGCCGTCCCGCACGTCGGGCAGCGCACGCGAAACGATGACGGACATCGCGTAGTCGAGGTACGAGCGCTGCATCTCCGTCTCGAGCCCGACGGGCTCGACACGCATGACGATCTCGCCGCCCTCTTCAGGCGTACTGGGGGTGTTCTCGTCGGCCATTGCTGGTGAAGATCCTTTCTGGTGCGGTCAGCTGAGACCGACTCAGATGTCGAGGAAGCGGACGTCCTTGGCGTTGCGCTGGATGAACGCGCGGCGCGCCTCGACGTCCTCGCCCATCAGCACCGAGAACAGGTCGTCGGCCTGGGCGGCGTCGTCGAGGGTGACCTGGCCGAGGACGCGGTGCTCCTGGTCCATCGTGGTGATGCGCAGTTCCTCGGCGTTCATCTCACCGAGACCCTTGAAGCGCTGGATCGAGTCCTCCTTGACGCGCTTTCCGCGCTGGCGGCCCATCTCGAGCAGCGCGTCGCGCTCGCGGTCGGAGTACGCGTACTCCATGTCGTCCCGGCCCCACTTGATCTTGTAGAGCGGGGGACGGGAGAGGAACACGTGCCCGGCCTCGACCAGCGGCCGCATGAAGCGGAACAGGAAGGTCAGCAGCAGGGTGTTGATGTGCTGGCCGTCGACGTCGGCGTCCGCCATCAGGATGATCTTGTGATAGCGGAGCTTCTCGATGTCGAAGTCCTCGTGGACTCCGGTGCCGAAGGCGGAGATCAGCGCCTGGATCTCCTGGTTCTGCAGGATCTTGTCGATCCGCGCCTTCTCGACGTTGAGGATCTTTCCTCGGATCGGGAGGATCGCCTGGTACTGCGGGTTGCGGCCGGACTTGGCCGAGCCGCCGGCGGAGTCACCCTCGACGATGAAGATCTCGCACTTGGTGGGGTCGTTCGACTGGCAGTCGGAGAGCTTGCCCGGCAGGGACGCCGACTCCAGGAGGCCCTTGCGGCGGGTGAGGTCACGCGCCTTGCGGGCCGCCACGCGCGCGGTGGCCGCCTGGATCGACTTGCGGATGATGTCCGCGGCCTCGTTCGGGTTGCGGTCGAGCCAGTCATTGAGGTGCTCGTAGACCGCCTTCTGCACGAAGGTCTTGGCCTCCGTGTTGCCCAGCTTGGTCTTGGTCTGGCCCTCGAACTGCGGCTCGCTCAGCTTGACCGAGATGATCGCGGTCAGACCCTCGCGGATGTCGTCGCCCGTGAGGTTGTCGTCCTTCTCGCGAAGCAGCTTCTTGTCGCGCGCGTACTTGTTGATCAGCGAGGTCAGCGCCGCACGGAAGCCCTCCTCGTGCGTGCCGCCCTCGTGGGTGTGGATGATGTTGGCGAAGGAGTAGACGCCCTCGCTGTAGCCGCTGTTCCACTGCATCGCGACTTCGAGGGAGAGGCTCTTGTCCTTGTCCTCGGCCTCCAGGTCGATCACCGTCGGGTGCACCACGTCTCCCTTGCGGGAGTTGAGGTACTTCACGAAGTCGACGATGCCGCCCTCGTAGTGGTACGTGACGGTCTTGACCTCGGCGGTCTCGTCCGCGCCCGCCTCGTCCGCCCCGGAGGTGGCCTTCGCCGACTCGCGCTCGTCAGTGAGTTTGATCGTCAAACCCTTGTTGAGGAACGCCATCTCCTGGAAACGCCGCGAGAGCGTCTCGAAGGAGTACTCGGTGGTCTCGAAGATGTCCGCGTCGGCCCAGAAGGTGACCGACGTGCCCGTCTCCTCCGTCGCCTCGTGCTTGGCCAGCGGGGCGGTCGGGACGCCCATCTTGTAGTCCTGCGTGTGGCGGTGGCCGTCGGTCCTGACCTCGACGGAGACCTTGCTCGACAGGGCGTTCACGACGGAGACGCCGACGCCGTGCAGACCACCGGAGACCGCGTAGCCGCCGCCGCCGAACTTGCCGCCCGCGTGCAGCACGGTCAGCACGACCTCGAGGGCCGGCTTGCCCTCGGAGGCGACGATGCCCACCGGGATGCCTCGGCCGTTGTCGACGACGCGGACGCCGCCGTCGGCCAGGATCGTCACCTCGATGGTGTCCGCGTGGCCGGCCAGCGCCTCGTCGACGGAGTTGTCGACGACCTCGTACACGAGGTGGTGAAGTCCGCGCTCACCGGTCGAGCCGATGTACATGCCGGGTCGCTTGCGGACCGCGTCCAGACCCTCGAGGACGGTGATGGCGCTGGCGTCGTACGAGGATGAGACCTCGCCAGTGGCGCCGGCGTCGGTGGACGGGATGTTCTCGTTGGGGTTGCCGGAATCGGCCACGAAGCGCCCTTTCTGGCACAGCACAAGCCAAGCTCCCGGCGGGTGGCCGGAGCGGCTGCGGCGTGTTGCGTTGGTAAGCCTTAGTCAGCGTTGCTCGGTGTGTCCCACAAGTGGGGCGGGATTAGCCTCCAGTCTACCGGTAGCGCCGACAGTGATGGGGGTTTGCCGGTACCTGAGTCCGCATGTGCCGCCCTGAACCGGTCTCGGCCGACTCCCCATATACGGCCCCGGGCCCAAAGAGGCTCACAGCGGCACTCAGCGCTTCCGGCTGTCAACCCTTGGCTACTGCGGAGTCAGGTCGGCGTTCGCGAACGCGTGGGGTGGAACAGCGCCGGGCCCCGGAGCGGGGCGGGAGCGGCTTCCGAGGGGGCGCGGTGATCCCTCGCGACAGCCGACGATCTGCGTATCGCCGCAGCTCAGAACGCCTTCCGGTCCCCGTCGGTCTCCGGCGTCCCCACCGCCGCGGCAGGTGGTTCGGGCCGCGCGCGACGCAGGGGACTCCTCCGGCCGGAGGTGGCGCGGAGGGGGCGGACGGAGGGCGGGGTGCGCCTCGGGCGGCCGGACAGCGCGGGGCGCGTCTCCAGTGACGGCCTGCGCCCGCTGTGACAGAAGTGTCGACCGAGGCCGAGGTATGGCCGAGACATTCCGTGCGCCTCGGGTGCGGGCGCGCGAGTCGAGCGTGTCGGCCGAACGCGATCAGCCGTAGGTGTCGCCGGGGCCCGTGCTCCCGGGCGCGCGCAGCGGACCGAAGCGGCGGGCGGGGCCGCCAGGGCCCTGCACCTTGATCAGGCGCACCGTGCCGTGCCCGAGGTCCTGGTTCAGCCGTGCGACCAGCTGCGGAGCCAGCAGCCGGAGCTGGGTCGCCCAGGCCGTCGAGTCGCACTGCACCGTCAGTACCCGCTCGGCCGGGTCGTCGTCGTACTTCACCGGCACGCAGTGCTTGGCCAGGTCGTCGCCGACGATCTGCGGCCAGCGACCCATCACGCCGCCGACCGCCGCCGGGGTCTCCCAGCCGCGCTCGGTCAGCAGCCGGTTGATGGCGGAGCCGAGTGCCATGGGGTCGCGTCCGTCGGCGCGTGCGCCGGAGCGCAGGCCGCCGCCGCGCCGCGCCTGCTTCCTCTGCTGTGCGGCGTCCCCACGCGCGCGTGCCTGTTCCTTCGCCGCGCGCAGGGCCACGCGCGCGAGGTCGACACCGGAGGGCTCGGGGGTCTTGCCGCGGGCGTCTCCCGCGCCCTTCCCGGTGCCGGGCGTCGCGTCCGGTGTGTTCTCCGTCATACGCGTTCCACCGTGCCCTCGGACACGGCGTACCGCGTCCCCGTCAGTACGTCCGGTACGTCGTCGTCCACCGCGGCGGTCACCAGCACCTGCTCGCCGGGCGCGACGAGTTCCGCGAGGCGCTCCCTGCGGCGGCTGTCGAGCTCGGCGAACACGTCGTCCAGAACCAGCACGGGTTCGTTGCCCTCGGCCCTGAGCAGGTCGTACGAGGCCAGACGCAGCGCCAGCGCGTACGACCAGGACTCGCCGTGCGAGGCGTACCCCTTCGCGGGCAGCTGACCGAGTTTGAGAAGCAGATCGTCACGGTGGGGCCCCACAAGGGTCACGCCCCGCTCGATCTCCTGCTTGCGGACCTCGGCGAGCGCCGCCATCAGCTGCTCGTACAGCTCCTCGCGCGCGTGCGCCTCGCCGGGGGCGGACGGCCGGTACTCCAGGGTGATCGGTCCGCCGCCGGGAGCCAACTGCTCGTAGGCCTTGTCGGCCAGCGGCTGGAGGGTGGCGACGAGGTCGAGCCGCTGGGCCAGCAGTTCGGCGCCCACGCGCGCGAGGTGCTGGTCCCACACGTCGAGCGTCGACAGGTCCATGGTGCGTCCGCCGTGCCGGCGGGCCAGCGCGGCGGACTTCAGGAGCGTGTTGCGCTGTTTGAGGACCCGGTCGTAGTCGGAGCGGACGCCGGCCATGCGCGGGGAGCGGGCGGTGATCAGCTCGTCGAGGAACCGGCGCCGCTCCCCGGGGTCGCCCTTCACAAGGGCGAGGTCCTCCGGGGCGAACAGCACCGTCCGTACGATGCCCAGCACGTCACGTGGCCTGACCTGCGAGGACCTGTTGACGCGGGCTCGGTTGGCCTTGCCCGGGTTCAGCTCCAGCTCGACGAGCTGCTGCCGGTCGCCCTGCCGCACGTTGGCCCGGATGATCGCCCGGTCGGCGCCCATGCGGACCAGGGGCGCGTCGGAGGAGACACGGTGGCTGCCGAGGGTCGCCAGATAGCCGACTGCCTCGACCAGGTTCGTCTTGCCCTGCCCGTTGGGCCCCACGAACGCGGTGACGCCCGGGTCGAGCGGGACCTCGACCCGGGCGTACGAGCGGAAGTCGGCCAGCGACAGATGCGTGACGTGCATGGTCGTTCGCCGACCTCCCCCAGCGTGGTGTCTCGGTTCTCCCGAGGCCCGGGTCTCCCCGGCCCTCCGGTTTTCCCCCGGCTGTGGACAACCGGGTCGCCCCGGGTGTGGAGAACCCGGGGCTCGGATCAGGCCTTCTCGACGGCGTGGCCGCCGAACTGGTTGCGCAGCGCCGCGATCATCTTCATCTGCGGCGAGTCGTCCTGCCGCGACGCGAAGCGCGCGAACAGCGACGCGGTGATCGCCGGCAACGGCACCGCGTGGTCGATGGCGGCTTCCACAGTCCAGCGTCCCTCGCCGGAATCCTGTGCATAACCCCTGAGCTTGTCCAGGTGCTCGTCCTCGTCCAGGGCGTTGACCGCGAGGTCGAGCAGCCAGGAGCGGATGACCGTGCCCTCCTGCCAGGAGCGGAAGACCTCGCGCACGTCCGTGACGGAGTCGACCTTCTCCAGCAGCTCCCAGCCCTCGGCGTAGGCCTGCATCATGGCGTACTCGATGCCGTTGTGGACCATCTTGGCGAAGTGGCCGGCACCGACCTTGCCGGCGTGCACCGACCCGAAGTCGCCCTCGGGCTTGAGCGCGTCGAAGATCGGCTGCGCCTTGGCGACGTTCTCCTTGTCGCCGCCGTACATCAGCGCGTAGCCGTTCTCCAGGCCCCAGACACCGCCGGAGACGCCGCAGTCGACGAAGCCGATGCCCTTGATGCCCAGCTCGACCGCGTGCTTCTGGTCGTCCGTCCAGCGGGAATTGCCGCCGTCGACGACGACGTCGCCCGGCTCCAGCAGGGCGGCCAGCTCGTCGATGGTGGCCTGGGTCGCGGCACCGGCCGGGACCATGACCCACACCACGCGCGGGCCCTTCAGCTTGCCCACAAGTTCTTCGAGGCTGTGGACGTCGGCGAGGTCCGGGTTGCGGTCGTATCCGATGACGGTGTGGCCTGCGCGGCGGATCCGCTCGCGCATGTTGCCGCCCATCTTGCCGAGGCCGACGAGACCGAGCTCCATCAGTGGTTCCTTAGGGTTGCGACGTGGCGTGAGGGCACTCTCGTACCCGTGTCAGAGCCTAAGCCTGGCCGTACCACCCACGCCTTTCGGGCAGCGGTGGAACTCACGCACATCTGTGGGCATACCCGCTCAGACGGTCGCCTCATCGTGGACACGCGCGCCGGACCGGGCGGCCCGGCGCGCGGGGAGCATCAGCCCGACAGTCGCACCGGCATGATCAGGTACTTGTAGGCCTCGTCGGCCTCCGCGTCGACGGCCGGCTTGCCGCTCAGCAGCGCGGGCTTCGTCGACGTCGTGAAGGACAGCTGGGCCACCGGCGAGTCGATGGCGCTCAGACCGTCGAGCAGGAACGTCGGGTTGAAGGCGATCGAGATGTCGTCGCCGTCCAGCTGGGCGTCGACCCTTTCCACAGCCTGTGCGTCGTCGCTGGAGCCGGCCTCCAGGATCAGCACGCCCTGCTCGAAGCTGAGGCGCACCGGAGTGTTCCGCTCGGCAACCAGGGCCACACGCTTGACGGCCTCGACGAAGGGGGCGGTCTCGATCACGGCGACCGAGTTGAACTCCGTCGGGAACAGCGTGCGGTACTTCGGGAGGTCGCCTTCGAGCAGACGGGTGGTCGTGCGGCGTCCGGCGCCCTCGAAACCGATCAGGCCCTCGCCCGCGCCCGAGCCGGAGAGCGCCAGGATGACGCTGTCGCCGCTCGTGAGCGCCTTGGCGGTGTCCAGGAGCGTCTTGGCGGGCACCAGGGCGACCGCGGACGCGTCCGGGTTCTCCGGCTTCCACAGGAACTCGCGGACCGCGAAGCGATAGCGGTCGGTGGAGGCGAGCGTGACGGTGTCGCCCTCGATCTCGATACGCACACCCGTCAGGACGGGGAGCGTGTCGTCGCGGCCCGCGGCGATGGCGACCTGTGCGGCGGCCGAGGCGAAGACCTCACCGGGGACCGTGCCCGTCGCCGACGGCATCTGGGGCAGCGCCGGGTACTCCTCCACAGGCAGGGTGTGGAGTGTGAATCGCGAGGAGCCGCAGACCACGGTCGCCCGTACACCGTCTGTGGAAATCTCCACCGGTCGGTTGGGGAGAGCGCGGCAGATGTCCGCGAGCAGACGGCCGGAGACGAGGACCGTGCCCTCCTCGTCGACCTCCGCGTCCACGGAGACGCGCGCCGAGACCTCGTAGTCGAAGCTGGAGAGGCTCAGTGCGCCCTCCTCGGCCTTCAGGAGGAGGCCGGCGAGCACAGGCGCCGGCGGACGGGCCGGGAGACTGCGTGCCGCCCAGGCCACTGCCTCCGCGAGTACGTCGCGTTCCACCCGGATCTTCACCGTTGCCGCCTCCGTCTGTTGCCGGCGCTCTCGCCCTGCTGGCCTTCGTCGTCCCGGTGTCGCTCCGCCTTGTGAGGGGAAGGACACCGGGGACCAGTCTGACGCACCGCGCTGACAGTCGGTGCCCCTCGGGGTCAAGTCGTGCCGAGCGGCAGTCGAGCCGCCGAGAGCAAGTTGTGCACAGCCCCGTCTTCGAAACGATTCCCAGGCTCTCTCTAGTTGGGAGTAGTAGTAGGGCCTGTGGATACCGTGGATAACCGCGTTTTCGCAGGTCAGGTGGGATTTTTTGTCCACTGGCCCTGTGGGCGGAGGCGGTGGACAACCGGGCGCTTCTGTGGACGACGAAAAGTTCTGCACACTCGATGCACAGCCTCGGGCCACTTCTCCCCAGCGTCGTCCCCAGCTTTACCCACGTTCCCCACAGCCCAACCCGGCACCTTGATGTGACGCCTTTCACTCGACACGGTGAGAAGGCGCGTCACGTTGCCGAACAGTGGACAGAGGTGTGGAGAAGCTGGGGATCGCTGGGGACAACCGGCTGAAGCCTGTGGGTCGACGGTGGACAACTCCGTGCACACCCTGTGGATCTTTTCTTCGTCCACAGGGTGTGGAGAGCAGTCGTCCACGAATCCACAAGTGGTTGACCTGGTCTGATGGTCTTTCAACAGCTCCCCCTGTGGACACAGTCTGGACAACTTCCCAGTCCCCAGGGTGTGGACGCCAGAAAGTCACCGAATCTGTGGAGAGTGGCCGTAACCAGGCTCTTAATCGAACAGCTGATGTCGCGCCGGTTGCGGCGCTCACGGACCGGACGCCCCTCCGAGGGGGTGCCGGAGCCCTTCGGGGTGGCCTTTCGGAGCGCTTTCCGGCGGGCTCACGCCGGCTCGGAGCGCTCGGAACCGGCGAGGGAAGCCCTCCTGTGGAACCAGCCGGAGCCTCTCGGGGCGGGGCCGAGACCTCTCGCGACTCCTGCCCGAGCGGTGATGAGCGGCAGCCGCGGACCCGCCAGAGGCGCCGGTGGCGAAGACCGCCCGCGGAGAACGCGAAAGGCGCCCTCGGGGACGTGCCCCGGGGCGCCCTCAGCCGCGTACGGCCGTCGTCCTCACGGACGGACGGCCACGCGGTCAGCCGTTCTTGATGCGGTTCGTGAGTTCGGTGACCTGGTTGTAGATCGAGCGGCGCTCGGCCATGAGCGCGCGGATCTTGCGGTCGGCGTGCATCACGGTCGTGTGGTCGCGGCCGCCGAACTGCGCGCCGATCTTCGGCAGCGACAGGTCCGTGAGCTCGCGGCACAGGTACATGGCGATCTGCCGGGCCGTGACGAGGACACGGCTACGGGAGGAACCGCACAGGTCGTCCACCGTGAGACCGAAGTAGTCGGCCGTGGCGGCCATGATCGCGGTGGCCGTGATCTCGGGCGCCGAGTCCTCGCCGCCGGGGATCAGGTCCTTGAGGACGATCTCCGTCAGACCGAGGTCCACGGGCTGCCGGTTGAGCGACGCGAACGCGGTCACCCGGATCAGCGCGCCCTCCAGCTCGCGGATGTTGCGCGAGATCCGCGAGGCGATGAACTCCAGCACCTCCGGCGGGGCGTTGAGCTGCTCCTGCACCGCCTTCTTGCGGAGGATCGCGATGCGCGTCTCCAGTTCGGGCGGCTGGACGTCGGTGATCAGACCCCACTCGAAACGGTTCCTCAGCCGGTCCTCCAGCGTCACCAGCTGCTTGGGCGGCCGGTCGGAGGACAGCACGATCTGCTTGTTCGCGTTGTGGAGCGTATTGAAGGTGTGGAAGAACTCCTCCTGCGTCGACTCCTTGTCCGCGAGGAACTGGATGTCGTCGACGAGCAGGATGTCCATCTCGCGGTACCGCTTGCGGAAGCTGTCGCCCTTGCCGTCGCGGATGGAGTTGATGAACTCGTTGGTGAACTCCTCCGAGCTCACGTAGCGCACCCGCGTGCCGGGGTAGAGGCTGCGGGCGTAGTGCCCGATCGCGTGCAGCAGGTGCGTCTTGCCGAGTCCCGACTCCCCATAGATGAAGAGGGGGTTGTAGGCCTTGGCAGGTGCCTCGGCGACGGCGACGGCGGCCGCGTGCGCGAAGCGGTTCGAGGCGCCGATGACGAATGTGTCGAAGAGGTACTTCGGGTTCAGGCGCGCGGTCGGCTCACCCGGCCCCGACGCCGGCGCGGGCTTCGCGGCCAGCGGGCCGGGCGCGCCGGAGGGAGGCAGCGAGGGGCCGCCGCGGTGCCCGGGTCCGGCGCCGCCGGGGGACGGCTCCTGGAGGTCCCGGCGGTCGGTCCGCTGGTCGTAGTCGCCCCGTGGCTGGTCGTAGTCCGAGCGCGGCTGGTCGTAGTCCTGGCGCTGCTGCTCGTAGGGCGGGCGCTCCATCGACTGCGGCCGGTAGTCCTGGCCGGGCGAGGCGTACGGATCCCGCTCCGGGAAGCCGAGCCGCTGCTGCTGCCAGCCATAGTCGTCCTGGGAGTGCCGCGGCCAGGCGCCCGGCTCGGGCCGCTGGTAGTCCGGGTAGGCGGGCCGGGCCGTCGGCAGCTGGTCCTGGCGTCCCGACGGCAGCTGGTCACCGGGACCGCCCGGGAGCTGGTCGGCGCGGCCACCCCTGTGGTCGTCGGCGCGGTGGCGGCCGTACCCCTCGTACTCGTCGCGCCGCTGGCCGTCGTAGGCGCCGCGGTCGTCGCGGGCCGGGGCGTCGTAATCGCGGCCCTGCGTGTCGTAGGGGCTGCGATCGTCACGGGACTGGGAGCCGTAGGCCGACCTCTCGTCCCCGCCCTGGGAGCCGTAGCCCATGCGCTCGTCGCTCTGGGAGCCGTAGCCGGCGCGCTCGTCGCCGCCCTGGCCGTCGTACGCGTCACGGCCGTGGCCGGGGCCGGAGGGGAGCTCGGGCTCCTCGTAGCGTGACGGGGCGGACGGTGCCGGCGCGGGGGGCTCGCCGGCGGAGTCGTCGACGGTGATCGCGATGCGGATCGGACGGCCGCACTCGCGGCTCAGGGTCTCGCTGACGATCGGCGCGAGACGTCCTTCCAGTACGCCCTTCGCGAACTCGTTCGGGACCGCGAGCAGGGCGGTGTCGGCCACCAGCGCCAAGGGCTGGCAGCGTTTGATCCAGTGCTCGTCCTTCGCCTCGACACCCTGCCCGCGGCCCTCACCGAGAAGTTGTTCCAGAACTCGTGGCCACACTGCGGCAAGATCGGCAGGTACGTCAGCCACAGGGCACGCTCTCTCATGGGGTCCCACGAACGTGTGGTTCTGGGAAAGGGTCGGGAAGTCGGTCGGGTGGGGCGGGGGGAACAAAACCGCTGGGGCGGTGGGAAGGGAACGAATCGGAGTTCAGCCACGGTAGTCAGGGCGACCGGTGCGGTTCAAGTTGTTGTCCCCAGCCTGTGGATAGTGTCTCCCGGCACGCGCTGGTTTGACCGGATGGCGTAGCCGCGCGTACCGTAACCAGGTCGAGTTGTCGATGGCTGCTGCCGCCTGCCTCCGATGGGCACAGATCGCGAAGAGTGATCGGGAAGCGGTGCACTCGGGCGTAATACGAGCTACCTCGTGGGCGCACGGTGACAGCCAGGACGGCACCCCGCCACCACCGATTCTTTCTGGAGCCCCCGAGTGAGCAAGCGCACCTTCCAGCCGAACAACCGTCGTCGCGCCAAGACCCACGGCTTCCGCCTGCGGATGCGCACCCGTGCCGGCCGCGCGATTCTCGCGAACCGTCGTGGCAAGGGTCGCGCCAGCCTGTCCGCCTGATCACTTACAGGTCATGACGTCGTGCTGCCTACCGAGCATCGGCTGAGGCGGCGCGAAGACTTCGCGACCGCGGTACGCCGAGGACGTCGGGCCGGACGCCCGCTTCTCGTCGTCCATCTACGTAGCGGTGCAACGGACCCGCACGCGCCAGGGGAGAGCGCTTCCCCGACGCGTGCGGGTTTCGTCGTGAGCAAGGCCGTGGGTGGAGCCGTCGTACGCAACACGGTGAAGCGCAGGCTTCGCCATCTGATGCGTGACCGAGTCGCCCTGTTGCCCCCCGGTAGCCTGGTAGTCGTACGAGCGCTGCCCGGTGCGGGTGACGCCGACCATGAACAGCTGGCCCGAGACCTGGATGCCGCCCTTCAGCGGCTGCTGGGAGGGGGCGCGCGATGAAGTACCCGCTGCTGGCACTGATCAAGCTGTACCAGTGGACGATCAGCCCGTTGCTGGGGCCGGTGTGCAAGTACTACCCGTCGTGTTCCCACTACGGCTACCAGGCCATCGACCGGCACGGTGCGATCAAGGGAACGGCACTCACCGCCTGGCGCATCCTCCGGTGCAATCCGTGGTCGCTGGGCGGTGTGGACCATGTTCCGCCGCGCAAGCGTCCGCGGTGGCACGAAATGCTGCGTAACGCCTGGCGTGCACGCAAGGGCGGGAACTCCGCCGCCGAACTGGCCACCGAGGGGCACGGTATGTCCGACCACCCCTCAAGCCCGGCCGCCGAGACTCCGTCCCATGCTCAAGGAGCCTGATTAGTGGACACGATTGCCAGTCTTTTCAGCTTCATCACGACACCCGTTTCCTGGGTCATCGTCCAGTTCCACTCCGTGTACGGGAAGATCTTCGGTCCCGATACGGGCTGGGCCTGGGGCCTGTCCATCGTGTCCCTGGTGATCCTGATCCGTATCTGCCTGATCCCGCTCTTCGTGAAGCAGATCAAGGCCACTCGGGCCATGCAGACGCTGCAGCCCGAGATGAAGAAGATCCAGGAGCGCTACAAGAACGACAAGCAGCGCCAGTCCGAAGAGATGATGAAGCTGTACAAGGAGTCGGGTACCAACCCGCTCTCCTCGTGCCTTCCCATCCTGGCGCAGTCGCCGTTCTTCTTCGCCCTGTACCACGTGCTCAACGGCATTGCGACGGGCAAGACGATCGGCGTCATCGACGATCAGCTGCTCGCCAGCGCCCGTAAGGCGCACATCTTCGGCGCCCCGCTCGCGGCGAAGTTCACCGACAGCGCCGACAAGGTCGCCCAGCTCGGTGCCACGCTGACCGATGTCCGTGTCGTCACCGCGATCATGATCGTGCTGATGTCGGGCTCGCAGTTCTACACCCAGCGTCAGCTGATGACGAAGAACGTCGACACCACGGTGAAGACGCCGTTCATGCAGCAGCAGAAGATGCTGATGTACGTCTTCCCGGTCATGTTCGCCGTCTTCGGTATCAACTTCCCGGTCGGTGTCCTCGTCTACTGGCTGACCACCAACGTGTGGACCATGGGCCAGCAGATGTACGTGATCCACAACAACCCGACCCCGGGTTCCAAGGCTCAGGCCGCTTACCTGGAGCGTCTGACCAAGCACGTCACGCACCACGGCAAGACCCGCAGCCGGGGCGAGCGCGCCATCGTCAAGGCGATCGTTTCCAAGGGCCGCGACCGCAACGAGTTCGAGCGCAAGTTCATCAACAGCCTCACCAAGGTGGGTCTGGCCGCCGCGGCCGATGGCACCGTGGCGAAGAGCGATGTCGCCGTCGTCACCGAGACCGAGGACGGCACCCCGGTGACCGGTGCTGCCCCCAAGCGCCAGCAGCCGAAGCGGCAGTCGAAGTCGCAGCGTCAGTCCCAGTCGGGCACCGCCAAGGCGGCCGACGAGACCGAGCCGAAGACCTCGCTGAGCAAGTCCGACGAGCCGGAGGACGCCAAGCCCTCCCCCGCCAAGCCGGCCGGTGGGGGCAACAAGCCCGGCGCCGGTGCCCGCAGCAAGGCCCAGTCCGGACAGCGCAAGGGTCCTCAGCGGCCCAAGTCCCCGTCCAAGAAGTAAGAAGGAGTCCATCCCGTGACGGAAGGCACCACCTCCGCCGCCACCGAGGGCGACACCCTGACCCGCCTGGAGCAGGAAGGCGAGATCGCGGCGGACTACCTCGAAGGTCTGCTCGACATCGCCGATCTCGACGGTGACATCGACATGGACGTCGAGGCCGACCGCGCCGCTGTCTCGATCATCAGCGACGCGGGGAGCCGTGACCTGCAGAAGCTGGTCGGCCGTGACGGTGAGGTGCTGGAGGCGCTCCAGGAGCTCACTCGCCTGGCAGTGCACCGGGAGACCGGGGACCGCAGCCGCCTGATGCTCGACATCGCGGGCTACCGGGCCAAGAAGCGCGAAGAGCTCTCCGAGCTGGGCGCCAAGGCCGCGGCGGAGGTCAAGAGCTCGGGTGAGCCCGTGAAGCTGAAGCCGATGACGCCCTTCGAGCGCAAGGTCGTGCACGACGCGGTCAAGGCCGCGGGGCTGCGCAGCGAGTCCGAGGGCGAGGAGCCTCAGCGCTTCGTCGTCGTGCTTCCCGCCTGATCGGTACGTACGTTCCATCGGCCCCGTCTGTTGCGCAGACGGGGCCGAATTTTGTCAGCCTGATAGTCCTGGAGACAGCGCCCAGAGCGCTCATGCGGTACGGAAGGACGGTCCCCCCGTGACGGAGGCAGCGGAGCTTCCCCCTGCGCCCGAGCAGGCGCGCGAGGTTTTCGGCGATCGCTTCGCGGACGCGGTGCGGTACGCGGAGCTCTTGGCCGAGGCGGGAGTGAAGCGGGGTCTGATCGGCCCGCGTGAAGTACCCCGGCTCTGGGAGCGGCACCTGCTGAACTGCGCGGTGCTCTCCGAGGTCGTTCCCGAGGGTGTGACGGTGTGCGACGTGGGCTCGGGTGCCGGACTGCCGGGCATTCCGCTGGCGCTCGTCCGTGAGGACCTCAAGATCACGCTGCTCGAGCCGCTGCTGCGGCGCACCAACTTCCTCACCGAGGTCGTGGAGCTCCTCGGTCTCGATCATGTGACGGTCGTCCGTGGACGTGCCGAGGAGGTCATGGGCAAGCTGCCTCCCGTCCACGTGGTGACCGCCCGTGCCGTGGCGCCTCTGGACCGCCTGGCCACGTGGGGGATCCCTCTGCTGCGTCCCTACGGCGAGATGCTCGCTCTCAAGGGCGACACCGCGGAGGAGGAGCTGAAGAGCGCTGCCACGGCCCTGAGCAAGCTCGGTGCCGTGGAGACGTCCGTTCTCCACGTCGGGGACGGGGTGGTCGACCCACTCTCCACCGTCGTGCGCGTGGAGGTCGGCGAGAGCCCTGGTGGTGTGCGCTTCGCCGCCAAGCGAGCCAAGGCCGCCCGAACCGGGCGGGCCCGACGCCGACGCTGACCTCCTGAGAAGGCTACGAACTCCCGGCTCCGCTGTGTGGAGCCGGGAGTTTTTCGTCACTCCACCCCACCAGGTCGGGTGGCTGTCCGTACTCCACACAAGCCTCCAAACCTACGCATCTCGGAGTGTCGCGCGGTGATGGCCTGAGCGGCTAGGCATCGTGTTTCACGTGAAACGTCGCTCACTGTTGCACGGAATCATCAGCCGCGGCCGTGCTGCGGCCGAACCTCGCGACCGAAAGCCTCTCGGTTCACTCGGAGAGGGTGCGGAGTTGTCCACAGAGGTGGATTTCTCCACAGAACAACGGGCCTCGCTGGTTCACGACCCCGAAGGCATGGGAGGCTCTGTTCATTGCGAGCCTGAAGTCGAGGAGAGTGAATCCTTGCGGTCCGACGCCAACATCGCGGGACCGATGACCGATCCGGTCCCCGGTCCCCGTACCGAGTCGATGGGGGAGGATGTTTCACGTGAAACACCGCCCCCGATGGACGACACTCCCATCGGTCGTGCTGCCCAACTTGCGGTTGAGGCGCTAGGTCGCGCCGGCGAGGGCCTGCCACGGCCCGAGCAGACCCGGGTCATGGTGGTCGCCAACCAGAAGGGTGGGGTGGGCAAGACCACGACCACGGTCAACCTTGCCGCTTCACTGGCGCTGCACGGTGGTCGTGTCCTGGTGATCGACCTCGACCCTCAGGGCAATGCCTCCACAGCGCTGGGCATCGACCACCACGCCGAAGTCCCGTCCATCTACGACGTGCTGATCGACAGCAAGCCGCTCTCGGAAGTCGTCCAGCCCGTCCCGGACGTCGAAGGTCTCTTCTGCGCTCCCGCCACGATCGATCTCGCCGGTGCGGAGATCGAGCTGGTGTCGCTGGTGGCGCGGGAGAGCCGACTGGAGCGAGCGATCCAGGCGTACGAGCAGCCGTTGGACTACATCCTCATCGACTGCCCGCCGTCGCTGGGCCTCCTCACGGTCAACGCTCTCGTCGCCGGTGCGGAGGTGCTCATCCCCATCCAGTGCGAGTACTACGCGCTGGAGGGGCTGGGGCAGCTCCTGCGTAACGTGGACCTGGTGCGGGGACATCTCAACCCCGCTCTCCATGTCTCGACGATCCTGCTCACCATGTACGACGGCCGGACGCGTCTCGCGTCGCAGGTCGCGGACGAGGTGCGGAACCACTTCGGTGACGAGGTGCTGCGGACAAGCATTCCGCGCTCGGTCCGTATCTCCGAGGCCCCGAGCTACGGGCAGACCGTTCTGACTTACGATCCGGGTTCCAGCGGTGCTCTCTCGTATCTTGAGGCCGCACGGGAAATCGCCCTCCGAGGTGTCGGAGTGGCGTACGACGCGCAACACGCACACGCGGGTGCGCAGAACGATCAGAACACGGTGGAGGGGATCCAGTGAGTGAGCGACGACGGGGGCTGGGGCGCGGCCTTGGCGCACTGATCCCTGCGGCTCCGACAGGGGAGAGGCCGGCGTCTCCGGCGAGTGGGACGCCCACCTCGCCGGCGGCCGCGCCTGTCCTCACGGCGGAGCGCGGGGTGGCTGCGGCGAAGGTGGCCACGCTGCCGCCTGTTTCACATGAAACGGAGGAACCGGCGGAGGCCGCGTCCTTCGAGCTGCCTTCGGAGCCCGTCGGCGCGCACTTCGCCGAGCTGCCGCTCGACTACATCACTCCCAACCCGCGTCAGCCGCGTGAGGTCTTCGACGAGGACGCCCTCGCCGAGCTGGTCACCTCCATCAAGGAGGTCGGGCTCCTCCAGCCCGTCGTCGTACGTCAGCTGGGTCCGGCCCGCTACGAGCTCATCATGGGCGAGCGGCGCTGGAGGGCCTGCCGCGAGGCGGGACTGGAGGCCATTCCGGCGATCGTCCGGGCCACGGACGACGAGAAGCTCCTCCTGGACGCCCTGCTGGAGAACCTCCACCGCGCGCAGTTGAACCCGCTGGAGGAAGCGGCCGCCTACGACCAACTCCTCAAGGACTTCAACTGCACGCACGACCAGCTGGCTGACCGCATCGGACGGTCCCGCCCGCAGGTCTCCAACACCCTGCGCCTGCTGAAGCTCTCCCCTGCGGTCCAGCGCCGCGTCGCGGCGGGTGTCCTCTCCGCGGGTCACGCGCGAGCCTTGCTCTCCGTCGAGGACTCTGAGGAGCAGGACAGGCTTGCCCACCGCATCGTGGCCGAAGGGCTCTCGGTGCGGGCGGTCGAGGAGATCGTGACGCTCATGGGTTCCCGCCCGCAGAGCGCGCCGCGCTCCAAGGGGCCCCGAGCCGGCGGTCGCGTCTCTCCGGCGCTGAGCGACCTGGCGACGCGCCTCTCGGATCGCTTCGAGACGCGGGTGAAGGTCGACCTGGGGCAGAAGAAGGGAAAGATCACCGTCGAGTTCGCATCGATGGACGATCTTGAGCGCATTCTCGGCAGCCTGGCGCCCGGCGAGGGGCCTGTCCTGCAGAAGAGCCTTCTGGACGACGACTCCGACGACTCGGAAGCCTGAGTCGGCCGAGTAGCCACGCGGCCGCTCTACGGCACGTTCTGCCGTCGGCCCGACCAGTAGAGCGGACTGTGTCCGGTGTGTACCGGAACACGGTCCGCTCTTTGCTTTCTGGCGGTATCGATGGAATCGCATCGTGGATACGATGCGATCGGGTATGGCGCATCCACCTGGCAGCACCTTCATCGGGGAGGCGGGGGCCATGCAAACCGTGAGCCGTACCGGATTGGTGACCGCGGGCCTGGGTCTAGGGGCGGTCGGCGGCTTCGTCGGCAGCCTCCTCAGGGAGCGCAGCGCCTTGACAGCCGCCCGCGATGCCGCGGGTGAAGGAAGCGAGGAACACCCTTCATGGGGCGTCGGCTGGTACCGCTCACGCTGGACAACCTCCAGGACCTTCCCAAGCGCTGCCGCGCGTGTGTCTTCTGGGAACTGGACCCAGTCAGCGGAGAAGCCGCGGTAAAGGCGGGTACACCGGCACTGGAAAAGGAAGCCTGGATCTCCGCGGTCCTGCTGGACTGGGGTTCCTGCGGCCGTGTCGTCTATGTGGACGACGTGCCGGTGGGCTTCGTGCTGTACGCGCCCCCTGCCTATGTCCCCCGCTCCACGGCCTTCCCCACGAGTCCGGTCTCGCCGGACGCGGTGCAGCTGATGACCGCCTTCATCATGCCCGGCTACCAGGGGCAGGGACTCGGCCGTGTGATGGTCCAGACGGTCGCCAAGGATCTGCTGCGCCGGGGCTTCAGAGCGATCGAGGCTTTTGGAGACGCACGGTGGAAGGAGGCGGCGTGTGTGCTCCCCGCCGACCATCTGCTCTCCGTGGGATTCAAGACGGTCCGGCCGCACCCCACCTATCCGCGGCTGAGGCTGGAGCTGCGCTCGACGCTCTCGTGGAAGGAAGATGTGGAGCTGGCTCTGGACCGGCTCCTGGGGGCGGTGCAGAAGGAGCCGGCGCTCCGTCCACTGTGACGGCCGGTCCGGCATCGCTCGATTGCGGTGACGGGACCTCTGCGACGGTCAAGCAAATGGGCCAGCCCTTTCGGGCTGGCCCATTTGTGTTTCACGTGAAACATGCGCCGCTCGCCGCGACGAACACCGACTACTCGGCGATGAACGCCTCGAGGTCGCGCACGATCGCGGCCTTCGGCTTCGCGCCAACGATGGTCTTGGCGACCTCACCACCCTGGTAGACGTTCAGGGTCGGGATCGACATCACGCCGTACTTGGCGGCCGTGGCCGGGTTCTCGTCGATGTTGAGCTTGACGACCTCGATCTTGTCGCCGTACTCGGAGGCGATGGCCTCGAGGGACGGCGCGATCTGGCGGCACGGGCCGCACCAGGCGGCCCAGAAGTCCACCAGGACGGGCTTGTCGCTCTTGAGGACGTCCTCGTCGAAGGAAGCGTCGGTCACGTTCTTCAGGGTGCCGGCCACGGCGGGCTCCTTAACTTGTTGGTGCGGTGGGGCGGGTGAGGGTCAGACGGTGGCAGTCGCGGCAGCGGTCTCGCTGTCCGCGAGAGCGGCGAGGAAGCGCTCGGCGTCGAGAGCGGCCGAGCAGCCCGTGCCGGCGGCGGTGATGGCCTGGCGGTAGGTGTGGTCGACGACGTCGCCGGCGCCGAAGACACCGGTCAGGTTCGTCCGGGTGGAGGGTGCGGCGACCTTCAGGTAGCCCTCGTCGTCCAGGTCGAGCTGGCCCTTGAAGAGCTCGGTGCGAGGGTCGTGGCCGATCGCGATGAACAGACCGGTCACCGGCAGCTCGGAGGTCTCTCCGGTCTTCAGGTTGCGCAGCGTCAGGCCTTCCAGCTTCGGGTCGCCCTTGATCTCGGCCACCTCGCTGTCCCAGACGAACTTGATCTTCGGGTCGGCGAAGGCGCGCTCCTGCATCGCCTTGGAGGCGCGAAGGGAGTCCCTGCGGTGGACGATGGTCACGGACTTGGCGAAGCGCGAGAGGAAGGTCGCCTCTTCCATCGCGGTGTCGCCGCCACCGATCACAGCGATGTCCTGGTCCTTGAAGAAGAAGCCGTCACAGGTCGCGCACCAGGAGACGCCACGACCGGAGAGTGCGTCCTCGTTGGGCAGGCCGAGCTTGCGGTGCTGGGAGCCCGTCGTGACGATGACGGCCTTGGCGTGGTGCACGGTACCGGCGGTGTCCGTGACGGTCTTGATCTCGCCCGTGAGGTCGACGGCGACGACGTCGTCGGGAACCAGCTCGGCGCCGAAACGCTCTGCCTGGGCGCGCATGTTGTCCATGAGCTCCGGGCCCATGACGCCGTCCTGGAAGCCGGGGAAGTTCTCCACCTCGGTGGTGTTCATCAGCGCACCGCCTGCGGTGACGGCGCCCTCGAAGACCAGCGGCTTCAGCGACGCGCGCGCGGTGTAGAGCGCCGCCGTGTAGCCGGCCGGCCCGGAGCCGATGATGATCACGTTACGGACGTCGCTCACGGCTTGATTCCTCGTCTCTGGAGACTGCTGCGTATCCGGTGGGAGCCACTCTCAGTACTCTCACCCCACCCAACGGATCCTAAGGGGCTTCAATTCCCGCTGTGTCCGGGCACACGGAGACGTCGTACCGCACACAGATCCCATGCGGTATCCGGGGACGAGCGGGGTTGAGAGAGACGGCGTCAGGACCGGTCGTACGACTTCGTCAGAAGCAGCTTGCCCGGCGTCGCCGAGCCCTCCTTCTCGCAGGCGTCGTCGACGATGTACGCCGTGACCTTCGTGCCGTCGGATGCGTCGGGTTGGACGACGAGATAGACACTCGTCCCCTTGTACGTACCCTTCTCGGCGCCGAGCACTGCTCCGGCGTTTCCGGTCCCCTGCTGCACGCAGTCGGGCACCGGCACCTTCGGTGTGATCAGAGTGTCGACTCCACCGGATTCCGTGCCCTGCGACTCGGCGCCCCAGGGCTTGGCACTGCCGGACTTGGTTCCCGTGCTCTTGTCCTTGGACAGCAGGTCTGAGACCCGCTGTTCCAGCTGTCCTTCGGAGAAGGTGACCTTCGACGACGTTTCCTGCTGTGCGCGCGTCTGAGGCTCCTTGCCGGAGCCGTCGCCCCCCATGGACTGGACAAGGATCGTGCCCAGCCCCAGAGCGGCGGCGGTGAAGACGGTGCCCAGGACGACCGCCCTGCGCCGCCCGCGCCGTGCTCGGTGGGCACGGCCCGGTCCGGTGGCCGCCCGCGGATGTCCGGAAGGGCGGTCGGTGGGAGCGGGGGAGCCGGAGTCGCCGGCGGACGAGGGGGCTCCTGCGCCGAGCGGCGTGAGAGGAGTGTCGTTGGCGGAGGGATCGGTCGATGTTTCACGTGAAACATCGGCGCGCTCGTCCTGCGCCCGCGCCGCGTGATCAGGCGCCGTGGCGCTCAGCAACGCTTCTGCCGCGAGGGCCGCATCGATACGGCCGGCCACGTCGTCAGGCATACGGGCAGGGCCGGGCATCGTGCCCAGCAGTCCCCGGATCTCCTCCAGCGACTCGTACACCTCGGAGCAGAGTGCGCACTCCTCGAGATGCCGTCGCACGTCCTCGGTACGGGAAGGCGAGAGCAGACCCTCGGTGAGGTCGGAGATCTCCGCGACGTCCGGGTGCCCGGGCGTGTCCGTCGTGGATGTCACGCTCGCCCACCTCCGCCCTTCACAGCAGCTGAATCGCTTGGCCCTGCATCCTGTGGGCCCGCATCGTGCGGTCCCGCTGCCGGTGGGACGGATGTCCCCTGCGTCCGGTTCCTTCGGCCGCCCGACTTCTCGGACTCCTCGCCGCCCCCGGCCGTGCGGAGGTGGGTGAGCAGCGGGAGCAGTCTGGCTCTGCCGCGTGCACAGCGGCTCTTCACCGTGCCGGTGGGGACGTCGAGGATGCGGGCGGCTTCGGCGACGGGATAGCCCTGCATGTCCACCAGGACCAGGGCGGCGCGCTGATCGGCCGGAAGTGTGCCCAGGGCGCCGATGAGCTCGCGGTGGAGGTCATTGCGCTCGGCCGGCGCGGAAGCGGATTCGTGCGGTTCGAGGAGCTGCTCAAGACGTTCGGTGTCGTCGACCGGCGAGGTCTTCCTGGAGGCGGCCTTGCGAGCACGGTCCAGGCAGGCGTTCACCGTGATCCGATGCAGCCACGTCGTGACGGCCGACTGGCCGCGGAAGGTGTGGGCGGCCCGGTAGGCGGAGACGAGGGCGTCCTGGACCGCGTCAGCGGCTTCCTCGCGGTCTCCCAGCGTGCGCAGGGCCACCGCCCACAGCCGGTCGCGATGACGCCGTACAAGCTCACCGAAGGCGTCCGGGTCGCCCGCTACATGGCGGGCGAGGAGATCCTGATCGCTTGCTTCGTCGTATGCGACTTCATCGGCCATCGGACCCCCTCCCCTCCCGCGACGGACGTCAGCCGGTGAACTTCACGTCCGTGATGGCTTGCTTGTAGCCCGGGGAGCTGTAGTTGGCCGAGTCGTTGCCCGAGTACGGCATCGCGGTCAGCCACACGAGCACATAGCGGCTCTTCTTCTGCTTGCCGACCTTCACCTTGGCGGACGTGCCGTTCGTCGTCACCCAGCCGAGCTTCGTCATCGAGCTCAGCGGCGTGGACGAATCCGGTGTGTCGGTCGCGTACAGCTCGACCGTCGTGTGAGGACCGCCGTACCGGAGCGCGAGGTCGGCGGCCGACACGCTCTGGGCGGAGCCGAGGTCGTAGACGATGCCGACGCCGGGCTTGATCAGTATTTTCGGACCTTCTTTGTAGCTGTTGGTCCGCCACCCGGTCGTCGGGCTGTTGTCGTACGTCTTGTCCACGTCGCCCGGGTGCTGGGCATCGCCCTCGGCCACGTACTCCGTGGCGCCCTGGATGGCGATCGGCTTGGTCGGCTTGGTGTTGTCGTCGCTCTTGTCGTTGCCGTCCGTCGTGTGCGTCTGCTTGGTGTCCTCGGGCTTGTCCCCGCGCTCCATGAGCGCGTCCGCGAGCTGCCAGCTGCCGAGGCCCAGAGCGGCGATGAGCAACGCCGACACGGCCCACTTGAGCGCCTTGCCGGTACGACTCTGCAGCGGGGGCGGCGGGGTGGGCAGCTGCTGGGTGGCGCCGGGACGGGTCGCGGGTCGGCCGTAGGTGCCCTGCTGGTACGTCGTGCGTTGGTACTCCGGCGGGGCGGTGAAAGCGGGCTCCGGCGGGCGGATGCGGGGCATCTCGCTGATCGCCTTCACCAGCTCCTCGGGCGTGGTGCACGGCGATTCGTGACGGGAGGCCGTCGCGCCGTCGTTGGCGAGCGCGCGCATGGCCAGCTCCGAAAGCCCCCGGTGGACGCCGGCGCGTACCTGGTCCGGGGCGATGAGGCCGACGCCCTTGGGCAGCCCGGA
Source organism: Streptomyces sp. Tue6028 (assembly GCF_002300165.1). GTDB lineage: Bacteria > Actinomycetota > Actinomycetes > Streptomycetales > Streptomycetaceae > Streptomyces > Streptomyces siamensis. Next base: position 91,794 of record NZ_MLCE01000021.1, on the reverse strand, counting down.
CAGGCCGTACGCGTCGTTCTCGTACGGCCAGCGCTGGGTGAGCGCGGCGTACAGGAGCGCGCCGATCGCCTCCGTGTCCGTGCGCTGCGGGGTGTCGGAGCTGATGCCGCGCAGTGCGGCGTTCACGGCGAGCCCGCGGATGCGCCACTGGCCGGTCGACGTGCGCAGCACGGCGCCCGGCGTCAGACGCAGATGCGCGAGGCCCTCGCGGTGGGCCGCTGCCATGGCCTGGGAGACCTGGCTGACCATCTGGTAGGCGTCGTGCACCTCCAGCGGACCGGCGGCCAGGAGAGCCGTCAGCTCGGTGGCGTCCGGCAGCCACTCGTGGACGACGTAGACGAGGTCGTTCTCCTCGACGGCGTCCAGGACCTGGACGAACCGAGGATCGCCCAGCAGGGCGGACGACCGGGCCGCCGCCAGCACCGAACGGGCCCGCGGATGATCGGCGGGCAGTAGATGCACGCCGACGGCACGGCGGAGTTTTTCGTCCACCGCACGCCAACTGCTGAAACCGTCCAGTCGGGTGACGCACTCCTCGAGGCGGTAGCGCCTGGCGAGTTTGTGACCGCTGTGCAACTCGGGCGGTGAGGCCTTTCCGGGATTCTCGATCCCGCCGCTCCCCTGTGCCTCTTCGCTGTCCGTCTCCCGCTCCCGGTCCTGGGCCACCCCGTCGGACGTGGACTGGTCCGCCTTGGCGGTCAGCGGCTCGTCACCGCTGTTGTCTGCCACGTCGACGGCAGCCGTGCTCCGTTCCGCCACCGTCGTTCCCGCCTCCCCATCCGTTGCGCGCTGTCCGACGCAGAAACCAATTGTGCCCACAGTCCGGCGCTATGCACGACACACGGCGACGGACGATGGTTGTGCGCGTACCCCCGCCTCAGCGCCCCAGGCGCCCGCGGACCATTCCGACCATTGAATTCAGCTCTTCGATGCGCATCTTGCGCGCGGCGACGTAGAAGACGCCGAGGAGGGCTACCGAACCGACCAGCAGCGCCGCGATCGATCCGATGACCCCGTCCCCGAGGGCCTCGGTGACCGCGAAGCCGATGGCGCCGCCCACCACGGCGCCCGGGACGGCGGCCAGGCCGAGACGCGCGTACGTGCGCAGGACCTGGGCTCCGTCGAGGTCGCCGCCGAGGCGCTTGCGCAGCCGCTGCCAGGCCACTCCGACACCCACGGCGTAGGCCAGACCGTACGCGCCGGCCATGCCGACGACGGCCCATTCCGCGGGCAGGATCACGTAGCACAGGGCCGAGGCGGCGGCGTTGACCGCGGCCACGATGACCGTGTTGTAGAAGGGGGTGCGGGTGTCCTCGTACGCGTAGAAGCCGCGCAGGACCACGTACTGCACCGAGAACGGGATCAGGCCGAGACCGAAGGCCATGAGCACGTAGCCCATCGACTGGGCGGCGTCGATGCCGCTGGCGCCGAAGAGCAGCGTGCACATCGGGATGCCCAGGGCGACGAACATGAAGGCCACGGGGACGATCGCGACGGCCGAGGTGCGCAGGCCGTGGGAGATGTCGTCCCGCACCGCGCCGGCGTCGCCGTCGTGGGCGGCGCGCGAGATCCGGGGGAGCATCGCGGCCATGACCGAGACGGTGATGATCGCCTGCGGCATGCCCCAGATCAGCTGTGCGTTCGAGTAGGCCATGATGCCCGCACCGCTCTTGCCCGAGGTCTTGCCCGCGGCGGTGGCGAGCTGGGTGACCACGAGGACGCCCGCCTGGTTGGCGAGGACGAAGAGCACGGTCCATTTGGCGAGCTTGACGGCCTTGCCGAGGCCGTGGCCCTTCCAGTCGAACCGCAACCGGAAGCGGAAGCCGGTTTCGCGCAGGTACGGCACCATCGCCAGGGCCTGCACGACCAAGCCGAGCAGCGTGCCGACGCCCAGCAGCCGGACTCCGTCCGCGGGGATGTTGTGGACCGACATACCCGAGTCGCCGGACGTCCCGTAGACCCACAGGAACAGCCCGAAGGTGGCGATCATGACGATGTTGTTGAGGACCGGGGTCCACATCATCGCGCCGAACTTCCCGCGGGCGTTGAGGATCTGCCCCATGACCACGTGGATGCCCATGAAGAAGATCGTGGGCAGGCAGTAGCGGGCGAAGGTCACGGCGACGTTGTTCGAGGCCGGGTCGCTGGCGACGGAGTCCGACATCAGCTGGATCAGCAGCGGCGCCGCGAAGACCACGATTGCGACGATCACACCGAGGGCGACCATGACGAGGGTCAGCAGGCGGTTGGCGTAGGCCTCACCGCCGTCCTCGTCCTCCTTCATGGATCGCACCAGCTGCGGCACGAACACGGAGTTCAGGCCGCCGCCGACGGTCAGGATGTAGATCATGGTCGGCAGCGTGTAGGCCACCGTCCACGCGTCACCGAGAGTCGCGGCGCCCAGGGCAGCCGTGATGATCATGGTCCGGACGAACCCGGTGAGCCGGGACACCAGCGTGCCCGCCGCCATCACGGCGCTGGACTTCAGCAGACCCGAGGCCCGCCCGCCGGACTGCCTCGACGCGGGTGCGGCGGCGGGGGCCGCCGGTGCCGCGGCGGCCGGAGCCGGTTCGGGAGCCGGTGCGGGGACACCGGGCGTGGCGGCGTACTCCCCGGCCGGAGCGGCGTACTGCGGACGGCCGCCGCTCTGCTGCTGATCGCGGAAGAGATGGGCGAACGCGTCGGGCTCGTGGCGCTCGTCACCGGCCTGGGTGACCAGGTCGTCGACACCGACGTACTGCGTGGTGCGCGCGTCGTCTCCGTAGGGCAGGTGGCGCGTGGGGCCGGCCGGCTCGGGCGGGGGCGTCTGGGCCCACACGCGCGGGTCGGGGGCGTGCTGAGGCGTGGGGGGCTGCGCGTAGAGCGCCTGCGGCGGGTAGTACGTGCCGGGAGGCGGCGGGGGGTGCGCGGCACGGTCGTAGAGCGCCTCGGTCACCGGATCCTGGGCCGAGAGGTCCTGGCCCCGGTAGGGATCCTGGTTGTAGGCGTCCTGGAAGTACATGTCGGCCGGGGGGCCCGGCTGCGTCTGACCCTGCTCCGGCGGGGGGCCCTCGGGGTAGCCCTCGGAGTATCCGTCCGGGTAGCCCGAGCTGCCCGCGCCCTGGCCGCGGTCACCGTTGTACGGCGCGTTCATGGTTACCCCACCTCATCGTCCCCGGGCCGACCGGCCACGACATCGCTCAACGGTCCACTCTCTCACCCGTCCCGGACGGGTCGGCGCTTTCCGGTGCGGTGTCCGGTGTCGGGTCACTCGGGTGCTCCGGGTCGTCTGCCCCGGACTCCGCTTCGGACTCCCTTTCGGGGCCCTTCGCGGAGTCTTCGGTGTCCTCAGTGTCTACGGTGCCGTCCGCATCCTTGTTCACGGCCTCGTCCTCGGGACCGTCCTGCGCCTCCTCGGCCTGCCGGGCGGCGGCGCGCTTGCGCTGTGTGTACATCCGGAAACCGGCGAGGACGAGCAGCAGGACGCCACCACCGATGACCAGCATCACCGTCGGGGTGAACTCGGTGACCTTCACCTCGAAGGTGACCTCGGGACCGTACGCCTGACCATCGGCCGTGTACAGCTGCGCGACGACCATGACGGGGCCGTTCGCCTCGGCGGAGGTGGTGAACTTCACCGACTGGCTGTGCTCGCCGGCGACCTTGATCGGCTGCTCGTAGTAGGGGCCGTTCCCGATCTTGAGACGGTTGGGCTTCTTCGACGTGAGACGCAGCACCAGATTGTCGACGCCCTGAACCAGGTTGTTCTGCACCGTCACGGGGATCGTGGCGCTGCGCCCGGAGAGCTTGGCGTCGGACTTGTCGATCAGCCGGACCAGCCCGGTCAGGTTGTTGAGGTACGCCTCGACGCCGACACGGAAGGTGGCCGCCTCGGCGGGCCTGCCCCGCCACGACGTGGACATCCCACGGTCTATGGCCCGGCCGAACGGGGTGGCCACGCGGGACTTGTCGGTGAGGATCACCTGGAAGTTGTCGAGCTTGGTCTGCGTGGCCTGGATCCGCTCGAAGGCCGAGCGCGGCAGCTCCTGCTTCCGCAGCGAGGACGGGTAGGCGGACGCCGAGGGCACCTTCGTGGTGGCGGAGGGGTCCGGCTTGGCCTTGGCCGCGGCGGTCAGGCCCTGGGACTCCGACCAGTTCCCCTCCTGGAGGGCCTTCAGCGCCTGTGCCATCGTCTGAGCCTGGCTCGCGGACGGCATGCGCTGCGGGGCCACCACGATGCTGCGCTGCTCGTCCTCCTGCAGGTTGATCATCAGGCTCTGGGCGAGGAATTCCTGGATGGCGAGCGTGGAATTGGCGGCCTTCGTCATGTCGCCCTGGAACTGGGTCGACAGACGGGAGTCCGCGACGACCGCGGTCGTCCCGCCGCCGATGGGGCGGGCCGCGCTCGGCGTGTACGAGAGTCCGCCCGTCTCACGCATGCTGTCGCTGCGGGCGATCACCGTGTCGGCTCCCGCCGAGGTGGCCACCTTGACGATCGAGGGGTCCACGGCGCCGTCGGCGGGCCAGGCGAACTCGGTGCTCGGCTTCACATGCAGGATCGTGTCCACCGTGCTGGCGGCCACGTCGGTGGCCTCCTTGAGGTGGCTCAGCGAACCGGTCACGTCCTTGCCGTTGTGCGCCAGCGAGGCGAGGTCGGGGTCGGCGAAGGGGAGAGCGACGACCTTCTTGTCCTGGACCGTCTTCTCCAGCTTGTCCAGCCAGGCCTGGGCGACCGCCTGGTTCTTCCCGGCCGTGGTGGTGCCGTCGGGGCCCTGGATCCGGTAGCTGTCCCGCATCGCGTCCACGGAGGCCAGCAGGTCCGGGTCGAGGACCCAGGTCACGTCGAGATCGCTGCCCAGGGACAGCATCTGGTCCAGCCGGCCTCCGGGAGAGAGCTCCTTGGCCAGCTCGTCGTTCTTGAAGACGCGGGTCTGCTGCTCGTCCGATCCGGTCTCGGCCGTGAGGTGGACCGTGGAGATCAGCGGCCAGAGGTACGTCGTCCTGGTCTTGGTGTCTGCCGCCTCGGGCTGCCAGGGCAGGAACGTCCGCTCGATTCCGAGCACCTGGTCCCACTGCTGGGCCGCGGTCCGTCCGGTGAGCGAGACGGCGAGCTGGTAGACGCCGTCGTCGCCGAGATCCAGCTCCTTGACGGGCACCGAGATGCTGAAGCGCTGCGAGACGCCCGCCGCGAGTTCTGAGAACTTCGCCACGTACTTGCCGCCGACCTCCGCCGCGTCGAGGCCCGGCTGGAAGCTGGTGCGCCGTGCGGCGACGTCGATGGCCGAGCGGCTGTTCAGGGAGGGCCCCACACGCAGGCCCACATGGGCGTCCGTGATCTTCTGCTTGCCCTTGTTGGTGACCGAGCCGGAGACGGTGACCGTGTCGCCGTCCGTGGGGACGCTGGGGGTGAGCGAGTCGAGGGACACGTCCACCGTGCCGGAGCCCGTGGCTCGGGCCGCAGAGGCCTTCTGGACGGCTTCTGCGGGCGCGCTGAGGGGCAGCTGGAGCAGCCCTGCCAGCAGCGGTGCCCCGGCCAGCAGCGCTCCGCTGCGCCGGAGCCACCGGCGGGCAGGTGAGGGACTCGTCCCCTGGAAGTCTGCCGCCTCGGCCACGCGCTCGCCCGTCCCTCGTCGTCGTCAGTGGTCGTCGGAATGTGCGTCCACGCATGGTAACGATGCGCGCCGAGGGGAAGTGCCGCGGAGGGCTCACAAGATCGGCCGAGAGCGACGACTGTCCTGTATATGCGCGTATTGATGCGCGTACAGAGAGAGGGCGCCTGTGCACGTTTTATGGAGGCGCTCGCGAGGGTCTCGGCCACGTACTCTTTTCTGTTGTGCCGAACGCCAACGAAGACACTTCCAGTGCCCTGAGCCAGGTGCAGCGCCGCGCGGTGAGCGAGCTGCTGCGCGTCTCCCCTGTCGCCGACGACCTCGCCCGCCGTTTTCAGGACGCGGGGTTCTCGCTCGCCCTGGTAGGCGGCTCGGTGCGGGACGCCCTCCTCGGCCGGCTCGGCAATGATCTGGACTTCACGACCGACGCGCGCCCCGAGGACGTGCTCAAGATCGTGCGGCCCTGGGCGGACGCCGTCTGGGAGGTCGGGATCGCCTTCGGCACGGTGGGCGCTCAGAAGGACGCCCGGGTGGACGACGTGGAGCAGTCCTTCCAGATCGAGATCACGACGTACCGGTCCGAGGCGTACGACCGGACCTCGCGCAAGCCCGAGGTCTCCTACGGCGACTCCATCGAGGACGATCTCGTGCGCCGGGACTTCACGGTGAACGCCATGGCCGTGGCGCTGCCGGAGAAGGAGTTCATCGACCCGCACGGCGGGCTCGACGACCTGTCCGCCCGTGTCCTGCGCACCCCGGGCACCCCGCAGGCGTCCTTCTCGGACGATCCGCTGCGGATGATGAGGGCTGCGCGATTCGCCGCGCAGCTCGACTTCGAGGTGGCGCCCGAGGTCGTCGCGGCGATGACGGACATGGCGGTACGCATCGAGATCGTCTCGGCGGAGCGGGTGCGGGACGAGCTGAACAAGCTGATCCTTTCCGCGCACCCCCGCAAGGGGCTGACGCTGCTGGTGGACACGGGCCTCGCCGATCATGTGCTGCCCGAGCTCCCCGCGCTGCGTCTGGAACGTGACGAGCACCACCGGCACAAGGACGTCTACGACCACACCCTGATCGTCCTGGAGCAGGCGATGGCTCTGGAGGAGACAGGCCCCGACCTGACCCTCCGGCTCGCCGCGCTGCTGCACGACATCGGTAAGCCGCGCACACGCCGCTTCGAGAAGGACGGCCGGGTCTCCTTCCACCACCACGAGGTGGTGGGCGCCAAGATGACCAAGAAGCGGATGGCCGCGCTCAAGTACTCGAACGATCTCGTGAAGGATGTCTCCCGACTCGTCGAACTTCACCTGCGCTTCCACGGGTACGGAACGGGTGAGTGGACGGACTCGGCCGTTCGACGCTACGTGCGTGACGGCGGACCGCTTCTCGACCGTCTGCACAAGCTGACCCGTTCCGACTGCACCACGCGGAACAAGCGGAAGGCTTCGGCGCTGTCCCGCGCCTATGACGGGCTCGAGGAGCGCATCGCTCTCCTCAAGGAGCAGGAGGAGCTCGACGCGATCCGCCCGGACCTCGACGGCAACCAGATCATGGAGATCCTCGGCATCGGTCCGGGTCCGGCGATCGGTCAGGCGTACAAGTTCCTGCTGGAGCTGCGCCTCGAGAACGGCCCGATGGAGTACGACGCTGCTGTGGCAGAGCTCAAGGAGTGGTGGGCTGCCCGGCAGGACGTAGCTGCGCAGAGCTGAGGTGCTCGCAGCCGCGTCATGTTTCACGTGAAACATGACGCGGTGAGTGAGGTCCGGCCTCCCGGCCGGAGCGGCCGGGGCATGCGAAAGGGCGGTGTTTCACGTGAAACACCGCCCTTTCGCTACGTCCGGCTCCGTGGGTTACTTGTTGTCACCCAGGCAGAGCGTGAAGGACTCGCCGGTTTCCTTCCACGTCAGCGTGGCCGTCGTGCCCGTGACGCTCTGGCAGGTCAGCTGGGGAAGCGAGGCGCCGTCCGCCTTCTTGAGGACCTTGTGCGTGGCCTTGGAGTCGCTGCAGTCGACCTGGACGACATCCGGGTCGTTGTCCGAGCCCTTGTTGTACAGGCAGTCGCCGACAGCGAGCTTCTTGGCGTCCTCGCCGTCCTTGCTGACCAGCCATCCGCCGACGATGACGGCGAGGCCCGCGACGGCCACGATTATGCGGAGGTACTGCTTGAAGCCGCGCTTCGGGGCCTGCGGCGGCACCGGGGCGTACGGGGCGCCCTGCTGCGGGTAGCCGGGCTGGCCGGGCTGCTGCGGGTAACCCTGCGGCGGCTGCTGGCCGTAGGGAGCCTGCCCCTGGGGCGGGGTCTGGGCGAACGGGTTCTGGCCCTGGGGCGGCGGAGTGGTCACTTGGGGGTCCCCCTAGAACGTAGGCACGTGACGCGAATAAGACGCACGTAAGCTATCGGGCCGCTGTGACAACTCAGTAGCCCGGAGGGGGTCTGTGGCACTGATGTGACACTTACTGCAGCTCAAAGCGGGCCATAGTCACAGCAATCGCCCCGTAGAGCGCCGCCACGGTGACGACGAGAGAAACCGAGCGTCCGTCAGAAGGCAGTATCAGGGCGGCCACTGCGGCGGCGCCGACGAAGGCGACGTTGAACAGGACGTCGTACACGGAGAAGATCCGGCCCCGGAATCCGTCGGCCACCGATGACTGCACGATCGTGTCCGTGGCGATCTTGGCGCCTTGTGTGGTCACGCCCAGGACGAACGCCGCGACCATCATCGGTGCGGGGGCGAAGGGAAGGGCCAGCGCGGGCTCCAGGACCGCGGCGGCTCCCGCGCACGCGACGATCCAGCCTCCGGGGCCCAGTCGGCCGGCCGCCCAGGGCGTCACCACGGCCGCGACGAAGAAGCCCGCCCCCGAGAGGCCCACGGCGAGCCCCAGCAGGGCCAGCCCGTCGTCGGACTCGGACGCCCAGGCGTACCGGCAGAGCATGAGCACCATGACGGTCAGGGCGCCGTAGCAGAAGCGCATCAGTGTCATCGCCAGGAGGGCCCAGGCGGCCTCCCGCCGGGCCGGCTCGGCCAGGTGCCGTACACCCGCCGCCAGGCCCCGCGCGGTACCGGTGACGGCCGAGACGAGGCGAGGGTGGGCGGACGACCGGTCGGGACCGAGCAGATCCGGGGCGATGCGCAGAGAGGCGAGAGCGGCACACAGGTACAGGGCCGCGCCGACGAGGACGACCGCCGCGTCGGAATCCGAGGCGACCAGACGCACGGCGAAGGCCAGAGCGCCGCCGATCGTCGCGGCGAGCGTGCCCGCCGTCGGAGAAAGAGAGTTGGCCATCACCAGGCGGTCCCGGTCGACGACGCGGGGCAGCGCGGCCGACAGACCGGCCAGGACGAAGCGGTTCACCCCGGTGACGGACAGCGCGGAGACGTAGAAGAGCCAGTCGGGGACATGGCTCAGCATCAGAACGGCCGTCACGCACGCCAGCGCGGTCCGCAGCAGGTTGCCGTACAGAAAAACCTGTCGGCGCCGCCAGCGGTCCAGCAGCACGCCCGCGAAGGGGCCGACGAGGGAGTACGGGAGCAGCAGGACCGCCATCGCGGAGGCGATCGAAGCCGCCGAGGTCTGCTTCTCCGGCGAGAAGACCACGTATGCGGCGAGGGCGACCTGATAGACGCCGTCGGCGCCCTGGGACAGCAGCCGTATGCCGAGCAGGCGTCTGAAGCCCTGGAAACGCAGAAGTACGCGCAGGTCACGCACGACAGCCATGGGGCACAGCCTCACATACGAGGAGGGCCCCCGGACGCAATGCCCGAGGACCCTCAACAGCACTCACGAGGATGTGCTTTAGCGCTCGACCTCGCCCTTGATGAACTTCTCGACGTTGGCGTAGGCCTCGTCGTCGAAGTACTGGACCGGCGGGGACTTCATGAAGTAGCTCGACGCGGAGAGGATCGGGCCGCCGATGCCGCGGTCCTTGGCGATCTTCGCGGCGCGCAGGGCGTCGATGATGACACCCGCGGAGTTCGGGGAGTCCCAGACCTCGAGCTTGTACTCCAGGTTCAGCGGAACGTCACCGAAGGCACGACCCTCGAGGCGCACGTACGCCCACTTGCGGTCGTCCAGCCAGGCCACGTAGTCCGACGGACCGATGTGGACGTTCTTCTCGCCCAGGTCGCGGTCGGGGATCTGCGAGGTGACGGCCTGCGTCTTCGAGATCTTCTTCGACTCGAGGCGGTCGCGCTCCAGCATGTTCTTGAAGTCCATGTTGCCGCCGACGTTGAGCTGCATGGTGCGCTCGAGACGGACACCGCGGTCCTCGAACAGCTTCGCCATCACACGGTGCGTGATGGTGGCGCCGACCTGCGACTTGATGTCGTCACCGACGATCGGGACACCGGCCTCGGTGAACTTGTCGGCCCACTCCTTGGTGCCGGCGATGAAGACCGGGAGGGCGTTGACGAAGGCGACCTTGGCGTCGATCGCGCACTGCGCGTAGAACTTCGCCGCGTCCTCGGAACCCACGGGCAGGTAGCAGACGAGGACGTCGACCTGCTTGTCCTTGAGGATCTGGACGACGTCGACCGGGGCCTCGGCGGACTCCTCGATGGTCTGGCGGTAGTACTTGCCGAGACCGTCCAGGGTGTGACCGCGCTGGACCGTCACGCCCTTGTTCGGGACGTCGCAGATCTTGATGGTGTTGTTCTCGCTGGCGCCGATGGCGTCCGAGAGGTCGAGGCCGACCTTCTTCGCGTCGACGTCGAAGGCCGCGACGAACTCGACATCACCGACGTGGTACTCGCCGAACTGGACGTGCATGAGGCCCGGCACCTTGGACGCCGGGTCGGCGTCCTTGTAGTACTCGACGCCCTGTACCAGCGACGCGGCGCAGTTGCCCACGCCGACGATGGCTACGCGAACCGAACCCATTCCGGTTGCTCCCTGTGTGTATCGGTGAAACCCCGAATGGGCCTCACGTGGCGGTGTCGTCGGACGGATCCGGCCGGGTGCTGTCCCGGTGCCGGGGCAGGCCGCCCGTCTCTCCAGATGTGCTGTCCTGCTGAGCGGAGCCTTCGGAGGCGGAACCCTTGATGTCCCGTCCCGCTCGCTCGCTCTCGATGAGCTCGTTCAGCCAGCGCACTTCGCGCTCCACGGACTCCATTCCGTGGCGCTGGAGCTCAAGCGTGTAGTCGTCGAGGCGCTCCCGGGTGCGCGCCAGGGAGGCACGCATCTTCTCCAGACGCTCCTCCAGCCGGCTGCGGCGGCCCTCCAGTACGCGCATGCGTACGTCGCGTGACGTCTGCCCGAAGAAGGCGAAGCGAGCAGCGAAGTGCTCGTCCTCGTACGCGTCCGGGCCCGTCTGCGAGAGCAGCTCTTCGAAGTGGTCCTTACCTTCTGCCGTCAACCGGTAGACGATCTTGGCGCGACGCCCGGCGAGTGGTGCGGCGAGGGCGTCCTCAGGTGCCGACCCCGACTCCTCGATCAACCAGCCGTTGGCGACCAGCGTCTTGAGGCAGGGGTAGAGCGTCCCGTAGCTGAACGCACGGAACACACCCAGTGACGTATTGAGTCGTTTGCGCAGCTCATAGCCGTGCATCGGGGATTCGCGGAGCAGGCCGAGTACGGCGAATTCGAGGATCCCGGAACGCCGGCTCATCGTCGCCTCCTCCCCTGTCGTCACCCGTCAGCGCGGCCTTTATGCCGCGCTGATGTATCGACTCGATACATCAGCACGATAGAACGACCATCCGGATGCGACAAGAGGGGTCACGGTGAACGGCGTCACATCACCGATTCATACGAAGCGAGTTGCCTGATTTGAGGTGAACTTCGAACCTAGGTGGGTTTTGACGGTGCGTAGTCTGTGCGGCATGCACACCACCGGGAACCGAGTGACACCTGAGGGCGTCATCGTCTTTGGTGCAGTACGGGTGAATGCACAAACGACCACATCCGTACTTCGGGGGGACCGGAAACCAGCCGCCGTTTCCAGGCGCGCAAGGGTGCGCCTGCCCGAGGAGTAATCGTTCGATGAGCGAGCACCGTCGCAAACCGCCGCAGCCGCAGGGCGGCGGACGTGCCGCGGCCCGACGCGGCCAGCCCGGCCCGTCCGAGGGCCGCCGTGCGGCACCGCGAGGCGCCACCGGGTCTCCTTCCGATTCCTATGGTTCGGGGGGTGAAGAGCGCCCGTTCGCCAGCCGTGCCGAGGCCCGGCGGGCCGCACAGCGAAGTAGTAGTGGTGGCGGAGGCCGACGCAGAGCGGCCGACGGCGCCGGGCGAGGCCCCGGAGGCGGTGGCGGCCGACGCGGTGGCCCCGCGGGGCCGAACGGCCCCGGACGCGGCCGTGGCCGCGCTCCCGTGCCCGCCAAGAAGCGCATCATCGACTACCCGCGTGCCGGCAAGTACGGCGCGGCACGCTGGGTGCCGTCATGGAAGCTCGTCACCGGGCTGTTCATCGGCTTCTGCGGCAGCCTGGTCGCGGTGGCCGGTATCGCGTACGCGATGGTGTCCGTGCCCAAGGTCGCCGACACCGCCACGGCGCAGAACAACGTCTACTACTGGGCCGACGGCACGGAGATGGTCGCCACCGGTGGTGAGACGAACCGGCAGATCATCAACTACGACCAGATCCCCGAGGCGATGCGGTACGCCGTCATCTCGCAGGAGAACAAGACCTTCGAGACCGACAGCGGCATCGACCCCAAGGGCATCGCGCGCGCCCTGTTCAACATGGCCAAGGGCGGCCAGACCCAGGGTGGCTCGACCATCACCCAGCAGTACGTCAAGAACGCGATGCTGGACGACCAGTCGCAGACGGTCTCGCGAAAGTTCAAGGAGCTCTTCGTCGCGATCAAGGTAGGCGCCACGGTCGACAAGGACGACATCATGGCCGGCTACCTGAACTCCGCGTACTACGGTCGCGGTGCCTACGGCATCCAGGCAGCCGCGCGGGCGTACTTCAACAAGGACGCCGTCGACCTGAACGCGAGCGAGTGCGCCTTCCTCTCGGCGGTCCTCAAGGGCGCCACGTACTACGACCCGGCGGGCGCGACCGAGGTCGACCCCGCGGCCAAGCCCGAGGACAACACGAGGCGGCTCAGGGCCCAGTGGGCGGACACCTTGGACAAGGAGGTCGAGTACGGCCACCTGAGCCTCGCTGATCGCAACAAGTACAAGGACCTGCCCAAGTGGAAGAACCCGCGGTCCAACACCCGGCTCAGCGGCCAGGTCGGCTATCTCGTCGACCTCGCCAAGGGCTACATCATCAACAACACGGACATCACGGCCAGCCAGCTCCAGCGGGGTGGCTACTCGATCCACACGACCTTCGACAAGAAGAAGGTCAACGCGCTCACCGCGGCCGTGTCGAAGGTCCAGAAGGCCAACATCAAGCCCAAGCAGCGTCCGAAGACGGACACGCACGTCCAGTTCGGCGGGGCCTCCGTCGACCCGGACACCGGCGCGATCAAGGCCATCTACGGCGGTGAGGACGCGACCAAGCACTTCACCAACAACGCCGACCAGACCGGTGCCCAGGTGGGTTCGACGTTCAAGCCGTTCGTGCTGGCGGCGGCCATGTCCTGGGGTGCCCGTGATCCCGACGGCGACCAGGTCCAGGCGCAGGACGAGCGAACCATCGTCTCTCCGAAGAGTCTCTACAGCGGCAAGAACAAGCTGAAGATCCGGGACTACGACCGCCAGGTCTGGATGGACGACAAGGGCAAGGAGTGGCTCCAGCGGAACGACGGCAATCAGTCGTACAACCCGCCGAGCTACAAGATCGACCTGCGTGAGGCGATGCGGGAGTCGGTGAACTCCGCGTACGTCCAGCTGGGCATGGACGTCGGCCTGGACAAGGTCAAGGAGGCCGTCCTGGACGCCGGCATCCTGAAGTCGAGTCTGGCCAGCTCCAACTACCCGTCGTTCTCGCTGGGTACCTCCTCGCCGAGCGCCATCCGCATGGCGGGCTCGTACGCCACCTTCGCCGCCAGCGGCAAGCAGCGTGACCCGTACTCGGTCGAGAAGATCACCAACAAGGACGGCAAGGTCTTCCAGCACTCTGAGATCGCGAAGACGAAGCAGGCCTTCACCGAGAAGGTGGCCGACAACGTCACCGACGTCCTGAAGACCGTGGTCGAGAAGGGAACCGGTACCAACGCCCAGCTGACGGGCCGCGAGGTGGCCGGTAAGACCGGTACTACCGACGGCAACAAGTCCGCCTGGTTCGTCGGGTACACGCCCCAGCTGTCGACCGCGATCGGCATGTACCGCCTGGACGACGACGCGTCGAACAAGAACCGCCAGTTCCTCCAGATGTACGGCACCGGTGGCGAGAAGACTATTCACGGTGCCTCGTTCCCGTCGCAGATCTGGCGCGACTACATGGAGCAGGCGCTGAAGGGCCAGAAGGCGATTCCGTTCCCGAAGCCCGAGGAGATCGGCACGGTCCTCAACGACGTCCCGAGCCCGAGCGTCACCCCGTCGGCCACCGAGAGCACGGTGGAGAGCCCGACTCCGACCCCGACCCCCAGCGAGACCGTGACGTCTCCCTCGCCCTCGACGAGTGAGACCTGCAACAAGTTCGACTGGAACTGCAACAACACCGGCGGGACGGACACCGGCGGCACCGACACCGGTGGCACCGACGGGGGCGTCACATCCACACCGACGGAGACGACCACAACAGGGAGCTCCAGAGGCAACGGCAATGGCAACGGCAGTGGAGGAATCTTCGGAGGACCGAACGGCTAGCCGCCAGCCAGTCTGTTTCACGTGAAACACACCGTTTCACGTGAAACGAGGGCCGCCGCACCCCACCAGGTGCGGCGGCCCTCGGCGTATTCCCAGACTCGTACGGCAGGATGTGCGGCATGCCCAGTGCAGAGACGACGCGAACGAGCGCGCACGAGCCGGAGCTGGTACGGCCGACCAGGGAGGACGGGGTCGCTGCGAACGGCAGCGAGCTGTTCGGCGGCCCGATCGGACGCCGAGCCCTGCTCGGCACGTCCTGGTGGACGCCCGTGCGCGTGATCGCGCTCGTGGCGATCGGCATGTTCGCCCTCGGCATGGTGCAGAAGCTGCCCTGCTACGACGGTGCCTGGTTCTTCGGCGCCAGCTCGCAGTACACGCACGCGTGCTACTCGGACATCCCGCACCTCTATCAGGGGCGGGGCTTCGCCGACGGGCTCGTGCCGTACTTCGACAAGATCCCCGGCGACATGCAGTACCTCGAGTACCCGGTGCTGACCGGAGTCTTCATGGAGGTCGCGGCCTGGCTCACGCCCGGCGGCGGGAGCATCCAGCACCAGGAACAGATCTACTGGATGGTCAACGCCGGGATGCTGATGGTGTGCGCGGCGGTCATCGCCGTCTGCACCGCCCGCACCCACCGCCGACGCCCGTGGGACGGCCTCCTGGTCGCTCTGGCGCCCGCCTTCGCCCTCACGGCCACCATCAACTGGGATCTCCTCGCCGTCGCCCTGCTGGCCGCCGCGATGCTGATGTGGTCACGGGGCCGCGTACTGGCGTTCGGTGTGCTGATCGGGCTCGCCACGGCCGCGAAGTTCTACCCCTTCCTGGTGCTGGGGCCGCTCTTCCTGCTCTGCTGGCGGGCCGGCAGGTGGCGCGAGTTCGGCACGGCCCTGCTCGGTGCCGTGGGAGCCTGGCTCGTGGTGAACCTTCCGGTCATGTACTTCGCCCCGGAAGGGTGGGCGAAGTTCTACAGCTTCAGCCACGACCGCGGCGTCGACTTCGGCTCGGTCTTCCTGTTCATCTCGCAGTGGCTGAAGATCACGATCACCCCCGACGCAGCGAACAACTGGGCGCTGGTCATGATGGTGCTCGCCTGTGTGGGACTGACCGTCCTCACGCTCACCGCCCCGCGACGACCCCGCTTCGCCCAGCTCGCCTTCCTGATCGTCGCGGTCTTCATCCTCACCAACAAGGTCTACTCGCCGCAGTACGTGCTGTGGCTGGTTCCGCTCGCCGCGCTGGCCCGGCCGCGCTGGCGGGACTTCCTGATCTGGCAGGCGTGCGAGGTCACGTACTTCCTGGGGATCTGGCTGTACCTCGCGTACACGACCAGTGGTGACGCCCACAAGGGCCTGCCGACGGACGGGTACCAAGTCGCCATCCTCGTCCACTTGGTGGGGACCTTGTACCTCTGCGCCGTGGTGGTCCGCGACATCTTCATGCCGGAGCGCGACCCGGTTCGCCGGGCGGGCGACGACGATCCCTCGGGCGGTGTGCTGGACGAGTCCGAGGATGTCTTCGTCCTCGGTGCGGCGGCCCATCCGCCGCGGCATGCGGCGCACTTCGAGGGGCCTCAGGTCGAGTGGGGCAGCCACCCCGCACCGGCAGGTGACGGTTCGCCCTGAGCGAACACGGCGTAGAGAGGCCAGGCAAAAGGCCGTACACGGAGACCCGTGTACGGCCTTTCTGCTGCTGCGATCCGGTGGAACCCCGGGCTCAGCGCTCGACGATGCGGTCGAACTGCGTGGTGGTGTGCCGCAGATGCGCCACCAGTTCGTCGCCCACCTTCGGTTCCGTGGCGTCCGACGGCACGAAAAGGATCGACACCTGCATGTGCGGCGGCTCGGCGAACCAGCGCTGCTTGCCCGCCCAGACGAACGGAGAAAGGTTCCGGTTGACCGTCGCGAGGCCGGCGCGTGCGACGCCCTTGGCGCGCGGCATGACGCCGTGCAGCGCCTTCGGGGCCTCCAGGCCCACGCCGTGCGACGTACCGCCGGCCACGACGACCAGCCAGCCGTCCGAGGCCGTCTTCTGCTGCCGGTAGCCGAAGCGGTCGCCCTTGGAGACCCTCGTGACGTCCAGGACGGCTCCGCGGTACTCGGTGGCCTCGTGGTCGCCCAGCCACAGCCGCGTGCCGATCCGGGCCCGGAAGTGGGTCTGCGGGAACTGCTGCTGGAGCCGCGCGAGTTCCTCGGCCTTGAGGTGGCTGACGAACATCGTGTGCAGCGGCAGCCGGGCGGCACGCAGGCGGTCCATCCAGCCGATGACCTCCTCGACGGCGTCCGAGCCGTCGGTGCGGTCGAGCGGCAGGTGGATGGCGAAGCCCTCCAGCCGGACGTTCTCTATGGCGGCGTGCAGATGGGGCAGGTCCTGCTCGCTGACGCCGTGGCGCTTCATCGAGGACATGACCTCGATGACGACACGGGCCCCCACAAGGCCGTACACGCCGTCCACGGACGATACGGAGCGGATGACGCGGTCGGGCAGCGGCACGGGCTCCTCGCCCCGCCTGAACGGCGTCAGCACCAGCAGGTCGCCACCGAACCAGTCCTTGATCCGGGCAGCCTCGTAGGTGGTGCCGACCGCGAGGATGTCCGAGCCGAGGCGCGTGGCCTCGTCCGCGAGCCGCTCGTGGCCGAAGCCGTAGCCGTTGCCCTTGCAGACGGGGACCAGCCCCGGAAACTGCTCGGACACGTGCTTGTGGTGTGCCCGCCAGCGCGCGGTGTCGACGTAGAGCGTGAGCGCCATGGCCGGTCCCGGAACCTTTCTCGTGGCTGCGGTGTATCAGAGGTATGAAAGGAAATTGTGGCGGATCCGCCGGACCTGGGGGGCGACGCCGTGCCGGAAATGCGGCTCGGCGGGTGGCCCGGGCCGGTTCAGCGGCGCGACATGTAGATGTCGAGCGCCTTGTGGAGCAGCTTGTTGAGGGGGAAGTCCCACTCCCCGAGATACTCCGCGGCCTGGCCGCCGGTGCCCACCTTGAACTGGATGAGGCCGAAGAGGTGGTCGGTCTCGTCCAGGGAGTCGGAGATGCCGCGCAGGTCGTAGACGGTCGCGCCGAGGGCGTACGCGTCGCGCAGCATCCGCCACTGCATCGCGTTCGAGGGCCGGACCTCACGGCCGATGTTGTCCGAGGCACCGTAGGAGTACCAGACGTGCCCGCCGACGACGAGCATCGTCGCGGCCGACAGGTTCACGCCGTTGTGGCGCGCGAAGTACAGCCGCATACGGTTGGGGTCCTCGGTGTTGAGGGCCGTCCACATGCGCTGGAAGTACGAGAGCGGGCGGGGCCGGAAGTGGTCGCGCACGGCCGTGATCTCGTACAGCCGCTGCCACTCCTCCAGGTCCTGGTAGCCGCCCTGGACGACCTCGACGCCGGCCTTCTCGGCCTTCTTGATGTTGCGGCGCCACAGCTGGTTGAAGTTCTTGTGGACCTCTTCCAGGGAGCGGTTCGCGAGCGGCACCTGGAAGACATAGCGGGGCTGGACGTCGCCGAAGCCGGCGCCGCCGTCCTCGCCCTGCTGCCAGCCCATGCGGCGCAGCTTGTCGGCGACCTCGAAGGCGCGCGGCTCGATGAAGTCGGCCTCGATGTCGCGCAGGCGCTTGACGTCGGGGTTCTGGATGCCGCCCTTGATGGACGTGGCCTCCCAGCGCCGGATGATCACCGGCGGGCCCATCTTCACGGAGAAGGCGCCCTGCTGCTTGAGGTGCGCGAGCATCGGCTGGAGCCAGTCGTCGAGGTTCGGCGCGAACCAGTTGATGACCGGGCCCTCGGGGAGATAGGCGAGATAGCGCTTGATCTTGGGCAGCTGGCGGTAGAGCACCAGCCCCGCTCCGACCATCTCGCCGGTCCGGTCGTCGAACCAGCCGAGGTTCTCGGAGCGCCACTCCGCCTTGACGTCTGCCCAGGCCGGGACCTGCATGTGGCTCGCCGAGGGCAGGCTCTGGATGTATGCCAGATGCTGCTCTCGACTGATGGTCCTCAGGGTCAGGCTCATTCGGGGCGCTCCTCGGGCTGGTGTGTCCCCATGGGTACAGGGGCTCCGGCTCTCGCGCCGAAGCCTACTGCGCCCTGCGAGCGCCCCGTCTGGCCGTATGGAACCTGGGCCCCGGGCAGGGTGTGGAGGGGGGTCCCGGGGTCAGGGGAAAACGGGCGTTCGGGTCAGAAGAGACCGCCGAAGAGGCCTCCGTGCGCCATGCCGAGGAAGAAGCCCACGGCCGAGGCACCGAGACCCAGGATCAGGCCGAACCGCTCACGCGTCGTCTCGGAGATGAACTGCCCGTAGGCGCCGGTGAGGATGCCGATCAGGCCGGCCCACGAACTGATCAGATGGAGGCTGTCGAACATCGCCGTGACGAAGGCCGTGATTCCGAGCACCAGGGTCACTGCGAGCAGGGAGTCCTGGAGTGGATGAGGCTTGCCGTCCGTGGCGAAGAGGGATCCGGTCGAGCCAGTGGTGTTGGGTCGCAATACCTGTGCCATGTGGCACCTCCTGCGGAAGGCCGCGCATCGTAGCGCCTTACACACCCGATGTGTACAGACTGACGGTCCCCCCGGTCGGATTTCAACCGGAAGCCGCCGTGCAGGTAGTCTGTACCGTCTGCACCGGTGTCTGCCCAGGTTGTGTCCGGGTCGAAACCCAGGTCACAGCACTGATGGCGTCTGGTACTCCGTTCGGTTCACCGACGGGGACACCCGATTGTCAGTGGCGGCCGATACCGTTGCGTACGCATCACAACCCTCCTGCCACGGAACGACCGTGGCCGCTGAGTCCAAAGGAGGTGGGTTCCACATGCGTCACTACGAGGTGATGGTCATCCTCGACCCCGATCTTGAGGAGCGCGCTGTCTCTCCCCTGATCGAGAACTTCCTCTCCGTGGTCCGTGAGGCCAACGGAAAGGTCGAGAAGGTCGACACCTGGGGCCGTCGTCGTCTCGCGTACGAGATCAAGAAGAAGCCCGAGGGCATCTACTCGGTCATCGACCTGCAGGCCGAGCCTGCGGTCGTCAAGGAGCTCGACCGCCAGATGAACCTGAACGAGTCGGTCCTCCGGACCAAGGTCCTCCGCCCCGAGACCCACTGAGCTCTCCCGCTCAGCTGAACTCGGGATTCGAGTAGCAGCACCAAGCAGCCAGCAGCAAACCCGCCGAGAGGTTCCCCATGGCAGGCGAGACCGTCATCACGGTCGTCGGCAATCTTGTCGACGACCCCGAGCTGCGCTTCACCCCTTCCGGTGCGGCGGTCGCGAAGTTCCGTGTCGCGTCCACCCCCCGCACCTTCGACCGTCAGACCAATGAGTGGAAGGACGGCGAGAGCCTGTTCCTGACCTGCTCGGTCTGGCGTCAGGCGGCGGAGAACGTCGCCGAGTCGCTCCAGCGAGGCATGCGCGTCATCGTGCAGGGCCGGCTGAAGCAGCGGTCCTACGAGGACCGTGAGGGCGTCAAGCGCACGGTCTACGAGCTGGACGTCGAGGAAGTCGGCGCCAGCCTGCGAAACGCCACGGCCAAGGTCACCAAGACCACGGGCCGAGGCGGCCAGGGTGGCTACGGCGGCGGCGGTGGCGGCGGCCAGCAGGGCGGCGGCTGGGGCGGTGGCTCCGGCGGCGGCCAGCAGCAGGGCGGCGCTCCCGCCGACGACCCCTGGGCGACCGGCGCTCCCGCCGGTGGCAACCAGGGCGGCGGCGGTGGTGGTGGCTGGGGCGGTGGCTCCGGCGGCTCCGGCGGCGGCTACTCGGACGAGCCCCCCTTCTAAGGGACGGGTTCGTACCCAAACTTCTTGATCACACAGGAGAAACACCATGGCGAAGCCGCCTGTGCGCAAGCCTAAGAAGAAGGTCTGCGCTTTCTGCAAGGACAAGGTCACGTACGTGGACTACAAGGACACGAACATGCTGCGGAAGTTCATTTCCGACCGCGGCAAGATCCGTGCCCGCCGCGTGACCGGCAACTGCACGCAGCACCAGCGTGACGTCGCCACGGCCGTGAAGAACAGCCGTGAGATGGCGCTGCTGCCCTACACGTCCACCGCGCGATAAGGGAAGGGTGACCGACACATGAAGATCATCCTCACCCACGAGGTCTCCGGCCTCGGTGCCGCGGGCGACGTCGTCGACGTCAAGGACGGTTACGCTCGCAACTACCTGATCCCGCGGAACTTCGCGATCCGCTGGACCAAGGGTGGCGAGAAGGACGTCGAGCAGATCCGTCGTGCTCGCAAGATCCACGAGATCGCGACCATCGAGCAGGCCAACGAGATCAAGGCCCGCCTCGAGGGCGTGAAGGTCCGTCTGGCCGTTCGCTCCGGCGAGGCCGGCCGTCTCTTCGGTTCCGTCACCCCGGCCGACGTCGCTTCGGCGATCAAGGCTTCCGGTGGCCCCGAGGTCGACAAGCGCCGCATCGAGCTGGGCGCGCCGATCAAGACCCTGGGCGCCCACGAGACGTCCGTGCGTCTGCACCCCGAGGTTGCCGCCAAGGTCAGCATCGAGGTTGTCGCTGCCTGAGTGCAGCGCTCGGCATAGCTGAGAGAAGGGCCGCACCCGAGGGTGCGGCCCTTCTGCGTGCCGTGAGACGCGGCGGTGTTCGTGTCGTGGTGGTGTTTCCTCGCGCGGGAGTCGTGTCTCCCTCTGGCAGAGCGTCGTAGCGGATCGTCGTTTCACGTGAAACCCCCGTTTCACGTGAAACGGTCAGGACCAGGCGTCAGCGCGTCGCTCCCGTGACGATCCAGCGTCCCGAGCGGGAGCGCAGCCCCAGGGTCAGCAGCCGGATCGCCATCATCAGCGTCATCGTTGCCCAGAGAGCGGTGAGCCCGCCGCCCAGCACGGGGACGAGCAGGGCGACGGGAGCGAAGACCGCCAGGGTGAGCACCATGGCCCACGCCAGGTAGGGGCCGTCCCCCGCGCCCATCAGGACTCCGTCCAGGACGAAGACGATTCCGCAGATCGGCTGCGAGAGGGCCACCATGACCAGTGCCGGCAGCGCCGCGTCACGCACGACCGGGTCGCCGCTGAACAGCGGCAGGAAGAGCGGGCGCGCCACGATGACCAGCAGGCCGAGCACGACACCGGTGGCGAGACCCCACTGCACCATGCGACGGCATGCCTCGCGGGCGCCCTGGGCGTCGTCCGCGCCGAGGTAGCGGCCGATGATGGCCTGCCCCGCGATGGCGATGGCGTCGAGCGCGAAGGCGAGCAGGCTCCACAGCGACAGGATGATCTGGTGGGCGGCCATATCGGCGTCCCCGAGCCGGGCGGCGACCGCAGTGGCGATCACGAGAATCGCCCTCAGGGACAGGGTGCGGACAAGCAGGGGCGCGCCGGCCTGGGCACAGGCCCGTATCCCGCCGGCGTCGGGCCGCAGGGAGGCATCGTGCTTGCGGGCTCCGCGGACGACGACGACCAGATAGACCGCCGCCATCCCGCACTGGGCGATGACGGTTCCCCAGGCGGAGCCGGCGATGCCCAGGCCCGCGCCGTAGACGAGGCCGGCGTTGAGGGCGGCGTTGGCCACGAATCCGGCGACGGCGACGTACAGCGGCGTCTTGGTGTCCTGGAGTCCGCGCAGGACACCGGTCGCGGCGAGCACGACGAGCATGGCCGGGATACCGAGCGTCGAGATCCGTAGATATGTGGTCGCGTAGGGGGCGGCGGTGGCGGAAGCGCCGAACCAGTCCATGAGGGCGGGCGCCGTCGGCAGGACGACGGCGATGACGGCCGCGCCGATCAGCAGGGCGAGCCAGATGCCGTCCATGCCCTGTCGGATCGCGGCCCGGATATCGCCCGCGCCGACTCGGCGGGCGACGGCGGCCGTGGTGGCGTAGGCGAGGAAGACGAAGACGCCGACGGCTGTCATGAGGAGGGTCGAGGCGACGCCGAGGCCGGCCAGCTGGGCAGTGCCGAGGTGGCCGACGATGGCACTGTCGGCGATCACGAAGAGTGGCTCGGCGACGAGCGCGCCGAAGGCCGGAACGGCCAGCGCGACGATCTCTCGGTCGTGCCGGCGTCGGACGGCCCTGGGTGCCGCGGGAGCCTGTGTCATGAGCACCAATCTAATCTTCCACAGGTAAGAGATGCAAGGCGATAAAGACCCTTACCAACCGCCGGGTCGGGCACGTCACGTCACGTCATTTGCAGCGATCTTGGTCCGACTGGGGAAGTTTTTCTTCTGCACACCCGGTGGATGGGAGAGTCGCAGGTCAGAGACGCTTTCTTGAAGTGGCTGAGGGCTTGTTCACAGGGCTGTCCACCGTGTCGTGCACAGGTTTTGCCGAGTTCTCCACAGCATCGGGCCCGTCGTCCACAAGGCCTGTGGATAACCAGATTGGCTGACGGTGCCCGCGGGCCTAACGTGGTGCGGCGCCCGCTCTCTCCTCCGTCCTCGGAAAGCTCGCAAAACCGACGCGTCAGAACCGGAGTTGGGCCGCTCAGTTGT
The DNA here is from genome assembly GCF_002300165.1 of Streptomyces sp. Tue6028. GTDB lineage: Bacteria > Actinomycetota > Actinomycetes > Streptomycetales > Streptomycetaceae > Streptomyces > Streptomyces siamensis. The sequence goes on along the minus strand of NZ_MLCE01000021.1, from coordinate 69,079 downwards.
CAGTGCTGTGCCGTAGAAATATGGGGCACGGCTAGGTCCGCTCGGCGGACGGGAGGAGGTCGCTCGGTGAGTATTTCCGAGCCCTTGGACGATCCCTGGGCCGACAGCGGGCCCAGTGATCGTCTGCCTTCTTCCCGTCAGCGCCGAGACGTGCGTGGCCGTGACGAGCAGCACGACCGTGACCGGGACACCGGTTCGTGGGAGAGCGGCGGTTCGGCCTTCGAGCGTGTGCCCCCCCAGGACCTGGACGCCGAGCAGTCCGTCCTCGGCGGCATGCTGCTGTCCAAGGACGCCATCGCGGATGTCGTGGAGGTCCTCAAAGGACACGACTTCTACCGGCCCGCCCACGAGACCATCTACCAGGCGATCCTCGACCTGTACGCGAAGGGGGAGCCGGCCGACCCGATCACGGTCGCGGCCGAGCTCACCAAGCGGGGCGAGATCACCAAGGTCGGCGGAGCGCCGTACCTGCACACCCTGGTGCAGACGGTCCCGACCGCGGCGAACGCCGAGTACTACGCCGAGATCGTGCACGAGCGGGCGGTCCTGCGCCGCCTGGTCGAGGCGGGCACCCGCATCACGCAGATGGGATACGCGGCCGACGGCGACGTCGACGAGATCGTCAACAGCGCCCAGGCCGAGATCTACGCCGTCACCGAGCAGCGCACCACCGAGGACTATCTGCCGCTCGGCGACATCATGGAGGGCGCGCTCGACGAGATCGAGGCGATCGGCTCGCGATCGGGGGAGATGACCGGTGTACCCACCGGATTCACCGACCTCGACTCGCTCACCAACGGCCTGCACCCGGGCCAGATGATCATCATCGCGGCCCGTCCCGCCATGGGTAAGTCCACGCTCGCCCTGGACTTCGCCCGCGCCTGCTCGATCAAGCACAACATGCCCAGCGTGATCTTCTCGCTCGAAATGGGCCGCAACGAGATCGCGATGCGTCTGCTGTCCGCCGAGGCACGTGTGGCCCTGCACCACATGCGGTCCGGCACGATGACCGACGAGGACTGGACCCGGCTCGCCCGCCGGATGCCGGACGTCTCCGCCGCCCCGCTCTACATCGACGACTCCCCGAACCTGTCGATGATGGAGATCCGCGCCAAGTGCCGCCGCCTCAAGCAGCGCAACGACCTGAAGCTGGTCGTCATCGACTACCTCCAGCTGATGCAGTCGGGCGGCAAGCGGTCCGAGAGCCGTCAGCAGGAAGTCTCGGACATGTCGCGAAACCTGAAGCTGCTGGCCAAGGAGCTGGAACTGCCGGTCATCGCGCTCTCGCAGCTCAACCGTGGCCCCGAGCAGCGAACCGACAAGAAGCCCATGGTCTCCGACCTGCGTGAGTCCGGCTCGATCGAGCAGGACGCCGACATGGTGATCCTGCTGCACCGTGAGGACGCGTACGAGAAGGAGTCTCCGCGCGCGGGCGAGGCGGACATCATCGTCGGCAAGCACCGTAACGGCCCGACGGCCACGATCACGGTCGCCTTCCAGGGTCACTACTCGCGCTTCGTGGACATGGCACAGACCTGACCGGGAGCCGGGGTTGGCGTGGGGTCGCGGAAATGCGCTCGACGTCCGGTCACCTGCCGGGTGCACTGGGGGCATGACGACACAGGAACTTCTGCTGCCCGCCACTCACCGAGCGTTGTTGCACCGTATTGCCGTAGCGCAGAGCGAGGGGCGGGCGCCGTCGCTGGTCGCGGCGGTCGTCCGGGGCGGGGAGACCGTGTGGCACGGGGCCAGGACCTCGGTGGACGGACACGGTCCGGACGAGAACGTGCAGTACCGGATCGGCTCCATCACCAAGACCTTCACCGCCGTCCTGGTCCTGCGTCTGCGCGACGAGGGTGTACTGGATCTCGGTGATCCGCTGGAGAAGCACCTGCCGGGCACGGGGGCAGGGGAGGTCACCGTCGCCGAACTGCTCGCGCACACCGGCGGGTTGGCCGCCGAGTCTCCCACGCCCTGGTGGGAGCGCACACCGGGTTCACTGCGCCCCGAGCTCGCGGATGTCCTGGGTGAGCAGCCCTTCCGGCATTCCGTCGGGCGGCGGCACCACTACTCGAACCCCGGCTTCACGCTGTTGGGCGCGCTGGTCGAGGAGCTGCGCGGCGCCCCGTGGGAAGAGGTGCTGCGGCGGGAAGTGCTCGAACCGCTGGGCCTGCACCGCACGAGCGGTCGGCCCGAGATGCCGCACGCGGGCGGCTGGGCGGTGCATCCCTGGGCGGATGTGGTGATACCGGAGCCCGCGGAGGACCTCGGCAGGATGGCCCCGGCGGGTCAATTGTGGTCCACCACCGGTGACCTGGCGCGCTTCGCCGTCTTCCTCGCCCGGGGTGACGACCGGGTGCTGAGCGCCGACTCCGTACGGGAGATGCGGACGCCCGCCGCTCCGCCTGAGACGGCGGACCTGGCGGCGGGGTCCGGCTACGGCCTCGGCATGCAGATCGCGCACCGCGACGGCCGGACCCTGGTGGGGCACTCCGGTTCGCTGCCCGGGTTCCTGGCGGGCCTCGCGATCGGTGTGGTCGACGACGTCGCGGCGGTCGTGCTCACGAACTGCACCTCGGGCCCAGCCGCGTTCACCGTGGCCGCCGATCTCGTGCGGATCGTGGCGGAGGCCGAGCCGAGGATTCCCGAACCCTGGCGGCCGGTGGCCGAGGCCGACAGCGCCGTCCTGGAACTGGTGGGGCAGTGGTACTGGGGGACTCAGGGGTTCGGGCTGCGGTGGTCGGCCGACGGCCGGCTCTCGCTGGAGCCGCTGTCCGGTGTCGGCCGCGGCGCGCACTTCCGGCCGAACGCCGACGGAACCTGGACGGGACTCGACGGCTACTACGCGGGGGAGGTCCTGCGGGCCGTACGGCGCCCTGACGGCTCGGTGAGCCATCTGGACCTCGGTTCGTTCGTGTTCACCCGTCAGCCGTACGACGACGGGTCTTCCGTGCCGGGTGGAGTGGATCCGGAGGGCTGGCGGGGGATCCAGTAGCCGACGCCATGAGGGAGGCGGCCCGTTTCACGTGAAACGGGCCGCCTCTGTCCTCTGTGCGTCTCAGAGGGGGAGTTTGAAGCCGACGTGCGAAGCAGTGAAGCCGAGACGCTCGTAGAAGCGATGGGCGTCGGTGCGGGTGACGTCGGAGGTCAGCTGGACCAACTGGCAGTCCTGGCGCCGGGATTCCCCGATCGCCCATTCAATGAGCTGGGTTCCCAGGCCGCTGCCGCGCTCGTCGGCGTGGATGCGCACGCCTTCGATCACGGAGCGCGTCGCCCCCTTGCGTGACAGCCCCGGGATCACCGTGAGCTGAAGCGTTCCGACCACGCGGCGCTCGCGCACGGCGACCATCAGATGCTGATTCGGGTCACCGCTCAGGCGCTCCAGGGCGTCGAGATACGGGCTCAGGTCGTCGGGTGACTCACGTTGCGCGCCGAGCGGGTCGTCCGCGAGCATCGCGACGATCTCAGGCACGTCGTCGGCGATCGCGGCACGTATTTCAAGATCTCCCATGAGCGCACCCTACGCAGGTGCCAGGGGCTGCACCGGCACGCTCGCCGACTCCACGACCCGGACCAGCGGCGCCAGTTCCGGGTTCTTCGCGGCCTCGTCGAGTGCCTCCCGCAAAGCGGCGTCATTGGTGGGCCGGGCCTCGTCGAGGAGCTGGAGTCCCGCCTCGCTGACGTTCGTGTAGATGCCGCGGCGGTCGGTCGGGCACAGGTAGCGCGAGAGCAGCCCACGGTCCTCGAGGCGGGTGACGAGCCGCGTGGTGGCGCTCTGGCTCAGCACGACCGCGTCGGCGACCTGCTTCATCTGGAGATGGCCGCCTTCGCCGTCGTGCTGCCGGCTCAGGACGTCGAGCAGCGAGTACTCCCGCACGCTCAGGTCGTGCTCGGCCTGCAGCGCTCGCTCGATGTGGGCCTCGATCCTCCCGTGCAGCAGGGAGAGAGCGCACCAGCCCTGAGCGAGGGCGGTGAGCGCGGGGTCCGTGGCTGTCATGGCGTTTTCCTCCGTCCCGGAGCGGCTGAAGCCCAGGATAGACCACAATCGAAATATCCCGCGGTTGCAAATAGCCCGCGTCTGCAACTATTGTGGACGCACGCAAAGCGCTCCTGCAATCTTTTGGGAAGGTGTACCCCACCATGCCTCTCGCGCTTCTGGCCCTCGCGATCGGGGCCTTCGGAATCGGAACGACCGAGTTCGTGATCATGGGCGTACTGCCCGAGGTCGCGGGTGACTTCGGTGTCTCCATCCCCACAGCCGGTCTGCTGGTGACCGGATATGCCCTCGGCGTGGTGATCGGAGCCCCGATCATGACCGCGTTCGGTACACGGGTGTCCCGTAAGCGGATGCTGATGCTGCTCATGGGGCTGTTCGTGATCGGCAACCTGCTCTCCGCCGTCGCGCCGGCCTTCGGGCTGATGCTGGTGGGACGAGTGATCGCCTCCCTCGCTCACGGCGCCTTCTTCGGCATCGGGTCCGTGGTGGCCGCCGAGCTGGTCGCGCCGGAGAAGAAGGCCGGCGCGATCGCCATGATGTTCAGCGGTCTCACCATCGCCAATGTCGTCGGTGTCCCGCTGGGCACACTGATCGGGCAGTCGGCGGGCTGGCGCGTCACCTTCGCGGGCGTCGCGGCGCTCGGTGTGATCGGGCTGCTGGGCATCGCCAAGCTGGTCCCCGAGATGCCCAAGCCGGAGGGTGTGCACCTGCGGCACGAGCTGGCCGCCTTCAAGAACGTCCAGGTCCTGCTGGCCATGGCGATGACCGTGCTCGGCTTCGGCGGCGTCTTCGCGGCCATCACCTACATCGCGCCGATGATGACGCATGTCGCGGGCTTCGCCGACGGCTCCGTCACCTGGCTGCTGGTCCTGTTCGGCCTCGGCATGGTCGGCGGGAACCTGATCGGCGGCAGGTTCGCCGACCGCTCGCTGATGCCGATGCTCTACGTCTCCCTGGGCGGTCTCGCGATCGTGCTCGCCCTGTTCACCGTCACCGCGCACAACAAGATCCTCGCGGCCGTCACGATCGCTCTGATCGGAGCACTGGGCTTCGCCACCGTGCCGCCGCTGCAGAAGCGCGTCCTCGACCAGGCGCACGGCGCCCCCACCCTCGCCTCGGCCGTGAACATCGGCGCCTTCAACCTCGGCAACGCCCTCTCGGCCTGGCTCGGCGGTCTCGTCATCGCGGCCGGCCTGGGCTACACCGCTCCCAACTGGGTCGGCGCCGTACTCGCCGCGAGCGCCCTCGTCCTCGCCGTCGTCTCGGCCGCGCTGGAGCGCCGTACGAAGACGTCCAGCGCCGTCGTCGCCGGCGCCGCGCCGGCCGAGCAGCGGGCCGCAGTCCATCACTGACCCGAGCCGATCACGGAGCGAGGCCAGGGCCGTCCCCGCTCCCGCCGGCTCAGCACCACCCCGCAACACCCCCGAGAAGGAGAAGACCCCTCATGAGCACCACCACTGCCGTCGCCCCGCTGACCATCGAGGACGCCGAGGTTCTCGTCACTGCGGCCCGCCGCGCAGCCGAGGCGGCCGGTGTCCGAGTCAGCGTCACCGTCCTCGACGCGGGCGGTCACCTGCTCGCCTTCCGACGTGACGACCAGGCCGTGCTGATCTCCGGCGAGACCAGCACCCGCAAGGCCTATACGGCGCTCCAGTTGAACTCCGCCACGGCCGACCTCATCGACGCGGTTCAGCCCGGAGGTCTCTTCCACACGCTGCCGACCGCACTCGACCGTCCCCTGCTGTTCATCGCGGGTGGCGTCCCGGTCCACCGTGACGGACGGCTGATCGGCGCGATCGGGGTCGGCGGCGGCATGCCGGACCAGGACCACGGTTTCGCCTCCGCCGCGGTCGAGACGCTCGTCTGACACGGGCCGACCGGCGAAGCTCCGGCCCAGGTCAGCTCCGACCGAGGCAGGCCACGCTCCGGCCCAAGTCCTGCCCGGCGCGGGCCGTTCGGCTCCCCGGCAGGCATCGACGAGGAAGTGCCGGCCCCACCATCTGGTGGGGCCGGCACTTCCCTGTGCGCATGCGGAGGAGCACTCGGCCGGCCGGTCCGCGATCACGGCCCGGCATCCGCTCCGGACGCGAGGTGTCCCGTCCGGTCCCTGCTACCCGGCGGCCACCGTCAGGGGCGCGAAGCGTCGCGTCCAGTCCCCGGGCAGCTCCGGGATTCCGTAGGTCATGACCGCGTTGAAGGCGACGGACGCGAGGCCGCGCTCCTTCACCCACGACAGCAGCTCGTCGTGTCGCACGTCGATATCGGTACGCAGCGGACGGTCGCTGTGGGCGGCGAGCGAGGCGATGAGGGCCTTCGCCGTCTCCGTGTCGCGAGCGATCAGCGGGCCGACCACGTGGTTGTCCATGTTGGGCCAGGCCGCTCCGTACCCGATGATCCGGCCGCCCTCCTCGGCGACGCGCAGCTGATCGGAGAAGGCCGGCAGCCGCGTGATCATGTGGGTGCGATCGGCGCCGAAGACCTCCTCGTCCAGCCGGAGAATCGTGGAGAGATCCTCGGCGGTGGCCGCACGCGTGAAGACGTCGGGCGCCCGCCCGTCCGGAGTGAAGACTCCACGGACCATCTCGGCGCTGCCGGTGACCTTGAAACCCAACTCCTCGTAGAGCGGGCGGCCGTACGGGGTCGCGTGCAGGGTCAGCGGCGTGGTGCCCATCTCGGTGACGACATGGCGCATGAGCCGACGTCCGACACCCTTGCGGGCATGACGCTCGGCGACGAGCACCATGCCGATCGCGCCCAGTGCAGGTCGCTCCCGCGGGCCGTACTCGGTCACGACGCACGCGGTGACGAGGCCGCCGTCGGGGTCGTCGATCCCGTAACCGGTTCCCGCCGCGAGCAGGAGACCCCACTTGTGTTCCTCGCGGGGCCACCCCCGGTTCTCGGACAGGTCGGCACAGGCGGTGAGATCGCGAGGCGTCAGGCGGCGGACGGGCAGATCGGCGAGGGAAAGTGTCGACACGCAGGTCAGGCTGTCCGACCTGCAGCCCTGGCGTCCACCGGTTTGCGGCCGGATGTACGTGCTTTTGGCCACGCCATACGCAGCCGCACAACACGCGGACAGATGTTTCACGTGAAACAACGCGGACAGGGGCATTCCAGCGTTGCCGTTTGCCGAATCGGTGGAACTGGCGGAAATTGCCGACATCGCATCCAAGGTGGAGATCGCGAAGTGGCCATGTGAAGGGTTCGGGGAGGTCCAGGGTGATCTGTCAGGCGCGCGAATGCCGGTGAATTGGCCAGCCCTGCACGGCAATTGAGCGACATCGATGGATCGCCCCCGGGCCGTTTTGCGGGGAGGACGGAGAGGACTTGTGCCTGGGGCGCCTGCCGGTATGGTCGACTCCGGTTCACCTCCGCCGAGACGTAGGTATGTCCTCACGGGGCTGAACGCAGGCCAATGCAGCCTAACGGGACGGAGAGATCGAAGACCCGCATTTTCCGTTGTGCGACCGGGCGTTGACGCCGCGTGGCATGCTGCGGTGAGTCCAGTGCGGCCAATGTCACATTCTCTCCTTACTTGTCCGTACGCGACAGGAATGTGGGTTCAATGTGGCCGCATTGGCCGACGGGGACTGAACAGGGAAAGAGGGCGAGCCGTCTGCGGGGGAAAGCAGGCATCTTCCGACCGCGGAGGTGCGCAGACCGATCGAAAGATGTTCGAGGCGAGGCACACCATGGACGCTCCGACCACGGCGTCGGCCGACAAGGGCACTTCCGGCGGCAACGGCGGGGGCGGTTGGTTCACACCGCGCCAGGAACCTGCGCCCGCCGACGGTGATCAGGGGGCATCCGACGGCCGTCGGCTCGCAGCGATGCGCCCCGTCGGCCGGCCCACCACGCCGCAGAGCGAGCCCGCCCAGGAAGCGGACCAACGGACGCCGCCCACGGCGCCGGCCGCGCAGGAACGAATATCCCCGTCGCCGCAGGCTCCCCGTGGCGCGGCACCCCATGCGCCACAGGCCCCCCGTGACGGGGCACCGCAGAACCCGTACCAAGGGGCGCCGTACGCGCCCCGGCGTCCCGAGCCGGAGCCCGCCGGCGGAGCCGCGCAACCCGCGTCAGGGGCCTCGCAGCCCGCGTACGGCTCTCCCCGGCCCGCATACGGCGCCCCGCAGCCGGAATCCGTTCCTGCCCCGCGAGCGCCCGGACAGACGCCCTCCCCGGCGCCCGGCCCGAAGGCGTCGCCCGACGCCGTGCTGATCCGCCGGACCATGGCGGAGGTCGGCCCGGTGGCCGACAAGGTCACCTCCTACTTCTACGCGCTGCTGTTCGTGCGCCACCCGCAGCTGCGCCAGCTGTTCCCCGCCGCGATGGACACGCAGCGGGACCGGCTTCTCAGGGCCCTGCTGACCGCCGCCGAGCACATCGACAACACCGAAGTCCTCGTGGCGTATCTGCAGAACCTCGGCCGTGGACACCGCAAGTACGGCACCAGACCGGAGCACTACCCGGCCGTCGGCGAGTGCCTCATCGGCTCGCTCAGCAGGTATGCCTCAGGGAGCTGGGACGCCGAGACGGAGGCGGCCTGGGTGCGCGCGTACACGACGATCTCCCAGGTCATGATCGACGCGGCGGCAGCGGACGAACTGCTCGCGCCTGCCTGGTGGTACGCCGAGGTGGTCTCGCACGATCTGCGGACCCCGGATGTCGCGGTCGTCACCGTCCGCCCCGACCAGCCCTATCCGTTTCTCGCCGGCCAGTACACGAGCTTGGAGACGCCGTGGTGGCCGCGGATCTGGCGCCACTACTCCTTTGCCTCGGCTCCCCGCCCCGACGGGCTGCTGTCGTTCCATGTGAAGGCGGTTCCGGCGGGCTGGGTGTCCAACGCCCTGGTGCACCGCGCCCGGCCCGGCGACATCATCCGGCTCGGCCCGCCGGCCGGTTCGATGACCGTCGACCACACCACCGACAGCGGTCTGCTCTGTCTGGGCGGCGGCACCGGCATCGCGCCGATCAAGGCCCTGGTCGAGGATGTCGCCGAGCACGGTGAGCGACGCCCGGTCGAGGTGTTCTACGGCGCCCGCACCGACCACGACCTGTACGACATCGACACGATGCTGCGGCTTCAGCAGAGCCACCCCTGGCTCGCCGTACGGCCGGTCGTCGACCAGCAGGCCCACCTTCAGCTGCCGGACGTCGTCCGCGAATACGGGCCGTGGAACGAGTACGACGCGTATCTATCGGGCCCTCCCGGGATGATCCGCAGCGGTGTGGACGCGCTGAGAGACATCGGCATCCCGTCGGACCGCATCCGCCACGACTCGGTGGAGGAACTCGTGACGGCCGGAGACTGAACACGTCTCGGCCGGGACGGCGTGGATCCGCCTCCCGGCCAGGACGGTTCGACGATCCTCCGGCCCGCGAGGGTCAGCCCAGGTCGGGCGCGTGCATCGCCCGTACACCCTCGATGTTCCCGTCGAGATAGTGCCGCAGGGACAGCGGCACGAGGTGGACGGAGGCGATGCCGACCCGCGTGAACGGCACGCGGACGATCTCGTACTCGCCGATCGGCTCGTCCACCTCAGGGCCGTGTCTCTGAGACAGGTCCATGGACTCCAGGCGGCAGACGAAGAAATGCTGCACCTTCACGCCGGTCGCGCCGCCGTCGTCGCCGATGTGCTCGACGGTGTCGACGAAGCAGGGCACTACATCGGTGACCTTGGCGCCGAGCTCCTCGTGCACCTCGCGGTGGAGGGCGTCGACGACGGTCGAGTCCTCCGGTTCGACCCCGCCGCCGGGTGTGAGCCAGTAGGGATCGACGCCGGGCTTGGTGCGCTTGATCAGGATCAGGTCGTCACCATCGAGCAGGATGGCGCGGGCGGTGCGCTTGACCACGGGTCGGACGGTCATGGGAGAAATGTGGCCCGGCTGGTTCCACGTGAAACATCGCGACGCCCCCGAACTGCCGCGACGAGTTGTCAGGCCCAGTCGGCAGCGGCCCGCAGCAGCCACTCGTGCGCCCGGGCGATGTGCGGCATGGCCAGCGTCCCCGTGCGCACCACCAGAAAGTAGGTGCGCAGCGGCGGCACGGCCGGGTCGAGCAGCGCCACGACGTCGCCACGCTCCAGCGCCTCGGTGCACAGATACCGGGGCAGGACGGCGAGGCCCGCACCCGCGGCCGCACAGGCCAGGACGGCCCGCAGGTCCGGGACGACGACGGTGCCGGAGGCGGCGGGGCGGGAGTCGAAGACGGACGCCCAGTAGCGGGCGACGAGGGGCAGCGACTCGTGCACCTCGACGATCGGGAGGTCCTCCAGCGCGTGGGCGCCCTTGCGGCGCAGCTTCCCGGCGCCCACCCGGGCCATCCAGCGCGGAGCGGCGACCAGGACGTGCTCTTCGTCGCAGAGCGGAGTCGCGGTCAGCAGAGCACCGCGTGGGCGGGCCGTCGTGATGGCCAAATCATGATGTCCGGCAGCAAGCCCTTCCAGGGTCTCCTCGGCGTTGCCGAAGGAGGCGCGCAGCGCCAGGCCCTGGCCGTCGTCGCCGATCAGCTCGGTGAGCGCGGGCAGTGCCCGCTCTGCGGTGAACTCCGGCGGCCCGGCGAGATGAAGGGTGCGCAAGGACGAGTCCTCGTCGAGGCCGGTCTCGGTGATCTCCACGAGGGCGTCGAGGTGCGGTGCCGCCTTGTGGGCCAGTTCGTCGCCGATGGTCGTGGGGGTCACCCCACGGGCCTGGCGCAGGAACAACGGCCGCCCCAACTGCCGCTCCAGCGTGCGGATCTGCGAGGTGACGGCAGGCTGGGAGAGCCCGAGCAGTGCGGCGGCGCGGGTGAAGGAACCGGCCCGGTGCACCGTCACGAACGTGCGCAGCAAGGCCAAATCCATGGTGCCCCTCCCCTCCCAGCACCCCCGCGCGAGCCCTAACTATAAATAAGTCGATAGGTCGCTGTCGCTACAGTGATTGGACACTGACACAGAGTCAACTAGCCTTGGTCGCGCGGTTCTTCGCGCGCAGAACCGGGACGGTCCGAGCCACGAGGGGGGAGGCTCGGACCGTCCGTCGTGCGGAGCGGAGCCCCGGTCCCGCGGCCGCGCACGACGTCCCGGCTCGGCGATCGCTCAGAAGGCCTTCACTCCGCGGACTCGTCGAGTGCCCGCAGCAGGTCCGCCACCAAGTCCTCCGGGTCCTCCGCACCGACGGAGAGGCGGACAAAGCCTTCCGGCACCGCGTCTCCGCCCCAGCGTCCCCGCCGTTCCGCCGTGGACCGGACACCGCCGAAGCTCGTCGCGTCGTCCACCAGACGCAGCGCGTCGAGAAAACGGTCGGCACGCGCGCGCGTGGACAGCGTGAAGGACACCACGCATCCGAACCGCCGCATCTGCTGAGTGGCGATCTTGTGCGAGGGGTCGTCGGGCAGACCGGGATAGCGCAGCCCGGACACCTCGGGCCGCTCCCGCAGGGCCTCGGCGACGATCAGGGCGCTGGAGGTCTGCCGGTCGGCGCGCAGCTGGAGGGTGGCGAGCGAGCGGTGCGCGAGCCAGGCCTCCATGGGACCGGGGATCGCGCCGACGATCTTCCGCCAGCGCTTCACCGGAACCATCAGCGCGCCGTCGCGGGCGCTGACGTACCCCAGCAGGACGTCGCCGTGCCCGGTGAGCATCTTGGTGCCGCTCGCGACCGAGAAGTCCGCGCCGAGCTCCAGCGGGCGCTGTCCGAGCGGAGTGGCCAGGGTGTTGTCGACGGCGACGAGCGTGCCCTGCGCGTGGGCCGCCGTGACCAGCCGCCGGATGTCGCACACGTCCAGGCCCGGGTTCGACGGCGTCTCGATCCACAGCAGCTTCGCGCCGTCGAGCACCTCCAGCTGGGCGTCGCCGGCGGTCGGGGCGGTGCGCACCTCGATGCCGTACGCGGTCAGCTGCTCGCGCACCAGCGGGAGCACCTGATAGCCGTCGTCGGGCAGGACCACGACGTCGCCGGCGCGCAGCTGCGAGAAGAGGACGGCGGAGATGGCGGCCATGCCCGAGGGGAAGGCGAGGGTCTCGACGCCGTCCTGCCCGGGGGCCTCCAGCTCGCCGATGGCGCGCTCCAGGAGTGTCCAGGTCGGGTTCTCGTCGCGGCCGTAGGCGTACGGGCCGGTGGGATCGCCGGGCAGGTGGAAGTGCGCGGCGAAGACCGGTCCCGGAAGCGTCGGCTCGTACTTGACGGGCTCGGGCAGCCCAGCCCGCACCGCGCGCGTGCCGTCACCGCTCGGCGCGACGAAATCCCCTGAGGTCATGAGACCTGTCCCTCCACTTGCTCCTGTACAGCGGCGAGCAGACCGACGCTCGCCGCCTCCACCATCTCAAGACACTCCTCGAAGCCGTCCATACGTCCGTAATACGGATCCGGGACATCCGGATCGTCGCCCGCGGCGGGGTCGTACGACCGCAGCAGCCTGACCTTGTCGGCGTCCTCGGGGGTGGGCGCGAGACGGCGCAGCGCCTTCAGGTGGCCGGAGTCGAGGGCGACGACGAGGTCGAGGCGGGAGAACCACGAGGCCTGGAACTGCCGGGCGGTGTGGTCGCTCCCGTAGCCGTGCGCCTCCAGGACGGCGACGGTCCGCGGGTCGGCGCCGTCGCCCTCGTGCCAGCCGCCCGTACCCGCGCTGTCGACCTCGACGAGCTGATCGAGCCCGGCTTCTTCCACACGGGCGCGGAAGACGGACTCCGCCATCGGGGAGCGGCAGATGTTGCCGGTGCAGACGAAACAGACGCGATAGGGCATGGGTACTCAGTCCTTGCCGTCGGGCAGCACGACGTTGAGCGCCCAGGACACGACGGAAATGATCAGACCGCCCAGGACGGCGGTCCAGAAGCCCTCGACGTGGAAGCTCAGGTCGAGCTTGTCGGCCAGCCACGAGGTGAGCAGCAGCATCAGTGCATTGACCACGAGCGTGATCAGGCCGAGCGTGAGAATGAAGAGCGGGAAGGTCAGGATCTGCACGATGGGCTTGACCAGGAAGTTCACCAGGCCGAAGACCAGCGCGACGAGCAGCAGCGTGCCGACCTTCTTGCCGGTGCTGTCCCCCGTGAGGGTGATCTTGTCGAGCAGCCACACCGCGACGGCCAGGGCCCCCGCGTTGGCGAGTGTCTTGACTACGAAATTCTTCATGTGTCTGATCGTGGCAGAAGAGATCGACTGGCGAGCAGGCTGTGCGCACAGCTTGTGGGGTACGAGAGCGGACAAGAGCGATGAAGGCATTCCGGCTGGACGAACTGGAGGCGGAACGCGCCGCCAACGAAGGCGCCTACCTGCAGTTCCTGCGCGAGCGGAACATGTCGGTCGGCCTCTACGCGCTCGACGCGGGTGAGCTCGACCCACAGAAGCCGCACCAGCAGGACGAGGTGTACTTCGTGGTGAGCGGGCGGGCCTCGATCACGGTCGGACTGGAGACCACGCAGGTGGCGCGCGGCAGCGTCGTCTACGTACCCGCGGGCGTCGCCCACAAGTTCCACCACATCACCGAGGATCTGAGGGTCCTGGTGGTGTTCTCTCCGCCCGAGAGCTGACCGCGGCCTCAGGGTTCCCTAGGGGAACGGTCAGGGGAGGACAAGGGGTGCGAGGCCCCTGTACGCGTCTCTCCCGGCCTAGCATCGAAGCAGGACATCGGAGAACCCGGAATCACGGCCCCGGACTTGGGGCGACGGGCGAAGAGAGGTAAGGACGAGGGCGATGCGAGAGATCTTCAGCGGTATGCCGTGGTGGGTGAAGTGGGTCGCGGTGCCGGTCATCGCCCTGGTCGTGTTCGGCGGCCTGATAGCCAGCGTCGTCGGATTCGTCATCGGCCTGCTCTTCAAGCTGCTGATCTTCGTCGCGCTGGTCGGCGGACTGATCTACATCGTGCGGAAGTTCATGGCGGGCTCGTCGTCCCGCAGCGACTGGTGAGACGCGAGAGGGTGAGCGTGGGGTAACGGGTGCGCCGGGAAAGGGAACTCCAGGTTCCCTCGCCCGAGGGAAGTTTCCCGGTGAGGCCGTCTGCGAGCGGTGACAGACGGTTAAAGTCCGGAGCTCGACGCGGGGCCGGCCCCCGCGGGCAGCGCACAGCCCCCTCCCGTGTTCCCCCGCACGGGCGGTTCCCCTCGCGCTTCGGGAGTGCCCCTTGGCCACGGTTGACACCGCACCCGCACAATCACCTGCTCCCCCCGTCCAGCGGTCGGGCGGACCCACGGCGTCACGCGTTCCGCCGACCCAGCCCCTCACCACCCCCGGCGAGACCCGCGCCGCACACGTCCCGCCCGTGGAGTCGAACTCCACCACCCTGATCGGCTCGGTGCAGCGCGCGATGCGGCTCCTGGAGGCGGTGGCGTCGCGCGAGCACGGGGCGCCCGCCAAGCAGCTGGCCCGGGAGGCCGGGCTCGCGCTGCCGACGGCGTACCACCTGCTGCGCACCCTGGCCCACGAGGGCTATCTGCGCCGGGACAAGGGACTCTTCTTCCTAGGGGAGTCGGCCGAGCGGCTGAGCAGCAGTGGAGCGCAGCAGAAACGTCGCAGCACGATGAGTGACGCACTGGCGCACTGGCGCGATGCGATCGGCGTGCCCGTCTACTACGCGAACTACCGGGACGGCGAGATCGACGTCATCTGCGTCGCCGACAGCCCGGCCACCCCCGCCGTCGAGGAGTGGGCCGACTTCCGCGAGACCGGCCACGCCCACGCGATCGGCCAGTGCCTGCTGTCCCAGCTGGACGACAAGGCCCGCCGTGACCACCTCGACCGCTATCCGGTGCAGTCGATCACCCCGTACACGGTGCGTGACAACGACAGCCTGTTGCGGCGCCTGGAGCGGACGGGGCGCATGGAGCCGGTCATCGAGCGGCAGGAGTACGCGCTGGGCACGGTCTGCGCCGCCATCCCCATCACAGCGGGCAGCACGGCCGCGACGATGGCCATTTCCCTCCCTTCCCATCAGGCCGAGCGGTTGCTACCCGCCGCACGCCAATTGCAGAGCGAGATCGGCCGGCTGCTAGGGACACTCGCGATCTCTATCAGTATCTGAAAACTCACTCCTTGTGATCTCTCGTGCACGTTCTGCAAGATTCCAGCAGTGTCAGGGGGACGATTCCTGGCCAGGACGACGGCAAACGACGGGGTAGGCGATGCGCGAGTCGGTACAGGCAGAGGTCATGATGAGCTTCCTCGTGTCGGAGGAGCTCTCTTTCCGCATCCCTGTGGAACTGCGATACGAGACCTGTGATCCGTACGCGGTGCGGCTGACCTTCCATCTGCCTGGCGATGCGCCGGTGACCTGGGCGTTCGGGCGGGAATTGCTGATCGACGGTGTGGGGCGCCCGTGCGGTGACGGTGATGTGCGCATCGCGCCGGCCGATCCGGAGTCCCTCGGTGAGGTCCTGATCCGCCTTCAGGTGGGCGGTGACCACGCACTGTTCCGGTCCGGCGCCGCGCCGCTCGTCGCGTTCCTCGACCGCACCGACAAACTGGTTCCGCTCGGGCAGGAGCGTGCCCTGGCCGGCTTCGACACGCATCTCGACGAGGCCCTCGACCGCATCCTGGCGGAGGAGCAGAGCGCGGGCTGACGAACGTCCGCATCCTCAAGTGGAGTAACGCTTCCTCACCGTCGGCGCGGGGACTGATGGTTTCAGCGCTTACGGCGGCGACCGCCACCGCCGCGCACCGGCGTCCTGGCCCTCGCGGGCTCAGGCACGCTCTGCGCGGCCTCAGGGCGGTCGGCGGCGACCACCAGCGCGGCCAGCGCCGTGGTCACCGGCACGGAGGCGACCAGCCCGATCGAGCCGATCAGGGTGCGCACGATCTCCTCGGCGACGAGTTCGCTGTTGGCCACCGTGGCCACGCTGCTCTGCGCGATCGAGAAGAGCAGCAGCAGTGGCAGTGCGGCGCCCGCGTAGGCGAGGACGAGGGTGTTCACGACCGACGCGATGTGGTCACGGCCGATGCGGATGCCCGCGCGGTACAGGCCGCGCCGGCCCATCGTCGGATTCGCCTCGTGCAGCTCCCAGACCGCGGATGTCTGTGTGACGGTCACGTCGTCGAGGACACCGAGCGAACCGATGATGACGCCCGCGAGCAGCAGACCGCTCATGTCGATGGACGGATACAGGCCATGGATCAGGCCGGTGTTGTCGTCGGTGTTGCCGGTCAGCGCCGCCCATCCGATGAAGGCGGAGCCGAGCACACCGATCAGCACCAGCGAGAGCAGCGTGCCGATGACGGCCACCGATGTGCGGGCCGAGAGACCATGACACATGTAGAGGGCGATCAGCATGATGGCGCTGGAGCCGACGACCGCCACGATCAGCGGGTTCGAGCCTTCCAGGATCGCCGGCAGGATGAAGAACGTCAGGATCAGGAAGCTGATGGCCAGCGCGACCAGCGCCATGACGCCGCGCATCCGGCCCACGACCACGACGACGACCGCGAAGATCCCGGCGAGCAGGGTCAGGGGGAACTTCCGGTTGACGTCGGTGACCGAGTACTGGAGGTCCTTCGGCGCCGACGGCTCGTACGCGACGACGACCTTCTGTCCCTCGTGCAACTGCCGGGTCTGGTCGGGCTGAATGATCTCCGTGAACGTGCGGCCCTCGTCCTTGCCGGTGTCGATCCGGATCGTGGCCTTCTTGCACTCCCCCTTCGCCCGCTGCTGCGTGGACGACCCCTGGGCGGTGGAGTTGTCGCCGCTCGGCGCCTGCCCCGCGGCGTTCACCGCCTTGCAGTCCACCTCGTCGACCTGGGTGACCGTCGCCTGCTGTGTCTGCCGGTCGAAGCCGACGCCGGTCCGCTCGTGGGACGGAGCGCCACCGGGCCAGAGCACCAGGAGACCCACGACGACCGCTGCCGCGAAGGGGATCAGCACCGCGGCGATGACCTTGCGCAGGTGGCGGGAGACGGGTGCGGCCGGGCCGTGGCTGTGACTGTGCGAGTGGCCATGGCCTCCGCCGGGGCCGTGTCCGTGCCCTCCGCCGGGACTGTCGTCGTGACCGTCGCCCGGACCGCCGCCGTGCCCGTTGCCGGGACCGTGGCCATGCCCGCCGCCTGGTCCACGGCCACCGCCGGATCCGCGTCCGGAGCCGCCACCGGGGCCATGCCTGCGGCCGTCGCCGGAGGCTGCACCGCGCGGCGGCTCGGACGGCGGGAACGGGGACTGCTGCGTCGTGGTCACCGACCGATCATCGCAAGAACGGCAGGGGCCCTCTGTTCACCGCGCCAGATATGACGCTAGCGTGGAGGCACCTTTGCACACGCGGGAGCTCGGAGCACCGGGCTGAGAGGGCGCTGACCTCCGCCTCATCGATGTTTCACATGAAACATCGACAGACGGAAGCCGCTGCGTCGACCGCCGAACCTGTTACCGGGTAATGCCGGCGTAGGGAGTAGGTCTCATGACCGACAAGGACGTACGCACGCCTGCCTCCAGCCAGACGGACGGGGCTTCTTCCCCGTCCTCGAACGGCGAGGCCGGGAAGTCCATCGGCTGGCACAAGGGGTACGTCGGGGGTCCGCGCCCCGATGTACGGGTGCCGGTCCGTCAGGTGCACCTCACCAACGGGCAGTCCGTCACGCTGTACGACACCTCCGGCCCGTACACCGATCCATCCGTCGACACCGATGTGCGCAGGGGCCTGGCGCCCCTGCGCGAGAACTGGATCATCGCCCGCGGCGACACCGAGGAATACGCGGGCCGCCCCGTCCGTCCCGAGGACGACGGGATCAAGCACACCTCACCGCGCGGGGGACTGCGCAACCTCGACGCCGTCTTCCCCGGCAGGCCGCGGCAGCCACGCCGGGGCCGGGACGGGCAGGCGGTCACGCAACTCGCTTACGCCCGCCGGGGCGAGATCACGCCCGAGATGGAATTCGTGGCGGTCCGCGAGAACGTCGAGCCCGAGGTCGTACGCGAGGAGATCGCCGCGGGGCGCGCGGTGCTTCCCGCGAACGTCAACCACCCGGAGATCGAGCCGATGATCATCGGCAAGCGGTTCCTGGTGAAGGTCAACGCCAACATCGGCAATTCGGCGGTCACTTCCTCCATCGAGGAGGAGGTCGAGAAGATGACCTGGGCGACCCGCTGGGGCGCGGACACGGTCATGGACCTGTCCACCGGCCGCAACATCCACACCACCCGCGAGTGGGTGCTGCGCAACTCCCCCGTGCCCATCGGCACCGTGCCGCTCTACCAGGCACTGGAGAAGGTCGACGGCCGCGCCGAGGAACTGACCTGGGAGATCTACAAGGACACGGTCATCGAGCAGGCCGAACAGGGCGTGGACTACATGACCGTCCATGCGGGTGTGCGGCTGCCGTATGTGCCGCTCACCGCGAACCGCAAGACCGGCATCGTCTCGCGCGGCGGCTCCATCATGGCCGCGTGGTGCCTCGCGCACCACAAGGAGTCGTTCCTGTACGAGAACTTCGAGGAGCTCTGCGAGATCCTCGCCGCGTACGACGTCACGTACTCGCTGGGCGACGGCCTTCGCCCGGGCTCGATCGCGGACGCCAACGACGAGGCGCAGTTCGCGGAGTTGCGCACGCTCGGGGAACTCAACACGATCGCCAAGCGTTTCCATGTTCAGACCATGATCGAGGGCCCGGGACATGTCCCGATGCACAAGATCAAGGAGAACATCGACCTTCAGCAGGAGATCTGCGATGAGGCTCCGTTCTATACGCTCGGCCCGCTGACCACGGACGTCGCGCCGGCGTACGACCACATCACCTCCGGTATCGGCGCCGCGATGATCGCCTGGTGGGGCACGGCCATGCTCTGCTACGTGACACCCAAGGAGCACCTGGGCCTGCCCAACCGTGACGACGTCAAGACCGGCGTCATCACCTACAAGATCGCCGCTCACGCCGCCGACCTCGCCAAGGGGCACCCGGGTGCACAGGAGTGGGACGACGCGCTGTCCGACGCCCGCTTCGAGTTCCGGTGGGAGGACCAGTTCAACCTGGCGCTCGACCCGGACACGGCACGCGAGTTCCACGACGAGACCCTGCCGGCCGAGCCCGCCAAGACGGCCCACTTCTGCTCCATGTGCGGGCCGAAGTTCTGCTCGATGAAGATCAGCCAGAGCATCACCGAGCGATTCGGTGGTGCGGCGGCCGAGGGGGCTTCTCCGGAGGAGATCGCCGAGGGGATGCTCCAGAAGTCGAAGGAGTTCGCGTCCAGCGGCAACCGGGTCTACCTGCCGATCGCGGACTGATCCGACGAGGGTCCCGCCGAGTGGCCCTTCCCTCCCGAAGGAGGGAGGGGCCGTCTCCCGCTCGTGGGCTGACGCGTCTTCAGTCGGCAGAAGCCCCTGGGCTGTCCGATGGGTACGGGTGTGCGTAGGGGGCGGTCCCGGGGACCGGTTCAGTTGGCAGACTGGGCCCATGACAGCCACATCCATGAGCAAAGGCGCCAATCTTCCCGTGGCCGCCGAGGCCGTGCAGGTCGTGCTCGGCTGGTCCGCCGGGCCTGGTGCGCCGGACGCCGATGCCTCGGCGCTCCTGCTCGGGGCGGACGGACGGGTGAGGGACGACGGGGACTTCGTCTTCTACAACCAGCCGCAGCACGCCTCCGGCGCCGTGCGTCACCTCGGGAAGCGTCAGGACGCCGGCGGCACGACGGACACCGTCGGGGTGGACCTGCGTGCCCTGGAGCCCGCCGTCCAACGTGTCGTGCTGGGAGCCTCGGCCGACGGCGGCACCTTCGGTCAGCTGTCGGGCCTGATGCTCAGGCTGCTGGACGCCGGGACGGGCCAGGAGCTCGCGCGTTTCGAGATGGAGGCCACGACGGAGACGGCGTTCATCGGCGGCGAGCTCTATCTGAGGGGCGGCCAGTGGAAGTTCCGCGCGGTCGGACAGGGCTACGACTCCGGACTGGCGGGCCTCGCCACCGACTTCGGGATCAGCGTGGACGAGGAGCCCGCCACCGCGGAGCCGGCCGTCCCCGATGCCGCGGCGATGGCCCACCAGACGCCGGTGCCCGCCGCTCCGCCCGCGCCGACGGCACCCCCGGCTCCGGTGCCCGCCGCGCCGCCGGCACCCCTGGCACCTCGTCCGCCCCTCCCCGCCACGGCGCCCGCGCCCGCTCCGCCGGTCGTGGGACCGCCGGTTCCCACGGCGCCGCAGGCCACCCCTCCTCGCCTGGTCAAGGGTGAGGAGCACCTGCCCGTGGACATGCGCAAGCGGCTGTCCCTGCGCAAGGAGCAGGTGGCCGTCAGCCTGCGCAAGCACGGCGCGGAGGGTGTCAGGGCCCGTGTCGTCCTGGTCCTCGACGCCTCGGGCTCGATGTCCTTCCTGTATTCGCGCGGCGTCGTGGCCGATGTGGTGGAGCGGATGGCCGCGGTGGCAGCGCAGCTCGACGACGACGGGGAGATGCAGGCGTGGACCTTCGCCTCCAACCCGGCCCGCCTGCCGGACCTGGTGCTGGGGGAACTGCCCGAATGGCTGGAGCTTCACGTCCGGGTAGGTGAGCTGACCCTGTTCCGGCGCAAGAAGCCGCGCAAGGGTCTGCGGCCGGGGCAGGTGGACATGCGCGCGGTGGGCATCCAGAACGAGGAGCAGAAGGTCATCGCCGAGGTGCGGTCGTTCGTCCGTGAGAACCCGGCCGCCGATCCCACGCTGGTGCTGTTCTTCTCCGACGGCGGCATCTACCGCAACAAGGAGATCGAGAACGAGCTGCGTGCGGCGGTGGAGGAGCCGATCTTCTGGCAGTTCGTGGGACTGGGGCGGTCGAACTACGGCGTGCTGGAGCGGTTCGACGCACTCCCCGACCGACGCGTCGACAATGTCGGCTTCTTCGCCGTCGACGACATCAGTACCGTGCCGGACCCGGAGCTGTACGACCGCTTGCTGTCCCAGTTCCCGGCCTGGATGAGCGCGGCACGGCGTCTGGGCATCGTCCGCGGCTGAGGCCGTGAGGCCGTGAGGCCGTGAGGCAATGAGGCCATGAGACCGAAGCCGTCGCACGGGGGCAGGAGGGCACGGGGACAGGCCCCGTGCGGGCCCGCGCCGCTGGAGCGCGGGCCCGGATTCCCCCGGCCGTCGGCCGACCGGGGTCCTACTCGGGCTGGTGCTCCGGTCCGCCGAAGTCCGGGCTGGTGAAGTCCGGACTGGAGAAGCTCGGGCGCGGTCCTGCCGACGGTCCGCCTTCGGGGCTGCTGAACCCCGGCCGGTTGTACCCGAGGTGCGGGATGCGGCTCGGCGCCGAGGCCTGGCGGCCCAGCGCGGCGGAGCCGGGATCGGCGAGGGCCTCCCGGAGGAACGGCAGGACGCCGCGCTCCAGCAGAGCGTCGTGCCACGCTTCCCTGGCCCGGACCACTTGTTCGCGCAGTTCGCCGCGGGCCTCGTCCGGAAGGGAGGACGAGCTGTTGCGCAATGCCGTCAGCAGCAGTCCGACCGCGGCGACCAGGATCGCGGCCGCCGTGACCGCGCCGAAGACCCACCCCGTGGTCAGGAGGGTCTTGGCGAACGCCGGCTCGGGGTCGAGCATCTTCAGGATGTACCCGACGAGCAGGAAGATCGCCGCTGCCGTGCCCGCGAGCACGGGCGCGAGCACCGCGACGACGGCGATGGCGCCGGCTCCGGCGGTCTCGGTGACCTCCCCCACGGTGGCGGCGAGCCCCATCGCGGTCGCGCCCGGCTCCGGGGAACCGACTTCCTCGCTCACGACCGGGTGGGACGACGCCGGGTTGCGCAGTTCCTCACGGGCCTTCACATAGTTCTGGTACTCGGTCGCCGCGGCCGCCGTGATGAGCGCGGTGGCGTTGAGTGCCATGGTGCGCAGTTGTTCGGGGTTGAGCCGCTGGCCGACAGCGGCGAGTTCCGGGCGGTGTGGTGCGGAGCGCAGCGCCTCGTCGAGGATCCGCTCGTATTCCTGGCGGTCCTCGCTCAGCAGGTGCTGCGGAACGCTGTTCATGTGCATCCCCCGATGCTCCGTAGGGCTGGTGGCTCGCACGCTGACGAGCCGTCGGGCAGAAACGGAGGGGAGCCTGCTACGGATAAGCCGATGGTAGAGCGGTGACGGCACGCCGTGACAGGGGGTTTCCAGAAATAGGCCCCTGGCTCGGCGCAGTCCTCCTGGGGGACGCCTGCCCGGCGAACGCTCAGGTATCCAGGGGAAGTTGCTGGACCAGCAGCTTTCCGGCCATGGTCACTCCGCCGTCCATCGCGATGGCCAGCCCGTCGGCGTACAGGTGGGGTCCTTCGACCACGGGGCCCGCGCCGTCCTCGCCGTCCTCGGAGCCGACCTCGCCCAGGAGGTACGGGATGGGGCTGTGACCATGGACGATGCGCTTGCCGCCGTAGGCGTTCAGCAGTTCGCGGACGGCCTCGGAACCGCCGTCGTCGCGGAAGGCGAAGCGCTTGGTCAACTTGCGGAACAGGTCCCAGCACTCGTCGGCGTCGTTGCGGGTGAGGGTTTCGCGGACGGTGTCGTTGACCGCTTCGATGGAGTCGCCGTAGTCGAGGTAGGCGGTCGTGTCCGAGTGGACCAGGAGGTGCCCGTCGACCAGTTCCATGGCGTCGAGCCGGGCCATCCACTGGAGGTGGTGGTCCTGGAGGCGGTCCATGTCGGTCTTCTGCCCGCCGTTGAGCAGCCAGGCGGCCTGGAAGGTGGCGGTGCCCGCGCCGGAGTTGACCGGGGTGTCGGCGAACCGCTTGGCGCCGAGGAGCAGCAACTCGTGGTTGCCCATGAGGGCCTTGCAGTAGCCGCCGGCCGCGGCGGCCTCGGCGGACAGCCGCATCACGAGGTCGATCACGCCGATGCCGTCGGGTCCGCGGTCGGTGAAGTCGCCGAGGAACCACAGGCGGGCGTTGCCCGCGGACCAGTTGCCCGAGGCGTCGACGAGGCCCCGCTCCTGGAGCGCCGCGACCAGCTGGTCCAGGAAGCCGTGCACGTCGCCGACCACGTACAGCGGGCCGGGTCCGTCGGCGGGCGTGGGGGCGGGCACGGCGGCCGGGTCGACGGTGACCTGGACGGTGTCGCCCCGGTTGATGACGGGGAGGTCCCGCTGCGTGGGCGTGTACTCCTCCGTGTAGTCCGTCCGGTAGTCCGTGGACGGGTACGCAGCCGATTCCGGGGTCTGGTGCTCGGCCGACTCCGGCGCCCGGCGCTCCGCCGCGTTCGCGGTCCGGTGCTCCGCCGTGTCCGGGGCCCGGCGCTCGGCCTGCTGCTGGTTCCGGTACTCGGCCGGGGCCGGGTTCCGGTACTCGCCCGGCTCCCCGGCGGGGCCGGTGGCCTCGCCAGGGGGAGTGCTGGGCGTGTACGGACCGGTCTCGTGGACGTACGCGGGCACCCGGAAGTCGCGCAACGTCGCCGTCCGCACCACCTCGGGTCCCTGACCGGCCCCCTGAGTCATCGACCCCTCCACCACCATCGCGCCGCATCTGCACCGGATCGGACTGCCTGGTCGCAGCGGCCCGCGGTGTCGTCCGCCCATCATAGGAATGCGGATCGCGCCATGTGATGACCCAGGGGTGGTGAATCGGAGCAGGAGCCCTGTTCACCGCGGTTTTCGCCCGAATTGGGCGGTGCTATCCCAGCCCTTTTGGTGGCGCCCCTTGTTTACGGGACGTCAACCCTCCTCGGGTGATCGTGGCGGACTGACCGTCGTGCGCGGCGAGCGGCGCTCCGAGGACGTCCGGACGATCAGTTCCGTGGGTATCACCTGCTCGACCGGATGGTCCGATTCGACCCCTTCGATGGCGTCGATGAGGAGCTGGACCACGGCCGTGCCGATGCGGCGCGGCTTGAGCGAGAGCGTGGTGATGGGCGGCTCGGTGTTGGCGTAGACGGTGGACTCGCTGCAGCAGACGAGCAGCAGGTCGTCCGGGACACGCAGGCCGTACCGGCGGGCCGCGGCCAGCAGGTCCGTGCCGTTCGGGTCGAAGAGCCCGTAGACGGCGTCGGGGCGGTCGGGCCGGGCGAGCAGCCGGTCGGCGGCGACGGCTCCGGCGCAGGGATCGTGCGCGGGGTAGGCCTCGTACACCGGATCCTGGCCCACCCGCTCGCACCAGTGCAGGTATGCGGTGGTGGAGAGATGGGTGTACGTGTCCGTGGTGGTGCCGGTGAGGAGGCCGATCCGGCGGGCGCCGGCGTCGGCCAGGTGGTCGAGGATGCCCAGGACCGCGGCCTCGTGGTCGTTGTCCACCCAGGCGGTGACCGGGAGCGAGCCCGCCGGGCGGCCGTCGGAGACGACGGGTAAGCCCTGGCGGACCAGTTCGCTGACGACCGGGTCCTGGTCGGACGGGTCGATGACCACGGTCCCGTCCAGGGCGACGTTCGACCACACGTCGTGGCGCGAGGTCGCGGGGAGGATCACCAGGGCGTAGCCCCGGGCCAGCGCGGCCGACGTCGCGGCTCTGGCCATCTCCGCGAAGTACGCGAACTCGGTGAA
This sequence comes from Streptomyces sp. Tue6028, assembly GCF_002300165.1. Classification (GTDB taxonomy): domain Bacteria; phylum Actinomycetota; class Actinomycetes; order Streptomycetales; family Streptomycetaceae; genus Streptomyces; species Streptomyces siamensis. The sequence goes on along the minus strand of NZ_MLCE01000021.1, from coordinate 44,731 downwards.
GGTGAAAGGTTCATCCCCGTACGTCGTCACGGTCAGGCCGATCAGCCCCGACTTGCCGGTACGGAGGGTTCGGGCCGCGGCCGACGGGCGATAGCCCAGCCGGTCGGCGACCTCGCGGACATGGCGTCGGGTGGCGTCCGGGAGCCGGCCCTTGCCGTTGAGGGCGTCGGACACAGTCGTGATGGAGACCCCTGCGGCCGCAGCCACGTCTCTGATGCCCGCCCGGCCCGGTCGACCGCCTCGGCGGGAGGTCTCCGCCCGGCTCACCTGGTGCTTCCCTGCTGCTGTCATGGCGAGCCGATAGTAGGGCTCATGCGGTGGGGTAGTGCGGACGCATATGCGCGCGTTGACAGGCACGTTTCTGCATGGTCGAAAGGGAGCAACAACCTTAGAAAACAAGTCAGTTGAACGATCCAATGGCAGTACGTGACTTGTCGACACGCACAGGCCTGCCAAGGGGGCCATGTTTCGAAGAGGTCTCAACTCACCTTCACGAGGGATGCGCGCCACGGCGTGAGCCACCGGCGCGTGCGTGCCCGAGTGACGCGCCCCCCTTTTCGTGCACCTTCGTACAAGGATGACCGTGGGGTCGCCCGGAGGCGGCGGACGGTCCGGCGCGGGTTGCCGCCCGGTTGTCCACAGCCCATTCGCAGCGGCGCCGAATCCTCATAAGGTGAGAAGCATTGGTAGCCGGCGGTGGTCATGAGCCGCCGGTGGTCGCGAGGAGGACTGCGGTGAGCGAGACGAGCCCCAAGCTGCGTGCCGAGCTGGAGGGTATCCCCACCTACAAGCCCGGCAAGCCCGCCGCGGCCGACGGTCCGGTGGCATACAAGCTGTCCTCCAACGAGAACCCGTATCCGCCGTTGCCCGGGGTGATGGAGAGCCTCCTGACCGCCTCCGGGTCGTTCAACCGCTACCCGGACATGGCGTGCACCGGCCTGATGAACGAGCTGGCGGACCGCTTCGGGGTCCCCGTCTCGCACCTGGCGACCGGCACCGGGTCGGTCGGGGTCGCGCAGCAGCTGCTCCAGGCCACCAGCGGCCCCGGCGACGAGGTCATCTACGCCTGGCGGTCCTTCGAGGCGTACCCGATCATCACGCAGATCAGCGGGGCGACCTCGGTGAAGGTGCCGCTCACGCCGGGCGAGGTGCACGACCTGGACGCGATGGCCGACGCGATCACCGACCGCACCCGGCTCATCTTCGTCTGCAACCCGAACAACCCCACCGGCACCTCGGTGCGCCGGGCCGAGCTGGAGCGCTTCCTCGACCGGGTGCCGGGCGACGTGCTGGTCGTCCTGGACGAGGCGTACCGCGAGTTCGTCCGCGACGTCGAGGTGCCGGACGGCGTGGCCGTCTACCGGGACCGGCCCAACGTCTGCGTGCTGCGCACCTTCTCCAAGGCGTACGGCCTGGCCGGGCTCCGCGTCGGCTTCGCGATCGCCCATGAGCCGGTGGCGGCGGCCCTGCGCAAGACCGCGGTGCCGTTCGGTGTGAGTCAGCTGGCCCAGGACGCGGCGGTGGCGAGTCTGCGTGCCGAGGACGAGCTGCTCGGCCGGGTCGGCTCCCTGGTCTGCGAGCGCAACCGGGTCGTCGAGACGCTGCGCGGTCAGGGCTGGACGGTTCCCGAGACCCAGGCCAACTTCGTGTGGCTGCGGCTGGGGGAGCGCACGCTCGACTTCGCCGCGCACTGCGAGCGCGCCGGGGTCGTGGTGCGTCCCTTCGCCGGCGAGGGCGTGCGCGTCACGATCGGCGAGACCGAGGCGAACGACATCTTCCTGAAGGCGACGGAAGGCTTCCGCGCCTCGCTCTAGTCCGCCGGGAGCCCCGGGAGCCGCCGTGAGCAGCCGGCGCCGGCAAAGGCCGTCACGGGTCGGGGGCGCAGGCCGGCGGAGCCATCGCGCGGTCCGCTCGGGGCCTCTGCCCCGCGCGGTCGCGGCCGGTTCGCCGCGGGCCGTCGGCCGACGAGCGCACCGGTGGAGGACGGCCGGTGTCCGGTCCGTCGGCATCCCCCCGGTCCGTCGGGGCTACCGGCTCGCGGAAGCACCGGCGTCGACGGGTTCCACTCGGACGGGATCGCCGTCGCGCACCGTGGCCAGTGAGTGAGCGTCGCCGTCGAGGCGGCCGAGGACGTTGCACGGGCTCGCGAGGCGGCACTCGTCGCCTCGCGAGATCGGCGTGGGTCCGTAGGGGAGGGCGAGAGCGTCGCCGTCGGTCCAGAAGGCCACCGTGCCCGGCGGGACCACCTCCCGGGCGTCCGCTTCGCGGGCGACCGCGACCCCGGTGTCGAAGTAGACCTCCTCGCCCCAGGTGCGGGCGGTGGAGGAGAGCGGCAGCGCCTGGGTGGTCGGGGTGTCGTCGAGGGTCGCGGTGAGGTTTCCCGCGGGCCAGGAGATCCGTATCTGCATGCCGCGGATTCAACATTATGTTGAAGTTCAAGGGAAGCCCCCAGGCCCCCGAAGGCCCTCGAACCGACTAGGGACCCCCACCCTCACCCTTCGAACGGCCATGCGTCATAATTGCTTGTGAATGTGAACGCGTTCACAAACGTGTCCCGGTTGCTCCCGTGATGTACGTGACAAAGGGGGCAAACTGCCGCTGTACCACGGCGACGTAAGGAGACTGACGACGTGGAATTGGCTCTGGCGCCGGAGACTCTGGCGCGCTGGCAGTTCGGCATCACCACCGTCTACCACTTCCTGTTCGTCCCTCTCACCATCTCGCTCGCTGCCCTCACGGCCGGCCTGCAGACGGCCTGGGTACGTACGGAGAAGGAGAAGTACCTCAGGGCCACCAAGTTCTGGGGGAAGCTTTTCCTGATCAACATCGCGATGGGTGTCGTCACCGGCATCGTGCAGGAGTTCCAGTTCGGCATGAACTGGTCCGACTACTCACGCTTCGTCGGTGACATCTTCGGTGCCCCGCTCGCTTTCGAGGCTCTGATCGCCTTCTTCTTCGAGTCCACGTTCATCGGGCTGTGGATCTTCGGCTGGGACAAGCTCCCGAAGAGGCTCCACCTGGCCTGCATCTGGATGGTCTCCATCGGCACGATCCTGTCCGCGTACTTCATCCTCGCGGCCAACTCGTGGATGCAGCACCCCGTCGGCTACAAGATCAACGGGGCGCGGGGACGTGCCGAACTCACCGACTTCTGGCAGGTGCTGACCCAGAACACGGCGCTGACCCAGGCGTTCCACACGCTCACCGCGTCCTTCCTGACCGGTGGCGCCTTCATGGTCGGCATCGCAGCCTTCCATCTGCTGCGCAAGAAGCACATCCCCGTGATGAAGACCTCGCTGCGGCTGGGGCTGGTCACGGTCGTCATCGCCGGACTGCTCACCGCGATCAGCGGTGACACCCTCGGCAAGGTCATGTTCAAGCAGCAGCCGATGAAGATGGCCGCCGCGGAGGCGCTGTGGGACGGTCAGGACGCCGCGCCGTTCTCGATCTTCGCCTACGGCGATGTCAGCAAGGGCCACAACACCGTCGAGCTGTCCATCCCGGGGATACTGTCGTTCCTCGCCGACGACGACTTCACCTCGTACGTTCCCGGCATCAACGACACCAACAAGGCCGAGCAGGAGAAGTACGGTCCGGGCGACTACCGCCCCATCATCCCCGTCACCTTCTGGGCGTTCCGCTGGATGATCGGCTTCGGCATGACGTCCTTCGCGATCGGCCTGGTCGGACTCTGGCTCACGCGCAAGAAGTTCATGCTGCCTCAGCACCTGAGGGTGGGTGAGGACGAGGTGCCGCATCTGGTGCTGTTCAAGAACAAGGCGCTCGGCCCGAACCTCACCAAGTGGTACTGGCGCATCGCGATCCTGACGCTGGGCTTCCCGCTGATCGCCAACTCCTGGGGCTGGATCTTCACCGAGATGGGCCGTCAGCCGTGGGTCGTCTACGGCGTGCTGCAGACCCGGCACGCGGTCTCCCCCGGCGTCTCCCAGGGCGAGGTACTCACCTCGATGATCGTCTTCACGGCGCTCTACGCGATCCTCGCCGTCGTCGAGGTCAAGCTGCTCCTGAAGTACGTCAAGGCCGGGCCGCCGGAACTCACCGAGGCCGACCTCAACCCGCCCACCAGGATCGGCGGCGACTCCCAGGACGCCGACAAGCCGATGGCCTTCTCCTACTAGGCCCAGGGAGCTGCTGAGTCATGGAACTTCACGACGTCTGGTTCGTACTCATCGCGGTCCTGTGGACCGGCTACTTCTTCCTGGAGGGCTTCGACTTCGGAGTCGGCATCCTGACGAAGCTGCTGGCCCGGGACCGTCCCGAGAAGCGGGTGCTGATCAACACGATCGGCCCCGTCTGGGACGGCAACGAGGTGTGGCTGCTCTCGGCGGGCGGTGCGACCTTCGCCGCCTTCCCCGAGTGGTACGCCACGCTCTTCTCCGGCTTCTATCTGCCGTTGCTGATCATTCTTGTCTGCCTCATCGTGCGCGGTGTCGCCTTCGAGTACCGGGCGAAGCGGCCCGAGGAGCAGTGGCAGCGCAACTGGGAGACGGCGATCTTCTGGACCTCGCTGATCCCGGCGGTCCTGTGGGGCGTGGCCTTCGGCAACATCGTGCGCGGAGTGAAGATCGACGAACACTTCGAGTACGTGGGCAACGTCGGGGATCTGCTGAACCCGTACGCGCTCCTCGGTGGTCTGGTCACCCTGACGCTGTTCACCTTCCACGGCACGGTGTTCGTGGGACTCAAGACCGTCGGAGAGATCCGGGAACGGGCGAGGAAGCTGGCACTGAAGCTGGGTGTGGTGACCGCCGTGGCGGCGCTGGGCTTCCTGCTCTGGACCCAGGCCGAGAGCGGTGACACCGCGTCGCTGGTGGCGCTGATCGTGGCCGTGGCGGCACTCCTCGTCGCGCTGGTGATGGTCAACGCCGGCCGTGAGGGCTGGGCGTTCATCCTGTCGGGTCTCACCATCGTGGCGGCCGTCGCGATGCTCTTCCTGGCGCTCTTCCCGGACGTCATGCCGTCCTCGCTCAATCCCGACTGGAGCCTGACGGTCACCAATGCCTCGTCGAGCCCCTACACCCTGAAGATCATGACGTGGTGCGCGGGAATCGCCACACCGCTCGTCCTGCTGTACCAGTCGTGGACCTACTGGGTGTTCCGCAAGCGGATCGGTACGCATCACATCGCCCCGGATGCCGCGCACTGAATCCGACCCCAGGGCATGTTTCACGTGAAACGTGCCTGATGAGCCCAAGGGTGTGTTTCACGTGAAACCAATCGATCCGCGTCTGCTCCGGTACGCCCGGGCCACCCGCCTGTTCCTCATGGCGGTCGTGGGGCTGGGTGCCGTCGGAGCGGCGCTGGTCATCGCCCAAGCGATGCTCATCGCCGAGGTCGTGGTCGGAGCCTTCCAGCACGGCCTGTCGGTCGCCGAACTGCGCACACCCCTGGTGCTGCTGGTGGCGGTCGCGGCCGGCCGTGCGGTGGTGGCCTGGCTGACCGAGCTCGCCGCCCACCGGGCGAGCGCGGCGGTCAAGTCGGAGCTCAGGGGCCGGCTGCTGGACCGGGCCGCGGAGCTCGGTCCGGGGTGGCTGAGCGGCCAACGGACGGGGTCGCTGATCGCCCTCGCCACCCGAGGGGTCGACGCACTCGACGACTACTTCTCCCGCTACCTGCCGCAGCTGGGACTCTCGGTGGTGGTTCCGGTGGCCGTGCTGGCGCGCATCGTCACAGAGGACTGGGTCTCGGCGGCGATCATCGTCGGCACGCTGCCGCTGATCCCCCTCTTCATGGTGCTGATCGGCTGGGCCACACGAACCCAGATGGACCGGCAGTGGACGATGCTGTCCCGCCTGTCCGGGCACTTCCTGGACGTCGTCGCGGGACTGCCCACGCTCAAGGTGTTCGGCCGGGCCAAGGCGCAGGCCGAGTCGATCAGGAAGATCACCGGCGAGTACCGCCAGGCGACCATGCGGACGCTGCGGATCGCCTTCCTGTCGTCGTTCGCCCTGGAGCTGCTCGCCACCATCTCGGTCGCTCTGGTCGCCGTGACCATCGGTATGCGGCTCGTCCACGGCGAGATGGACCTGTACGTGGGGCTGGTGATCCTGGTGCTGGCGCCCGAGGCGTATCTGCCGCTGCGGCAGGTGGGCGCGCAGTATCACGCCGCCGCCGAGGGACTCGCGGCGGCGGAGGAGATCTTCTCCGTCCTGGAGACGCCGGCACCGGCCTCCGGGGCGCTGCGTGTTCCGGTGGGGGAGATCGACTTCGAGGGCGTGACCGTGCGGTACCCCGGGCGCTCGGCGGACGCGGTCTCGGACGCCTCCTTCTCGGTCGAACCCGGTGAGACGGTGGCTCTCGTCGGGCCGAGCGGCGTGGGCAAGTCGACGCTGCTGAACGTCCTGCTCGGATTCGTGGAGCCCGACGAGGGGCGCGTACGGATCGGCGGAACCGACCTCGCCGAGGCCGACCTGGCCGAGTGGCGCTCACGGGTCGCCTGGGTGCCGCAGCGTCCCCACCTGTACGCCGGTTCCATTGCCGAGAACGTACGGCTGGCCCGGCCCGACGCGGACGACGCGGCGCTGCGGCAGGCGCTCGCCGACGCGGGCGCGGCGGCCTTCGTCGATGCCCTGCCCGATGGCGCCGGCACCCTCCTCGGCGAGGACGGTGCCGGGCTGTCGGCCGGTCAGCGCCAACGCCTGGCCCTCGCGCGCGCGTTCCTCGCCGACCGGCCCGTGCTGCTCCTCGACGAGCCGACGGCCGCGCTGGACGGGGCGACGGAGGCAGAGGTCGTGGAGGCCGTGCGGCGGCTCGCCGTGGGGCGCACGGTTCTGCTCGTGGTGCACCGGCCGGCGCTGCTCGGGGTGGCCGACCGGGTGGTGCGTCTGGAGCCCGGGACGGCCGGCTCCACGGACGGCGGACCGCGCGTCCCGGCGTCCCGCTCCAGGGAGGCCGGCGCGCTCGTCGAGATACCCGGCTCCGAGGAGTCGGGCCGTGCGCGTCCGCTTCACGACGTGGAACCGGCGGTCGAGGGGGCCGCCTCCGGAACGGTCCTGTCGACACGGGGCGGTGTGCTCGCGCGGGTGCGCGCGATGGCCGCTCCCCGGCGCGGGCCGCTCGCGCTGGCCCTGCTCCTCGGCAGCCTCGCCCTCGGAAGCGCCGTCGGGCTGATGGCGACGTCCGGCTGGCTCATCTCGCGGGCGTCCCAGCAGCCGCCCGTGCTGTATCTGATGGTGGCCGTGACGGCGACGCGGGCGTTCGGCATCGGACGGGCCGTCTTCCGTTACGCGGAGCGGCTCGTGTCCCACGACGCGGTGCTGCGGATGCTGGCCGACACACGGGTCGCGGTCTACCGGCGCGTCGAGCGCCTGGCGCCCGCCGGACTGCGGACGACCCGGCGCGGCGATCTGCTGTCGCGGCTCGTCGCCGATGTGGACGCGTTGCAGGACTACTGGCTGCGCTGGCTGCTGCCCGCCGGAGCCGCGCTCGTCGTCTCCGCCGCCTCCGTCGGTTTCACGGCCTGGCTGCTGCCGGAGGCCGGTGCCGCCCTCGCTCTCGGGCTGCTCGCGGCCGGGGTCGGTGTCCCCCTGGTGACCGGAGCCGTCGCCCGGAGGGCCGAGCTGCGGCTCGCGCCCGCACGGGGCGTCCTGGCGACGAAGGTGGCCGATCTGCTCACGGGAACGGCGGAGTTGACCGTCGCGGGCGCGCTTCCGGCCCGTACCGCCGAGGCGCGCAGGGCCGACGCCGTACTCACCCGCCTCGCCTCCCGGGGCGCCACCGCGACCGCGCTCGGCGACGGGCTGACGGCACTCGTGTGCGGGCTGACCGTCGCGGCCACGGCCCTCGCGGGTGCGCAGGCGGTCGCCGCCGGGCGCCTGAGCGGTGTCGCGATGGCCGTCGTCGTCCTCACCCCGCTGGCCGCGTTCGAGGCCGTCCTCGGGCTGCCCCTCGCCGTCCAGTACCGGCAGCGGGTGCGCAGGAGCGCGGAGCGCGTGTACGAGGTGCTGGACGCCCCCGAGCCCGTACGCGAACCGTTGCGGCCGCAGCCCGCGCCCGCCTCGCCGTTCCCGCTGCGTGTGCGGGGGCTGCGGGCGCGCCACGAGGGACAGGACCGGGACGCGCTCGCCGACGTCGACCTGACTCTCGAACAGGGCCGACGCATCGCCGTCGTGGGCCCCTCCGGGTCCGGCAAGACCACGCTCGCGCAGGTACTGCTGCGCTTCCTGGACGCGAGCGCGGGGACCTGCACGCTGGGTGGCACGGACGCCGCCGCGATGGACGGGGACGCCGTACGCCGTCTGATCGGGCTCTGCGCCCAGGACGCCCACCTCTTCGACAGCACCGTCCGGGAGAACCTGCTGCTGGCCCGGAAGGACGCCGACGAGGCCGGACTGCGTGACGCGCTCGCCCGGGCCCGGCTCCTGGAGTGGGCGGACGGCCTGCCCGACGGCCTCGACACCCTGATCGGCGAGCACGGGGCCCGGCTGTCCGGCGGTCAGCGCCAGCGGCTCGCGCTGGCGAGGGCGCTCCTCGCCGACTTCCCCGTGCTCGTCCTCGACGAGCCCGCGGAGCATCTCGACCTGCCGACGGCCGACGCGCTCACCGCGGACCTGCTGGCCGCGACCGAAGGACGTACGACGCTGCTGATCACGCATCGGCTGGCCGGTCTCGACGCGGTGGACGAGGTGATCGTGCTCGTGGAGGGACGCGTGGTCCAGCGCGGTCCGTACGCTCGGCTGGCCGCCGCCGAAGGACCGCTGCGGGACATGGTGGAACGGGAGGCGGCAGGAGATCTGCTGCTCGGAGCCGGGCCCCTGACCGCCGCCGCGCACCCATGAAGCCGACTTTCCCTTGCAAAGGGGACTAATTAGGCTCAAGGCATGGCAGCTCCCGCCCCGCGCTCATCCGACGGCAGCCCGGACGCGGCGGTCGCGACGACCCGCGGCCTGCGTGGGCTGTCCACGGAGCTGACCGCGCGGGTGCCGCAACTGCTGGAGGCCCTGCGATCGGTCGGCTCGGGCCTCGAACTGCACGCCACCCTCAACCGGATCTGCGCGACGGCGGCCGAGCTGACGAACGCCCGCTACGCGGGTCTGGGAGTCGCGGCGGAGGACGAGGAGGGGCTCGCGGACTTCGTGTACTACGGCGTGGACGAGGACACCGCCCAGAGGATCGGGCGCCTCCCCGACGGGCAGAGCGGTCTCCTCGGGGCGCTCATCCACGACCCGGATCCGGTACGGCTCACGAACCTGGCGGACGACGCGCGCGCCTGCGGCCTCCCCGAGCACCACCCGCCGATGCGGAGCTTCCTGGGCGTCCCGATCAGGGTGCAGGGCGCGATCTTCGGCAATCTGTACTTGGCCGAGAAGCGGGACGGCCGTCCGTTCACCGACTACGACCTCCATCTGGTCCGCGTCCTGGCGGCGGAGGCGGGCATCGCCATCGGCAACGCCAGGCTGTACGAGGCCGCCCAGCAGCGCGAGCGGTGGATCGACGGCTCGGTGGCCGTCACCACGGCACTCCTGGCGGGCGACGACGCCGAGGACGCGCTCCAGGTGGTCGCCGAACAGGCCCGCCGGCTGGCCCGCTCGGCCGCGGGGATCGTGATGCTGCCCGCCGTGGAGGGTGGTCTGGAGATTGTCGCGGTCTCCTCGGCCCATCCGTCGAAGGCGCTCGGCGTGGTCGTCCCGCCGGAGAGCCAGGTCGTCGCCGAACTCCTCGACGGAAAGCCGGTGTTCGTCGAGGACGCCGCCACCGAGCCGCGCATGATCACGGACCTCGCCCGCGGCTACGGACCGATCATGATGCTGCCGTTGCAGAGCGACGGCCGGCTGCTGGGGGCCCTCGTCCTGCCCCGTGCCGAGGACGGCCGGCCCTTCACCGGGACCGAACGGGTCCTGGCGGCGCAGTTCGCCTCACAGGCCGCGCTCGCGCTGATGGTGGCCGAGACCCAGCGCGACCGTGAGCGGCTCGCGGTGTTCGAGAACCGCGACCGGATCGCCCGGGATCTGCACGATCTCGTCATCCAGCGGCTGTTCAGCACCGGGATGATGCTGGAGAGCGCACAGCGGGGGTCGGCCCTGCCCGAGGTGCGGGAGGGCGTCGGACGGGTGGTCGACGAACTCGACGTCACCATCCAGGAGATCCGCACGGCCGTCTTCGCGCTCCAGCCGGGTTCCGAGGAGCCGCCGTCCGGACTGCGCACCCGGATCCTGCGCGAGATCGACATGGCCGCCGTGCCGCTGGGCTTCAAGCCCGGCCACCGCTTCGTCGGCCCCGTCGACACCGCGGTCGGCGAGCTCACCTGCAAGAACCTGATCGCCGCGCTGCGCGAGGCCCTGTCCAACGCCTTCCGCCACTCCGGGGCTTCCCGGATCGACGTCACGGTCGACGCGGCCGCGCGGCTGCCGGACGGGCGGCAGGGCGTCCGGCTCACCGTCGCCGACGACGGCGTCGGCATCCCGGAGGGCGGCCGGCGCAGCGGGCTGCGGAACCTAGCGCGACGCGCCGAGTCCCTGGGCGGCGACAGCTCGTACGGACCGGGCATCGGCGAGGGCGGTTCCGGCACGACGGTGACATGGCAGGCCCCGTACTGAAACGTCCCGCACGCGCCCTGTTCGGCCCAGTCCTGTCGGCCATTCGTGCCGTAGGTCCCCCGGCTGTACGACGTGGACGAGACCGGGCCCGCCGAGGCGGTCCACGATCGCTGTCATGCCTTTTCTCCGCCGCCGTCCCCTGCTCCTGCCGGTGCTGTTGTGCGCACTCGCGGTTCTCGCGTCCCGGCCCACGACGGCCGAGAGCGAGGACGACGGCTCCGAGGCCGGCGCCAGGGTGGCGCGACTGTACGAGGAGGCCGCCACGGCGTCGCGCGAGTACGAGGCGGGACGCAAGGCTGCCGACGCGCAGCGGGGCAGGGCGGAGCGGGCCGAGCGGCTTCTCGCGCGCGAGCGGCAGGAGATCACGGTGCTGCGCGAGGACCTGGGGCGGATCGCGCGCGCCCAGTACCGGGAGGGGGACGGGCTCCCGTACTCCGCGCAGATGCTGCTCGCGGTCGGCGACGACGAGCTGATGCATGGTCAGGGCGCCGCATGGCGCGCGGATCTGGCGCTCGGCAACGCGGTCGGCAAGAGCCGTCGCGCCGAGGCCCGGCTCGCCGCCGACGAGGCGAAGGCACGGTCCGCCCGGAAGGCGCTGGACCAGCGGAACGGCGAACTGGCCGCGATGAAGCGGACCATCGAGGCGAAGCTCGACGAGGCGCGGTCGACGCTGCAGAGCCGGGCGGACTCCTCGGTGGAGGCGGGCTCATGCCGCGGCGCCGTCCACCTCGACGGGGCGCGGACGCACAGCGAGCGCAAGTGGGTCGCGCCGGTGCCTTCGTACCGTCTTTCCGCGCGTTTCGGGAGCGGTGGCGAACGCTGGGCGAACCGCCATACCGGGCAGGACTTCGCGGTGCCCATCGGCACGCCGGTGAGGTCGGTCGGGGCGGGCCGGGTGGTGAAGGTGTCCTGCGGGGGTTCCTTCGGCATCGAGATCGTGATCCGGCATTCCGGCGGTTACCGCACGCAGTACGCGCACCTGGCCGCCGTGGCCGTCGACCAGGGGGACCGGGTGTCGACCGGGCAGTTGATCGGGCAGTCCGGCACGAGCGGCAATTCGACGGGACCGCACCTGCACTTCGAGGTGCGGGTCAGCGACGAGCTGGGATCGGCGATCGACCCCGTGCCGTGGCTGGCCCGGCACGGGGTCCCGCTCTAGGGGGTGTCGAGCCGCTCGGCGAGGATCCGCTCGATCACGACGGCCACTCCGTCGTCGTTGTTGGCCACCGTGCGGCCGGAGGCGGCGGCGAGGACGTCGGGGTGGGCGTTGCCCATCGCGTACGAACGGCCTGCCCAGGTGAGCATCTCGACGTCGTTCGGCATGTCACCGAAGGCGACGACCTCCTCGGGGGAGATGCCCCGCTCGGCGCAGCACAGCGCGAGGGTGCTGGCCTTGGAGACGCCGGGGCCGCTGATCTCGAGGAGGGCGCTGGGGCTCGACCGGGTCACGTTGGCCCGCTCGCCGATGGCCGTGCGGGCGACCGCGAGGAAGGCGTCCGGGTCCATGTCGGGGTGGTAGGCGAGCACCTTGAGCACCGGCTGATCGGCGTCCAGGGCGTCCGCGGCGAGGAGCTTCTCGGCGGGCGCGACGATCTCCGGGGGCTCCATGTGCAGCGAGGGGTAGGCCGGTTCGAGGTGCAGGCCGTACGTCCGCTCGACGGCGTACACGGTGCCGGGCGCCGCGGAACGCAGCAGGCCGACGACATCGAGCGCGATGCCGGGCGCCAGTTCGCGGATCTTGACGAAGCGGTGGGCACCGGGGCCGCCGTGCAGGTCGACCACGGCGGCGCCGTTTCCGCAGATCGCGAGGCCGTGCCCGTGGACATGGTCGCTGACGACGTCCATCCAGCGGGCCGGGCGGCCCGTGACGAAGAAGACCTCGATTCCGGCCTGTTCGGCGGCGGCGAGGGCGGCGATCGTACGCTCGGACACCGACTTGTCGTCGCGCAACAGGGTGCCGTCGAGATCCGTGGCGATCAGCCGGGGCGGAACGGTGGAGGCCGGGGTCTCGGGCCGTCGAGTCGCTGAGGTCACCCGCTCATTCTCGCGCATATGCCCGCACGGCCGTGCGGCGGTCCGCACAGTTGAGTGGTTACCGTCCTCACCAGCGCCGTTACACCCCGTCGCGCTCACGGAAGCTGGGCGAGGGCCTCCATGGCGATCTGCTCGAAGACCTTCACGTCGGCGGCGAAGACCGAGTCGGGGATCGGCCAGTGGATCACGATCTCGGTGAAGCCCAGCTCCGCGTGCCGGCCGGCGAAGTCGACGAACGCGTCGAGGGACTCCAGGGGACGGCCCTTGTCCGGGGTGAACCCGGTGAGCAGGATCTTGTCGAGCTCGGACACGTCCCGGCCGATCTCGGCGCAGGCGTCGGCCAGCTTGTCGGCCTGCCGGCGAATGGCCTGAACCGACTGTTCGGGGGTGCCCGTCTCGTAGAGCTTCGGGTCGCCGGTCGTCACCCAGGCCTGCCCGTGCCGGGCGGCGAGCTTGAGGCCGCGCGGGCCCGTGGCGGCCACGGCGAAGGGCAGCCGGGGGCGCTGCACACAGCCCGGGATGTTGACCGCCTCGTGCGCGGAGTAGAAGTCACCGCCGTACGAGACGGACTCCTCGGTGAGCAGGCGGTCCAGCAGCGGCACGAACTCGCCGAAGCGGTCTGCGCGCTCGCGTGGGGTCCACGGGTCCTGGCCGAGCGCCGTCGCGTCGAAGCCGGTGCCGCCCGCGCCGATGCCCAGGGTGATCCGGCCGTTCGAGATGTCGTCGAGGGAGACGAGTTCCTTGGCGAGGGTCACCGGGTGCCGGAAGTTCGGCGAGGTGACGAGCGTGCCGAGGCGGATGCGGTCGGTGACGGCGGCCGCGGCGGTGAGCGTCGGCACGGCGCCGAACCACGGGCCGTCGCGGAAGCTCCGCCACGACAGGTGGTCGTAGGTGAAAGCGGTGTGGAAGCCGAGCTGCTCCGCGCGCTGCCAGGCGGAACGCCCGCCCTCGTGCCAGCGGACGTACGGGAGGATCACGGTGCTGAGGCGCAGACTCATGCTTCGAGCGTAAGCGGAACCAGACGGTGGTCGTGGCCACCGCATGATCGTCGACGGCCCGCACGGACCGCGGGCACGGTTGTCCCGGGCGGTCGGCGAGGTCGGCGGGTCACCGGGGGCACGGTTGCCCCGCCGCGGTCGGCGGCGTCAGTGCGGCGCCGGAAAGCGCAGATAGCGCGGGGGTACGGCCTGGGTCAGCCAGACGCCGTTCGCGCTGACGTGGAAGACATGGCCGTCGCGGTGCATGGCGGCGGCGTCCACGGAGAGGACCACCGGCCGGCCGCGGCGGGCACCGACACGGGTCGCGGTCTCCCGGTCGGGCGAGAGGTGCACGTCGTGCCGGCTCATGGGCTTGAGGCCCTCGGTGCGGATCGCGCCCAGGCTGGACGCCACGGTCCCGTGGTAGAGGTACGCCGGAGGAGTCGCCGGGGGCAGTCCGAGGTCGACCTCCACGGAGTGGCCCTGGCTGGCGCGGATCCGGGTGCCCTCGACGGCGAAGCGCCGCTTGTCGTTCGTGGCGACGACGTGGTCCAGTTCCTCGCGCGTGATGCGGAAGCCGTGGGCGGCCGCCGCGGCGATCAGCGTGTCGATCTCGACCCAGCCGCCCTCGCCGAGCGTCAGCCCGATCCGCTCGGGCTGGTGCCGCAGGTGCTTCGAGAGGTACTTCGACACCTTTACGGTGCGTCTTTCATCCATACGTACATCCATCTTGTCATTCGATCTCTTTGTTCTATGTTCCGTCCGGTCCTCGTTCGCGGGGGTGTGCGGCTCTCGTCGGTCGAGCTGTACGCCACCCGTTCGTCGTGCCGTCGGGTTCACCAGCGTGCCTGGCGAGACGCTGATCACGCATTTGATTTTGGTCCGGAGGTTTGATCCACAACCAAGTCCGGTTATCCACAGGGGATTTGAAGATTCTGTGGACAACCTGGCGGGGATTTAGGGGGATTGATCAATCATGCCGCGCTTGGCGTGATTTGCTGCCAGGTGGTCCAAGGCGCGTGCCTGGACCTCGCGTTCGGCCGCAGCGGTGACGAAAGCGGCCACCTGCGACGGACCAACCAGGTTCGCCACCGCCCGCATTGTCTCCGCGGGGATCTCCACCGAACGCGCCTTGTCGGCTCTTTCCCGGGGCTGCCCAGCCCCCAGCTGCTCGCGCAGATGCCGGTGCGCGAACAGGCGCATGGCCCTGGCCAGTTCGGCGTCGACCGTCTGCTGCGCCAGAGGCCGCAGCCGTCGTACGAGGGAGGCCGCCTCGGCCGCCTCCGCGTCCGTCGGCGGGTGCTCCCCCAGATAGCGGGCGAAGACGTGCTCGGTCGTGAACTCCAGGAAACGGTCCGCGATATGTTCGACCTGAACCCTCAACTCCCGCAGGTGACCTGAGATCGCTGACAGCGGAACGCCCGCGGCGTGCAACTCCACTGCCACGCCCAGCTCTTGAGGGCTCGGGACGAGGAACGTGTCGTCGTCGCCGGGAATGCGCTCCAGCACACCCAGCTCCACGGCCTCGGCCACCGCCGCGTCGTCAGGGCTTCCGCCGAACCGCGCGTCCAGCTCGGCGCGCGAGATCCGCGCGGCCTCCTCGTCGGTCCACGGCCCGTCCACCTCGGCGACCAGACCGAGGACCCCGCCGAGGCCCCGGCCGGTGTCCCAGGCCTCCAGCAGTTCCTTGATGGACGCCAGCGTGTAGCCGCGGTCGAGGAGGTCGGCGATCTGTCGCAACCGGGCCAGATGCGTGTCCGCGTACACGTTGGCGCGGCCCCGCCGCTCGGGGCGGGGGAGCAGACCGCGGTCCTGATAGGCGCGGATCGTCCGGACCGTGGCACCGCTGAGGTGTGCCAGATCCTCGATCCGGTAGGCGGCACCGGCCGCTTCGTCGCTCACGCTCCCTGCCCTTCCGCGTCGCCCGGCGAAGCCGCCCGGCGGTCGCTACGCGGTCGCCGCACGCCCGATCGCCACGGCTGCCGTCCGTGCCGCCGGCGAAAGTGCCAGGTAATCGACGGCCCGGCGCAGTGACCCCTCCTGGGACGGATGGTACGACCGCCGCAGACAGCGCGGTACGGCCGCGCCGAGCTCCTTCCACCCGGGCAACAGCCCCTTGCGCACAGTCCTTTCGAAGGAGACCCGGCGCGGCGCGATCGCACCGCGCCCGGGGACTCCCGCGGGCTCCGTGGTGCTCACAGCGGTGGCTCCAGCCGGGCGATCGCGCGCAGCGCCTTCGGGGTGAACCGTGACATGAGGTGGGCGCCGCGGGCCTCCGGGGTGACGGGGACGACCGCCTGGTTGCGGACGACGGCGCGCAGGATCGCGTCGGCGACCTTCTCCGGCGGATAGTTGCGCAGGCCGTACAGCCGGGCGGAGTTTTTCTGGCGCCGCTTCTCCTCCGCCACGTCGACGCCGGCGAAACGGGCGGTCGAGGTGATGTTCGTGTTGACGAAGCCGGGGCAGATCGCCGAGACGCCGATCCCCTGCCCGGCCAGCTCCGCGCGCAGGCACTCGCTGAGCATCAGTACGGCCGCCTTGGAGGTGCTGTAGGCGGGCAGGGCCTTCGAGGGCTGGTACGCCGCGGCCGAGGCGGTGTTGACGATGTGGCCGCCCTGGCCGCGCTCGGCCATCTGCTTCCCGAAGAGCCGGCAGCCGTGGATCACACCCCACAGATTGACGTCGAGGACCTTCTTCCAGTCCTCCGACGTCGTGTCGAAGAAGGAGCCGGAGAGCCCGATCCCGGCGTTGTTCACCAGGACGTCCACCACGCCGTACTCCGTGGCGACCTTCTCGGCGAGTTTCTCCATGGCCTGCTCGTCGGAGACGTCGACCGTCTCCGCCCAGGCCTCGGGGGAGCCGATCAGCCGGGACATCTCCGCCGTGCGGGCGGCGCTCCCCGCGTCCCGGTCGACGGCCACCACGCGCGCGCCGGCTTCGGCGAACGCGAAGGCGGTGGCCCGTCCGATGCCGCTGCCCGCGCCGGTGACCAGGACGAGCTGGCCCCCGAACCGGTCCGCGTACTTGCCGGTGGCCGCTGTGCCCTGCGCGGGCAGTCCGGCCTCCCGGCCTTCGTTGGCCGTCACGAACTCGGTGATCCAGGCGGCCAGCTGGTCGGGCCGCGTGCGCGGAACCCAGTGCTTGGCGGGGAGCGTGCGGCGCAGCAGCCGGGGTGCCCACTCCTCCAGGTCGTCGTAGAGCCGCTCGGACAGGAACGCGTCGCCCAGGGGCGTGATCAGCTGCACGGGCGCGTGGGCGTACGCGTCGGCGCGCGGCCTGCTCAGCCGGGGCCGTACGTTGTCGCGGTACAGCCATGCGCCGTGCGCCGCGTCCGAGGGCAGCGACGCGGTCGGGTAGTCGCCCGCGGGCACCTTCTCGAACCGCTCGAGCATCTTCGGCCAGCGCTTGCCGAGGGGGCCGCGCCAGGCCAGCTCGGGCAGCGCAGGAGTGTGCAGCATGTACACGTACCAGGACTTGGCGCCCTGCCCGAGGAGCTGGCCGACCCGGCGGGGGGTGGGCCGGCGCACGCGCTGCTTGATCCAGTGCCCGAAGTGGTCGAGGGACGGACCGGACATCGAGGTGAAGGACGCGATCCGGCCCTCGGTGCGTGCGACCGTGACGAACTCCCAGGACTGCACCGAGCCCCAGTCGTGCCCCACCAGGTGCACCGGACGGTCCGGGCTCACCGCGTCCACGACCGCGAGGAAGTCGTCCGTCAGCTTCTCCAGGGTGAACCCGCCGCGCAGCGGCTGCGGCGCCGACGACCTGCCGTGCCCGCGCACGTCGTACAGCACGACGTGGAAACGGTCGGCCAGTCGTGCGGCGACCTCGGACCACACCTCCTTGGAGTCCGGATAGCCGTGCACGAGCACCACCGTGGGCTGCCGGTCGTCGCCCAGCTCGGCGACGCACAGCTCGATCCCGCCCGTCCGCACCCAGCGCTCGCGCGCACCTTCGAGACTCACTTGTCCTCCGCCCAGCGCCGCACGTGCGGCAGATCGTCGTCCAGCCAGAAGGCGCTCGCCTCGGGGTCCTTGGAGTCGGTGACGACCAGGATCTCCTCGAACTTCGCGCCCGTGCCCCGGAATCCGAGGTGGGGTTCGACCGCCCACAGCCCGGGCTGCGGCGGATGGTCGGAGAAGCGGTACGGCGACCACAGCGGCGACCAGCCGTCCCGGTGCCCGCGCAGGGCGTCGCTCGCCAGGCCCTTCAGGGCCTGGGTGCCGAACCCGAATAGACGCGGGGACCAGGGACGCTCCCTCACCCGGTCCACCTTGTGCGCGATCACACCGAAGGGGTACGCGCGGTGCCGGTTGGCATACCCCTGGCGGACCATGAGCCGGTCCACGTCCTCGTAGATCTCGCGCAGCGTGCGGCGCTCGCGCACCTCGCGCAGGATGAGCTCGCGGTGCGCCTCCAGGTCGGCGAGCAGCTTGTCCTGGAGGGGGTTCGGGCCGAGGGAGCCCGAGTAGCCGATGTCGGCGGTGAAGCCCTTGTGGACCGGTGCCATGTCGAGGATGAAGGGCATCCCCGGCTCCAGCCGCCGGTTGGTCGGGAAGAACTGGAGCGGGACGCGGAAGCCGACGAACGCCGTGCGGTCGCCGAACCAGGCGAAGGGCAGGTGGAACCAGTCCCGCACCCCGCGCCCGCGCAGCCAGTCGCGCTGCATGCGTGCCGCCTCGCGCTCCGTCACACCGGGCTTCAGCTGCGCCGCGACCGCCTCCGCGCACTCGTACGCGAGGCGCTGCACCTCTTTGAACCCGCGCAGTTCGTCTCTGAACCCGCGCAGCTCCGCGGAGAGTTCGCCTGCCACTGCCGTCGTCATGCCACCGCCCCACACCCTGTCCACGCTGACCGCGGTACGTGTCCGTAACTTGACACTGGCGAATGTGACAGTAGTTAGAGGCTGCGTCAATAGCCGAGTGCGGCGCCTGTGGACAACCGGCCCGTCGTGGACGGCCGGCACCCCCGGACGGGCGGCCCGGCCGGGGGCGCTGCGACGGACGGCATTCGACCTCAGGGGGACCCCTACGGGCCCGTACGACTGGAGTCTGACGCGGATCCAGCTCCGTGGTCTGACGACCGCTGTGGCGTGCGCCACTACCTTCGAAACGTGACTGTGATCGCGACCGAAAGCCTGAGCAAGCGGTTCCCCCGGGTGACCGCGCTTGACCGGCTCTCCGTGGACGTCGGGCCCGGTGTGACCGGACTCGTCGGAGCCAATGGAGCCGGCAAGTCCACACTGATCAAGATCCTGCTGGGTCTGTCCCCCGCCACCGAGGGCCGCGCCGAAGTGCTCGGACTCGACGTCGCGACCAAGGGCGCCGCCATCCGCGAGCGGGTCGGGTACATGCCCGAACACGACTGCCTGCCGCCCGACGTCTCGGCCACCGAGTTCGTCGTCCACATGGCGCGCATGTCCGGCCTCCCGCCGGCCGCGGCCCGCGAGCGCACCGCGGACACCCTGCGCCACGTCGGCCTGTACGAGGAGCGGTACCGCCCCATCGGCGGCTACTCGACGGGCATGAAGCAGCGCGTCAAGCTCGCGCAGGCCCTCGTCCACGACCCCCAGCTGGTCTTCCTCGACGAGCCGACCAACGGCCTCGACCCGGTCGGCCGCGACGACATGCTCGGGCTGATCCGCCGGATCCACACCGACTTCGGCATCTCGGTCCTGGTCACCTCGCACCTCCTGGGCGAGCTGGAGCGCACCTGCGACCACGTCGTCGTCATCGACGGCGGCAAGCTGCTGCGGTCCAGCTCCACCACGGACTTCACCCAGACCACCACGACCCTCGCCATCGAGGTCACCGACACCGACGAGCACCCGGACGGCACCCTCGCGGTGCGCGACGCGCTGCACGGGCGCGGGATCGAGACGCACGACGGCAGCGGCCTGCCGGGCGCCGGGCACATCCTGCTGCTGACCGCCGAGGGCGAGGAGACGTACGACCTCGTCCGCGATGTCGTCGCCGACCTCGGCCTCGGCCTGGTCCGCATGGAGCAGCGCCGGCACCACATCGCGGAGGTCTTCAAGGACAGCGACGAGCAGCGGAAGGAGGCGGTCGGCCATGGCGGTTGAGCAGCCCACGGCCCGGGAGGCCGAGCAGACCCGGATCCACAACATCGGCTACCGCAACTACGACGGACCGCGCCTGGGCCGCGCGTACGCCCGTCGCTCCCTGTACTCGCAGTCCCTGCGCGGTGCCTACGGACTCGGCCGCTCGGTCAAGTCCAAGGTGCTGCCGATGCTGCTGTTCGTCGTGATGTGCGTCCCCGCCCTGATCATGGTGGCGGTCGCGGTCGCCACCAAGGCGAAGGACCTGCCCGTCGACTACACGCGCTACGCGATCATCATGCAGGCCGTGATCGGCCTGTACGTGGCCTCGCAGGGACCGCAGGCCGTCTCCCGCGACCTGCGTTTCAAGACCGTCCCGCTGTACTTCTCGCGCCCCATCGAGACCGCGGACTACGTGCGGGCCAAGTACGCGGCGCTGGCCTCGGCGCTGTTCGTCCTCACCGCCGCGCCGCTGATCGTGCTCTACGCGGGAGCGCTGCTGGCGAAGCTGGACTTCGCCGACCAGACCAAGGGGTTCGCACAGGGGCTGGTCTCCGTGACACTGCTGTCGCTGCTCTTCGCCGGGATCGGCCTGGTGATCTCCGCGCTCACGCCGCGCCGCGGCTTCGGCATCGCGGCCGTCATCGCCGCCCTGACCATCTCCTACGGGGCGGTGTCCACCGTCCAGGCCATCGCCTTCGAGCAGTCCAGCACCGGAGCCGTCCCGTGGCTCGGCCTCTTCTCGCCGATCACGCTGATCGACGGGGTGCAGACCGCTTTCCTGGGCGCCACCTCCGCGTTCCCCGGAGGGGAAGGACCCTCGTCCGGGCAGGGCCTCGTCTACCTCATCGTCGTCCTGGGGCTCATCGCCGGCTGCTACGGCCTCCTGATGCGCCGCTACCGAAAGGTCGGGCTGTGACCACGCTCAACATCGACCACGTCTCACGCTGGTTCGGCAACGTGGTGGCGGTCAACGACATCACGATGACGATCGGCCCCGGAGTCACCGGCCTGCTCGGCCCGAACGGCGCCGGGAAGTCCACCCTCATCAACATGATGGGCGGCTTCCTCGCCCCCTCCACGGGCACCGTCACCCTCGACGGCGAGCAGGTCTGGCGCAACGAACGGATCTACCGGCACATCGGCATCGTCCCCGAGCGCGAGGCGATGTACGACTTCCTCACCGGCCGCGAATTCGTCGTCGCCAACGCCGAGTTGCACGGCCTCGGCGACAAGGCCGCCCAACGTGCGCTCGCCACGGTCGAGATGGAGTACGCGCAGGACCGCAAGATCTCGACGTACTCCAAGGGCATGCGACAGCGCGTGAAGATGGCGTCCGCGCTCGTCCACGACCCGTCGCTGCTGCTGCTCGACGAGCCGTTCAACGGTATGGACCCGCGTCAGCGCATGCAGCTCATGGACCTGCTGCGGCGCATGGGCGACGAGGGCCGCACGGTGCTGTTCTCGTCCCACATCCTCGAAGAGGTCGAGCAACTCGCCGCGCACATCGAGGTGATCGTCGCCGGACGGCACGCGGCGAGCGGCGACTTCCGGCGCATCCGCCGCCTGATGACCGACCGCCCGCACCGCTATCTGATCCGGTCCAGCGACGACCGGGCGCTCGCCGCGGCGCTGATCGCCGACCCGTCGACGTCGGGCATCGAAGTCGACCTGGCCGAGGGTGCGTTGCGCATCCAGGCGGTCGACTTCGGCCGGTTCACCGCCGTGCTCCCGCGCGTCGCGCGCGAGCACGGCATCCGGCTGCTCACGGTCTCGCCGTCCGACGAGTCCCTCGAGTCCGTCTTCTCGTATCTCGTCGCGGCATAGGAGGCCGAAGATGTACGACCCCACAGTCGCCCGGCTCACCTACCGTGGCCTGCTCGGCCGGCGCAGGGCCTTGATCCTGTGCGCCCTGCCCGTCCTGCTCATCGTGATCTCCGCCGCCGTACGCGGCTTCACCGGCGCCGACGACCAGGTGGCCTCGGACGTGCTCGGCGGTTTCGCGCTCGCGACGATGGTGCCGATCATCGGCGTCATCGCGGGCACCGGCGCGATCGGCCCCGAGATCGACGACGGCTCGGTGGTGTATCTGCTGGCCAAGCCCCTCAAGCGGCCCACGATCATCTTCACCAAGCTGATCGTCGCGATCGCCGTCACCATGGCGTTCTCGGCGGTGCCGACGTTCATCGCGGGCCTGATCCTGAACGGCAACGGCCAGCAGATCGCCGTCGCCTACACCGTCGCCGCGCTGGTCGCCTCGATCGCGTACGCCGCCCTGTTCCTGCTCCTGGGGACCGTGACCCGGCACGCGGTGGTCTTCGGACTCGTCTACGCCCTCGTCTGGGAGGCCCTCTTCGGGTCGCTGGTGTCCGGCGCGCGCACGCTGAGCGTCCAGCAGTGGGCACTCGCCGTGGGCCACAAGGTCACCGGCGGCGACCTCGTCACCTCCGACGTGGGCCTGCCGACCGCGACGGTGCTGCTGATCGGGGTCACCGTGCTGGCCACCTGGTACGCGGGGCAGCGGCTGCGGTCGCTGACGCTGGCCGGCGAGGAGTGAGCGGGTTCCACGCGCGCGCGGCGGCCGTCACGGTGCACGCGCGCGTGGAACCCCGCCGAGGCCGCCCGTCCACCGGGCGGCCTTTTCTTGACATCGGCTTCACCTGTGCCCGGGCACACTGGGCCAAGGGGATGCGTTGCTAGGAGGACGGGGATGTCCGCTGAGGAACTGAAAGGCGACGGGGAACCCGGGGACGTCTGGGACGACCTCGTCCTGGACGAGGACTTCATACGGTCCGCGGATACGGCCGAGCCCTCGGCCCGCGCCCGTATGCTGGCCGCCCGCTGGCGCCAGGGAGGGCCCGACCCGCAGCCCTGGCGGTCCGACGAGCCGCCCGCGGGATGGTTCTTCAGCAAGGCGCGACGGCGCAGGTGGCGCCGCCGCTGACCGCGGCTTCCGAGGGCCACCGCGTACGGGGCGCCGCCGGGGCGGGTGACCCTGACCCGGCACTGCGTGCGAGCCCGGCATTTATTCGGTGGCATCCAAATCGGCTCCGGGGCACAGTAGTTGTGTCCACGCCGCCGCATCGAGCCGGCGCCATGTTCTGGGAGAGGAGCGCGACGATGTTCATCAGGAGCAGTTCGTCGAGCTCCCGACAGGGCAGCCCGCGGCGGGTTCCGGAGTAGTTACCCCTCCGTCGAACCCACCCCGCACGGGGGGCTGCCCGGGGCGGCCGCTTCGAGCGCGCGTCACGCGCGGGCCGCCCACCCGGAGGATTGGCCGAGAGGTAAGGCACCGGCTTGCTAAGCCGTGGTCGGGGTCGTCCCCGCGCGCGTTCGATCCGCGCATCCTCCGCAAGAACGCACCAGTCGACGGCTGATGTCGTCGAGTCACGGCCGGCACGACAGCGGACGGCCGATGCCGTCGTCCCCGGCCGACCGGCCGACGTCCGTGAGCGCCCGCCCTGCCGCGCAGCTCATGGCTCCGCGGCGCAGACCCCGCCCCCGTCGCGCAGCTCCAGGATCCGGGGCGCAGCCTCCCGCCGCGCGCGGCAGGCGCTGGGACCGGACCGAGGTCGGGACTAGCCCAGCAGGCGTTCGAGGACCACCGCGATGCCGTCCTCCTCGTTCGAGGACGTCACCTCGTCCGCGACGGCCTTGAGATCGTCGTGGGCGTTGGACATGGCCACCCCGTGCGCCGCCCAGGCGAACATCGGAATGTCGTTGGGCATGTCGCCGAAGGCGATCGTGTCGGCCGCCTTCATGCCGAGCCGGCGGGCCGCCAGGGACAGCCCGGTCGCCTTGGAGAGGCCGAGGGGCAGCAGCTCCACTATCCCCGCACCCGCCATCGTGACGCCCACCAGACCGCCCGCGACCTCCGTGCCGACGGCGGCGAGCTCGTCGTCGGAGAGCGTCGGATGCTGGATGTACACCTTGTTCAGGGGAGCCGACCAGAGGTCCGCCGCGTCCCTGATCGGCACGGTCGTCAGCGGGCCGTCCTGCACCCGGTAGCCGGGGCCCACGACGACCTGGCCGTCGAGCCCGTCGCGGCTCGCGGCCAGCAGGAGCGGCCCGACCTCTGCCTCGATCTTGGCGAGCGCCAGCCCGGCCAGCTGCCGGTCCAGCGTCACCGACGTGAGCAGCCGGTGCTCCCCCGCGTCGTACACCTGCGCTCCCTGGCCGCACACCGCGAGGCCCTCGTAGCCGAGGTCGTCGAGGATGTGCCGGGTCCAGGGCACCGCGCGTCCGGTGACGACGATGTGGGCCGCGCCCGCCGCGGTCACCGCGGCGAGCGCCTCACGCGTGCGCGGGGAGACCGTCTCGTCGGCACGCAGCAGCGTGCCGTCGAGGTCGGTCGCCACGAGCTTGTACGGGAACGACCCGCTCGGTCCGTCCGGCTCGTGCGACGCCCGCGGCGCGGTCGAGCCGTGCGGCGCGGTCGAACCGGTCGCTCCAGATGTGCCGGTCACTTGGAGATCGGCTCCAGGACCTCACGGCCGCCCAGGTACGGGCGCAGCACCTCCGGCACCCGGACGGAGCCGTCGGCGAGCTGGTGGTTCTCCAGGATCGCGACGATCGTGCGGGGGACGGCGCACAGCGTGCCGTTGAGCGTGGCGAGCGGCTGGACCTTCTTGCCGTCGCGCATGCGCACGGACAGGCGGCGGGCCTGGAAGCCGTCGCAGTTCGACGCCGAGGTCAGCTCGCGGTACTTGCCCTGCGTCGGGATCCACGCCTCGCAGTCGTACTTGCGGGACGCGGACGAGCCCAGGTCGCCCGACGCCACGTCGATGACCTGGAACGGCAGCTCAAGACCGGTCAGCCACTGCTTCTCCCAGTCCAGGAGGCGCTTGTGCTCGTTCTCCGCGTCCTCCGGGTCGACGTACGAGAACATCTCGACCTTGTCGAACTGGTGCACGCGGAAGATGCCGCGGGTGTCCTTGCCGTAGGTGCCGGCCTCGCGGCGGAAGCACGGCGAGAAGCCGGCGTAGCGCAGCGGCAGCTTGTCGGCGTCGAGGATCTCGTCCATGTGGTACGCCGCGAGCGGGACCTCGGAGGTGCCGACCAGGTAGTAGTCGTCCTTCTCCAGGTGGTACACGTTCTCCGCGGCCTGGCCGAGGAAGCCGGTGCCCTCCATGGCGCGCGGGCGGACCAGCGCGGGCGTCAGCATCGGGGTGAAGCCGGCCTCGGTGGCCTGCGCGATCGCCGCGTTGACGAGGGCGAGCTCCAGGAGGGCGCCGACGCCGGTCAGGTAGTAGAAGCGCGAGCCGGACACCTTGGCGCCGCGCTCGACGTCGATGGCGCCCAGCGCCTCGCCGAGCTCCAGGTGGTCCTTGGGCTCGAAGCCCTCGGCGCCGAAGTCGCGGATGGTGCCGTGCGTCTCCAGGACGACGAAGTCCTCCTCGCCGCCGACCGGGACGTCGGGGTGCACCAGGTTGCCCAGCTGGAGGAGGAGCCGCTTGGCCTCCTCGTCGGCCTCGTGCTGCTCGACGTCGGCCGCCTTGACGTCGGCCTTGAGCTGCTCGGCCTTCTTCAGCAGCTCGGCGCGCTCGTCGGGGGAGGCCTTCGGGATCAGCTTGCCGAGCGCCTTCTGCTCGGAACGCAGCTCGTCGAAGCGGACGCCGGACGACCTGCGCCGCTCGTCGGCGGAGAGGAGGGAGTCGACGAGGGCGACGTCCTCTCCACGGGCGCGCTGGGAGGCGCGAACACGGTCGGGGTCCTCACGGAGCAGGCGAAGGTCAATCACCCCTCAAGGCTACCGGTGCGCGGTTCCGGCCAACGACTCGATATTCCGGTCCGCCGGTTCTGTCACGTTATGGGGAGAATGCCGGACTGAATCTTTTGATCATGAGTCGGCGTCAAGGAAAAGGGTCGTACTCCCTGAAAGGGGGCAGGTGGCGGCTCGTCGGTTGACCGGATTTCCTTGCGGCGACAGGGACTTGGTGCCCGGTTGTCCACAGGAATCCACAGCCCTCCAGAGTTATCCACAGGCTGTGCGGAAGATCTGTGGACTTCGGAAATGATCATTCCAAGGGGTGGACACGGGTTGAGGAATTCCCGGTTCAAACCCTGCGTACACGCACTTTCGGGTGTAAATGATTCGCCCCATAGAGTTGATCAATGGAAAAGGGTGGACGAAGGGTGACGTGCGGGGCTGTGGAAGAAGTTGGGGTCTGTAGGCCGATTTGTCGACGATGCAGTATTTCGTTGTCGACTTGTCCCCAGGTCGAGAAGCGTGCCTGTGGATAACGCCTGTGGATGACGAAAATCTGCAGGTAGGACCAGTGATCAAGGGTGCGCGGGCCGGTGGACAGGGAGGACGTCCGGGAGCGGACAGGCCGCCGGGGACGAGCCGCCGACCAGGGGCGATCGGCTCCCGTGCACCGAACCGGTGGAAATGAGCCGCACGGACTGTTTACGGCGTGTTCGGGAACAGTTCGTCCATTCGATTCCCGGCGTCGGCCCACTGCCTTTGACCGCCCTGGCCCGAACCCGCGCGCTCCTTCCCGGCCGCCCGCGGAACGGCCCCTTTCAGAAGCGGCCGTCCTGGCAGCGCGCCAGCCAGTCGGAAGCGGCGGAGAATTCGCTGTCCGAGGTCCCGGCCCGGGGTGCGCGTACGTCCTTGGGATCGACTTCCGCCCGGGGGTACGAGCCGAGGAAGCGCACCTGCGGGCAGACCCGCTTGAGCCCCATCAGCGCCTCGCCCACCCGCCGGTCGGAGATGTGGCCTTCGGCGTCGATGGCGAAGCAGTAGTTGCCGATGCCCTCACCGGTCGGCCGCGACTGCAGCAGCATCAGGTTGACGCCGCGCACCGCGAACTCCTGGAGGAGCTCCAGCAGGGCGCCGGGGTGGTCGTCGCGCTGCCAGATGACCACGGACGTCTTGTCCGCGCCGGTCGGTGCCGCGGGCCGGGCGGGCCTGCCCACCAGCACGAAGCGTGTCTGCGCGTTCTCCGCGTCGTGGATGCCGGTCTCCAGCGGCTCCAGGCCGTACCTGGCCGCCGCGAACTCGCCCGCGAAGGCCGCGTCGTACCTGCCCTCCTGGACCAGGCGCGCGCCGTCGGCGTTCGACGCGGCGGACTCCCACAGGGCGTCGGGCAGGTGCGTCCCGAGCCAGTTGCGCACCTGTGGCTGTGCGGCGGGGTGCGCGGTGACCGTCTTGATCTCCGACAGTTTCGTGCCGGGCCTGACCAGCAGCGCGAAGGTGATCGACAGCAGCACCTCGCGGTAGATCATCAGCGGGGCGCCCGCGACCAACTCGTCGAGGGTCGTGGTGATGCCGCCCTCCACCGAGTTCTCGATGGGGACGAAGGCGGCCTCGGCCTCGCCGTTGCGGACGGCGTCCAGCGCGGCGGGAACCGACACCACCGGGACCAGTTCCCGGGTGGCAGCCTCCGGGAGCGTGCGCAGGGCGACTTCGGTGAAGGTGCCTTCGGGACCGAGATACGCGTAGCTGGCTGGCATGACCTCACCCTAATGGGCCTCGAACAACCAGGACGACGCGTGTGGGAACGGGACCCCCCAGGGGTGATCGGCTACGAGGTGATCAGCCACCCCCAGGGGTGACCAGCCACCCCCCAGAAGTGATCCAGGCCCCCAGAGGCGATGCGGGGCGGTCAGCCCTCCAGCAGGCGCTGCCCCACGTACTCGCCCGTCGCCGCCCCGCCAGGCACCGCGAACAGGCCGCTCGACTCGTGGCGGACGAAGGTGGAGAGCGCGTCACCGCGGTCGAGCTTGCGCTGGACGGGCACGAATCCGCGCACCGGATCGGCCTGCCAGCAGACGAAGAGCAGCCCCGCGTCGGGCACCCCGTCCGTGTCGATGCCGTCGTGGAAGGAGAACGGGCGGCGCAGCATCGCGGCACCGCCGTTCTGGTCGGGCCGGGTGATCCTGGCATGCGCGTTGATCGGGACGACGAGATTGCCGTCGGCGTCGGTCTTGTCCAGGTCCATCGGCGTGGTCTCGGTGCCGCCGCTGAGCGGGGCGCCGGTGGCCTTCTTCCGCCCGATGACATCCTCCTGGGCCGTGGGAGAGAGCTTCTCCCAGCCGTCGAGGAGCATGCGGATACGGCGGACGACGGCATAGGAGCCGTTCGCCATCCAGGCCGGCTCGCCCGCGGCGGGCACGAAGACGCGCCGGTCGAAGTCGGACTCGGACGGCTTCGGGTTGCGGGTGCCGTCGATCTGCCCCATCAGGTTGCGAGCCGTCATGGGCCGCCCGGTCGCGCCGGGCGAGCGGTTGAAGCCGTTCATCTGCCAGCGCACCCGGGCCGCGCTGCCCGCGTCCTTCTGGACGGCGCGCAGGGCGTGAAAGGCGACCAGGGCGTCGTTCGCTCCGATCTGCACCCACAGGTCGCCGTTGCTGCGCGCCTTGTCGAGGTGGTCGGAGGAGAAGTCGGGCAGCGGGTCGAGCGCCACCGGGCGCTGCTTCTCCAGGCCCGTACGCGCGAAGAAGCTGTGGCCGAATCCGAAGGTGACCGTCAGGGAGGAAGGGCCGGCGTCGCGTGCGACATCCGTGTCGTCCTGGGCGGCAGGCTCGCCCGCCATCAGCCGCTGGGCGGTCGCCGACCAGCGGCGGAGCAGCGCGGCGGCCTCCTTGCGGCCCGCGCCCGCCGCCAGGTCGAAGGCGACGAGGTGGCCGCGTGCCTGGAGGGCGGTCGTGATGCCCGGCTGATGTTTCCCGTGAAACATCACCGCGTCCGAGCCGACCGAGCTCAGCGGCGCGGCCGGCGCGCCGCTCTCGTCGTTCGGAGCGGCCGCGTATCCGGCGGCGCCCCCGGCCGCGCCCAGGGCGAGACCGGTGGCGCCGGCGGTGCCGAGCAGCCGGCGCCGCGAGAAGCCGCCCTTGGCGGCGGCCTCGGGGGAGGAGACGGCGTCGGGAGTGGACTGGTCGGACATGGTGGGGTTCAGCCGATCTGCGCGTTCTTGTTCACGGTCGCCTGGTCGATGTCGGAGGTGCGCACGGTCACCGCGATCTTCCAGTCGCCCGCCATGGGGATCTGCACTCCGCTCGCCGACCAGTGTCCGGTGGCGATGCGGTCGGGGGTCACGGGCAGCGGGCCGATGTCCTTCGCGGCGAGGGTGAAGGCGACCTTCACCTCGGGGACGTCGAAGGCCTTGCCGTTGGGCCGCTCCACGAAGACATGCATCTCGTTGCCGCCGACGCGGGCCGGGTCGAGGGTGAGCTCCACGGTGCCCTTGCCGTCCTCGCCGCCGGTGTCGAACGGGATCTTCAGGGACAGCGGGCCCGAGCGCTGGGACGCGGAAGCGGTGGCCTGCTGGGCCGCCTCCTCCGTACGCCCGGGCTCGGTGGAGGTCAGCACGGTCGTGACCGCGAGCAGGACGACGGCGACACCCGCCTCCGCGAGCACCGAGCGACGCAGACCCGAGCGGTGCGGATCGGCGTCACGCAGGCGCTTGTCGCGCGCGGTGGCGACGGCCGCCCGCTGCCGGGCGAGCTGCGCGGCACGCCGGGAGTCCGCCGGGACCGTCTCCCGGGTCTCCTCGCGCTGTTCGGCCACGTCCTCGGCCGCGGAGCCTCGTTCCTCCGAAGCCGGCGCCTCGGACAGCCGGCCGGTCCAGCGGCGTGAGATCCATGCGATGCCGACGAGGACCGCCACCAGAGCGATCTTGGCGAGCAGCAGCTGTCCGTACCTCGTGCCGGTGAACGCGGACCAGGAACCGAGCTGGCGCCACGACTGGTAGATCCCGGTGGCGACCAGCGTGACCACGGCGCCGAACGCGAGGCGGGAGAAGCGGCGCACGGCCGCCGTCTCGATCGCGTCCTCGGCCGGAGCCCTGAACAGTGCCGTCAGCAGGGCCGACAGCCCGCCGAGCCATGCGGCGACGGCCAGCAGGTGCAGTACGTCGACGGGCATCGCGATACCGGGCTGGAGGCCGGTCGAGGCGTGCTCGGCCATCGCCCAGGTCGCGGCCAGGCCCGCCGCGACGACGGTGCCGCCGATCGCGAGGCCGAAGGTGAGGTCCTTCTTCTCGGCGGCTCTGTCCGCGGCCTCGGCGGCCCGGGCGGCCGCCACGGTGGCCTCGTCCTCGCCCCCGCTGGATCCGTCGGTCCCGTCGGTCGCATCGTCCGTGGCGGACGTGTCGGACGCCTGGGCCTCGGGTTCGTCCCGCTTGACGTACGCCCCGAAGAGCACCGCGATGAACAGCGCCGCGGCGGCGAGCAGCAGCAGCCGGGACACCAGGGCCGCGCCCGACTTGGTCTGGAGCACCTGACCCAGCAGGCTCAGGTCGAAGATGTCGCCGATCTTGCCGGAGCCGACGTACGAACCGCGCAGGAGCAGCAGCGCGAGCGTGGCGCCGGTGAGGGCGAGCCAGCCGGTGACGACGAGCCGCTGGACCGGCCGGACGCCGGCACCGCGCTGCCAGCAGGTCAGCACGAAGGCGGCTCCGCCGACCAGGAGGACGAAGCCCGCGTAGGAGACGTAGCGTGCGATGCCGTAGAGCACGCCGACGGTTCCGCCGCCCGCGCCCTGGTCGGACAGGGCGACGGAGGTCTGCGAGGGCGCGCCGACGGAGAAGGTGAAGGCACCGGAGACGGGGTGGCTGTCCTCGGAGACCACCTGGTAGGTGACGGTGAAGGTGCCGTCGGGCAGTCCCGAGTGCAGCTTCACGCCGTACGTGGTGCCGCTCAGGTTGGCGGCCCGGCCGGTGTCGACCCGCTTGCCCTTGGGGTCGAGCACGCGGAGCGAACCGTCGGACAGCGCGACCTTCTCGGAGAAGGTGAGCGACACCTGGGTGGGCGCCTGGTCGACCACCGACCCCTGCTTCGGGTCGCTCCCGGTCAGCGCTGCGTGCGCGGAGGCGGGCGCCGCCCCGGCCAGGAGCGCGCCGGTGACGGCGAGGAACAGCAGCAGGAGGGTCCGGAAACGGGGGGCGATGGTCTGCGTCAAGGTGGTCGCTCCCTCAGTGCCCGGTCTTCGGTGTGTACGTCGCGGACTTCACCGGCATGGATATCTTCACTGTGCCGGATTTGGCGAAGTGGAGTTCCACGGCCACCTTCTCGCCCTGCTCCGGCTTGCGGGTGAGCTTCTCGAACATGAGGTGGTTGCCGCCGCTCGCGAAGTTCAGCGTGCCCTTCGCGGGCACGGCGAACGACGTCTCCTCCTCCATCGCCCCGCCCTGGGTGGAGTGCAGTGTGACGTCGTCCGAGAGGCTGCTGGTGACCGAGGTCAGGGTGTCGGCGCCGCCGGTGTTGCTGACGTTGAAGAAGCCGGCCGCCATGGTGGCCATGCTCGGGGCGGGCATGTAGGCGCCGGTGACCTTCAGTGCGGGCCTGCCCGCCGAGGAACCGCCGTCGTCCGAGCCGCAGCCCGCGAGTGCGGTCGCGGTGGCCACGAGGACCGCGCACGCGGCGAGCGGACGCGGGGCCCGGCCGGTACGGCTCACGGGTTCTCCCCCTTGATGAGCTTGGGCAGGTCCTTGGTGTAGTCGTCGACGGTGGCGTCCTCGCCGTACAGCACGTAGCCGCCGTCGGTCTTCGGCGAGAACGCGACGACCTGGGTGCCGTGAACGGAGACGAGCTTGCCGTTCTTGTCCTTCGACGTCGGCTCGATGGAGATGCCCAGGGTGCGCGCGCCGGCCTGGATCGTGGCGAAGTCGCCGGTGAGGCCGACGAAGTCGGAGTCGATGCCCTTGAGCCACGTACCGAGGGCGGCGGGGGTGTCGCGGTCCGGGTCGGTGGTGACGAACACGACGCGGAGCTTGTCCTGTTCGGCCTTGGGCAGCTGCTTCTTGGCGACGGCCAGGTTGTTCATCGTCAGCGGGCAGACGTCGGGGCAGTGCGTGTAGCCGAAGTACACGAGCGTCGGCCGGCCCTTGGTCTGCGCGCGCAGGTCGTACTTCTTGCCGTGCGTGTCGGTGAGCACGAGGTCCGGCTTCTCGAACGGCTTGTCGAGGATCGTCGCCGTCTTGGCGGAGCCGGTCTCGGCGGACACGTCGGCGACGGGCTTGTTGCCGTCGTCGCCGCTGCCGCAGGCGGAGAGGGTCAGGGTGGCGGCGGCGAACAGGGCGGCCACGGCATACGTCTTCTTGCGCATAGAAAAATGTCCCAGATGTGTGCGCTCCGGCGCGCACCGGGGGTCGTACCGGGCCCGAAGCCCAGGTCGTACGACGTCCCGGTGCGCACCGAAGGGATGAGCCTCGGTACCGCGCGCTGTCTCAGGCGGCGGTGCGGCGGCGGCTGGCCACCACGCCGTACGCCACGCCCGCCACGCCGACGACGATGCCGATGATGCCGAGCACGCGCGCGGTGGTGTCGCTGCTGTCGGACGACGCCTCGGTGGTCTTCTCGGACTCCGCCTTCGCGTCGGACGAGTGCGACGCGTCGGAGGCGTCCTCGGCGTCGGCGGAGCCGTGGTGGCCGTCCTCGGAGGCGGCGGAGAGCGCGAGCACCGGGGCCGGGTTCTCGGGCTCCTCCTGGCCTTCCTGCTGCGGCTCGATCCAGCGCACGACCTCCTTGTCGGAGTACGTCTGGACGGCCTTGAAGACCAGTTCGTCGGTGTCCTCGGGCAGCGCGCCGATGGAGAGCGGGAACTTCTGGAAGAAGCCCGGCTCGACGCCCTTGCCGTTGGCGGTCCAGGTGACCTTGGTGACGGCCTCGTCGATCTTCTGGCCGTGCACGGTCAGCGGCTTGTCCAGCTTGGACTTGGTGACCTTCACGTCCCAGCCGTCCAGCTTCTGCGGCATGACCGAGGCGAGCGGGTGGTCGGTCGGGAAGCTGACCTCGAGCTTGGTGGTCGAGGCGTCGTCGCGCTCGTTGGGGACCTTGAAGTTCACGACCGCGTAGCCGCCCTTGGCGGCCGCGCCCTCGGGCTGAACGCTGACGTGCGCGAAGGCGGGGACCGACAGGGTGAGGACGGCCGAGGCGGCGACGGCAGCGGCGGCGGCGATACGGGAAGGCTTCATAGCAGGGGACACTCCACTTTCAGTCCGTTGGCAAGGGGGTGCGCGTGCGCGACGGGCACGCGCGCGTGCCGCACGACGGCGTGGCCCCTTGGCGGAGTGACGTGTCGTGTCAGGCGGCGAGGACGAGTGCGGTGGAGGACGGCGGCCCGCGCCGGACGACGGTGTGCTGAAGTGTGCTCGCCTGCGGCTTCAGGGGCGCGAGCAGCGCGGTGCGTGGTGCGCGGACCGCGTCGGGCGCTCCCAGAAGACCCGAGCGCAGGGCGCGTACGAGCGCGAACGCGGAGCGCAGGGACCGTACGAGTGCCGTCTCCGCGACCCCGTGGGCGGACAGCCGCATGAGACGCAGCAGCGCCAAGTCCCCGCGGCGCAGCACCCATCCCGCGGCGACGGCCGCGAGGACGTGGCCGAGCAGCATCGGCAGGGACGGCAGGACCGACATCGATGAGCCGGCCGTGGCCGCCATGGCGTCCGCCGGGTGGTGCATGGACGGGCTCATGCCGGCCGTCGTGCCCGTGTCGATCCGCGCCTCGGCGAGGATCCGCTGGGCCTGTGCCGGACTGATCGCCGCCGCGGCGGTGCCGCACACGAGGCGCGCGGCCCGCTCGACGAGCGAGGCGTCGGACATCGGCATGCCCGACATGGCGTCCGTGGACGTCGCGCCGGTGTGCTGGCCGAGCCCGAACAGCGTGTGCAGCGCGGTCTGTCCGGCCGCGAGGACCGCGGCGATGCCCGGGAGCGACCGCTCGCGTCCCGCCAGTGCGGCGGCGACCGCGAAGACCGCGAGGAAGCCGGCCCCGAGTGTCCACAGGGGGACCGAGGCACAGGAGGCGAGACCATGACCGGCCGCGGCCAGCGCGACGCAGACCGCGGCGAACACCGCGGCCCTGAGCGTCCGGAGGTCGAGTCCGGAGCGTGCCGAGCGCTTGTGGGGGGCAGTCATGGCGGGCTCATCATCCCACTGGCCCGGCTCGTCCCGTACGGCAGGTCCGCTAGGTGGTGTTCGACCGATAGGTCACCCTGTGCGGGGTCTTGGGTGCACATACACCGATCCTCGGCACCCGCGCATCCGCCGTATGGGCGGCATCACCTCGGGCAGGCGATTGCGTGCGCGTGCTTGCGGCAATACGTAACGGTATGTCGAGCCGCGGCCGGGAGGCTGGAGCATGAGCATCTGGTGGTCACTCCATCTGCGGCGCGAAGCTGCGAGCGTTCCGCTCGCGAGACGCCTGCTGCTCGGCACGATGGAGAGCGCGGGAGTCGACCCGGACATCTCGTACGACCTCTCCGTCGCCCTCACCGAGGCCTGTGCCAATGCCGTCGAGCACGGTGGCGGCACCGCGAACGGCCCCTATTCCGAGGCCTATCGGGTGACCGCCTACCTCGACGGGGAGAGGTGCCGCATCGAAGTCGCCGACTCGGGCCCGGGTTTCCCCGGCGGCCGTGCCCGACCTCCGATCCGTCCGGCGCGCGGCGACAGCGAGCACGGACGGGGGCTGTGCCTGATCCATGAACTCGCGGACCACGTCGAGATCGACAGCAGCCCCGGCAGGGGCGGCGCAGTCGTCAGCTTCGACAAGATCCTCAAGTGGAAGAAGGACCCGTCATTGCTGACGGCGTAGCGCTGCGCGCGGCGGAGCGGGGCATCCGAGCGGCCGCCCCAATGTGAAAGCCAACTGCATATTGACAGTGGACTCTCATTTGGAAGTAACCTCTCATCAGGTTGCTCCCTTCTGGAGGTCCGCATGTCCGCGTCGCGCCCGCCTGCCCAGCCCGCTTCCGCTGCCCCTTCTTCGGCTTCCCCGGCTCCTCCGCCTTCCAGGGCCACGACGACCGCGGCCCTGTCCGCCTCCCCCCGCCGCTGGCTGTCCCTGGCCGCCCTCACGCTGAGCGTGCTGATCGTCGGCCTCGACGGCACGATCATCAACGTCGCCCTGCCCACCCTCGCCGGCGATCTGCACGCCGACAGCGCCCAGTTGCAGTGGATCGGCGGCGGCTACCTGCTGGCCCTGTCGGTGGCCATGCTGCCCGTCGGCCTGCTGGGCGACCGCTACGGGCACAAACGGCTGCTGCTCTGCGGCATGGCCCTGTTCGGCCTCGCCTCGCTGGGCGGCGCGTTCGCCGCCTCGCCCGGCACGGTCATCGTGGCCCGCGCCGTCCTCGGCCTCGGCGCCGCCACGATCATGCCGCTGTCGATGGCGATCCTTCCGCGCGTCTTCGCCAAGGAGGAACTGCCCAAGGCCATCGCCGTCTGGACCGCCGCCACCGCCCTGGGCATGCCCGTCGGCCCTCTCGTCGGCGGCTGGCTCCTCGACCACTTCCGGTGGGGCTCCGTCTTCCTGTTCAACGTGCCCGTCACCGTTCTCGCCCTGGCCGCCGGGCTGTGGCTGCTGCCGAGCGACGCACGGCGCACCGAGCGCGCCGGCGCCGTCCCGTTCGACGGGGTCGGCGCCGTGCTGAGCGCCCTCGGCATCACCGCACTCGTCTACGGCACCATCCTGATCCCGCGCGACGGCTGGACCGGCCCGGCCGTCCTCGCCGCCCTCGGCTCCGCGGCGGTCCTGCTGACCGGGTTCGTCCTGCACGAGCGCCGTCACCCGCACCCGATCGTCGACCTCGGGCTGTTCGCCGACCGCCGCTTCCTGTGGGGCACGCTGATCGCGGTCTTCGTCAACTTCGCGGTGATGGGGATCCTGTTCGTCGTCCCCCAGTACCTCCAGGCCGTTCTCGGCCACGACTCCTTCGCCACCGGAATCCGCGTACTGCCCCTGATCGGCGGGCTGATGGCCGCCGCCACGGCGAGCGAGTCGCTCGTGCCCCGGATCGGTGCCCGCGCCGCCGTCACCCTCGGCATGGCCGTCCTCGCGGGAGGCGCCCTGCTCGGGGCGACCACGGACGGCGCCGACGGCTACGCCTTCACCGCGTTGTGGCTCTCCCTGACAGGTCTCGGTTTCGGCCTCGCCGTCGTGCCGGCGACCAGCCTGGTGATGGGGTCGCTGGCCGGCGGCAGCACCGGCCGCGGCACGAGCCTGCTGGAGACCGTCCAGCAGCTGGGCGGAGTCCTCGGCGTGGCCGGCCTCGGCAGCCTCCTCGGCTACGGCTACCTCGCCCGGCTGCGCACCGGCGGACTGCCCGGGCAGGCCGCCGACACGGCCCGCGACTCGGTGTCCGGCGCGGACGAGGTGGCCCGCCGGCTGCACGACACCGGTCTCGCGGCCAGTGCCCACGACGCCTTCGTGCACGGCATGAACCTGGTCCTGACGGCTTGCGGGATCATCTCCCTGCTGGCTGCCGTCCTCGCCGCGGTCTACCTGCCCGGCCGCCCGGCGGCGTCCCGGAAGGTGGCCCGGGGCGGGCCCCAGGACGCAGAATCGACGGCACAGGGCATGAAGGCGCAGGACGCCGCGTGACGTGCGTGAGATGCATGGCGTGCATGAGGTGCGTGAGATGCATGAAATGCATGGCGTGCACGGTGCGCACGGCGACGTGGGAGACGATCGCGTGACGGAGCAGGAGACCGCGGAATGACGACACAGGAGACCTCGGCAGCGCCGCTCGGCCTGCGGGAGCGCAAGAAGCGCCAGACCCGCGACCGGATCCGCCGTGAGGCCTACCGCCTGTTCGCCGAGCACGGGTACGAGGCGACGACGGTCGACCACATCGCGGAGGCCGCCGAGGTCTCCCCGAGCACGTTCTTCCGGTACTTCCCCACCAAGGAGGACGTGGTCATCCAGGACGAGTACGACCCCGCGCTCGCCGAGGCGCTGCGCGCCCGCCCCGCCGACGAGCCCATCGTCGACGCGATCCTCCAGGCGCTGAATGGCCCCATGGGCCGGATGCTCGAGCAGGACCGCGAGGCGCTGCTGCTGCGCAGCCGGATCACCTTCACCGATCCGGCGATCCGCGCCCGCTCCGTCGGTGAACAGGAGCGCAGCGAGCGGGAGATCGCCGCGATCATCGCGGAGCGCAGCGGCCGGGACGCCTCGGACCTCGACGTGCGGTGCGCGGCGGCGGCCATCATCGCCGTGTTCACGACCCTCGTACGGCACTGGGTGGAGGGCGGCGGCACGGAGGACCTGGCGGAGCTGTACGCCCGTCATCTGCCCCTGCTGTCACGCGGTCTGGAGTTCTAGGCCCCGCCCGCAGACGCCTGGTCGCGCCCGGCTCGCGCGCAGACGCCCGGCCGTGAACGGCTCGCCCGTAGACGCCGACCGTGCCTGGTCGGCCCGCGGGGCCGGCGTGCCGAGCGACCGGCAGGGGCTGACGTGCCGAGCGACCCGCGGGGGCTGACGTGCCGAGCGACCCGCGGGGGCCGACGTGCCGAACGACCCGCGGGGACGTGCCGAGCGACCGGAAGGGGCCGGCGTGCCGAGCGACCGGCAGGGGCTGACGTGCCGAGCGACCCGCGGGGGCCGACGTGCCGAACGACCCGCTGGACCCGGCCTGCCGACCGACCCGCCGGGCGCGACGCGTGCCCCCGCCCCGGACTCGTGACGCGTCCCCCCGGCCCGGGCTTCTCGCGGTCACGTCCGGCCCGGGAAATTCCGGAGTCCACAGCGCGGTCACAGCTCTCCCCCAGGTCCCTGACGGCCGGCGTTCCTAGATTCCCGGCATGAGGGGAAGCCGCCAGGACGAGACGCTCGCCGAGGCCGCGGTGACGGCGCTGACACGGCAGTTGGAGCTGGCACCCAAGCCCGGACTGCCCGACCCGCGCGATCTACGTGCCCGAGCCACCCGGCAGGACCACCGGTCCCTGCGCTGGTCGGCCAAGGCGCTGGCGCCCGGCCTCGCGGCCATGGCGGCCGCCGCACGCCGTACGGGCCGCGCCACCCCCGGACTCCGCGCGGAACTGGGCGCGATCGGCCGGTCCACGGAGCACTCGGTGGCCCTGGCCGGCGGCGGACACCGGGGCGCCCTGTGGGCGCTCGGGCTGCTCGTCGCGGCAGCCGCCCTGGAACCCGGCGCCACCGGGACGGAGGTCACGGCGGTGGCCAAGCGGATCGCGGCGCACCCCGACCGGCGGGCACCGCGGCGGCCCTCCCGGGGATCGACCGTCTCCGCGACCTACGGGGCGGCCGGCGCACGGGGCGAGGCACGCGCCGGATTCCCGCACGTCCGCCGGGCGTTGGACGCGCTCGCCGCCAGCCGCTCGGCCGGTGCGCCGGAACCCTGCGCCCGGCTCGACGCCCTCCTCACCGTCATGTGCACGCTCCAGGACACGGAGCTGCTGCACACCGCCGGACCCCACGGCCTGCGGCACGTCCAGGCGGGGGCCCGCGCGGTGCTGGACGCGGGCGGTCCGTCCACGGAGGCGGGCCGTGCGGCCCTGACCGCGTTCGACGGCGACCTGCACGCGCGCGCGTGGAGCCCGCGAGGCAGTGGAGCGCTCCTCGCGGGTGCCCTGTTCGTGGACTCGCTGCCCGTGACCGTCAGGTCGTGACCGGGACGCCGCGTCGGCCCGCGGCCGGCTCGGAGTGTGGGTCCGACGCCGGGTCCTGCGCGAGGCGGGAGCGCGCCGCGGGCCCCATCGCGTACGACGCCCCGGCGATCAGTCCGCCGAGCAGCAGCCATCCCGGGGTTCCCCAGCCCACCAGCAGGGCCGTCAGGACGAGCGGACCCATCGTGCGGGCCACCGTGACACCGGTGCCGAAGAAGCCCTGGTACTCGCCCATGCGGTCGGCCGGGGCGAGGTCGAAGGCCAGTTGCCAGGAGCCCGCCGACTGCTGCATCTCGGCGACGACCTGAAGGAGCGCGCCCGCCACGAGGATCCCGGCCGCGACCCACGGAGAGGCCCCGGACGACAGGGCGAACACCGCGCAGGACGCCAGCATCACGAGTCCGGACCGGCGGATCGCGCGCGTGGCGGCCGTGAGGCCCGACACGCCCCGCGCCATCCGCACCTGGAAGGCCATCACCGCGCCCGTGTTGAGCACGAACAGCGCGGAGACCAGCCAGGCAGGCGCCTCGGTGCGCTCGGTGATCCACAGGGGGACGCCGAGGCTGAGCAGCGGCATCCGCAGCAGCAGCACGGTGTTGAGGAACGTCACCAGCACGTAGGGGCGGTCGCGCAGGACACCGAGCCCGTGACCGCGCCGCACGGTCACCGGCTGCACCGGTGGCAGGCGCAGCAGCAGCCCGGCGCACAGCAGGAAGCTCGTCGCGTCCAGCGCGAACACCCCGGAGTAGGCGGCCCGCGTTCCGGCGTGCAGCGCGAGCCCGCCGAGGCCGGCGCCCACCGCCAGACCGGCGTTCAGCGTCGACTGGAGGTGCGCGAGCAGTCCGGTGCGCCGCCCGGCCGGCACCAGCCCCGCGAGCAGCGCCTGTCGGGCCGCCGCGAGCCCCGACTGCGCGGACGCGTACGCGCACGCCGCGAGCACGAAGGGGACGAAGCCGCGGACCACCAGGAAGGACGCCACCGCCGTCGCCGTCGCCAGGGCCAGCAGCGCCGCCGTGCCGCGCGGCCCGCGCCGGTCGGCGAGCCGGCCGAGCGGCACGCCCACCAGTGAACCGACGGCCCAGGCGACGGTCAGCCCCAGTCCCACGTGCTCGGGCGCGAGACCGACGACGTGCGTGAAGTAGAGGGCGGAGGTCACGTAATAGGCGCCGTCGCCCACGGAGTTGGCCAGCTGGGCGAGGGCGAGCACGCGCTGCGGGCCCACGGGCGGGAGGAGACGGTGTGACGTCGCGTGCGCCGCGGCTGCCTGGTTCGTCATGCCACTGACGCTACGGATGTATTGGCTCCCCGGGCAGCTCCAATGAGTACGCCTCTTGTTGGCCCAATTCGACGGCCCGCCACCGGCAAGGCCCACGCCGGAGGTCTCAGCCGCCGGGGCGGACCGATCAGCACCGGTGGGCGCTCAGCCCGCCCTCCGCGCCGCGTCCAGCACCCGCCCCAGCGCCTCCAGGGCCTCCGGATACGCGCGTTCGCGGGGTGTCCCGTACCCGACGACGAGTCCCTGCGGACGGTCCGCGGCCGGTGTGTGCCAGTGATCTCCCAGGTGGCCGATCGCGAGCCCCTCCTGCGCGGCGCGCGCCAGCACCTCCGCCTCGTCGTCCACCTCCACCAGGGCATGCAGCCCCGCGGCGATCCCCCGGACGCTCCTGCGCGTCCCCAGCCGGTCGAGCAGCTGGTCCCTGCGGCGCCGGTAGCGCAGCCGGCACGCCCGCACATGACGGTCGTACGCGTGGCTGCCGATCATCTCGGCGAGCGCCAACTGGCCGATGGACTCGGTGTGGTGGTCGCTGTGCAGCTTGATGTCGGCGACCGCGTCGACGAGGTGCGGCGGCAGCACCATCCAGCCGAGCCGCAGGGCGGGCCCGAGCGTCTTGGAGGCCGTGCCCAGGTAGACGACCTGGCCGGGTGCCATCCCCTGGAGCGCGCCGACCGGCTGCCGGTCGTAACGGAACTCCCCGTCGTAGTCGTCCTCGACGATCAGCCCGTCACGCGCGCGTGCCCAGTCGGTGAGGGCGCGCCGCCGTTCCGGGTGCAGGGTGACGCCGGTCGGGAACTGGTGGGCGGGCGTGACGACGACCGCGTCCGCCTTCGCCGCGGCGTCCGCGCGGGCGCCGCGTTCGTCGACGGGCAGCGGCACGACGGTTCCGCCGCTCTTGCGCACCACCTCGCGGTGGAACGCCAGGCCGGGGTCCTCCATGGCCACCGTGCCGCCGTCCAGCACACGGGTGAGGAGCGCGAGACCCTGCACGTACCCCGAAGTGATGACGATCCGTTCGGGCGGCGCGATCACTCCCCGCGCCCGCCCCAGGTAACCCGACAGCGCGGTCCGCAGCTCGATACGGCCGCGCGGGTCCCCGTAGTCGTACGCCAGGGACGGTGCCGTCGCGATGGCGCGGCGCAGCGCCCGCAGCCATGCCGCCGCCGGGAAGGTGCCGACGTCCGGGCTGCCCGGACGCAGGTCGAAACGTGGCGCACGCGCGTGTGGCGCGCGTACGGCCGCCGTCGCGCCGTCCGTGGGCAGCGGTGCCACCTCGGTGCCGGAACCCTGCCGGGCCGTCAGATAGCCCTCCGCGACCAACTGGTCGTACGCCGCTTTCGCCGTGCCGCGGGAGATGCCCAGTTCGGCCGCGAGCCGGCGGGTCGCCGGCAGCCGTGTGCCGGGTGAGAGCCGTCCCTCGCGCACGGCGTCCCGCAGGGCCCGTTCGAGCCCCGCCCTGCGCCCCGCCCCGGCGTCCGGCTCCAGATGCAGGTCCACCCCGACACCGGACCAGAAGTCGTCCACGAAAAGCCCCCCTAGGCACACCGGAAAACCCGGGAGCGCCGAAGTCCCCCGGGCATGCCGATGGCCGGGCACCCAGGAGGGCACCCGGCCATCAGTCTCGTCATCAGCCCTCGCGGGGCACTATGTCAGCCCTTCAGGGACGCCATCCAGGCCTCGACCTCGTCCGAGCGGCGCGGCAGGCCCGCGGACAGGTTCCGGTTGCCGTCCTCGGTGACGAGGATGTCGTCCTCGATGCGGACGCCGATGCCGCGGTACTCCTCCGGGACGGTCAGGTCGTCCGCCTGGAAGTACAGACCGGGCTCGACGGTCAGGCACATGCCCGGCTCCAGCGTGCCCTCGACGTACGTCTCGGTCCGCGCGGCCGCGCAGTCGTGCACGTCCATGCCGAGCATGTGGCCGGTGCCGTGCAGGGTCCAGCGGCGCTGCAGGCCCAGCTCCAGGACGCGCTCCACGGGGCCCTCGACCAGGCCCCACTCGACGAGCTTCTCGGCGAGCACGCGCTGCGCGGCGTCGTGGAAGTCGCGGTACTTGGCGCCCGGCTTCACGGCCGCGATACCGGCCTCCTGGGCCTCGTACACGGCGTCGTAGATCTTCTTCTGGAGCTCCGTGTACGTGCCGTTGATCGGCAGCGTGCGCGTCACGTCGGCGGTGTAGAGCGTGTGGGTCTCGACACCCGCGTCCAGCAGGAGCAGGTCGCCGGAGCGGACCGGGCCGTCGTTGCGCACCCAGTGCAGCGTGCAGGCGTGCGGGCCCGCGGCGCAGATCGAGCCGTAGCCGATGTCGTTGCCCTCGACGCGTGCGCGCAGGAAGAACGTGCCCTCGATGTAGCGCTCGCTGGTCGCCTCGGCCTTGTCCAGGACCCGGACGACGTCCTCGAAGCCGCGCGCGGTCGAGTCGACGGCCTTCTGCAGCTCGCCGACCTCGAAGTCGTCCTTGAGGAGCCGCGCCTCGGAGAGGAAGACCCGCAGCTCCTCGTCGCGCTCGGCGGTGACCTTGTCGGTCAGGGCGGACTCGATGCCGGCGTCGTAGCCGCGCACGACACGGACCGGGCCGGTGGCTTCACGCAGCGCGGCGGTCAGCTCGCGCACGTCCGAGGCCGGGATGCCGTACAGCGCCTCGGACTCGGTGAGGGAGTGGCGGCGGCCCACCCACAGCTCGCCCTGGCCGGACAGCCAGAACTCGCCGTTCTCGCGGTCGGAGCGCGGCAGCAGGTAGATCGTCGCCTTGTGGCCGCCGGACACCGGCTCCAGGACGAGGACGCCGTCCTCGGTCAGGTTGCCGGTCAGGTACGCGTACTCGACCGAGGCGCGGAAGGGGTACTCGGTGTCGTTCGAGCGGGTCTTCAGGTTGCCCGCGGGGATCACCAGGCGCTCGCCCGGGAAGCGCGCGGAGAGCGCGGCGCGGCGGGCGGCCGTGTGCTCGGCCTGGGCGATGGGCTTCAGGCCGCGCAGCTCGGTGTCGGCCCATCCCGACTTCATGCTCTCGGCCAGCTCGTCGGACACGCCCGGGTACAGGCCGTTCTTGCGCTGCTTGATCGGCTCCTCTTCGCCCGCTTCGTCAGCGGCATCGTCAAGCACGGCTTCCGGGGTCTCCGGGGTGAGCGCCTCCGACACGGTCTGCCTCCTAGATACGACATTGGACCTCCCCCATCGTACGGTCGTACTGAAGGGGGCCCAGGGCCGGAAGACCTGTTACGTACGGCTCACCGTGATCGGCGACCGCGGCCACCGCGGATCGGCCGCCCGGGACGGCTGCCCGGGACGGCGGCGCTCGGGGCGCTCACTCGAAGCGTGCCGCGAGAAGGACGACGTCCTCCTTGCTGTCGGCCTCGTCGAGCCCGTCCGGCAGCACCGTGCGCAGGACGTGGTCGGCGACCGCGTCGGGGTTGTCGCGCACCGCCCGCGGCACGCTCGCCGCCGCCGCGTGCAGCCGGGTGAAGGCCCGGTCCATGGGATCGCCGGTGCGGTGCAGCAGACCGTCGGTGTACAGCAGCACGGTCTCGCCCGGCTCCGTGGTCAGCTCGACGCTCGGCGCCTCCCAGCACGCGAGCATGCCGAGGGGGGCCGACAGGGAGGTCTCCACGAACTCCGTGCGCCGTGGCCCGATCACCAGGGGCGGGCTGTGTCCGGCTCCCGCCAGCGTGAGCTTGCGCAGCGCGGGCTCGCAGTAGGCGAACAGCGCGGTCGCGGAGCGGGCGGGCTCGGTCAGCCGCAGCAGCAGTTCGAGGTCGGACAGGACCGCGACGGGGTCCTCGCCCTCCATGACGGCGTACGCCCTCAGGGACGCCCTCAGACGGCCCATCGCGGCGACCGCGCTGGGCCCGCACCCGGTGACGGAGCCGACCGCGAGGCCGAGCGCGGCGTCGGGCAGCGGCAGCGCGTCGTACCAGTCGCCGCCGCCGCGCGCACTCGTGCGGTGCCGGGCGGCGAGCTGGACGCCGGAGACCCGGGGGAGCCGCGGGGGCAGCAGCTCCTCGGAGATCGTCGTCATGCACGCGCGCGTGCGCTCCAGTTCCACGAGGCGGGCCAGGTGCTCGGTGGCGTAGCGGGCGTAGAGGCCGACGAGGTGGCGCTGGCGCTCGACCGGCTCGGCGGGTTCGTCGTAGAGCCAGACGGCGGCGCCCAGCCGGCCCGCCGCGCCGGTGGACAGGGGGAGTGCGTAGCTCGCGGCGTAGCCGAGCCGGGCGGCCACCTCGCGGTGGCGGGGGTCGAGCCCGTCCTCGGAGAAGAGGTCCGGCTGGGCGATCTCGCTCTCACCGCCCGGAAGCCCGTCCAGGATCTTCCCGTACGACATGGCGCTGCGCGGGACGGTCTCGATATGGCCGAGATCCGCTCGGGCCAGCCCCAGGCCGATCGTCGTGTCGGGCCCGAGTCCGTCGCCCGGCTCCAGGACGAGGAGACCGCGTCGTGCGCCCACGAGGGCGGCTCCGGCGCGCAGCGTCTCCTGCAGGGCGTCGTCGAGTGCCGAGGTGCGTGCCAGGCGCTCGGTGAGCTCGTGGAGCGTGGTGAGATCCGAGACCCAGCCCGCCAGACGATCTTGGAGAACGGCGCCGGGACCGATGGGGGAAGTGGCCGAAGGGGCACCCGTGGGGGCAGGCGTCGGCGCGACAGTGTGTGCGGGCGAAGGAACCGTTGAATCGATTCCGGCCACTTTCGGAATGTGAGGGGCGTTCATGGCGTCCGGCTTTCCGACCGGTGCGTATTGCTCAATAGCATCGCAAACCCCCATGTCGTTCTGCGCCGCTAGCGGTGTCTCCACATGTACACGCACTCGTGAGGGGATGTCCAGCATTGTCCTGCTGGGATTCCTGGTGTCCGTGAGACTGTCGGTAACCCTTGCGGGAAAGCAAAGTTGGCTTAAAACTGACTCGGGCAACGGCTTATTGA
The DNA here is from genome assembly GCF_002300165.1 of Streptomyces sp. Tue6028. Taxonomy (GTDB): domain Bacteria; phylum Actinomycetota; class Actinomycetes; order Streptomycetales; family Streptomycetaceae; genus Streptomyces; species Streptomyces siamensis. The sequence goes on along the minus strand of NZ_MLCE01000021.1, from coordinate 566 downwards.
GGTCGACTGGCCTCGTTCGACGGAGCGTCACAGCGGTCGTGATGGGTACGTACTCGGTGAAGGCCAGGGGTGGTTGAGATCCGCCCGGAACCTGGCGACGGACCCGGGCGTCTTAACCACCGACGACCGTGCCCCATCCTCCCGTGGCGGAGGCGGCAAGAAATACACGGGACGGCAAATCGCCAGGCGCCGCCACCCCACGCCATGCCCATGCTTTTGATAGACGCAGTATGGACGCGGACGCAGCCAAACGCTCGGCCCATAGGGGTTCCCCTTGTCTCCAGCAGGGGTGTGATGCGCCAGTAGGTACGCACAGTGAAGTGATCGACACATGGTGTGATGTGGTCCACGGTGTTGCCAGGCGTGCAACGGAAAGGAACGAGCGCTCATGCGCGAGATCCTCGGAAGGCGACGCAGGCTCCTGTCCAGGCGGAACAACGGGAGGCCTGAGATGCTCAGCGCGGCCCTGACCTTCGCGACCGAATGGCAGTGGCCCGTACTCCCGGGAGTGGCGGCGGACCCGCAGGGGCGCGCCCGCTGCGCGTGCCCTGACCCGGAGTGCACGG
>NZ_MLCE01000003.1 GCF_002300165.1 Streptomyces sp. Tue6028 | reverse complement strand
CGGGTGTGGTTGTTCGACGGTGAGCTGACCGAACTGGGTGGTGCGCTGGCTGAGGCGGGCCCGTTCTCCTTCCTGAAGCTCACGCCCGGTCATCTGGAAGTGATCGGCGCTCAGCTGTCGGATGAGGAGATCCGTGTGTTGACGTCGCGGATCGTGGTCGCGGGTGAGGCGCTGCCCGGTGCTCTCGTGGAGCGTTGGCGGGGGCTGCTGGGGGATGGTCGGGTGTGGAACGAGTACGGTCCGACCGAGGCGACGGTGGGCACGTGTGTGTTCCCCGTCGAGACGTCGCACGAGGGTGTCGTCCCGATCGGCCGTCCGCTGCCGAACATGACCATGCGCATCCTCGACGCGCGTCAGGAGCCCGTGCCGGTCGGCGTGATCGGCGAGCTCTACGTGGGCGGGATCGGCGTGGCACGCGGATATGTCGGTGATCCGGCCCGTACTGCGCAGCGGTTCGTCCCGGACCCGTTCGGCGAGTCTGGGGCGAGGATGTATCGGTCGGGTGATCTGGCGCGGTGGCGGTCGGACGGTGCGGTGGAGTTCCTGGGCCGGATCGACGATCAGGTGAAGGTGCGCGGTTACCGGATCGAACTGGGTGAGATCCGGGCCGCGTTGACTGCTCGTACGGACGTCGCGGACGCGGCCGTGGTCGTGACCGACGACCAGCGTCTGATCGCCTACGTCGTCGGCAGCACCGAGGACCTGCGTGAGGCCCTGGTGTCCGTCCTTCCCGAGTACATGGTCCCGTCGGCGTTCGTGCAGATCGATGCGATCCCGTTGACGGCGAACGGCAAGCTGGACCGGCGGGCTCTGCCGGACCCGAAGGCGGTCGCCACCGACACCTACGTCGCCCCGCGCAGTGCGACGGAGGAGAGGATCGCCGAGGTCTGGGGTCAGGTCCTGGGTCTGGACAAGGTCGGTGTCGAGGACAACTTCTTCGACCTCGGCGGTCACTCCATCAAGGCGATCGCGCTGGTCGGTGCCCTGCGGGCGGAAGGGTTCGAGGCAGCCGTCGGCGACGTGTTCCGTCACCGGACCGTCGCCGGACTCGCCACCGCGCTCGGCACGAGCGAGGGCACGCCCGCGCAGGACGTCCCCGTCGTGGCACCCTTCGCCCTGATCCCGGACGCCGACCGGGCCGCACTCCCCGCAGGTCTGGTGGATGCCTTCCCGTTGGCGCAGGTGCAGCTCGGCATGCTGGTGGAGATGCTCGCCGACGACGGCCGGAACAAGTACCACAACACCACGACGTTCCGGATCAGGGACGGACGAGCCTTCGACGCCGACGCGCTCCACCAGGCGGCACAGGCGCTGGTGACGAGGCACGAGATGCTCAGGGCCTCCTTCGCCCTGGAGGGCTACTCGGTGCCGCTTCAGCTCATCCACCCGAGCGCGGAGATCCCGGTCACCGTCCACGACCTGCGGGGGCAGGACGAGGAGCACCAGGCAGCGGCCCGCCGCGCGCACGTCGTGGCGGAGCGGGCCGCCGCGTTCGACCTCGAACGCCCGCCCCTCCTGAGGGTCTCGGCGCTCGTCGAGTCGGACGAGGCCTGGTGGCTCTCGGTCAGCGTGTGCCACCCCATCACCGAGGGGTGGAGTCACCGCTCGCTGCTCAGCGAGATCGTCGAGAACTACCTGCGGCTGCGGAGCGGTGGGGCACTGCCCGAGCCCGAAGCCCCCGCCGTGCGGTACGCCGACTTCGTGGCGGCCGAGCGGGCCTCGACGGAGTCCGACGGTGACCGCGCCTACTGGCGCGATGTCATCGAGGGGCACGCCAAGTTCGAGCTGCCCGCGGGCTGGAGCGGTGGCGCCACGGCCGGCCCCGCGCGCACGGTCCGCGTTCCGCTCGCCGACCTCGCGCCGGCGTTGCGGGCCGCCGCGAGGGACACCGGCACTTCGCTGAAGGCCGTGCTGCACGCGGCGCACCTGAAGGTGATGAGCCTGCTCACTCCGGAGGAGTCGTTCCATACCGGGCTGGTGTGCAGCGGTCGCCCGGAGATCCTGGGCGCGGAGCGCGTGTACGGCATGTACCTGAACACGGTGCCGTTCGCGTTCCGGCGCGGCGCCCGCACCTGGCGCGACCTCGTCCGCCAGGTCTACGACCAGGAAGCCGCCCTCTGGCCGCACCGCCGCTTCCCGATGCCGGTGATGCAACGCGAACTGGCCGACGGATCAAGGTTGTTGGACGTCCGCTTCAGCTATCTCGACCTCAAGGACGCCCAGGCGGAGTCGGACATCGTCGACGCGGACTCGGGCATGGGCGAGGGCGCCACGGAGTTCGGCCTCGCCGTCGCCGCCCGAGCGGCCGGCCTGCTCCTCACGGCCGACCCCGGCCGTCTCACGCACGAGGCCGTCGACCGGCTCGCCGCCATGTACCGGGCCGTCCTGGAAGCCATGGCCCGGGACGTGGACGGCAGCGCCGAATCGACGTACTTGCCGTGCGAAGAGCGGGAGTTGGTGCTCTCGTCGTGGAACGACACGGGGGTCGCGGTGCCGGGGTTGTCGGTGCCGGAGTTGGTCGCTGTGCGTGGGGTGGAGTCGCCGGGTGTGGTGGCGGTGGAGGCGGCGGGTCGGTCGTTGACGTTCGGTGAGCTGGATCGTCGGGCTGATCGTCTGGCGCAGGCTTTGCGTGGTGCCGGTGTTGGTGTGGGTTCGTCGGTGGCGGTGTTGCTGGATCGTTCGGTCGATCTGGTGGTGGCGTTGCTGGGGGTGTGGCGGGCCGGGGCGGGGTTTGTGCCGTTGGATCCGGTGTTGCCGGGGGAGCGGGTGGCCGGGATGCTGGCGGATGCCGGCGTCGAGGTCGCGGTCACGTCCGCCGCCTATGTCGACCGATTCGGTGTCGAGGTCGTCCGGGCCGACGTGGAGCACCCGCCGGTGAGTGGGTCGCTGCCGTCGGTGGATCTGGATGGTTTGGCGTACACGGTGTTCACGTCGGGTTCGACGGGTCGGCCGAAGGGTGTGCAGGTCTCGCATCGGAGTCTGGTCAATCATGTGGACTGGGCGGTGCGGGAGTTGGCGTCCTGTGGTTCGGGTGGTGCGCCGGTGTTCTCGTCGGTGGCGTTCGACCTGGTGGTGCCGAACGTATGGGCACCTCTCGTGGCAGGGCAGCGGGTGTGGCTCTATGACGGGGAGCTGACAGAACTGGGGAGCGCACTCGCCGGCGCGGCCCCCTTCTCCTTCCTGAAGCTCACCCCCGGTCATCTGGAGGTCATCGGCGCTCAGCTGTCGGATGAGGAGATCCGTGTGTTGACGTCGCGGATCGTGGTCGCGGGTGAGGCGCTGCCGGGTGCGCTCGTGGAGCGTTGGCGGGGGCTGCTGGGGGATGGTCGGGTGTGGAACGAGTACGGTCCGACCGAGGCGACGGTGGGCACGTGTGTGTTTCCCGTCGAGGCGTCGCATGAGGGTGTCGTCCCGATCGGCCGTCCGCTGCCGAACATGACCATGCGCATCCTCGACGCGCGTCAGGAGCCCGTGCCGGTCGGCGTGATCGGCGAGCTCTACGTCGGCGGGATCGGCGTGGCACGCGGATATGTCGGTGATCCGGCCCGTACTGCGCAGCGGTTCGTCCCGGACCCGTTCGGTGAGCCGGGTGCGAGGATGTATCGGTCGGGTGATCTGGCGCGGTGGCGGTCGGACGGTGCGGTGGAGTTCCTGGGCCGGATCGACGACCAGGTGAAGGTGCGCGGTTATCGGATCGAACTGGGTGAGATCCGGGCCGCGTTGACCGCTCACGCGGACGTCGCGGACGCGGCCGTGGTCGTGACCGACGACCAGCGTCTGATCGCCTACGTCGTCGGCGGAGACCCCGACGCTCTGGGGGAGTGCCTGAACGGCACGCTGCCCGAGTACATGGTCCCCTCGGCGTTCGTGCAGCTCGATGCGATCCCGTTGACGGCGAACGGCAAGCTGGACCGGCGGGCTCTGCCGGACCCGGAGGCGGTCGCCACCGACACCTACGTCGCCCCGCGCAGTGCGACGGAGGAGAGGATCGCCGAGGTCTGGGGTCAGGTCCTGGGTCTGGACAAGGTCGGTGTCGAGGACAACTTCTTCGACCTCGGCGGTCACTCCATCAAGGCGATCGCGCTGGTCGGTGCCCTGCGGGCCGAAGGGTTCGAGGCAGCCGTCAGCGACGTGTTCCGTCACCGGACCGTCGCCGGACTCGCCACCGCGCTCGGCGACGACAGCGGAGCCGGCCCCGACGGGGCGCACCGGACCGACCGCACGGCACCGGTGACCGTGGCCCCGTTCGCGCTGGTCTCCGAGAGCGTCAGGGATTCCCTCCCCGACGACGTCGTCGACGCGTACCCGCTCTCGCAGGTGCAGCTCGGCATGGTTCTGGAGATGCTGGCCGACGACGGTCTGAACAAGTACCACAACACCTCGACGTTCCGGATCAAGGACGGAAGGCCCTTCGACGAGGACGCCCTGGCCCGTGCGGCACGGACCGTCGTCGAGCGGCACGAGATGCTGCGCACCTCCATCGAGCTGGAGGACTTCGAGGTCCCGCTGCAACTGGTCCACGCGACCGCCGAGGCGCCCGTTTCGGTGCGCGACCTGCGCGGCGGCTCCGCCGAGCGGTTCGAGGAGGCGCGGCGGGACCACATCGTGCGGGAGCGCGGCGACCTGTTCGACCTCGGGCGCGCACCGCTGCTGCGGATCTCCGCGCTCGTCGAGTCGGACGAGGCCTGGCACCTCGGATTCACGCACTGCCATGCGATCACGGAAGGCTGGAGCCAGCAATCCCTCCTGATGGAGGTGCTCGGCCTCTACCACGCGTACGCGGCGGGGGAGGAACCCACCACCCCCGAGCCCGTGCCGGTCCGCTACGCGGACTTCATCGCGGCCGAACTCGCCTCGCTGGACTCCGAGGACGACCGCGCGTACTGGCGGGGCATCGTGCACGAGCATGCTCCGTGGAGCCTGCCCGCGGACTGGGGCACCGGGCCCGGGACTCCTCGGGAGGACTTCAAGCTGTCGGTGGAGTTCCGCGACCTCGAACCGGAGCTGCGAGCCCTCGCGGCGGAGACCGGGACGTCCTTCAAGGCGGTACTGCTGGCCGCGCATCTGAAGGTGCTGAGCACACTCACGCACGAAGACGCCTTCCACACAGGCGTCTTGTACAGCGCGCGCCCCGAAGTCCCCGGCATCGAGCGGGTGTACGGCATGTACCTGAACACGCTGCCGTTCGCCCATCGGCGGGGAGCCCGCACGTGGGGCGAACTCGTCCGCCAGGTCTTCGACCGCGAGGCCGAGGTGTACGGGCACCGGCGGCATCCGCTGCCCGCCGTGCAGCGGCTCGCCGGCGGACGCCGGCTGTTCGACGTCATGTTCCGCTACCAGGACTTCCACCAGGTGGACACCGGAACGGTCGACGTGCGGGCAGGGGCCGGGGACAGCTCGAACGAGTTCACGCTGTCCCTCGCCAACGTGCCGGGACGGCTCGTCCTGCGCGCGATCAGCACCGGCCTGAACCGGGTCAACGCCGAACGCCTCGCCGGGATGTACCGGGCCGTGCTCGAAGCCATGGCCGCCGGCCCGGACGGCGACGCTCAGGCGGCGGTCGTCCCGGAGGCGGAGCGCGCACAGATCCTCCAGGACTGGAACGACACCGAGGTGGAGTGGGAATGAGCAATCCGCGACAAGGGCCGCGCCGCGTGCACGAGGTGTTCGCAAGCGCCGCCGCCGCCCGCCCCGACGCCGTCGCCGTCGAGGCACGGGACGGATCACTGACGTACGGAGAACTCGACCGGCAGGCCAACCGTGTTGCGCACCGGCTGCGCGCTGCGGGCGTCGGCACCGACGCGGTGGTCGGTGTGCTGCTGCGCCGTCGCCGGGGACTCCTGCCCGTGCTGCTCGGCATCTGGAAGGCGGGCGGCTCCCACCTCCCGCTGGACCCGGCACTGCCCCGCGAACGGCTCACCTACATGCTGCGAGCGGCCGGCGCCCGCCTGGTGGTCACGGAGACGGACCTGGCGGACCGGATCGGCGACGCCTCCACCGGCGTACCCCGGCCGGGCGGGCCGGCCGACGGAGCCGAGGACGGCGTCCCGGCCGCCGACGGCGGAGCGTACGAGGGCGTGCTCCTCGACCTGGAGGCGCCGGGGGAGCGGGAGGAGATCGGCAGGCAGCCGGACAGCGCTCCCGACCTCGGCGCGCCGGACGCACTGCAACTCGGCCTGGCCTACACGCTGTTCACGTCAGGATCCACCGGGCGGCCCAAGGGCGTGCAGATCGCGCACCGTTCGCTGCTGAACCTGCTGTTCTCGATGCGTGAGCGGTTCGAGGCGGGGCCCGCGCACACCTGGCTCGCCGCCACCTCGCTCTCGTTCGACATCTCGGCAGCCGAGCTGTACCTGCCGCTGGTCACCGGCGGCCGGATCGTGCTGGCCGGCGACGAGGAGACCGGTGACTCCGGGGCGCTGCTGGAACTGATCGACGGCCGGGGCGTCACCCACGTCCAGGCCACCCCCGCAGGGTGGAAGCTGCTGCGTGCCGCGGGCTTCGCGCACCGGCCGGTCACCGCGATCACGACCGGCGAGGCCTGCCCGCCGCCCCTCGCCCGGGAGTTGCACGGGCACGTGGACCGTCTCGTCGACCTGTACGGGCCGACCGAGACGACCATCTGGGCCACCGGCTGGGAGGTCGAAGGCGGCGCGGACACCGTGCCGATCGGCCGCCCGATCCACAACATGCGGGCCTACGTGCTCGACGCGGCCCTGCAACCCGTACCCGTCGGGGTGGTGGGCGAGTTGTACCTGGGCGGTGCCGGTGTGGCGCGCGGCTATGTGGGGCGGCCCGCGCTCACCGCCGAGCGGTTCCTGCCCGAACCGTTCGGTGGCCCACCCGGCTCGCGCATGTACCGGACGGGCGACCTCGCCCGCCACCGTGCGGACGGCCAGCTCGAATACCTGGGCCGCGAGGACCACCAGGTGAAGATCCGGGGCTATCGCATCGAACTCGGTGAGATCGAGGAGCGGTTGCGGCGCCGCGAAGGTGTCCGGGACGCGGTCGTCGTGGTCCGTGAGGACGCCGGTGGCGAGAAGTGGCTGGCCGCGTACGTCGCCGTGGACCGCGCCTCGGGCCCGGACCAGGAGGCGTTGCGGGGCGGTCTCGCGGCGGAACTCCCCGCGTACATGGTGCCCGCGGCCTTCGTCCTCCTCGACGAACTTCCGCTCAGCGCCGCCGGGAAGATCGACCGCAAGGCCCTCCCGGCCCCCGGCCGGTCGGCGCTCGTCGCCGACCGCGCGTACGTGGCCCCGCGCACCCCCGTCGAGCGTCTCCTGGCGGACGTCTGCACCGAGGTGCTGGGCGTGCCCGACGTGGGCGTGCGGGACCGGCTGGCGGATCTCGGCGCCGACTCCATGCGGATCGTCCACGTCCTCGCCGCCGCCCGCCGGGCGGGCCTCGCCCTGAGCCTGCGCATGCTCCTGGACAACGGGACGATCGAGGACCTCGCGACCGCGCTCGACGCCGGAGCGTCCGACGGCGTGTCGTCGGCCACGGCGGACGGAGCGCCGAGGGACACCGCTCGGACGACGACCGCGCGTACGTCCACCACGACGGCGCCCACCACGAGGAAGACGACCATGATGACGACAGTCGACGCCCGTGCCCTCTCCGCGGGCGAGGTCGAGCGGGTCATGGCGGAGCACCGCGTCCCGGGTGCGGCCGTGGCGGTCCTGCGGGACGGCGAGGCCGTGGCCGTCGGCGCCCACGGCGTGCGCTCGACGGAGACCGGCGCTCCCGTCACCCTGCGCACCCGCTTCCAGGCGGGCTCGATCAGCAAGCACGTCACCGCGTACGCCGCCCTGCGGCTCGTCGACCGCGGTGTCCTCGACCTCGACGCGGACCTGGACACCGTGCTCATCGGCCGGACGCTGCCCCGGGCGGCCGGAGGTCGGCCCGTCACGCTGCGCCAGTGCCTGTCCAACACCTCGGGTCTCGCCGGGGCCAGCGCCACCTGGTGGCGTCCCGACGAGGCGATGCCGAGCCTCACCGGGATCCTGGACGAGGTCCGGGCGGAGCACGAACCGGGCGCGCAGTTCCGCAAGGAGGGCGCCCAGTGGGCGGTCGTGGAACAGGTCCTGGCCGATGTCATGGGCCGGGACTTCGACAAGGCGGTCCAGGAGCTGGTGTTCGAACCGCTGGGCATGCGGGACAGCGCCTTCGGGACGCCCGGGACCCCGGACGCCGCGGCCGGACACGACCAGCACGGACGTGAACTGTCCGGCGGCCACCGGGTGCGCCCGGTGCGGGCCGGCAGCGGTCTGTGGTCCACCGCCGCCGACCTGGCCGCCTTCGCGGGGGCGTTGCGCCGCGCGCACCAGGGCCTGTCCGACCTGTTGTCCGCACGGCTGGCCGGCGCGATGCTCACAGAGGCGTTCCCCGGCAGCTTCTACGGGTTGGGCACCGTCGTCGACGCGACGCCGGGGGAACCCGAGTTCGGGCACGGTGGACAGACCGCCGGCTTCCGCGCGCTCACCTCGGTGCGGCTGCGGTCCGGCACGGGCTGTGTGGTGATGACGAACTCCGACAACGGCAAGGAGGTCCACCGGGCCGTCGCCGCCGCCCTCGGAAGGATCATCTCCGCCTAGCGCAAGGTACCGGCAAGCCAAAGAGGCCGACGGATAACGCAGGAATAACGGTCCTCCATAGTTTCTCCACCGAGCCAAGTTCCGCACATGTCAGAACGGGGGGTGCCGAATGGACTTCCAAGTCCTCGGCCCGGTGGAAGCCCGCAAGGGTGGCGTAAGAATCGCATTGTCCGGATCCAAGGTGCACACGGTCCTCGCGAGCCTGCTGCTCGCACGGGGGCGGGTCGTGTCCGACGAGCGCCTGAGCTCCATGCTGTGGGGGTGGGAGCCGCCCGCCACGGCCGGAGCGCAGATCTACACCTACATGTCGCGCCTGCGCAAACTGCTCGGCGACGACGTCGAGATCGACCGGCGCCCGCCGGGTTATGTCCTGCGGGCGCCGCACAGCACGTTCGACCTCCTGGAGTTCGAGCAGCTGGACCGGGAAGGCCGCGCGGCCCTGGGCCGCGGGCGTCACAGGGAGGCCAGCACCCTGCTGAGCCGGGCGCTCGGCCTGTGGCGGGGGGCCGCACTCGGCAACGTGACCGAGTACCTGGCGGGCGCCGAGCTGGCCCGCCTCGAAGAGCAGCGGCTGCACGCCCTGGAGAGCCGCGTGGAAGCGGACCTGGAGCTCGGGAGGCACGAGCAGCTCACCTCCGAACTCACGGGTCTGGTGGCGGAGTTCCCGCTGCGCGAGAAGCTCCGCGCACAGCTCATGACGGCCTTCTTCCGCTGCGGCCAGCAGGCCGACGCGCTGCACACCTATCACGAGGGCCGCAAGGTGCTCGACGAGCAGCTGGGCATCGAGCCCGGTGAGGCGCTCGGCGCCACCTACCAGGCCGTCCTGGTCGGCAGCCTCGGTGCCAGGAGCGCGGGACCGGCCCGGACCGCCGTCACCGTCCCCTACGGGGACGAGGAGCCGTGCGACCCGTACGAGCCGCGTCCGGTCACCCTGCCGCCGGACATCGAGGACTTCATCGGGCGGGGGGAGGAACTGAACACGCTCTGCGCGCAGTTGGCCGAATCGCGCAAGGGCGGCGGGCCGCGGGCCCTGCTGGTGACCGGCATGGCAGGCGTCGGCAAGACGGCGCTGGCCGTGCGGGCCGCGCACCGCAGCGCCGAGCACTTCCCGGACGGACAGCTCTTCGCCGAGCTGGCCCACCCGGACGGCCGTCCCAAGAAGCTCGGCGAGGTCCTGACGGTCCTGTTGCGAGCCCTGGGCGTGCCGGCCGACGGTCCGGGGCGTGGCGCCGACCTGGACGAGCTGATCCGTCGCTACCGCACCCGGACGGCGCGCAGGCGGCTCCTCGTCGTCCTCGACGGCGCCGTCGACAGCCGGGAGCTCGACCTCCTGCTGCCGGGGTCGGCGGAGGCGGCGGTCCTCATCACCGGCCGGGCGAGGCTGACCCGGGTGGCCCAGGCACGGACCACCGTCCTCACCCCGTTCGGCAGGGACACCTCGTACGAGCTGCTGGCGGCCGGAGTGGGACGGCGGCGACTGCTCGCCGAGCCCGACGCCACGTACCAGGTGCTCGCGCACTGCGGCGGGCTGCCGCTCGCGGTGCGTATCGCGGGCAGCAGGCTGGCCGCCCGGCCGCACTGGCCGGTCTCCTGGCTCGCCGCCCGCCTCGCCGACCCCGCCCAGCGACTGCGTGAACTCTCCTACGGGGGACTGGACCTGCGGCGCGTGCTGGTCCCGTCGGTGCGGCAGCTGCCGAGACCGGCGGGGCGGACACTGGTGCGCCTGGCGGGGATCGGCACGGAGCCCTTCCCCGCCGAGCGCGCTGCCCGGCACCTCGCCGAGCCCGAGTCGGCGGCGGAGGAGAGTCTGGAGCACCTGGTGGACGCGGCGCTGCTCGACATCTGCGGCGTCGACCGCCTCGGCCGTCCGCTGTACCGCTTCCACGAGCTGGTACTGCTCTTCGCACAGCACCTCGCGACTGCACATCGCGAACGGGAAAGGTCGGCCGCGGCCAGCTGAAGAAGCGGGTGCCGCGGTCCCCGGTCCCGGCTCGGACCGGTCCGGCCCCGCGGCGGCGGGGCCGGACCGGTCGCTCTGCGCCGGAGCGTTCAGTGCCAGTCCTCCTCGTCGGGGCCGACGACCACCGTGCCGGCCGATCCCGCGCTGGTGGAGACGGCAGCCGCCAGGGAACCCGCCGCGCCGAGCGCGCAGAGCGCGATGATCCAGGCCACCAGGATGTGACCGACCGTCGTGCTCCGGATGTTCTGCATTGCGACTCCCAGGTCTGCGCCGTAGCGGGTGCGTGTGGGGGCGGCGCCCGGCGCCGCCCCTTCGTTCGCATTCGAAACTAGGGACCTGCGGCTTCGGACCACTATCGATCCGCCTTCGTCCCGTACTCAACGAGGATCGGCGGCCTACCGCCGGGGACGGTGGCGCCCCCCCGGTCCCGGTGGCGCCCCCTCGCCCTCGCGTCGTACCACCGTGGTCGTCGCCCGCTCCGTCCCGGCGCACTGAGCCATCCGCCGGAGCGTCGTGGCGACTCCCCTTCCATCGGCCGCGACACGTCCCGTCGCGGTGCCGGCCGTCAGGGCATCGTTGTCGCGACCTGTGCCCCCGGCTCAGCGGCGACGCAGCGAGGTCGCCGCCGCGGCCCGTGCCGTGCTCCCGCGGTCGTGCGCGCCATCGGCCTGGGACGGCTGCGCCGTGTCCAGTGCGGGTGCCCGCTCGGTGCTCAGCGCTTCGAGGGCCTGGTCGACCCGGTCCAGCCACGGCTTCACATCGATGCGTGCGAAGCACTCGCGGGCCTCGGCGAGATGGCGCAGCGCGCGGGTGCGGTGACCGCACTTCGCGCAGGTCTCGCCCAGCGCCAGCTTGATCTTCCCCTCCACCAGGGGATTGCTGACCTGGGACGCGGCCTCCAGCGCCTGCGTGAGCGTCATGCGGGCCTGCTCCCAGCGTCCCGCCCCGAGCCGCGCCTCGCCCAGAGCCAGCAGCCCGTGCGCGAGTCCCAGCGTGTCGGAGTTGTCCTGCACGATCCGCACCATGCGCAGGAGTGCCTCCTCGGCCCGGACGAAACGCCCCTGAGCCAGCAGGACCCGGCCGAGCCGGTGCGTGGCCAGCGCCACGCTGCGCGAGCCGCCCTCCCCGATGGCCTCGGCGACCCGCACGGACTCCCGGCCCAGCTCGGCCGCCTCGTCCACATGGCCGCGGTCGAGCTCGATCTGCGCCATGTTGTTGAGCACATGGGCCTCGGAGGAGAGGTCGCCCACCTCCCGGAAGACCTCCAGCGCCTCGGTGCTGCGCCGCATCGCGCGCGTCAGTTCGCCGCGCATCTCGTCGATCATCGCCATGCTGCGCAGCACGAGTGCGCGCCCGTGCCGCTCCCCGGCCCGCGCATGCAGGGACAGTGCGGCGGCGAAGCAGGCGTCGGCCTCCGGGAACCGCCGCAGGCGCATCTCCAGCGCGCCCAGGATGTGCAGCATCGCGCCTTGCCCCCGGACGTTCCCGGCGGCCCGTGTCGCGGCGAGGGCACGCTCCGCGCAGGCCCGCCAGTCGTCGGTGTGGTCGCGGGTCTCGAACAGCACCACCGTCGACATGGTGAGGTCCCAGACGAGTTCGTCCATCCCGTGCTCCGCCGCCTGTTCCACCACGGCGGACAGGGCGAGCCGTTCCGCCTCCAGCCATTTCAGCGGCCGGGCGGCGAGGTCACGGGCGAGGTCGGCCGGCAACGGACGGCGCGCGGCGGTGCCGTGGATGATGCTGAAGTCGCCCCCGTAGAAGCGGCGGTGGGCCAGCTCCGCCAGGGAGAGCGCGCTGCCGAAGGCCCGCTCGCGAGAGGCCCGCCGCTCCTCGTCCGGCTCCTCCCGGTGGGCGCACTCATGGGCGTACAGGCGCAGCAGGTTCTGGAACCGGTAGCGGGGGCCTCCGGTGGCGTCCGCGGCGGTCACGTCCAGGAACTGCGCGTCGACGAGCTGTTCCAGGAGCCGTTCCGCGGTCGCGGGATCCGTGTCGAGCACCGCGGCGCCGAGCCAGGGAGCGAAGTCCGGCATCTCCAGCAGTCCGAGGAGCCGGTAGAGCCGTGCCGCCTCGTCGCTCAGGTATCGGTAGCTCACCGCGAAGCCCGCTCTGACCTGTGACTCGCCCTCGCTCAACTCGTCGAGGCGGCGGCGCTCGTCGCTGAGCAGCGCCACCAGCCGCGCCACCGTCCAGTGCGGTTTGGCGGCGAGTCGCGCCCCGGCGATCCGCAGGGCCAGCGGCAGCCGGTCGCACAGCTCGGCGACCCGGGCGACGGAGGCGGGGTCGTCGGCGACGCGCCGTTCCCCGACGATGCGGCCCAGCAGCTCCACGGCCTCGGGTCCGGTGAGCCGGCCCAGCTGCACCCGGCACTGCGGCGGCCAGGCGACCAGCTCGGCGAGCTGCTCCCGGCTGGTGATCAGCACACAGCAGCCCGGACTGCTCGGCAGCAGCGGCACGATGTGCGGGTAGGAGTGGACGTTGTCGAGCACCACGAGCACCCGCCGCTCGGCGAGGATGCTGCGGTAGAGCGAGGCCCGCTCCTCCAGCCCCACCGGGATGCGGTCGCCGGGGACGCCGAGCGACCGCAGGAACCGGCCCAGGATCTCACCGACCGGGGCGGGCTCGTGGTGCTCGTCGTAGCCGCGCAGGTCGGCGAAGAGGTGGCCGTCGGGGAAGTGCTCGGAGACGCTGTGCGCCCAGTGCACGGCGAGGCAGGTCTTGCCGAGTCCGCCGACCCCCGTGACGAGACCCGCCGTCGGGCCGCGGACCTCCTCCGTACGCTCCAGCAGGGCGTCCAGCAGAGCCATCTCCCGCACCCGTCCGGTGAACCCCGGTACGTCCGGCGGCAGTTCGAAGGGCTTGCCCACCGGATCGCGGGGTTCTTCGGGCTCCGTCGAGGCGGACTCCCGCTCGCCGGCGGCCGGCTCCACCTCGTCATGCAGGATCGCGTCGTGCAGCTCGCGCAGCGCCGGGCCCGGTTCCAGGCCGAGCTCGTTGATGAACAGCCGGCGCCCCAGCCGGAACGTCTCCATCGCCTCGGCGCGGCGGCCGGAACGGTACTGCGCGGTGATCAGATGGTGCCGGGTGCGCTCGCGCATGGGGTGCGCGCGCACCGTGGCGGCCAGTTCCGGGATGATTCTCTGGTGGTTACCGAGCTCCAGTTCGACTCCGATGGCGTCGTCGTAGGTGTTGAGCCGTAACTCCTCCAGGCGGCGCGCCTCGTCCTCCACGGCCGCGCCGGTCACGCCCGCCAATGCGGGGCCGTGCCACAGGCGAAGTGCCTCGGCGTAGTGCTCGGCGGCGTCGGACAGCCGTTTCTGCCGGGCGGCGTGCTCCGCGCCGGAGACCAGCGCGGAGAATTCGAGGCTGTCGAGTTGATGCTCGCTCGCCCGCAGGAGATATCCCGGGTGAGCCGTGACGATGACTTCCTCGGAGAATCCAGCTTTCCTGAATGATTTGCGCAAGGCGGCAATGCAAATCGATACCTGGGTGCGTGCGGTGGCGGGCGGTTGGTCGCCCCAGACGGCGTCGACCAGCCTGTCGACCGATACCGTCCTCTCCGGATTGAGCAACAACAGCGCCAGAATGGTCCGGTGGCGCGGCCCGCCCACCTTCACCTGACCGTCGTCCGCGAGCACGCTCAGCGGACCGAGAATCTTGAAGCGCAACCGCTTCTCCACTTGCCCTCCCCTGCGCCGAAGTCCCTGCCGGAGCTCGCGGGTGCCCCGTGACGGGCCATGGTTGATCCATTCTATGCATCAGCCGATGTGGAATTGTTAATTCCAGCGGAAGGGCTGGATTTGGTTGTTTCTGAATACGTGTCAGTAAGTTTGATGTTGAGTAAAGGGTGTTGTTTGCGGATCAATAATTGCGGCGAAAGTTAATTCCTGAACAACGCTCAGCTTTCCCTGAACGGAGTTCAATTCCCTCGACGCCGCCCGCCGGCCGGTCCCGTCACCCGCCGTCCCGTCCCGCCCTCCGTCGGCTCCGCGCCGGCGCAGCCCCTCGGCGCCCGCCCGAGTCGGCAGGGGTCGGGCGGACGTCGGGCGCCGGGAACCTCGTACGGAGCTCAGGGCCGGTAGCGCAGCGGATGGTCCCCGGGGACCTCCACGACCACGATCTCCGTGCCGTCCGGGTCCGCGATCCACATCTCGATCAGCCCCCACGGCTCCCGGACCGGCGGGCGCACCACCTCGACCCCGGCCGCGGTGAGCTCCTCGTGCGCCGCCGCCACGTCCGCGACCTGGAGCCACAGCTTGAGCGCGGGGGACGGCGGGGTCTCGGAGTGCCCGGCGACCTCCAGGAAGCCGCCGCCGAGGAAGTAGACGGTGCCACGCTCGGGGCCCGTGCCGAATTCCCGGTAGACGTCCAGGCCCAGCTGTTCGCCGTAGAAAGTGCGGGAGCGCTCCGGGTCGGTGGGGCGCAGGAGGGTTCGGCTGCTCAGTACATGCACCATGCACCAGGAGAGTAGGGGAGGGTTAGGCTCATCGGTGCCTCAGCCGCGCCACCGAACGGAGATACGTTCCATGGACACCGCCGCCTCCACCGGACTCACCTTCCGCGATGCCACCGACGGCGACGTGGACGCCCTGGTCGCGCTGATCGAGTCCGCGTACCGAGGGGAGTCCAGCCGGGGCGGCTGGACCACGGAGGCGGACATCCTCGAAGGCCGGCGGACCGACCCCGAGGGCGTGCTGGCGGTCGTCGAGGCGCCCGACAGCCGGCTGCTGACCGTGGAGCGGGACGGCGCGCTCGTCGCCTGCTGCCAGCTCGAACACCGCGGTGACCACGCCTACTTCGGCATGTTCGCGGTCAGCCCCGACCTCCAGGGCGGCGGCCTCGGCAAGGTGATCATCGCCGAGGCGGAGCGGACCGCGCGTGAGACCTGGGGGATCACTGAGATGCACATGACGGTGATCTCGGTGCGCGAGGACCTCATCGCCTGGTACGAGCGGCGCGGCTACCGCCGTACGGGGAGGATGACGCCCTTCCCGTACGGCGACGAGCGCTTCGGCATCCCGCAGCGCGACGACCTCCAGTTCGAGCTGCTTGTCAAGCCGCTCGTCTGACCCGGGCCGTGCCGCGGCAAGAGCGGATGGCCGGGCCGCGGCCGTCAGGTCGGAGTCTTCAGGCCCGTCCGTGACGTCGTCACGGACGGGCCGTGGGCCGCGCGGCGGCCGTCACGCGGTGAAGCGGCCGGTGCGCTTGATCTCGGGATAGTCGGTGGTCGCGCCGTCCAGTTCCAGCGCGCGTACCAGCCGCAGATGCTCCTGGGTGTTCACGACCCAGCCGATGATCCGCAGGTCGGCCTTGCGGGCCTGCTCGACGACCTCCAGCGTCAGCCTGCGGATGTTCAGGCACACGGTCGCGGCTCCGACGGCCGTGGCCCGCTCCACGACATCGATGCCGTATCGGCTCGCGATGAGGGCGGTGCGCACGCCGGGCACGAGCCGGGCGATCTCGGCGATCGCCTCGTCATGGAACGACGACACCTCGACCCGTCCGACCAGGTCGCGCCGGTGCATGACCTCGGCCAGCGCCCTGGCCGCCGCCGCGTCCTTGATCTCGGCCTGCAGCGGTGTGTCGACCGCGTCCAGGACCTCCTCGAAGACGGGGACGCGCTCCCCGCGCCCCGCGTCCAGGGCGCGCAGCTCGTCGAGGGTCATCTCGGCGATCGGCCCCGAGCCGTCGGTCGTACGGTCCACTTCGGCGTCGTGCATGACGACGAGAGCGCCGTCCTTGCTCAGATGCAGATCGAGTTCGATCAGGTCGAGGCCCGCTTGCTGGGCGGCGACGAAGGAACGGAGAGTGTTCTCGGGTTCGACACCCATCACTCCACGATGACCGATGGTGAGGAAGTTCAAGATTCGACTCGCTTCCGTCGACGGCGGCTCGGCTCGCGCGTGGTGGCGACGGGGCCGCCCACGCGACTCCGCAGCCTAGTGGTCCCGCCGCCCCGTGTACCCGTTCGTACACGGGGCAATGGGGGTGGTCGGCAGGGGTACGGCCTCTTTCCGCCCGATCGGGTCACTCGCGGGTGGGCGAGTCCTCCGGTGGTTGACCGGGGGCGTCTTGCGGTCCGAAGGCCTGACGACTAGTCATGTTCACTGCCGATGGAAGCCGTGAGACCGCGCAATCCGTGCCAGCCGTGCCAGTGGCGAAAGCCGTGCAAGTCGTGCAAACCGATGACGGTCGGCGACCGCCCGCGACCGCCCGTGAACACCGGTGGACATCCGTGAGCGCCTGCCGGTGGACGGCGGTGCGTACGGAGAGTTTCCCCCGACCGCCCCGATCTTGACCGCCTCGATCTTGACCGCCCAAAACCCGATCACCCAGAGCCCGATCGGCCCGGGCCCGACCGCCCCGAAGGGGAACCGTGATGCCCACCGAACCCGCGCCCGACGTCCTCGTCCTCCTCGACGCCATCAGGCTCCACTTCCCGGACCTCGGGGGTGCCGTCACGGATGCGGCCGAGGCCCGGCGACTCCTCGCCGCCGCGCCCGCCTGGCCGTTCGAGCCGCCGACCGTGGGCTCGGTCGAGGACCGCGCGATACCGGGATCACAGGGCGCCCCGGACATCCCCGTACGGATCTACCTGCCACCGTCTCGCCGGTCCGCCCCGGCGGCGGACCGGGCCCGGCCGCCGGCGCCCCGCCCCACCGTCGTCTTCCTGCACGGCGGGGGCTGGGTCATCGGGGGCCTGGACTCCCACGACCCCGTCGCACGGGCCCTGTGCCGGGACGCCGACGCGGCCGTGGTGTCGGTCGACTACCGGCTCGCGCCCGAGGCGCGCTTCCCGGCCGCCGTGGACGACGTGTACGCCGCGCTGTGCTGGGCCGCGCGGCACGTCGGCGAACTGGGCGGTGACCCGGGCGCGCTGGTCGTCGCGGGCGACAGCGCGGGCGGGAATCTGGCGGCCGTCGCCGCGCTCGTCGCCCGCGACCGGGGTGGCCCCCCACTGGCGCTCCAGGTGCTCGTCTATCCGGCGACCGACGTCCGCCCGCGCACGGAGCTGCCGGGCCGGGGCGGCCCGGGCTACTTCCTCACGCCGGCCCATGGCCGCTGGTTCGCCGAGCAGTACTTCGGGGCCGACGGCGACCGGGCGCACCCGCACGCCTCGCCCCTGGTGGCCGACCTGCACGGTCTGCCGCCCGCCCACGTCGTCACCGCGGGCTTCGATCTCCTCCACGACGAGGGCCGTGCGTACGCCGCGAAACTCCGGGCATCCGGTGTGCGGGTGACGGAGAGCGTGCACCCGGGCATGTTCCACGGGTTCTTCGGCTTCCCCGAACTCCTCGAGGACGCCCGGACCGCCCAGCGCCGCGTAGCGGAAGTAATCGCCCGCACGGTGTCCGGCAGGAAAAAGAACGGTGATGATGGGGGTTGCGCAGGATAATCTCCCGAGTCTCCTCTTGCGTGAAGGAACCTCGTTTACATACGGTGTCCAGACGCGAGGTTCTCCCGTGGAGGATGGGACATGACGGAAATTCTTGTGCAGGTGGGTACGGAGGAGCGGGTTCCTCCCGTGGGCAGGGTGGTGGAGCACCCGGCATGGCCCGTGCTCAAGGATGCCGTGGAGGAGATCCGCCCCTGGCAGTCCAAGGACGGCTCCATAGACCTCGACGCCGAGGGCGCCCCCGAGGCGGCTCAGGTGGAGGCGGCCGTGCGCCGTGTCACGGAGGCCGTCGAGCAGCTCGCCCCGCTGCTGCCGCACGATGCCGAGTACCACGAGGCGCTCGTGAAGGACCTCCGGCGCTGGGCCGACGGCGGTTTCCAGGTGCCGGACTTCCTCGACTCGCTGCTGGCCTTCCAGCCCGCCGCGAGCCGCGAGGACGGCCTTCAGCACCTCGTCGTCTTCCCGATGTACACGCAGAACGGCAACCCGGACCGCAACTTCGAAGCGGTCGTCCTGCGCATGGTGTGGCCCGACTGGCTGGCCGAACTGGAGCGCACGCGCTACGACAATCCGCTGTTCTGCGGCATCACTTTCGAGGACTTCACCGCGGGTTACGACACCAATTCGGCCGTTCTCTTCCCCGAGACCATCGCGGTGCGCGAGGCGCCCGAGCGCTTCACCTGGGGCGGCATCTTCTGCGACCGCGAAGCCGCCCGCTTCCGCGCCGTCACCGACGCGGCCGTGGACATCCTGGGTCTGGAGCTGCCCGAGGACATCGCGGCCATGGTCCACGACCAGGAGCGCTGCGAGCAGGCCTTCGTACTGTGGGACATGGTCCACGACCGCACCCACAGCCGCGGCGACCTGCCCTTCGACCCGTTCATGATCAAGCAGCGCCAGCCGTTCTGGATGTACGGCCTGGAGGAGCTGCGCTGTGACCTCACCGCCTTCAAGGAGGCCGTGAAGCTGGAGGCCGAGGGCAACGCGCACGGTCGTGACGTGCAGTACGCCGTGCTCTTCGACCGGATGTTCCGCTTCCCGGTCTCCGGCGACCGCGTCCGCAACTACGACGGCCTCGGCGGCCAGCTGCTCTTCGCCTACCTGCACAAGCACGACGTCGTCCGCTGGACCGACAACAAGCTGCACATCGACTGGCAGCGTGCCCCGCAGGTCACCAACCAGCTGTGCGCCGAGATCGAGGACCTGTACCGGGCCGGCATCGACCGCCCGAAGCTCGTCCACTGGTTCAAGGCCTACGACCTGGTCTCCACCTACCTCGCCCCGCACCCCGGCTCCCGCTGGGCCAAGGGCCCCGACGCGCTCGACCTCTCCCAGCCCCCGCGCAAGCTCGTGGACGACGTGCTTCCGGACGAGTTTCCGCTGAGCATGTTCTATGAGGCACTGTCCAAGAAGCTCAAGAACGTGATCGCCGCGACCAAGGGCATCACCGCGGACAGCACCGAGCGGGTCGCCGCGTGAGCGACCGCGCCGGGAACATCGCTCACCAGGAGGCGAAGATGGGGAACGGGAACGGGGCACTGAGCGGTGCGGTGATCGCAGTGGCCGGTGCGGGCGGACCCGCCGGCCGGGCGGCGCTGCTGCGGCTCGCCGAGGAAGGCGCGACGGTCGTCGGGGCGGACAACGACCCGGAGCGTCTCGCCGAGGCCGTGGACGCGGCCCGCTACGCGTCGGGCGGCGCCACCGTCACCGGTGAGCCGGTCGACCTGCTCGACCTGCAGTCCACCCGTGACTGGGCCACGCACATCGAGAAGGAGTTCGGGCGCGTCGACGGGCTCGTGCACCTGGTGGGCGGCTGGCGCGGCAGCGAGACCTTCACCAAGACGAGCCTCGACGACTGGGACTTCCTGGAACTGCTGCTCGTCCGTACCGTGCAGCACACCTCGCTGGCCTTCCACGAGGCGCTCCAGCGCAGCGACCGCGGCCGCTACGTCCTGATCAGCGCCGCCGGCGCCAGCAACCCCAGCGCGGGCAACGCCGCCTACGCCGCCGCGAAGGCCGCGGCCGAGGCGTGGACGCTGGCCATGGGCGACTTCTTCCGCAAGGCCGGGGGCGCCGAGGGGCCGACATCGGCGGCTGCGATCCTGGTGGTCAAGGCGTTGGTGCACGACGCGATGCGCGCCGAGCGTCCCAACGCGAAGTTCGCGGGCTTCACGGACGTCAAGGACCTGGCCGATGCCATCGCCGGGGTCTGGAGCAAGCCCGCCGCCGAAGTGAACGGAAAGCGTCTGTGGCTGACCGAGAAGCCGTGAACCCTCCCAGGACCGATGCGCGTCGTCACCACGACCCGGAGGTCCGCGGTTTCGCCAGTGACAACTACGCCGGGGCCCACCCGGAGGTGATGGCCGCCCTCGCCGTGGCCAATGGCGGCCATCAGGTCGCCTACGGCGAGGACGACTACACCGAGAACCTCCAGCGGATCGTCCGCAGCCACTTCGGGGCGACCGCGGAGGCCTTCCCGGTCTTCAACGGCACCGGAGCGAACGTGGTCGCGCTCCAGGCGGTCACCGACCGCTGGGGCGCGGTGATCTGCGCGGAGAGCGCGCACATCAACGTCGACGAGGGCGGCGCCCCCGAGCGCATGGGCGGCCTCAAGCTTCTCACCGTGCCCACGCCCGACGGCAAACTCACCCCGGAACTGATCGACAAGCAGGCCTGGGGCTGGGAGGACGAGCACCGCGCCATGCCGCAGGTGGTGGCGATCACCCAGAGCACCGAGCTGGGCACGCTCTATACGCCCGACGAGATCCGGGCGATCTGCGACCACGCGCACGCCCGTGGCATGAAGGTGCACCTGGACGGGTCCCGGATAGCCAACGCGGCCGCCGCCCTGGACGTCCCGATGCGGACGTTCACCAACGCGGTCGGCGTCGACATCCTGTCGCTGGGCGGCACGAAGAACGGCGCGCTGTTCGGCGAGGCCGTCGTCGTCCTGAACCAGGACGCCGTCAGCCACATGAAGCACCTGCGCAAGCTGTCCATGCAGCTCGCCTCCAAGATGCGCTTCGTCTCCGTCCAGCTGGAGGCGCTGCTCGCCAAGGACCTGTGGCTGCGCAACGCCCGTCACGCCAACGAGATGGCACAGCGTCTGGCCGAGGGCGTGCGCGCGGTGCACGGCGTGGAGATCCTCTACCCGGTGCAGGCCAACGCGGTCTTCGCGCGCTTGCCGCACGAGGTCAGCGAGCGACTGCAGAAGCGCTTCCGCTTCTACTTCTGGGACGAGGCGGCGGGGGACGTCCGCTGGATGTGCGCCTTCGACACGACCGAGGAGGACGTCGACCGGTTCGTGGCCGCCCTCAAGGAGGAGATGGCGCACCGGTAGGCAGCTCCAAAGATGCATAGATATGCGGCCACCCGAAAAGTCATTGACGCTCGGGTGGTCGCATTCCTATGCTCTGCGCGCATGGAGCTGATCCAGGACACCGTAGATCTTTCCGCCTACTTGGCGGCCGACGACGTGATCGACCACCACCATCCGAGGGTGCGCGCGACGGCGGCGCACCTCGCCAAGGGTGCCACCGACTCGTATGACTATGCGCGATCGGCCTTCGAGTTCGTGCGTGACGCCATTCCGCACTCGTACGACTCGGGCGATCTCCGGGTCACCTGGCGCGCCTCCGACGTCCTGGAGCGGCGCACCGGCATCTGCTTCGCCAAGGCTCACGCCCTGGCCGCGCTGCTGCGGGCCGAGGACATCCCGACCGGGTTCTGCTACCAGCGGTTCGAGGAGGTGCACGGGCTCGTCGCCGTCCGGTTCGACGGAGCGTGGCACCGGCAGGACCCCCGGGGGAACAAGCCCGGTGTCGACGCCCAGTTCTCCCTGAAGGGTGAGCGGCTTGCCTTCACGCCCGACCCCGAGTCCAATGAGTTGGACTATCCAGTGTTGTACGCTGAACCTCACCCGGTCGTGCTCGACGTCCTGAAGGCCGCACCCGACCGGCCGACCCTGTGGAAGACGCTCCCCACCGCACTCTGAGGCAAGGCAGACGATGACTCCCACGCTCACCGTGTCCGACGAGGTGCGGGCCCTCGCGCCCGGCTTCACCCATGTCGCCGTCGAGGCCCACGGACTGGTCAACGGGCCGAGCACCGAGGCGACTTCGGCGCTCCTCGACGACGCGGGCCGGCGGCTGGCCCGGCGGCTGGACGGCCGATCCCCGCACGAGGACCCGCACATGGCGGCCTGGCGCGAGGTCTACACGGCGTTCGGCTCCAAGCCCTCCCGCACCCGCAACTCGGCGGAGGCGCTGGCACGGCGCGCACTCGCCGACTCCGGTCTGCCCCGGATCAACGTGCTGGTGGACCTCTACAACGCCGTCAGCGTCGCCCGGCTGATTCCGGTCGGCGGCGAGGACACCGACCGCATCCGGGGCGCGATGCGGCTCGTACGCGCCACCGGCGGCGAGGACTTCGTCACCGTCGCGGGCGGCGCGGAGGTCGTCGAGCACCCCGACGCCGGTGAGGTGGTGTGGTGCGACGACGAGGGCGTGACCTGCCGCCGGTGGAACTGGCGGCAGGGGCCGCGCACCAGGCTCACCGAGGAGTCCGTCTCCGCGCTCTTCCTGCTGGAGAGCCTCGCGCCGATGCCGGTCGCCGACGTCGAGAGCGCCGGAGCCGAACTCGCCGAACTCCTGGAGAAGTTCAGCCCCGGGGCGCGCATCACCGTGCACGCCCCGGAGTGACGATTCAGCGGGCCTCGGCCGCGCGCACCTGCTCGGGGGTCGGTGCCGTGCCGCCGAGGTGGGCGGGCATCCACCAGGTGTCGTCCGCGCCCTTGGGCCGCACGGGATAGGCGCGCTGGCCGGCCTCCAGGAGTTCCTGGACGCGCTCGCGCAGCCGTCGCGAGATGGCCCCCGCGTACTGGTCCTTGGGGGCCTCCACCGCTTCGCCGACCCGGATCGTGACCGGGGTGTGGCTGCGCTTGAAGTTGCGCGGGTGGCCCTTGGTCCACAGTCGCTGAGTGCCCCACAGGGCCATCGGGATCAGCGGGACGCCGGCCTCCTGGGCCATGCGCGCGGCACCCGACTTGAAGCTCTTCAGCGTGAAGGACTGCGAGATGGTCGCCTCGGGGAAGACACCGACGATCTCGCCGGAGCGCAGCGACTCCAGGGCGTGCTGATACGCCGTCTCGCCCTGCTTGCGATCCACCGGGATGTGCTTCATCCCGCGCATCAGCGGGCCGGAGATCTTGTGCCGGAAGACGGACTCCTTCGCCATGAAACGCACCAGGCGCTTCTGCGGCAACGCGGCCAGGCCGTCGAAGATGAAGTCGAGATAGCTGATGTGATTGCTCACCAGCACGGCGCCGCCCGAGCGCGGAATGTTCTCCGATCCCTTGCAGTCGATCTTGAGATCCCAGACCTTGAACATCGTTTTGGCGAGACCGACGACGGGACGGTAGACAAGCTCTGCCATGGAGGCGGTGGACCCTTCTCTCTGCCAGGGAAGGGGTCTCCCGGCGGGAAGTTACGCAGCCGTAGGTTTACGGCAATGCGCAGATCGTGCCCGAAGAACGGGCGAGGGGCCAGTCCTGGTGCCGGACGGCGGCGAGATTCTCGTCACGTCCATCGTCAGTTCCACCTCGGACTTTTAACTCGCCTTTACTCCGCGCGGGCCGTGACCCGCCGTATGACCAGGTACATCTCGCACCCCAAGCAGTACCCGAATGCGGCATTGAGGAAGGCGGCCGCGAGCGCGCAACCGGTCGCCGCCTGCCCCAGCCACTCCGGTCCGATCGCGTAGCCGGCGAGTCCGACGACCGCGAAGAAGAGCCCCACCGCCTGTGCGAACCGCGGCGGTTCGGGCGCCTCGAAGTCCGTCGGCGGCCCGAGCCGGGGGCGCACGGCGCGCCGGAACAGCCAGCCGTACGGAGAGCGACCCACCCCGCCCGCCGCCCCGAGCGCGAACGCCAGCGTCTGCCAGGCCAGCAGCCAGGCGCTCCCGGTGATCAGCACCACCGCCAGAACGACGGCCGTCACGGCCGCACCGAACCGCGGTCCCCTCACGTCGATGTCCATGAATCAAGCATTCCGCACCGGAGGCGATCCGAGGGGACGGGAATCTTTGCGGTCTCGTGAATGCTTGTGCAGACGATGACCGGACTTGTGGTGTGCGTGGTGGTGCTCGTGGCGGCGAGCGCGTACGGAGTGCTGCATCGGCGGCGGAGCGGGAGGGTGAGAGTGCGCGGGCGCGACGGCGGAAAGAGGCTCGGCGCGGCGGAGTTGGGGGAGGGGCTCGGTGAACGGGCCACACTCGTCCAGTTCTCGAGCGCCTTCTGCGCCCCCTGCCGGGCGACCCGCAGAGTCCTCGGCGAGGTCGCGCACATGGTCCCGGGCGTGACGCACATCGAGATCGACGCCGAGGACCACCTGGACCTCGTGCGCGAGCTCGACATCCTCAAGACACCCACCGTGCTGGTGCTCGACGCGCAGGGGCGGGTCGTCCGACGGGCCACCGGCCAGCCGCGTAAGGCCGATGTGATCGCCGCGCTGGGGGAGGCCGTCTGAGGCCGTGACGATCATGGTGACGCATCTCCCAGATGACGGGACGCACTTGACTGCACGCACCACCTATCGTCAGCCTGACCGTATGCCCCCGGAACTCCTTCTCTTCGAGCGCGTCCACGTGGACCTGGCCCGCACCGCGAGTGCGTGCTGTCCGGGCTGTTGAGCAGTCACGGCCCCGCCCCTCACTCCCGGCTTCGCGCGAGCGGGGGGACTCCCACGTCACTCCCGCAGAAGGACAACTCCATGACGGCCACACCCGACCTGGGTACCGCTCGGCTCGCCTCCCCCGACCTGTTGCGCTCCGTCTTCCGGCGACACGCCGCGGGAGTGGCCGTGATCACGGCGGCCGGCGACTCGGGACCCGTCGGCTTCACCGCCACCTCGCTCACCTCGGTCTCCGCCGAGCCCCCGATCGTCTCCTTCGGGATCGGGACCGGAGCCTCCAGCTGGCCCGCGATCTCCGAGACCGGCCATGTCGGCGTCCATGTGCTCGGCGAGCACCAGCAGGAGTTGGCGGCCACCTTCGCGAAGAGCGGCGCGGACCGTTTCGGCGCGCCCACCCGGTGGCGCGAGGGCCCGGAGGGGGTGCCCGTCCTGGACGACGTACTCGCCTGGCTGGTGTGCAGGGTCGTGGCGCGCGTACCCGCGGGAGACCATCGCATCGTGCTGGCCGAGGTGGTCGTCGGCGACCACTCGGGCCCGGGCCGTCCGCTCGTGTACCACCAGGGTCGCTTCAACGGTCTGCGGGACTGAGCGGGCGATCCCGGGGCAGAGAGTTACCCGTTGGTGCTACTCGCCGGTTCTACCCGCCGGTTACGCAGCGTTGCCAAGGTCACAGTCCAAAGCGCTTGCTTAGTGTGCGTCCGGTGGGTGTACTGACGAGTAATATTTCGTTCGGAGCGCGGGCCGCCCCGACCGGGATCGGCCGCTTCAGGCGCCTATGCTGCCTGAAAGCAGGCAGCCCAGAAATGACGATGCAGTAGGAGAGCCGGCGTGAGCTTGAGGATCGTTGTCACTGTGAAGTACG
The DNA here is from genome assembly GCF_002300165.1 of Streptomyces sp. Tue6028. Lineage (GTDB taxonomy): Bacteria > Actinomycetota > Actinomycetes > Streptomycetales > Streptomycetaceae > Streptomyces > Streptomyces siamensis. The sequence goes on along the minus strand of NZ_MLCE01000003.1, from coordinate 252,661 downwards.
TGCCCGACGCCACTGGCGACCGGCACTTCGCCGATGACCTGACCGTCGACCGTGACGACGTGGACGGCCTGCTGTCCGAGCTCGACGAATACGCCGTCGAGCAGGCGCTGCAGATCGCCGAGGACGCGGACGACGCCGAGATCACCGTGCTGACCGTCGGTCCTGAGGACGCCAAGGACGCGCTGCGCAAGGCGCTGTCGATGGGCGCGGACAAGGCGATCCACGTGGAGGACGACGACCTGCACGGCACGGATGTCATCGGTACCTCGCTGGTGCTGGCCAAGGCGATCGAGAAGGCCGGTTACGACCTGGTGATCTCCGGTATGGCGTCCACGGACGGCACCGCCGGTGTGGTCCCCGCTCTGCTGGCGGAGCGCCTGGGCGTGCCGCAGGTGACGCTGCTGTCCGAGGTGAGCGTCGAGGACGGCGTGGTCAAGGGCCGCCGTGACGGTGACACCGCGTCCGAGCAGCTGGAGGCCTCGCTTCCCGCCGTCGTGTCGGTCACCGACCAGTCGGGCGAAGCTCGCTACCCGTCCTTCAAGGGCATCATGGCGGCCAAGAAGAAGCCGGTGGAGTCCTGGGACCTGGAGGACCTGGAGATCGAGGCGGACGAGGTCGGCCTCGAGGGTGCCTGGACCAAGGTCGACTCCGCGACCGAGCGTCCGGCGCGCACCGCCGGCACGATCGTCAAGGACGAGGGCGAGGGCGGCAAGCAGCTCGCTGAGTTCCTCGCGGGCCAGAAGTTCATCTGAGCCCAGCAGTCGCTGACCGCCCCTCAACTCATCCAAGCAGGAGAGCAATCCCATGGCTGAAGTTCTCGTCTACGTCGACCACGTGGACGGTGCCGTCCGCAAGCCCACCCTGGAACTGCTGACCCTGGCCCGCCGCATCGGCGAGCCGGTCGCCGTCGCGCTGGGTTCCGGTGCGGAGAACACCGCCGCCGCGCTCGCCGAGCACGGCGCGGTCAAGGTCCTCACGCACGACGCCGCCGAGTACGCCGACTACCTGGTCGTGCCGAAGGTCGACGCCCTTCAGGCTGCCGTCGAGGCCGTCTCCCCGGCCGCCGTGCTGGTCCCCTCCTCCGCGGAGGGCAAGGAGATCGCCGCCCGTCTCGCCGTCCGGATCGGCTCGGGCATCATCACCGACGCGGTCGACCTGGAGGCGGGTGACGAGGGTCCGGTGGCCACGCAGTCCGCGTTCGCCGCGTCCTTCACCACCAAGTCCCGTGTCTCCAAGGGCACCCCGGTCATCACGGTCAAGCCGAACTCGGCCGCCGTGGAGGCCGCTCCGGCCGCCGGTGCGGTCGAGGCCCTGTCCGTGTCCTTCTCGGAGCAGGCGACGGGCACGAAGGTGACCGCGCGTACGCCGCGTGAGTCGACGGGCCGTCCGGAGCTGACCGAGGCCGCCATCGTGGTCTCCGGTGGCCGTGGCGTCAACGGCGCGGAGAACTTCTCGATCATCGAGGCTCTCGCCGACTCCCTCGGCGCGGCCGTGGGTGCCTCGCGTGCCGCGGTGGACGCCGGCTGGTACCCGCACACCAACCAGGTCGGCCAGACCGGCAAGTCGGTCTCGCCGCAGCTCTACATCGCGTCCGGCATCTCGGGTGCGATCCAGCACCGTGCCGGTATGCAGACCTCGAAGACGATCGTGGCGATCAACAAGGACGCCGAGGCCCCGATCTTCGACCTGGTCGACTACGGCGTGGTCGGCGACCTCTTCGACGTCGTCCCGCAGCTCACCGAGGAGATCAAGACCCGCAAGGGCTGAGCGACTTCGTGACGACGAGGCCCCCGCGACCGTACGGTCGCGGGGGCCTCGCCTCATCCCAGGGTCAGTGAGGCCCGCACCGGCAGATGGTCGCTCGGGAACTGTCCGTCCCGGGAGAACGTGTCGACCGAAGCCCGGTGCACGGCCACCGCGGGCGTCGCGAGGATCCAGTCGATGCGGTCACCGTCCGGCACCAGCGGCCGGTAGCCGTGGAAGGTGGCGTACGACGGACCGCGCTCGGCCGCGGCGTCCCAGGCGTCGACCAGGCCCGCGCCCAGCAGCGTGTCGTACACCGGGTCCCGGTGGGCGGCGACATTGAAGTCGCCGGTCACGAGCAGCGGCAGGGAGGGGTCGAGCCCCGCGAGCCGCTGCCCGATCAGCGCGGCGGCACGGGCGCGCGCGCCGCCGCTGCGGTTGTCCAGATGGGTGTTGAGCAAGTAGAACTCGCGCTCCCCGGCACGCAGGTCGCGGAACCGGACCCAGGTGACCATGCGGACGCAGACCCCGCCCCAGGTGTTCGAGCCGATCACCTCGGGCGTGTCCGAGAGCCAGAAGTGCTCGTACTCCACCGGAGTGAGCCGGCGCGTGTCGTAGAAGACGGCCATGAACTCGTCGCGGCTGCCGCCCGCACGGCCGGTGCCGATCCACTCGTGGTGCGCGCCGAGGTCGGACGCGATGTCGCGCACCTGGTGGTAGAGGCCCTCCTGGGTCCCCATGACGTGCGGCGTCCCGCGGCGCAGCAGCTCCCGCATCGCCGGGCGGCGCGCGGCCCAGCTGTGGGGCTCGGCGGTGCCGGCGTAGCGGAGGTTGAACGTCATCACGTCCAGGGGCCGGCCGCCGCGCCGGGAGGCGGCGGCCTGGGCCGTGCTGAGCAGGGGCATCGCGAGCGCCGTGGCCGCCGCGGTCCTGAGCCCCGTACGCCGGGTCACTCTGCTGGAGTTCGACACGCCGTCTCCTTCGGTCGCGAGTCAGGATGAGGGGTGCGCACCACAGTGTGGAAGCAGGAAGCGAGACAGGGGTGAACTCGGCGCGGTGCCGGAGCGTCCCGCGATCCAAGAGGGTGTTGACCGGCGGGAAGGTCCCCGGATAACTTCGCTCTACGGATTGTTGATTCCGTAGTGCGGAAAACTGGAGGGTGTGGGATGGGTCAGGGTCAGCAGGAGAAGGTGGCGACGAGCCTGGCGGGCGCCGTCAGCGAGGAGATCAGCGCCTCTCTCGCCCCGGTCGACGCCGAGCTGGAGCGCCGCTACCCCGGAGACCCAGGCACCCGGCAACCCGTCCACACCGTCTACGTCCCCGGTGACGTGTTCGCCGCCGACACCGTCCGCACGTGGGGCGACCGGGCCCTCGCCGCCCTGGACGAGCACGCCCCCGACGCCGCCTCGTTCGCCGCCGTCCTCGGTCTCGCCGACGAACTCGCGGAACCCGTCCACGACCGTGTACGGGCCAAGCTGGAGCGGGAACCCGTCGAGGACCTCCGCATCGACTTCGAGGACGGCTACGGCCCGCGCCCGGACGCCGAGGAGGACGAGGCGGCGGCCCGTGCGGCCCGTCTGGTCGCGGAAGCCTACCGGGACGGCACGGCGGCCCCCTACATGGGCATCCGTATGAAGTGCATGGAAGCCCCGGTGCGCGACCGCGGCATCCGCACCCTCGACGTCTTCCTGACCGGTCTGATGGAGGCCGGCGGCCTGCCCGGCGGACTCGTCCTCACCCTGCCCAAGGTGACGTACGCGGAGCAGGTCACCGCGATGGTCCGCCTCCTGGAGGCGTTCGAGAAGGCGCACGGGCTGGAGCCCGGCCGGATCGGCTTCGAGATCCAGATCGAGACCAGCCAGTCCATCCTCGCCACCGACGGCACCGCCACCGTCGCCCGCATGATCCAGGCCGCCGAGGGCCGGGCCACCGGACTGCACTACGGCACCTTCGACTACAGCGCCTGCCTCGGCGTCTCCGCCGCCTATCAGGCCAGCGACCACCCCGCCGCCGACCACGCCAAGGCGATCATGCAGGTCGCGGCGGCCGGCACCGGCGTACGCGTCTCGGACGGCTCGACGAACGTCCTCCCGGTCGGCCCCACCGAGAAGGTCCACGACGCCTGGCGCCTGCACTACGGCCTCACCCGCCGGGCCCTGGCCCGCGCCTACTACCAGGGCTGGGACATGCACCCCGGCCACATCCCGACCCGCTACGCCGCCGTCTTCGCCTTCTACCGCGAGGGTTTCGAGCAGGCCGCGGCCCGCCTCGCCCGCTACGCCAACCACGCCGCCGGCGACGTCATGGACGAGCCCGCCACCGCCAAGGCCCTCAGCGGCTATCTGCTCCGCGGCCTGGACTGCGGCGCCCTCGACATCGCCGAGGTCGCCCGTCTGACCGGTCTGACCCGAGCCGACCTGGAGGGCTTCGCGTCGCCGAGGCGGGCGGATCTGACGATCTCGGGCGCCTGAGCGACATGGTCCCGGTACGCCGTCGCCCCGCGGAGCACGGGCGGCGGCGCACCAGGCGCCGCACTCCCGCGGTGCCTCACGTCCGCCGCGGACCGACCCGCCTGGCCCGCTGATTGAGCCGGCTCCGCAGCCGCACGTTCACCGGCTTCCTCCGAGGAGGCGCCGGCCTGCAGGCCGGGGAGGAATCGGACTCCTGCGGAGCAGGGCACGGATTACAGGATGGCCGCCCGGGCGATCTGGCGTCCACTCCACGACGAGGCGCGGAAGCCCGTGATGATCAACAACTCTCAACTGTCAGTGCTCCTGGGTAGGTTCGGGTGCATGTCGACAGGAGCGCAGGTATCGGGGGGTGTGGGTCATGCCCGGTACACGTTCCGTGTGCGTCTGTCGGCGACGGCCCGTCGTGCGCTGGAAGCGGAGTGGGCGCGGTGCCGGTGGGTTTGGAACGAGTGTGTGGCCAAGTCCAAGGCGGTGCACCGGCAGAGCCAGGCGACGGGTCAGAAGCTGACGTGCGGTGCGGCGCAGATGGACAGGATGCTGACGCAGGCGCGGAGGGTGACGCCGTGGCTTGCCGAGGGCGCGAGTGTTCCGCAGCAGCAGGTGATCCGCGACTTCGCCAGATCCCGTGGGAAAGCTCTGAAGGACATCAAGGACGGGCTGCCGCCGCATCGGCGTGCCGGGATGCCGCACTGGAAGAGGAAGCGGGATGGTCGGCCGAGTCTGAACTACACCCGGCGCGGTTTTAGCCTGAAGGACGGCCGCCTGCACCTGGCCAACAATATTGTGGTGAGGGTGGTGTGGTCGCGGGAGCTTCCGGCCGTCCCGTCCAGCGTGCGCGTGTATCAGGACACGCTGGGCCACTGGTACGCGTCCTTCGTCGCACCTGCCCCCGTGGAGCCGCTGCCCGCGACCGGTCGGGTGCTTGGGGTGGACTGGGGTGTGAAGGAGATTGCCACCACGACATCGGATGCCCACGACCTGCCGCACGCCGAACACGGTCGCAGGGCCGCGCAGAGGCTGGCCCGCTACCAGCGCATGATGGCCCGCCGTCGGCGCCCGAAGACACAGCCCGCGTCGAAGGGATACCGCACCGCACAGACGCAGGCCGCGAAGCTGCACAAGAAGGTGGCCCGGCAGCGTGAGGACGCTGCCCGCAAGTGGGCGAAGTCCGTGGTGCGCGATCATGACGTGGTGGCGGTGGAGGACTTCAGGCCGAAGTTCCTGGCGAAGACCACCATGGCCCGCAAGGCGGCCGATGCCGCCATCGGCGCCACCAAGAAGGCGCTGATCGAGATGGGTCGCAAGCACGGGCGGGACATCCGCCTGGTTCACCCGGCGCACACCACCATGGACTGTGCGCAGTGCGGAGCGAGAACCAAGCACGCACTGCCTCTGTCAGAACGAACGTATGCCTGCATCGCGTGCGGAGCCGTGTCCCCGCGGGACAAGAACTCCGCCCGCGTGATGCTCATCCGGGCTGGTCTGAACCCGGACGGTGTCGAGGGCGTAAGACCGCCAGGGCTGCCAGCCCAAGCGGCAGCCTGAGCCGTACATCCCCACTCAACCCCGAAGGCTGGAACCTCCACCCTTCAGGGAGGGGAGCAGTCAACACGAACCCCACGAGCAGCAGCAGTTTCTTCTTCAGCAGGTAGGAGCGGCTGCACCGGACGGCCAGACGCCTGGGTAGCTGAGGGGATGCTCGCGAGGGGCTTCGGAGAGGCCGAGTGCTTCGAGCGTACGATCGTCCACTGTTCCGTCAGGCCTTTCGCCGTCGGATGGCTGACCGGGGATGACGCGTGCGCGGTCATCGTAAGGAACGCGGAGCCGTCCTCATAGAGGGCCCGGACAGCCCGGCGTGTTCAGCTCGACGGCGGCAGCTCCCCCGAGCCGCGGGTGATCAGGCGGGTGGGGAGTTCGATGCGTTCCGGCGTGACGAGGGTGCCGTCGAGCTGGCGGAAGAGGCGTTCGGCGGCGGTGCGGCCGAGGGCGGCGGCGTCCTGGGCGACCACGGTGACGCCGGGGTTCAGGAGATCGGCGAGTTCGATGTCGTCGAAGCCCACCAGGGCCACGGGGCGGCCGATCTCGGAGATGACACGGACCACGGTGACGGTGACACGGTTGTTGCCGGCGAAGATCGCCGTGACGGGGGAGGGACCCGACAGCATCTCCTCCGCCGCCTCGCGCACCCGCTGCGGATCGGTGACCCCGAGGGACATCCACGCGTCCTCGACCGGTATGCCCGCGTCCTCCATCGCCGCCCGGTAGCCGCGCAGTCGCTCGGCGGCCGTGTGGATGCGCGGCATGTCGCCGATGAAGCCGATCCGGCGGTGGCCGTGCGCGATGAGGTGTGCCACACCGTCGCGGGCGCCGCCGAAGCTGTCCGACAGGACGACGTCCGCGTCGATCTTCCCGGCCGGACGGTCCACGAAGACGATCGCGACACCCGCCTTGATCTCCGGCTCCAGATAACGGTGGTCGTCACCGGCCGGGATCACCACCAGGCCGTCCACCCGGCGCGCGCACAGGGCGAGGACCAGCTCCTGCTCGCGGTCCGGGTCCTCGGCGCTGGAGCCGTTGATCAGCAGCGCGCCGTGGGCGCGGGCCACCTCCTCCACAGCGCGGCTGAGCGGACCGTAGAAGGGGTCGGCGAGATCCTCCAGGACGAGGCCGATGCTCGCGGTGCGCCCCTTGCGCAGCACGCGCGCGCTGTCGTTGCGGCGGAAGCCCAGCGCCTCGATGGCCTCCTGGACGCGGCGCTCGGTGTCCGGGGTGACCCCCGGCTCGCCGTTGACTACGCGCGAGACCGTCTTGAGGCCGACTCCGGCACGCGCCGCTACGTCCTTCATGGTCGGACGGTTTCCGTAGCGGCTTCCGGAGAGGCGGTCTGCTCGGCGGGCGGTCTCTGCCACGATGTGCTGTCCTGTCCTGTCGTCCACGGGGATGCGCCGGTCCATGGGGTTGTATGAGGATGTGGCGTCGAGCATAGAGCCTGGACAACGTTGTCAGATGCGGGAGACACTGTCCACCGCAATCTCCGGCCTGCGCCTTCCCCTCGAGGCGTGCGGTCCCTGCCGTCGTCACGGCGCCCTTCGCACGGCGTCCGGCAGGGTCCGGTCCTGCCCGCACCCGGCCGGAGACCCGGACCCGCAGCGCGGCGGGCCCGGCACGACACCGCCTTGGGAGTTCTGACACTGATGCACACCGACCTCGTGGCCGCGCTCGACATCGGCGGCACCAAGATCGCCGGAGCGCTGGTGGACGGCCACGGCCGGATCCTGCTGCGCGCGCAGCGCGCGACGCCCGCTCAGGAGGACGGCGACACCGTGATGCGCGCCGTCGAGGACGTGCTCGGCGAGCTCACCGTCTCACCGCTGTGGAGCGGGGCACGGGCGGCCGGCATCGGCAGCGCGGGCCCGGTGGACGCCTCCGCCGGCACGGTGAGCCCCGTGAACGTGCCCGGCTGGCGCGGCTACCCGCTGGTCGAGGGGGTCCGCAGGGCCACCGGTGGGCTCCCCGTGGAGCTGATCGGCGACGGCGTGGCCATCACGGCGGCCGAGCACTGGCAGGGCGCCGCCCGCGGCCACGACAACGCGCTGTGCATGGTGGTGTCCACCGGGGTGGGCGGCGGACTCGTCCTCAACGGGCAGCTGCACCCCGGCCCCACGGGCAACGCGGGCCACATCGGCCACATCAGTGTCGACCTCGACGGCGACGCGTGCCCGTGCGGCTCCCGCGGCTGTGTGGAGCGCATCGCCAGCGGCCCGAACATCGCGCGCCGCGCACTGGACGCCGGCTGGCGGCCCGGCCCGGACGGCGACACCACGGCCGCCGCGGTCGGCGAGGCCGCCCGCGCCGGAGACCCGGTGGCCGTGGCCTCCTTCGAGCGGGCCGCGCAGGCCCTCGCCGCGGGCATCGCCGCGACCGCGACACTCGTCGAGATCGACATCGCCGTCATCGGCGGGGGAGTGGCCAAGGCCGGCGAGGTCCTCTTCGCGCCGCTGCGCAGGGCGCTGGCCGACTACGCGACGCTGTCCTTCGTGCAGCGCCTGACCGTGGCGCCCGCGCTGATGGGCACGGACGCGGGCCTGGTCGGCGCGGCGGCGGCCGCGCTCACCCGCAGGACGAGCACGACCGCGGCCGGGGTCTGAGGGGCTGACGCCGGGGCGTCGGGGCGGGGCACGGCGGGAGAGGTTCCCGCTTCGCGGGCTCCTGCCGGCGGTCCGTCCGTGCCGTGCCTGCGGCCGGGACTTCCCCGCGGCGGGTGCCCACAAGCAGGGCGCCCGCGCCCCCCGGCCCCGAGCGAGGGCGGGCGTCGCGTCGGCCGGTCCGCCGTCGTACGCCCCGCCCTCGCGCTGTCACGGCCTCAGCAGCTGAGCTTCGCGTCCGCCCAGTCCGCGTGGTCCGAGTCGATCCCGTCGCCGCCGTCGGTGACGACGAGCCGGACCACCTGGGCGCCGGTCACATCGGCCGTGACCGGCTGGGCCGGCATCGCGTTCGTGAGCACGCCGGTCGAGGCGACCTTGACGTCGTCGGCCCAGATCTCGAAGGCGACGGTGCCCTTTGCGCCCTTCTCGTCGTCCACGCCCACGTCGGCGGTGACCGTCTCGCACGCCTTGCCGGCGTAGTACTCGACGGCGCTCTCGGCGTGCACACCGAGCCCCTTGGCGTAGGCGACCCCGCCCAGAGTGATCGGATGACCGTCCCCGGCGGCGCTCTCCCCGTTGCTGGTGTTGCGCTCGACCGGTCCCCAGCCGTTGGTCGTCGACAGCCACGGCAGGTCGCCGAGGGAGGAGACACCCGAAGGGGGCGCCACGACCACGGACGCCTTCAACGGCAGTACGGTCTCGGCCCGTACCCCGGTCGGCGAGCGGTACGCCGTCGTCAGCGTGAGGTCGTACGAGCCCGTGGGCGTGCCCTCGGGCGCGGTGACCCGCCACTGTGTGCGCAGGGCACGGCCGGTCGGCAGGACGGCCTGGGTGGTCGGACCGGTCGCCCGCACCGTCCAGCCCTCGGGCCCGCTCATCGTCACCGAGACCTGCCTCGCGGGCGTGCGGCCGAGGTCGGTGACCGTCGACGTCAGCGTGGCCGCCTTTCCGGCCTCCACCAACGGGCTTCCGTCCAGGCCGAGTTCGACGGCGGGCGGGTTCTCGGCCCACCGGGGGTCGGCCGCGACGCGGAACAGGACCGTGCCGTGCGCGGGTACGGTCGCCGAGATCGTGCCGGCGGTGTTGTAGCTCTTGTGCCGCCACAGGTCGCGCTGGGTGTACGCGTCGGCCGCGGGCAGGCCGACGGCCTGCGCGGTCGTGGCGATGCGCTGTGCGCTGCCGGTCTCGTTGAACAGCGCCACGGCGCGGCTGCCGTCCCTCATCTCCTTGGAGACGACCCAGCGTCCGCCCGAGGAGGACACCACCGCGCCCTGCTTGCCCAGCGGGTCCTGGTCGACTGCGATGACCTCCTTGTTGTCGAGGATGTCGAAGGTCGCCGCGGAGGCCTTGCGCAGGTCCGAGCCGATGAGCAGCGGGGCCGCCATGACCGACCACATGGAGAAGTGCGAGCGGTACTCGGTGTCGGTCATGCCGCCGTTGCCGACCTCCAGCATGTCCGGGTCGTTCCAGTGCCCGGGACCGGCGTGCGGGGCGAGCGGCAGGTTCTGCTTGAGGATCGACAGCATGGAGCCCCAGCTGTCGCTGATGTCCCCGGTCGTGCGCCACAGGTGGCCGACGTCCGCGGCCCATTCCCAGGGCTTGTTCTCGCCCCATTCGCAGATGCTGTAGACGATCGGCCGCCCGGTCGCCTTCAGCGCGTCACGCATGGTCGTGTAGCGCTGCCGGGCGTCGACGCCCTGGTTGTTGCAGTTGTCGTACTTGAGGTAGTCGACGCCCCAGTCCGCGAACTGCTGGGCGTCGCTGTACTCGTGGCCGAGGGCGCCCGGGAATCCCGCGCTGTTGCAGGTCTTCGTGCCGGCGCTGGTGTAGATCCCGAGCTTGAGCCCCTTGGCGTGCACGTAGTCGGCGACCGCTTTGATCCCGCCGGGGAACCGCACGGGGTCGGGCACCAGTTTGCCGTTCGCGTCCCGGCCGGGCAGGGCCCAGCAGTCGTCCAGGTTGACGTACTGGTAACCGGCGTCCTTGAGGCCCTTGTCGACGAAGATGTCCGCGATGCCCTTGACCATGTCTTCGTTGAACTCCGCCCGGCAGTGCGTGGAGTTCCAGTTGTTGAAGCCCATCGGAGGGGTGAGGGCGAGACCGTCGGCCAGAGCCGGGGCGGCGGGGGAGGCCGTGGCCGGTGCGCCGGGGGCGCTCCCGGGGGCGGCGAGAGCCGGTGAGGCGAGGCCGGCCGCGCACAACAGTCCGGCGGCTAGCGCTCCGACCACTCTTCTGCGGGTTGTGCGGGTGTGAAGGTGACGCATCGTTACGTTCCTCCGAACTCGCGAAAGATGGGATGACGACATGTCCGCGACAATGATGCGCGTTTACGGTAGGACGTGTCGGACTCTGTTGGAAGAGAAGTGGTAACGGTTGTTCGATATCTCGTCAGAACCCTTGACGGAGCCCTTACATGGGAGTGAGATCCAAGCCTCGCGTTCGGTTGTGTTGGATGGCACCCCGAGGAGGGGGACATGGCACAGTCATCGTCGGACGGGCTTGTCGTGCCCGAAGGTTCCACAGGACATCGGATGTCCCGGCGAAATCTCCTGCGAGGTGCGGCCGTCGGAATCGGCGCGGTCTCGCTCCCCGCCCTGCTGTCCGCGTGCGGCGACGGACCGGGAGGGAACAAGAACGAAGTCACCGTGGGGTCCAACGCGTCGGACGAGGTCCCCAAGAAGGCCTACGCGGCGGCCTTCGCGGCGTACGAGAAGAAGACCGGCAAGAAGGTCAAGGTCAACACCAAGGACCACAACGACTTCCAGGAGAACATCAACCGCTATCTCCAAGGCACGCCCGACGACGTCTTCATGTGGTTCGCCGGATACCGCATGCAGTACTTCGCCGAGAAGGGGCTGCTGCACGAGATCAGTGACGTCTGGAGCGGCTTCGACGGGTTCTCCGACGCGCTCAAGGAGCAGTCCACGCACGAGGGCAAGCAGTACTTCGTGCCGTACTACTACTATCCGTGGGCCGTCTTCCACCGGAAGAGCCTCTTCGCGAAGCAGGGCTACGAACAGCCCGCGAAATGGGACGAGTTCGTCGCGCTCGCCAAGAAGATGTCGAAGGACGGCACCCCTGTCGCGTTCTGCGACAAGGACGGCTGGCCCGCCATGGGCACCTTCGACTACATCAACATGCGGCTGAACGGATACGACTTCCACAAGTCCCTGATGGCGGGCGAGGAGGCGTGGACCGACACCAAGGTCAAGAACGTCTTCGACACCTGGCGCGAACTCATGCCGTACTACCAGAAGGGCGCCCTCGGCCGTACCTGGGAAGAGGCCGGCCAGAGCCTCCAGCAGCGCAAGACCGGCATGGCGGTGTTCGGAATGCCGCACCCCGGAACCCAGTTCCCGGAGAACGAGCGCGACGACATCGACTTCTTCGCCTTCCCCGAGATCGACCCGCAGTACGCGCAGGACGCCGTGGAAGCGCCCATCGACGGATTCCTCGTCGCCAAGAAGTCGAAGAACGTCGACGGGGCCGAAGCCCTGCTGAAATGGCTGGGCACCCCCAAGGCCGAGGACACCTATCTCGCGCTCGACCCCAACAATGTGGCGGTCAACGACGGCGCCGACACCTCCAAGTACACGGCCCTGCAGAAGAAGTCGGCCGAGCTGGTGTCCGGAGCCAAACAGATCTCACAGTTCATGGACCGCGACACCCGGCCCGACTTCGCCTCGACCGTCATGATCAAGGCGATCCAGGACTTCATCGGAAACCCGAAGGACGTCGACGGTCTCTGCAACAGCATCGAACGGCAGAAGAAGACCATCTTCTCGTCGCCCGTCGGCTGAACCTGGGGGAAGACGTTCCGTGGCGCTCAACATCCCACGGCGCGCGGGACGACGACGGCTGCGGCGGTTCACCCGCCGCGACGTCGTCGTCCTCGGCGTGCTCCTCGGCATACCCGTCCTGCTCGACATCGCCATCGTCTGGGGCCCGACCCTCGCCTCCATCGGACTCTCCTTCACCTCCTGGGACGGCATCGGCGACATCCACTGGGTCGGCGGCGACAACTACAAGAACATGGCCGAGAACTACCCGGTCTTCTGGCCGGCCGTCCGCCACAACATCCTGTGGCTGCTCTTCCTCGGCCTGATCGCCACGCCCTTCGGCCTCTTCCTGGCCGTCCTCATCGACAGGGGCGTCCGCTTCAGCCGCTTCTACCAGTCGACGATCTACCTGCCGGTCGTGCTCTCCCTCGCCATCGTCGGCTTCATCGCCCAACTGGTCCTGGGCACCGACCAGGGCGTGGTCAACACGATCCTGAACAACCACGACGACCCCATCGACTGGCTCGGCGACTCGCACCTCAACCTCTGGATGATGATGATCGCGGCGAGCTGGCGGCACACCGGCTACGTGATGATCCTCTACCTGGCCGGACTCAAGTCCGTGGACCCGCAGTTGAAGGAAGCGGCCGCCATCGACGGCGCCAACGCCCGCCAGACCTTCTTCCGCGTCGTCTTCCCGACGCTGCGCCCCGTCAACGTCATCGTCGGCGTCATCACCGTCATCGAGGCGCTGCGCGCCTTCGACATCGTCTACGCCGTCAACAAGGGCCGCAACGGCCTGGAACTCCTCTCCGTCCTGATCACCGACAACATCATCGGTGAGGCCAGCCGCATCGGCTTCGGCTCCGCCATCGCGGTCGTCCTGCTCACCGTCTCCCTGGGATTCATCGTGACGTTCCTGGTCCAAGAGCTGCGAGGTGCGCGCGACCGATGACCGCCGACATCCGCACCGACGCGCCCGTCCGGACGGAGCCCGCCACGACACGACGGCCCACGCCCCGCCGCGGGCCGCGTCCCGGCCGCTTCGGCGTGCACATCTTCCTGATGGGTGTGTCCCTGGCCTTCCTCGCCCCGCTCCTGCTCGCCGTCTACGCCTCGCTGCGGCCGTACGAGGACACCGCGCAGCACGGCTACTTCTCGTTCCCGAGGCACCTGTCCTTCGACTACTACCGCCGGGCCTACACCGAGTCCGGCATGGGGAAGTACTTCACCAACACGCTGCTCATCGCCGTCCCCGGGGTGCTCGTCACCCTGTTCCTGGCGTCCTTCGTCGCGTTCGCGGTGTCCCGCCTCAAGCTGCGGGGCGGCCTCGTCCTGCTGATGTTCTTCACGGCGGGCAACCTGCTGCCGCAGCAGGTGATCGTGACTCCGCTGTACGTCCTGTTCAACAAGATCCCACTGCCCTGGTGGATGTCCGACTCCCTCACGATGTACGACTCCTACTGGGCCGTGATCATCGTCAACGTCGGCTTCCAGCTGGGCTTCTGCGTCTTCGTGCTCGCGAACTTCATGCGGACCCTGCCGCAGGAGATCCTCGAGGCCGCGGTGGTCGACGGCGCCGGGGTCTGGACCCAGTTCTGGCGCATCACGCTTCCGCTGTGCCGGCCCGCGCTCGCCGCCCTCGGCACGCTCGAATTCACCTGGATCTACAACGACTTCCTCTGGGCCCTGATCTTCATCTCCAACCCCGACAAGCTCCCCGTCACGTCGTCCCTGAACAACCTCCGGGGCCAGTTCTTCACCGACTACAACCTGCTGGCCGCGGGCTCGGTCCTCGTCGCCCTCCCGACGATCCTCGTGTTCCTGCTCCTGCAGCGGCACTTCATCGCGGGACTGACGCTGGGGTCGACGAAGGGGTAGGGCTCGACGTGCGCGCACGCTGTCCGACAGGGCCTCCCGGCAAGCGCACCGAGAGGCCCTGGCGGCTCGTCCACAGCGGTCTGCGAGGGGAAGTCGCCCCCTCCTCGCACCTGCTGCTCCGCTTGCTCCGCGTCAGGACGGGGCGAGGGCTGTAGGCACTCCAGCCGAGCGCTTCCGCCCAGAACCGGCCGACCGCCGAGTGATCGACATCCTTGATGTTCACCATGACAGGTCGCAGCGCCATGCCGGCGATCCTATGGAGCCGCTCCGTAACGGCAGGGAGCGTCCTGCGCGCAGGCACACCTCGGCGCGCGCCGAGAGCACGCACCCCTTCGACGCACGAGGCCGCCCGGCCGTGCGGTCTCAGCCCGTACCGAGGGCCGCCGCCTCGCCACCCTCGTCGTCCGACTCCGCGTCCGGAGAAGAGACCGCGGCCTCGGCCGCTCTTCCCCGCGCGGACTTCCGTCCCTTGGTCACGCACGCGGCCGAACGGGCCAGCTGCGCCTGCAACTGCTCGAACGCCGCCGGCCCTGCCAGATCCCGCAACCTGCGACTTCTGCTCATATCTGGAGAAACGATCCACCGCCCGGTCCGTAACCCGGCCGCGCCCGAACGGAGCAATGCCGACGCCGCGTCCGGTGCCTCCCGGCCCCGGACGCCGCTCATGCACCCGTCGGGATCACATGCCGTCCAGCAGTGAGCCGCCCAGGTCACCCGGTACGCCCGCCTCCGGCGACTCCGCCCACAGCCGGGCAGCGATCTCGTCCGCCTCGTCCTGCGGTGTCCCCGCCTCGACCAGGATGACCCCCTTGCTGCCGTCGGGGAACTTCACGGCGCGAGCCTCTTTGCCCAGCCGGTCCAGCTTCGCCCTCTCCGGCATCCTCACTCCTTCAGTCGGGGAGACCACGCTAGAACGCCTTCACCAGGGCCGATAGCCGAGTTCGGCCGTACGGCCTACTGCTCGACCGCCTCCACTGGTGGGTGCCGGAGGTGCCGGGTGTGCCGGTGGGAAATGCTCGGCATCTCGGACGGCGCGCGTGACCCTTCGGCGGTTTGCCAGTTGAACCGGGCATGAAGAAGCGCAGCATGCTCGCCATCGCCTCCCTCGCCACCGGGTTCGTCGTCGCGGCGATCACCCCCTCCCACGCCCTGGACGGGGACGCGCTGGGTGATCTGAACGTCGGTGACTCCCTCAGCACCGTCGATCACACGATCAGCAGCGACAGTCTGGCCGTCGACCAGGACGCGCTGGGCGGGGAGAACGGCTGAAGGGTTCCTTCCACGGCGCCGGTGCCCGGGGACGGGGCACCGGCGCCGTGCTGTGGGCGCCCTCATCAGGGGCTGGTTTCCGTGGCAGGGTGGAGCGGGCAAGCCACAGGGGGCCAACAGAAGAGGGGGAATCGTGATCGTCTGGATCAACGGTGCGTTCGGTGCGGGGAAGACCACCACCGCACGGGAACTGATCGAGCTGATCCCGAACAGCACGCTCTTCGACCCCGAGGTCATCGGCGGCGCACTCACGCACCTGCTGCCGGCCAAGCACCTCGCCGAGGTCGGCGACTTCCAGGACCTGCCGATCTGGCGACGTCTGGTGGTCGACACCGCGGCGGCGATGCTCGCCGAGCTCGGTGGTGTCCTCGTGGTCCCGATGACCCTGCTCCGCCAGGAATACCGCGACGAGATCTTCGGAGGCCTGGCCGCGCGCCGTGTCTCCGTACGGCATGTGCTCCTCGCCCCGGCGGAAACGATCCTGCGCGAGCGAATAGCCGACCGTGAGGTGCCGCCGGAACTGCCCGACGGCGAGATCAGGGTGCGCCAGTGGTCCTACGACCACATCGAGCCCTACCGTGCCGCGCTCGGCTCCTGGCTCACTGCGGACGCCCATCCCGTGGACACCAGCGCCCTCACCCCGTACGACGCGGCGGTCCGCATCGCCGAGGCCGTGCGGACCGGGGAGGTACCCGTCTGCGACATCGTGCAGACCCCCGAACCCACCGCGGAGACCGTCGCCGCCGGAGTGCTCCTCTTCGACGAGCAGGACCGGGTGCTCCTCGTCGACCCGACGTACAAGCCCGGCTGGGAATTCCCCGGCGGCGTCGTCGAGCCCGGCGAGGCCCCCGCCCGCGCCGGCATGCGCGAGGTCGCCGAGGAG
The DNA here is from genome assembly GCF_002300165.1 of Streptomyces sp. Tue6028. Taxonomy (GTDB): domain Bacteria; phylum Actinomycetota; class Actinomycetes; order Streptomycetales; family Streptomycetaceae; genus Streptomyces; species Streptomyces siamensis. Next base: position 236,490 of record NZ_MLCE01000003.1, on the reverse strand, counting down.
ACCGGCCTCACGCTCGAGGACGTGCCCCGGCTCCTGGTCGTCGACTGGGAGTCGCCCAAGCCCCCCGGCTACGGCGGTCTGCGACTGCTGTTCGACGGTGGCCGCCTCGACGTGGCGGCCACCCGGCGACTGCTGCTCCCCGGACCCGAGCTCCGCGACTGGCGCTTCGCCACCGAGGAGGAGGCGGCCGACCTCCTGCCGCCCGTGCGCTACGAACGGCTGCGCTGGGCCCTGCGGGCGCGCGAACGGGGCGCGGCGCTCTACCTGGAGTCAGGGGTCCCCGTGGGGTGACGCGGCGGAGTCGGGTCGGCTCGTGCGCGGCCTTCTCCGGTCGGATGACGGATGACGGGCGTCAGACGCCGGATGCCGAGCATCAGAAGACGGACGCCGGACGGCGGGCATGAGCGGTCGGGGTCGACCGCTCATGCCCGGCGCCCGGCCGGAAGAGCGGTCAGCTCGCCGCGTAGTTCCGCAGGAACAGCGCCTCGGCGACCGACAGACGCTCCAGCTCGTCCGGTGAGACGCCCTCGTTCACCGCGTGGATCTGCGCCTCCGGCTCGCTCAGGCCGATGAGCAGGATCTCGGCCTGCGGGTACAGCGAGGCGAGGGTGTTGCACAGCGGGATGGAGCCGCCCAGGCCCGCGTACTGCATCTCCTGGCCCGCGTACGCGACCGACATGGCCTCGGTCATCGCCGCGTACGCCGGGCTCGACGTGTCGGCGCGGAACGGCTGGCCCTGGCCGATCTGCTCGGTGCTGACCCGCGCGCCCCACGGCGTACGCGTCTCCAGGTGGGCCTGGAGCAGCTTGGTCGCCTCGGCGGCGTCCGCGCCCGGCGGCACCCGCAGGCTCACCAGCGCGCGGGCGCCCGCCTGCACGGAGGCCGTCGCGCCGACCACCGGCGGGCAGTCGATGCCGAGGACGGTCACGGCCGGACGCGCCCAGATGCGGTCGGCGATCGTCCCGGAGCCGATGAGTTCCACCCCGTCGAGCACCTTGGCGTCCTTGCGGAACGACTCCTCGTCGTACTGCAGCCCGTCCCAGGCCGCGTCGCCCGCGAGACCGTCGACCGTCGTCGAACCGTCCTCGGCCCGCAGCGAGTCCAGGACGCGGATCAGTGCCGCCAGCGCGTCGGGCGCCGCCCCGCCGAACTGCCCCGAGTGCAGGTTCCCTTCGAGGGTGTCCACCTGAACGCGTACGAGGGTCATGCCGCGCAGCGTCGCGGTCACCGTCGGCAGCCCGGCGCGGAAGTTGCCGGCGTCGCCGATGACGATGGTGTCGGCCGTCAGCAACTCCGGGTGCTCCTCGGCGTACCGCTCAAGACCGCCGGTGCCCTGCTCCTCCGAACCCTCGACGATCACCTTGACGTGCACCGGGACGCCGCCGTTGGCCTTCAGCGCCCGCAGGGCGAGCAGGTGCATGATGACGCCGCCCTTGCAGTCGGCGCTGCCACGCCCGTACCAGCGGCCGTCGCGCTCCGTCAGTTCGAACGGAGGCGTCGCCCAGCCCGCCTCGTCCAGCGGCGGCTGCACGTCGTAGTGCGCGTACAGCAGGACCGTCTTCGCACCCTCCGGTCCGGGCAGGAAGCCGTACACGGACTGCGTGCCGTCAGGGGTGTCGAGCAGCGCCAGGTCCTGGAAGCCCTCGGCGCGCAGCGCGTCGACTATCCAGTTCGCCGCGCCCTCGCTCTCGCTCTTGGGATATTGGTCGAAGTCCGCCACCGACTTGAAGGCCACCAGCTCGGCGAGCTCCGCCTTCGCACGGGGCATGAGCGAGGCGACGGTCTCGGCGACCGGATTCGACGACATGGGCACGCTCCTTGTGGGTGCGACGTTGACTTCTGTGTACAGGTGATCGGGTGGTGCGTACGCGCTTACTGGTGTGCAGGGCGCATACACAGCCGATCCTCCCACAGTGGCCTGCGGCGATGCCCGCCGTAGGATGCGGGAGACAGGTGCGGCAGACGGCTGGACTGGGAGCAGTAGACCATCGTGAGCAGCGAGAACACTTCGGCGGACGACGGGCAGCGGGTGTGGGACGTCGTCGTGGTCGGCGCGGGCCCCGCAGGGGCATCGGCCGCCTACGCGGCAGCGGTCGCGGGACGCAGTGTCCTGCTGCTGGAGAAGGCGGAGCTGCCCCGCTACAAGACGTGCGGCGGCGGCATCATCGGCCCGTCGCGCGACGCTCTGCCGCCCGGCTTCGAGTTGCCGTTCCGGGACCGGGTGCACGCGGTCACGTTCTCGCTCGACGGCAGGTTCACCCGCACCCGGCGTTCCAAGCAGATGCTGTTCGGGCTGATCAACCGGCCGGAGTTCGACCAGCAGCTCGTCGAGCACGCCCAGAAGGCGGGCGCCGAACTGCGCACCGGCGTCACGGTCTCCCGGGTCGAGCAGCACGGTTCGGCCGTCCCCGACCGGCGCACCGTCGCCGTCGTGCTCCAGGGCGGCGAGACGGTACTGGCGAGGGCGGTCGTCGGCGCCGACGGCAGCGCCAGCCGCATAGGAGCCCACGTCGGCGTGAAGCTCGACCAGGTCGACCTCGGCCTGGAGGCGGAGATCCCGGTCCCGGAGACCGTCGCCGAGGACTGGCAGGGCCGGGTTCTCATCGACTGGGGCCCCATGCCCGGCAGTTACGGATGGGTGTTCCCCAAGGGGGACACGCTCACCGTCGGCGTGATCTCCGCGCGCGGCGAAGGCGCCGCCACCAAGCGCTACTTGGAGGACTTCATCGCCCGCCTCGGCCTCGCCGGCTTCGAACCGGCGGTCTCCTCGGGCCACCTCACGCGCTGCCGCGCCGACGACTCCCCGCTGTCGCGCGGCCGGGTCCTGGTGTGCGGGGACGCGGCCGGGCTGCTCGAACCGTGGACGCGTGAGGGCATCTCCTTCGCGCTGCGTTCCGGGCGGCTCGCGGGGGAGTGGGCGGTACGGATCGCCGAGGCGCACGACGCGGTGGACGCGCGGCGCCAGGCGCTCAACTACGCCTTCGCCGTCAAGGCGGGCCTCGGCGTCGAGATGAGCGTCGGCAAGCGCATGCTCAACGCCTTCGAGCGCCGCCCCGGTCTGTTCCACGCGGCGCTCACGACCGTCCGGCCCGCGTGGAGGGCCTTCACCGGGATCACCCGCGGGTCGACCTCGCTCGGCGAGCTGGTGCGCACCCATCCGATGGCCGGGCGGGCCCTGACGGCGTTCGACCGCGGTGCGGCGGGCACGGCCGAGGGCTGAGCGTCGGCCTGGACGGGGTCGAGCGCCGGGCCTGGACCGGGCTGAGCATGGGGCATGGACCGGGTTGAGCGTCGGCGCCGGCAATCGGTGAGTTCGGGGCGTCGGTAGAGCTCGGCATGAGGGACGGGGTCGTTACGGGGATCGGTGCGCCCTGGACGCCGGGGCGCGCAGGCCTCTCGAAGGTCCGGTGCGGCCGACGGCTCAGTGCCGGACGCCGGTCGACGGCTCACGCCCGACGCCGGTCGACGTGCCCACGGCCGGGTCCGTGGTGGGCGGCCGTGCGCCGGCGGTCGGTTCGGCGCCGAGTCGCCGCGTGTCCACGGCCGGGTCCGTGGTGAGCCGCTGCCCGCCTGCGGCCGGGCAGCCGCGTGCCCGGAGTCAGCCGGTGACCGTGACGCGGAAGACCGGGTGGTCCGGGGCGATGCGCAGCAGTTCCTCGTTGGACGAGTCGGGGCCGACACCGTTGAAGAAGACGCCGACCTCCGCCTTCCAGCGCTTGAGGTAGGCACGCAGCAGCGGGACCTTGTCCGCGTCGGCGACCTCGGTCGCCGTGAACACGTCCACGTTCTTGCCGAGTCGCAGCTCGCCGCCGCCCGCCGCCCGCATGTTGTGCGTCCACTGGACATGACCGCGCGGGGCCACCAGGTACTGCTGCCCGTCCACGACGAGCAGATTGACCGGGGTCGTCCGCCACTCGCCGCTCTTGCGGCCACGCACCGCCAGCACCCGGGAGCCCCAGACGCTGAGCCCGCGACGCGTGATCCAGGCGACCGCGCGGTTGAAGACGTTCACGGTGAACCAGCCGGGCTTCTGGACGTGAGTGGACATGTTGACCCCCATCGATCGAGAGAGCGGCGCTCTCTTTTGTGAGCACTGCTCTCGCTCGGGAGTAGTCTGCTCCAGATCGGTGCACCAATGCAAGAGCAGTGCTCTCTTTTTGGAGCACCGTTCTTCAATCGGGGCGCCGATCTTGCTTGGAAGCATCGATCTGGTTTCGGATCGGTGCTCTCCTTTGTGTGCAGTGCTCTGCGAACGTGTCAGACTGCCCGGCATGAGTACCGCACGAGGGACGCGAGCATGAGTACGGCACGAGGGGCGCGAGCGCGCGCCAGGATCGAGGTCACCGCGGCCATCAAGGACGAGGCGCGCAGACAGCTCGCCGAGGACGGTGCCGCCAAGCTCTCGCTGCGCGCCGTGGCCCGCGAACTGGGCATGGTCTCGTCCGCGCTGTACCGCTACTTCCCCAGCCGTGACGACCTGCTGACCGCACTCATCATCGACGCGTACGACTCGCTCGGCGAGACCGCGGAGGCGGCGCACGCCGAGGTGGCCGGGGCGGACCCCCGGGAGCGCTGGATCACCGTCTGCACGGCGGTGCGCCGCTGGGCGCTGGAGCATCCGCAGGAGTACACGCTGATCTACGGCTCGCCGGTGCCCGGTTACACCGCGCCGGAGACGACCATCCCGGCCGCCGCCCGGGTGGGCCTGCTCCTGATCTCCATCGTCAGGGCCGCGTACCAGGACAAGGGGGTGGCCCGCACGCCGCTGCCCGCCGAGCTGAAGCCGGAGGCGCGGCGCATGGCCGCCGAGCTCGCGCCGGACCTCCCGCCCGAGACGGTGACGGCGCTCGTGGCCGCGTGGGCACAGCTGTACGGGCTGATCGGTTTCGAACTGTTCGGGCAGTTCCACCGGGTCGTCGAGGACCGGGAGGCGTTCTTCCGGCACGCGGCGGGGCGCCTGGCCCACGAAGTCGGCCTGGTGGTCCCGCCGACGGCCGGTCCCGCGGAGTAGTCGTGCGGACCGGTCCGGCGGGCTGGTCGGCCCCGGCTCCGTAGTGCGCCCCGGTACTCCCCGGGGAGTACGTCCGATCACCTCGCCCGGCGGACGCGGTCGCCGTCCGGGGAGGTCTAGCGTGACCGTCATGGAAGAGCAGCGCACCCCCAGGTCCCCGGCGTGGGGAGGGCCGCACCTGTGGTGGCGGCACGGGCCGCCCGGCTGGAGCCGCTGGGGCGACCCGGAGCGGGCCGCCCGCCTGCCGTGGCGGTCCACGTTCGCGCTGACGGTCTTCGTCCTCATCGGCTCGAACGTCGCGGCCCACTCCCAGACCGGCGATCGCGTCCAACTCGACCTCTTCGGACGGGCGCTGTTGCTCGTGGCCTGTGCGCTGCTGCTCTGGCGTCAGCGGTGGCCGGTGCTCGTCGCGTTCGGCACGGCGGGGGCGGCGCTGGTGTATCTCGGCGCCGGATACCCGTACGGGCCCGTCTTCCTCACCGTCGCGCTGGGCTGCTTCAGCGCGGTCGTCAGCGGGCACCGCCGGGCCGCCTGGGCGGCGGTCGGCATGCTCTGGGCCGGGCACGTGCTGGTGGGGCACTGGCTGTACCAGTGGTTGCCGCCCGCCGGGGACGGGCCGGCGTCCTGGGGGCAGGAGATCGTGACCGCCACCTGGATCGTGGCGATCGTCGCGCTGTCGGAACTGGTCCGGGTGCGCCGCGAGCAGTGGGCCCGTGACCGGGCCGAACGGGCGCAGGCCGCGCGGCGGCGTGCCGACGAGGAGCGGCTGCGGATCGCGCGTGAGCTCCACGACGTGCTGGCGCACAGCATTTCGGTGATCAATGTCCAGGCGGGCGTCGGCCTCGCGCTGCTCGACTCCGACCCGGAACAGGCACGTACGGCGCTGACGACCATCAAGGCCGCCAGCAAGGAGGCGCTCGGCGAGGTCCGGCAGGTGCTCGACACACTGCGCGCCCCGGGGGAGGCGCCGCGGGCCCCGGCACCGGGACTCGACCGCCTGGCCGAACTGGTCGAGCAGGCGGCTGGCGCGGGCCTCACGGTGGAGGTCGAGGGAGCGGACGCGGTGCCCAAGCTGCCGCCCGGGATCGACCTGGCGGCGTTCCGCATCGTCCAGGAGGCGCTCACCAACGTCGTACGGCATTCGGGCTCGCGGCGCGCGCGGGTGCGGCTCGATCATGGGCAGAGCACGCTGCGTCTGCGGATCGACGACGACGGACCGGCCACCGGCGCCGACGCGGGCGGAAGCGGCAACGGTCTGGCCGGAATGCGGGAGCGGGCCGCGGCCCTGGGTGGCACGATCGAGGCGGGCCCGCGTGGGGACGGGGGTTTCCGCGTGCTGGCCGTACTGCCGTCGAAGGTCGAGGAGGACGGGTGATCCGTGTACTGCTCGCCGACGACCAGTCACTGGTGCGGGCGGGGTTCAAGGCGTTGCTCGACGCGCAGCCGGACATCGAGGTGGCCGGTGAGGCGGCCGACGGCGAGGAGGCGCTGCGCAAGGTACGCGAACTGCGGCCGGACGTCGTCCTGATGGACATCCGGATGCCGCTGCTGGACGGCCTCGCCGCGACGCGCCGTGTCACCGACGACGCGGATCTGAAGGACGTCAAGGTCGTCATGCTCACCACGTTCGAGCTGGACGAGTACGTCTTCGAGGCGATCCGCTCGGGGGCCTCCGGCTTCCTCGTCAAGGACACCGAGCCGGAGGAACTCCTGCGCGCCGTGAGGGCGGTGGTCGAAGGCGACGCCCTGCTGTCACCGGGGGTGACGCGGCGGCTGATCTCCGAGTTCGCGGCTCGTTCCAAGGAGCCGGCGGCCGCGGAGTCCCTCGCCGAACTCACCGAGCGGGAAAGGGAGGTGATGGCCCTGGTCGGCATCGGCCTCTCGAACGACGAGATCGCCCGCCGTCTGGTCGTCAGCCCGCTGACCGCGAAGACTCATGTGAGTCGCACGATGGTGAAACTGGGGGCCCGGGACCGGGCCCAACTGGTCGTTCTCGCCTACGAGTCGGGGCTGGTGCGGCCGGGCTGGCTGGGCTGAGCGGCGGTCTCGCGCCCGAAGCGGACCAGCACGGTGACCACCCGTACGGCGAAGACGAGGACGGCCGTGCCGACGCCCGTCATGGCGAGTGCCCGCACGGCGGTGTCCGACAGGTCGAGGAAGAGCGTGGGGCCTGCCACCGTCCCGAAGGCGACGGCCGCCACGAACGCCGCGCTGAGCAGCGCGTATCCGATCTCCACGGTCATCGCGTCCCGCTGAGCCTGGGTGCGCCGCTCGGGCGCGGTCCGGGCCTCGTCAGCGGTCCGCGCCCCGCGCGCGGAGCCGTCGGTGTGCGAGTGTTCCGCATTCGGGCCGCGTGAACGCCCAGATGATCCCCCGTGGTTCTCCATCCGGCGAGTGAAACAGGTGTGCGTCCGGCGGGGCAAGGGGCCTCGCCGGACGCACACCGTGGGGAGGCGTCCCCCTAGTCGCGGAGCGCCACGGGCTCCTTCTCCGCCTCCCTCTCAGGGGACTTGGCGACCAGGACCGAGTGTCCGGTGCGCCGTGTCCGCAGTCCCGGCAGGGTGATCAGCAGGCCCGCCAGCGCGATGCCGGTCACCACGATCAGGCCGGGCCGGTAGCTGTCGAGGACGGCCTGAGGCGAGGCGCCCTCGGACGAGTTCGCGGTCACGACCGCGGTGACGACGGCCAGGAAGATCGCGCCGCCGACCTGTACCGAGGTGTTGAGCAGACCCGAGACCATGCCCTGCTCGTGGTCCTCGACACCGTTGGTGGCCTGGATGTTGAGCGAGGGGAAGACCAGCGCGCAGGCCGCGCCGATCAGCAGCATGGTCGGCAGGATGGCCGCCGCGTACGCGGGGTCGAGGTCGACGCGCAGGAAGAGCGCGTAGCCGGCGACCATCAGGGCGAAGCCCGTCGCGATGAGCCGCGGTGTGCCGAACCGGTCGACGACGGCGCCCACCTTCGTGGAGGACAGCGCCACCAGCGCGCCGGCGGGCAGGAAGGCGAGTGCCGTGTGCAGGGCGGACCAGCCCAGCAGCGACTGCATGTACAGCGTCACCAGGAACTGGAATCCGACGTACGAGCCGAAGAAGGCCATCGCGCCGAGCTGGGCCCGGATCTGGCTGCCCGAGCGCAGCACGCCGAGCCGGATCAGCGGGCTCGGGCTGCGTCGCTCGACGGCCACGAAGACGGTGAGGAGGACGGCGACAGCGGCGAAGGAGAGCAGGGTGCGGGCCGAGCCCCAGCCCGCTTCGGGGGCCTGGACCACGGTGAAGACGAGCAGCAGCATCGCGCCGGTGCCGATGATGGCGCCGGGTATGTCGTACCCGCGGTGGTCCTTCTCGCGCTCGCTGCGCGGGATGAGCTTCAGTCCGGCGATCAGGGCGATGACGGCGATGGGTGCGGGCAGCAGCATGGTCAGCCGCCAGCTCGCCTCGGTGAGCAGGCCGGACAGGACGAGGCCCATGGAGAAGCCGGTGGCCGCGCAGGTGGTGTAGATGGAGAGCGCGCGGTTGCGGAGCGGGCCCTCGGCGAACGTCGTGGTGATGATCGACAGGCCGGCCGGGGCGGTGAACGCCGCGCTGAGGCCCTTGATGAAGCGGCTGGCGATGAGCAGCGGGCCCGAGTCGACGAGGCCGCCGAGCAGGGAGGCGAGCGCGAAGACCGCGAGAGCGACCAGGAAGACCTGGCGCCGGCCCAGCAGGTCGGCGGTGCGTCCGCCGAGGAGGAGCAGTCCGCCGTATCCCAGGATGTAGCCGCTGACGATCCATTGGAGCGTCGAGGTGGAGAGGTCGAGTTCGGAACCGATGGACGGCAGGGCGACGCCGACCATCGACACGTCCAGCGCGTCCAGGAACATCGCGGCGCAGAGCACCAGCAGGGTGCCCCACAGCCGAGGGGTCCAGCGCCCCTGTGACGCGGAGTGGGTGAGCGGAGAGGTCATGCGGTCGAGACTACATGCACATGCATTGAATGCAAATGCATTTAATTCCGATGCAACAAAGCGGATTCTTTGCTACGGTGCGGCCATGGCGGCGAAGAAGGCCGAGCAAGGGCTCGTCAACCAGTGGCGCGACATCCTCGCGGTGCATGCCCGCACCCTGTGCGAACTGGACCGCGAGTTGCATCAGCACGGCCTGGGCGCCAGCGACTTCGAGGTGCTCGACGTCCTCGCCGAGGGCACCGCTTCCGACGGCGGCGCCTCCTACCGCGTCCAGGAGATCTCCGAGCGCGTCCACCTGAGCCAGAGCGCTCTGTCCCGGCTCATCGGCCGCCTGGAGAAGGACGGTCTCGTCACGCGGGGGATGTGCGCGGAGGACCGCAGGGGCGTCCGCGTGTGCCTGACGCCGAAGGGGCGCGCCCTGCACGGTGAGGTGCTTCCCGTGCAGCGCGCGGTGCTGACCCGGATGCTGGCCGGTGGCGCGCCCTCCGGCTGCGAGTGACCGGACCCGTCGCCCGGGGTCGTGTGACCAGCCCGGTCGCCCCGGGCTGTGGTCCGGCCGTCTCGGATCCGGTAGATGTTCAGCTCCAGGTGATCCCGGACTTCTCCCGCCACACTTGGGCCGTCGAGGCGTCGCCCGTCAGGCCCGGGAACGGCAGGCGGTTCCACAGGGACAGGTAGAGCTCGTCGACGGGGCCGGCCAGCTCGCAGTCCGCCGCTCCTCGCTCCTCCCGCTCGCAGATGGGCGGCTCCTGCGAGAGCCGTAGGGTCCAGACCGTGTCCGGGACGTCCGTCGCCCGCACCCGCAGGACGCGCGGCTCCTGTGTCCGCACCTTGCTCCGCGTCCGGCCGTGGAAGCCGCGCAGCAGCTCGTCGATGCCGTCCACCGCGAACTCCGCCGCGACGGGGCTCCGTTGCGGGCCGAGTGCCGACTCGGCGTCGACCCGATGCACCGTCGTCTCGTGGGCCTGCCGCCGCGCCCAGAAGGCGAGCGGCGAAGGGGCCGGCAGAAAACTCCAGCACTGTACGTCCGGCGTGGCGCCCGCCAAGGTGTCGACGAGCCGTCGGTGTCCGTCCCTGAACCAGCTCAGGAGTTCGTCGCCGTCGAGATCCGGCAGGCCACCGTCGGGGTGGTACGAGGAGTGCCTCTCGGCGACGAACGAGGTCGCCCACCGGTGCACCATGCCCGTGTGTCGCACCAGGTCCCGTACCTGCCAGTCGGGGCAGGTCGCGACCTTGGCGTCGGTACCCGCCTCCTCCGCGGAGGCGGCCAGCAGCCGGCCCTCACGGTCCAGGGTCTCCACGAACTCCGGAATCTCCATGCGGCGAGTCTGCCCGATGGGGCGCGGCCGAAGACAGGAGGCACGATGGTCCGCCCGGTGCGCACTGGGCGTTCGTGGAGTGTCGGCGTCGCCCTCACCGGGCGCTCGCAGGGTGCCGGCTTCAGCCCACTGCCGCCCGTCGGGTCGCGAACCCGATGACGGCGGCCACGGCCGCCAGCGCCGCCACACTCGTCAGGGCGGTGGGCAGGGAGTACCAGTCGGCCATGAACCCGATCGCGGGCGGTCCGAGGAGCATGCCGCCGTAGCCGAGCGTGGACGCGACGGCGACGCCGCTCGGTCCGGCGAGCGACCCCGCGCGTTCCACGGCGACCGGGAAGATGTTGGCGAGCCCCAGCCCGGTGACGGCGAAGCCGAGGAGGGCCGCCCAGACCGAGGGGGCGAGCGAACCCAGCAGCATGCCGAGCGCCGCCGTGGTGCCGCCGGCGACGAGAGTGCGGGTCCGCCCCAGGCGTTCCAGGAGGGTCGTGCCACTCAGCCGGCCGATCGTCATGGCGAGGGCGAAGCAGGAGTAGCCGGCCGCCGCGACGCCCGGGTGCGCGTCCAGGTCCTGTTCCAGGTGCAGCGCGCCCCAGTCCGCGAGGGCGCCTTCTCCGTACGCGGTGCACAGGGCGATCAGACCGAAGACGATCACCAGCAGGCGGACGCGGCCGTCCATGGTCCGACCCGCGTCCGCGTCCCGGGCCTCGCGATCGGGCGGCGTCGGCACCTCCTGGCGGAGCAGGGTCCGTCCGGCGACAGCCGTGACGAGCAGGCCGATCAGACAGAGACCGAGCAGATGGCGGGTGGCGGACAACTGGCCGGCCACCAGACCGCCGAGTCCCGCCCCGATCATGCCGCCGAGGCTGAACGCCGCGTGGAAGCTCGGCATCACCGGGCGGCGCAGAGCGGCCACGAGGTCGACGGCCGCACTGTTCATGGCGACGTTGATCCCGCCGTAGGCGGCACCGAAGACCAGTAGTACGGCGGCCAGCGCGCCCGCGGAATGCGTCAGCGGAGGCAGTGTGACGCTGAGCGACAGCAGGACCCCGCACACCACGGTCATCGGATGGCTGCCGAATCGGCGGCACAGCCGCCCGGTGAGCATCATCGTGATCACGGCGCCCGCGGAGACGCCGAGCAGGGCGAGGCCGAGGGTGCTCGCCGAGGCGCCGGTCTGTTCCTTGACGGCCGGGATGCGGACGACCCATCCGGCGAAGACGAAGCCGTCCAGGGCGAAGAAGGTGGTGAGGGCGATACGGAGGCGGGTGAGGTCGTGACCTGGCGTGATGTGCAGGGTGAGGGGTTTGTTTATTAGCGGCACAAATTCAGGCTAGGCGGGTGGGCCGAGAGAGGCAAGAGAGTTGACGGCTGAACGATCGGAGGCGGGCGGGTGGAGACGGGTGGTCGGCCGTGTGTCGCGGTGCCCTTCTGTTCCCGTGACTTCGTCGCGCCCTGGCCCCCCGTGACTCCGTCGCGCAGCTCCGGTCGCCTCGTCGCGCGGACGGACGGGTGGGCATGCCCGGCCCATGTCCCGTCGATGGCGTCCGGCTGCCGAGGCGTCGAACCGGTGTGACGGGTGGGCCTCCGGTGGCGGAGCGCGGCCATGGTGGCGAGCGGGGCGCGTGGGGTGGCCTCCGGGGTCTACGGAAGGCGCCAAAACCCGGGATGTGCGGGTCGGACGGCCCTGAGCGGACCCGTCCGCCCGATCCGCCGACTTCCGTTGCGGTAGGTGCCCTTGACAGCGTGCGTACTGTTTCGCGACGTTTGAGCCCTGCCGAACCGTTCAGGTCTCGGCCGCCGGTCGAGTGGGGAGCGTGTACACGGCGGGGATCGGCAGAAACCAAGGAATGGCAGCACGCGGACAGCGCGTCATGGGGGGAGAGCGGTCGTCCATGCGTTCCATGAACAGTGATCCACACGCCTCACCGGCCTGCGCCGCGACCGGTACGTCCCTCGCGGAGCCTCTGGAAGGGCGGTTGATCTGAGGTGGACATAACGATCCACGGACTCGACGAACTCGGTGCCTCGCTGTCCAAGGCGTGGCATCAGGCCATGGACGAGTCGCCCGTGTACGCCAACCCGTTCCTGGCGCCGGAGTTTGCGATCGGGGTCGGCAGGCACCGCGCGGGGGCGCAGGTCGCGGTCCTTCGGGAGGACGGGGAGGCCGTGGGCTTCTTCCCGTACGAGCGCAACGCCTTCGGCGTCGGCCGGGCCGTCGGACTGGGGCTCTCCGACTGCCAGGCCCTCGTGCACCGCCCCGGTGTCACCTGGAACGCTCAGGAACTGCTGCGGGCCTGCGGTCTGTCCATCCTCGAATTCGATCATCTCGTCGAGGAGCAGAAGCCTTTCGCCAAGCACGTCACGGGGACCTTCGCCTCGCCGGTGATCGACCTGGAGCGCAGCGACGGCGACTACGCGCGCTGGCTGCGCGCCACGTACCCGGGGCTGGCCAAGACGACGCTGAAGAAGGAGCGCCGGATCGGGCGCGACGCCGGCGAACTGCGGTTCGTCTTCGACGAGCGCGACCCGCGGATGCTGCGTCGGCTCATGGAGTGGAAGTCCGCGCAGTACCGCAGGACGGGGCGGATGGACCGGTTCGCGCGACCGTGGATCGTCGATCTGGTGGACCACCTGTTCGACGTCCGCGAGGAACATTTCACCGGCGTGCTGTCCGTGCTGTACGCCGGGGACCGGCCGGTGGCCGCCCACTTCGGGCCGAGGTCGCGGACCGTGCTCGCGGCGTGGTTCACCGCGTACGACCCCGACTTCCACTACTACTCACCCGGGTTGATCATGCATCTGCGGACCGCGGAGGCGGCCGGCCGCGACGGCGTGCGGATCATGGACCTGGGGCGCGGTGACAAGGAGTACAAGGACTGGCTCAAGACCCGTGAACTGCGCGTGGGCGAAGGCTTCGCGGCCCGTCCCCATCCGGTGGCGGCGGCGCACAGAATGTGGCGCAGACCGGTGCGCGGTCTGCGCAACACGGTCCTGGCGCATCCCGCGCTCAGGGAGAGGGCCGACCGTCTGCTGAAGGCGGCCGGTTCGATGCGTGCGTCGCGTCGGCAGGGTTCCGGCGGAGCGGGGGCGCGGTCGCGCTGAGCGGGCTGCTTCCCTGAGAGCGGGGACTGCGCGTGGGGCGACTGCCCGGTGCCGGCTGCGCCTCCGCGGTTCTGCCGATGGGTTCGCGGGCGGACCGGGTGTGCGTGCGCCGGCTGCGTCGCCCGCGGTCCTGCGGATGGGGTCGGGTGCGGGCTGTGCGGGCGTGTGCCCACCGCGACGTCTGTGTTCCTGCCAGGGGCGCGGAGCCGAGTCGTCCGTGCGGCGACCGCGTCGCTGCCACGAGCGCGTCGCGAGAGCGGATCGCCCACGGCAGGTGGGCAGGCCGCGCCACCCCAACTCCCCGTCGTGGTCCGCCTCTTGATCCCGGACGGACGGCGACGGCGACGGTGTCGTGAGCCGCGCGTCTCCTCCGGCCTGGTGTGAAGATATGTGTCGATATGGACGAATGATGCATCGTGGCGCTGTCTCAAGTGATCCTGCCCGCGGGGTCAGATGAGGGTCGGGTTAGCATATGAGCACCGCCTAGCTCGAAAGATAAACCTGTGACTGTCAATGACGACTCGTTCACCAACTGGAAGAACCGCGAGGAGATCGCGGAGTCGATGATCCCGATGATCGGGAAGCTGCACCGGGAGCGTGACGTCACGGTCCTGCTGCACAGCCGGTCGTTGGTGAACAAGTCGGTGGTCAGCATCCTGAAGACCCACCGATTCGCACGGCAGATTGCCGGTGAGGAACTCTCGGTCACCGAAACCCTGCCTTTCCTGCAAGCTCTCACCACGCTCGATCTGGGCCCCTCCCAGATCGACATCGGCATGCTCGCCGCGACGTACAAGGCCGACGACCGCGGCCTGTCGGTGGCCGACTTCACCGCCGAGGCCGTCGCCGGTGCCATCGGCGAGAACAAGCTCGACCGCTCCACCGGCCGTGACGTCGTGCTCTACGGCTTCGGTCGCATCGGCCGCCTCGTCGCCCGTCTGCTGATCGAGAAGGCCGGTTCCGGCAACGGCCTGCGCCTGCGCGCCATCGTCGTCCGCGGCGGCGGTGACCAGGACCTCGTCAAGCGCGCCTCGCTGCTGCGCCGCGACTCGATCCACGGTCAGTTCAACGGCACGATCACGGTCGACGAGGCGAACAGCACGATCGTCGCCAACGGCAACGCGATCCGGGTGATCTACGCCAACGACCCGTCGGACGTCGACTACACGACGTACGGGATCAAGGACGCCATCCTCATCGACAACACCGGCAAGTGGCGCGACCGCGAGGGTCTCTCCAAGCACCTGCGCCCCGGTATCGACAAGGTCGTCCTGACCGCTCCGGGCAAGGGCGACGTCCCGAACATCGTCCACGGCGTCAACCACGACATGGTGAAGCCGGACGAGCGCATCCTGTCCTGCGCCTCCTGCACCACCAACGCCATCGTCCCGCCGCTGAAGGCCATGGACGACGAGTACGGCGTCCTGCGCGGCCACGTGGAGACCGTCCACTCGTTCACCAACGACCAGAACCTGCTGGACAATTACCACAAGGCCGACCGCCGCGGCCGCTCGGCGCCGCTCAACATGGTGATCACCGAGACCGGTGCCGCCTCCGCCGTGGCGAAGGCGCTGCCCGACCTCAAGGCGCCGATCACCGGCAGCTCGATCCGGGTCCCGGTGCCCGACGTCTCGATCGCGATCCTGAGCCTGCGGCTCGGCCGCGAGACCAGCCGTGAAGAGGTCCTCGACTACCTCCGCAACGTCTCGCTGCACTCGCCGCTGAAGCGGCAGATCGACTTCACCACCGCCCCCGACGCCGTCTCCATGGACTTCGTCGGTTCGCGCCACGCGTCGATCGTGGACGCCGGCGCCACCAAGGTCGACGGTGACAACGCGATCCTCTACCTCTGGTACGACAACGAGTTCGGCTACTCCTGCCAGGTCATCCGCGTCGTCCAGCACGTCTCCGGGGTGGAGTACCCGACCTACCCGGCCCCGGTGGCCTGACTCGTAGGTCTCTGGCAGACACCCGGAAGGTTCCGGACAACCCTGGAGGCCGGGGAAGTCCACCGGGTCCTCGCGACGGGCGGGGTGGTCGGAGAGACGGGCGGACTCGTTCCGAGTCCGGTCGCTCTCCGACCACCCCGCCCGTCGTCGTGTGCGGGGAGACCTGGTCCGAAGGGTTCGCCGGGCCGTTCCGTGCGGGCGTCAGGATGCGCCAGGATTGGCCGTATCTATGCGTTGACTGTGCGTCAGATCGCCCAATTCCTCGTTAAATACCCGGGGTTACATCTGACCGGGCGGCGAGTCTTGCTATCGTCCTACTCGTCGGTAGCAAGCTGCACGGGGGTCGCGAGGCACCTGCGCGCGTAACGCAGCTGCTCCTCGGGCGGGTTGGCCGAGACGGACGTTCTGGCAAGGGGGCCAGGCGGCCACGGTCACCACGCGGACGCATCGAAGCGTCCCTCCGGCATGCCTTCGAACTCCAGTTCTCTCATGCTCCAGCTCCACGGACCTCATTTCCCGGGACCTCGTCACCCGGTCCCGATTCCCCGGACCTCGCTTTCCGTGCCCCATGATCCGAACAGGTGAGACTCGTCAAATGGCCCGTTCCCTGGTCGACTTACTGACCGTGCACGCTTCGCAACAACCCGAAGCGACCGCCTACCGCTACCTCGTCACGGGCGACGGTGACGGGGAGGTCCAGGACATCACGTACGCGAGGCTGGCCCGTCGTTCCCGTGCCGTCGCCGCCTGGCTCCAGGACCGCGGCCTGGCCGGTGCGCGCGCCGTGCTCCTCTATCCGCCCGGTATCGAGTTCATCTGCGGCTACCTGGGCTGCCTTTCGGCCGGAGTCGTCGCCGTGCCCGGCGTGCCCCCGCAAGGGCGGTCCCAGAACCACCGCGCGCTGATCCGGACGAAACGCCTGATCGCCGACGCGGACGCCACGGTCGTCCTCGGTGGACGGGAGGTGCTCGCCGCCCTGAGCGCCATGGCCGAGCACCTGCCAGAACTGGCCGGGATCACCTGCGTCGCCACCGAGGACATCCCCGACGAGGCGGCCGACGCCTGGCACGAACCCGACCTCGCCCCCGACCAGGTCGCCTTCCTCCAGTACACCTCCGGCTCCACGTCCGCCCCGCGCGGAGTGATGGTCACCCACGGGAACCTGCTGGACAACGAGCGGATCATCACGGAGCGGATGGGGCACACCCCCGACGCGATCGCCGAGCACCGCGGCGAGATGTTCGTCAGCTGGCTGCCCGTGTACCACGACATGGGCCTGATCGGCCCGGTCCTGAACACGGTCTACCTCGGCGTCACCGCGACGCTCTTCTCCCCACTGCACTTCCTGCAACAGCCCGGACGCTGGCTCGACGCCGTGACCCGGTACCGCCCGCACACCAGCGGCGGCCCCAACTTCGCGTACGAGCTGTGCCTCAAGCACGCAACGCCCGAGCTCCTCGACGGCCTGGAACTCAGTTCGTGGAAGGTGGCGTTCAACGGCGCCGAACCGGTGCGGGCCGCCACACTGCGGCGGTTCGCCGACACCTTCGGCCCGGCCGGCTTCCGCCGCGAGGCCTCCTACCCGTGCTACGGACTGGCCGAGACGACCTTGATGGTCACCGGCGGATCCGTGGCGGCCCCTCCGGTCCTGGTCGACGCGGCGCCCGGCGGACCGCACGCGGGAGAGGCGGACGCGGCGGCGGTGGGCTGCGGGCGGCCCGGCCCCGGCACCACCGTGGTGATCGCCGAACCCGAGCGGCAGGAGGAACTGCCCGAGGGAGAGGTCGGCGAGATCTGGGTCGCGGGCGCGAGCGTCGCCAAGGGCTACTGGCGCAACGCCCTCGCCACCCGCGAGACCTTCCGTGCCACGCCGAAGGACCGCCCGGACCGTTTTCTGCGCACCGGCGACCTCGGCTTCCTGCGCGACGGCGAACTGTTCGTCACCGGTCGCCTGAAGGACCTGATGGTCATCGACGGACGCAACCACTACCCGCAGGACCTGGAGCTCTCCGCCGAGATGTCCCACTGGGCGCTGCGTCCCGGGTGCACCGCGGCGTTCTCCGTGGACGGCGGGACCGCGGGTGAACAGCCCGTCGTCGTGGCCGAGTTGTCCCCCGAGGCGGCAGGCGAGTCCGAGAAGATCAGCGACCTGATCCGCAGCGCGATAGGCCGGGCGCACGGGCTGCCGGTCCGCGACATCGTGCTGGTGCACCCCGGCACCATCCCCAAGACGTCCAGCGGCAAGATCCAGCGCCACGCCTCCCGGGAGGCGTATCTCGCCGGAACCCTCTCCGTGCTCGACGCCGCCGCCTTCGGATGACGTGGTGGGCCCGAGGCGCCGCGCGGCGCACTCGGCCGTAAAAGCCCCGCGGTGGGGGCCTGTTGCCCCCGCCGTCGTCCCGCCGTGCCGTTCGTGCGGAACCAGCCCGACCGTACGGAACCCATCCTGATCGTCCGGAACCCAGTCTGCTCGCAAAGAACCCAGCCTGCTCGCACAGAACCCAGACGGGTCGTGCGGGACCACGCTGAGCCCGAGTTCACGAGGACACCTCTTCAGATGCCTTCGCACGAATCCGAGAAGCCGTCACCCGAGACCCCCGTCACGACCCCTGAGGAAGCGCGGGCCTGGCTCACCTCGGCCGTCGCCCGGGCGGCCGGGCTCGACCCGCCGGCCGTGGACCCCGACCGGCCGATCGCCGAACTCGGACTGGGGTCAAGGCAGTTGGTGACCCTGGTGACGGAGCTCGCCGCACGGACCGGCCGGACACCCGAGCCGTCCCTCGTCTTCGACCACCCCACCATCGCCGCACTCGCCGAGGCGGTCCTCGCCGACGGGACCCCCGGCGTGACGCCTGTCCCGCAGGGCACGGCACCGGACCGGCTGCGGACGCGGGGCGACGACGACGTCGCGATCATCTCCATGGCCTGCCGCTTCCCCGGCGGTGCCGACGACCCCGAGGCGCTGTGGCGGCTGCTGGCCGCGGGCGAGGACGCCATCACCGAAGTACCGGCGGGCCGTTGGGACACCCGGGACCTCTTCGACACCGACCCCGAGGCCGTCGGCAGGACGTACACCCTGCGTGGGGGCTTCCTCGCGGACATCGACCGCTTCGACGCCTCCTTCTTCGGGATCTCACCCCGGGAGGCGGCGGCCATGGACCCGCAGCAGCGCCTGCTGCTGCGGACCGCCTGGGAGACCGTCGAGCGCGCCGGGATCGTGCCCGGGACCCTGAACGGCAGCTCCACCGGTGTCTACGTGGGCCTGTACGACAGCGGGTACATGGCGTCCGCCCAACTGGGCCTGCTCGACGGGCACGTCGGCACCGGATCGGCGTCCAGCGTCGCCTCCGGACGGATCGCCTACACCCTCGGCCTCCAGGGCCCTGCGGTGACCCTGGACACCGCCTGCTCCTCCTCCCTCGTCGCCCTGCACCTGGCCGCGCGGGCGCTGGCCGCGGGGGAGTGCGACATGGCGCTGGCCGGCGGTGCCACCCTGCTCGTCACCCCGCGTGGCCATGTCGAGTTCAGCAAGCTGCGCGCGCTGTCGCCGTCCGGGCGGTGCAGCCCCTTCTCCGCCGACGCGGACGGAGTGGTGTGGGCCGAGGGCTGCGGTCTGGTCCTGCTCAAGCGACTCGCGGACGCACGCCGTGACGGCGACCGGGTGCTCGCGGTCGTCAGGGGCTCGGCCATCAACCAGGACGGCCGCAGCCAGGGACTGAGCGCCCCGAGCGGCCCCGCCCAGGAACGAGTGCTGCGCGCGGCGCTCGACGCCGCCGGACTCGGACCCGACGACCTCGACCATGTCGAGGCGCACGGCACCGGAACGCGGCTCGGCGACCCCATCGAAGGCCGGGCCCTGGCCGCCGTCTTCGGCCCCGGGCGCCCCGCCGACCGACCGCTCGGCGTCGGTTCCCTGAAGTCCAACATCGGTCACACGCAGGCCGCGGCGGGCATCGGAGGCGTCCTCAAGACCGTACTGGCGCTCGGCCACGAACTGATCCCGGCCTCCCTGCACGCGGACCGGCCGACGGAGCACGTCGACTGGGCGGGCGGTGGCCTGCGCGTGCACAGCAGCGCCCAGCCCTGGCCACGACGCGGCGACCGCGTACGGCGGGCCGGGGTGAGCGCGTTCGGGATCAGCGGCACGAACGCCCACGTGGTGCTGGAGGAGGCACCGGCGGAACTCGCCCGCCCGCTCACCGGGCGGCCGCGTGCCGTCCGGCGGGACACCGGGCAGGACTCCGTGTCCGACGGCGCGCCCTCGACGTTCCGCGGGGCGCGGACATCCGCCGAGACCGCTGAGCAGCCGCAGCCGCAGCCGCGGTCCGAATCCGGGCCGGGCGAGACGTCGGCTCCTGTCCCGCAGGCGTACGTCGAGTCCAGTGAGCAGCCCCAGCCCCAGCCCGAGCCCCAGCCGCAGCCGCGGCCGCGGTCCGAATCCGGGCCGGGCGAGACGTCGGCGCCCGTGTCGCACGCGTCCGCCGAGTCCGCTGGACAGCCGAAGCCGAAGCCGACGCCGAAGCCGGATCCGGACCCGGCGCCGCAGTCCGAACCCGTCCCCGCCGAGCCGTCGGACGGTGGGCCCGCCGCGCCGCGCGGCATCCTCTTCCCGCTCTCCGCCCGAACTCTTCCCTCCCTCCAGGGGCAGGCGCGTCGGCTGCTCGGGGCGCTCGGCGCGGATCCGGGGCTGCCGCTGCCCGCCGTCGCGAGGACGCTCGCTCACCACCGCACGCACTTCGAGCACCGGGCCGTCGTCCGGGCGGGCGACCGCGACGAACTGCTGGCGGCGTTGCGGGGACTGGCCGACGCGCGGCCGGACACGGCGCTGACCGTGGGACCCCAGCAAGCGGCCCCGCCGGGAAAGGTGGCCTTCGTCTTCCCCGGCCAGGGCGCCCAGTGGGCCGGCATGGCCCGCGATCTCCTCGACGCGTCCCCCGTGTTCGCCGACGAACTCGACCGCTGCGACGCCGCGCTGCGTCCGTTCACCTCCTGGTCGGTGACGGCCGTGCTGCGCGGTGACGAGGGCGCCCCGTCGCCGGACCGCGTGGACGTCGTCCAGCCGCTCCTGTTCGCCGTGATGGTGTCCCTGGCCGCCGTGTGGCGGGCCCGAGGCGTGCGTCCCGACGCCGTGATCGGGCACAGCCAGGGCGAGGTCGCCGCGGCCTGTGTCGCCGGAGCGCTCGGCCTCAACGACGCGGCGGCGGTGGTCGCCCTGCGCAGCCAGGCCCTGACCGCGCTGTCCGGCACCGGCGCGATGGCCGTCGTGGCGCTCCCGCACACCGAGGTCGGGTCCCACCTCGCCGAGCTCGGCGGCCGGGTGTCCGTCGCCGCGGTGAACAGCGGCCGCTCGACGGTCGTCGCGGGAGACGTGGAGCCCCTGCGGACGCTGCTCGCCGACCTCGACCGCCGGCAGGTGTTCGTACGCCGCCTCGACGTCGACTACGCGTCCCACAGCGCCCAGGTGGAGTCCGTCCGCGGCACGATTGTCGACGAACTCGACGGCGTCACCACCTTCCCGTCCTCCGTCGCCTGGTACTCGACGGTCACCGCCGAGCCGGTCACCGAGGAGCTCGCGGCCGACTACTGGTACACCAACCTCCGTGAACCTGTCCGGTTCGGACCCACCGTGGAGCGCATGGTCGCCGACGGGTTCCGTCACTTCGTCGAGCTCAGCCCCCACCCCTCCCTGTTGACGGCCGTGCGCACCGTCGGCGACGAGCTCGACGCCGACCTGCTCGCCGTCGGCTCGCTGCGGCGCGACGAGGACGGGCCCGCCTGCCTCGACCGGGCGGCGGCCGAACTCCACGTCCACGGACGACGGATCGACTGGCGCCGGCTCATCGCCGCGACGGAGCCGGCCGACCTGCCGACGTACGCCTGGGACCCGCAGCGCCACTGGATCGAGCCCGAGCCGGCCGTGGCGGTGCCTGGCCTCCTCGACCGTGCCGCGCATCCGCTGCTCGGCGTCCAGCTGCGGTCCGCCGACGAGACCCGCTGGACCTTCCGCAACGAGTGGTCCCCGGCCACCGCCGACTGGCTGCCCGACCACACCGTGTTCGGCCGGACCGTGGTGTCCGGCACCACCCAGATGGAGCTGTGCCGCGCCGCGCTCGACGCGGCGCGCCCGGACGACCCTGCCGACGTCACCGACCTGGTGCTGCTCGCGCCCCTCGTGCTGCCGGACTCGGGCACGGTCGAGGTGTCCGTCGAGGTCGACGTCTCCGGTCCCGCACCGGAGATCACCGTGCACAGCCGCCCGCGCGGGCAGGCGGACCCGAGCTGGACCCTGCACGCCACCGCCTCCGCGGCGGCTCCTGCCCCGGACACGGCAGGCCCGGCGCCGCGGTGGCCGCGGACGGCGGAACCGTCCTGGAGCGCACAGACCTACGAACGGCTCGCCGCCCTGGGTCTTGGATACGGTCCTGCCTTCCGAAGCGTTCGGTCGGCGGCCACCACGGGTGAGGGCGAGTTGCTCGCCCGGCTCTCGTTGCCGGCCACGGCCCGGGACACGGCCGACCCGTACCCGGTGCACCCGGCCCTGCTCGACGCCGCGCTGCACGTGGCCGCCGCGCTCGACGCGGCGGACGGCCGGGCACGGCTGCCGGTCGCGGTGGGCCGCTGCGCGCTGCCGCCCGGCGGCGCGCACGACCTCACGGCGCTCGTGCGCCGGTCGGAGACATCCGGGACACGTACCGGGGAGGGGGAGCCCGGCGAGGACCTCACCCTGGACGTGACGCTGTGGGATGCCGACGGCCTCCCGGCGGGCCGGCTGGACGGCGTCCGGCTGCGGGTCGCCGATCCGGCCGACCTCGCCCGGGGCTCCGGGAACGCCCGCCACCTCTACGAAGTCGCGTGGACGCACGTGCCCGACGAGCCGGTCACGGAAGCCGCCCACGAGTGGGCGGTCGTCGGCGACCGGTCCGACCCCGAGGTGGAGGCGGCCCGGCGCGTGCTCGCGGCCGCGGGGACCGGCGGGCGCGAGGAGGACGCCGACGCCGTCGTACGTTTCTGGCCGCGTGCGGTGGCCGGCACGGAACCGGCCTCCGCCGCACACGAGTTGGCGGCGTCGGCGCTGGCCGAGCTGCGTGCCCTGATCGCGCTTCCGCGGGGCGGGGCACCCGCCCGGACCGTGTGGGTGACCCGGGGCGCGGTCGCCGCCGGGGACGCGGACGAGGTGCCGGGCCTGGCCCAGTCGGTGCTGTGGGGCCTGGCGCGCAGCGCCCGCGCCGAGCACCCCGACCTGGGGCTGACCCTGGTCGACCTCGACGGCTCCGATCCCGCCGGAGCTCTGCCTGCCGCCTTGGCGCGGGCCGACGAGCCCGAACTCGCCGTACGCGACGGCGCGTTGCTCGCTCCCCGGCTGGTTCGTGCGGCCCGCCCCGAGGCGAGCGGCGCGGCCGGGGCCGTGCCCACCGACGGCACGGTGCTGATCACCGGAGGCCTGGGCGCCATCGGCCGGCACATCGCCCGCCTTCTCGCCGAACGCGGCGTCCCGCGGCTGCTGTTGACCTCACGACGTGGTCCGGACGATCCACGGGCGGCCGACATCGTCGCCGAACTGCGCGCGCTCGGCGCCGAGGCCGAGGTCGCCGCGTGCGACGTAGCGGACGCGGCGGCCGTGGCCGACGTCCTGGGCCGCGTCGGCGCCGAGTCGCCGCTGCGCGGCGTCGTGCACTGCGCGGGCGTCCTCGACGACGGGGTGGTCGCGGACCTCACCCCCGACCGCCTCGCGAACGTGCTGCGCCCCAAGGTCGACGGCGCCGGCCATCTGCACCGGCTCACCGCCGACGCGCCGCTCGCCCTCTTCCTGCTGATCTCCTCCGCCGCGGGAGTCGTCGGCAGCGCGGGACAGGCCAACTACGCCGCGGCCAATGTCTTCCTCGACCAACTCGCCCTCCACCGGCGGGCCCTGGGCCTGCCCGGCACCTCCGTCTCCTTCGGAGCCTGGGCCGGTGAAGGCCTCGCCGCCGAACACGCCGACCTCGCACGGATGGCCCGGACCGGCCACCGCGCCCTCACCGCCGACGTGGGCCGGGAACTCGTCGAACTCGCCCTGTCCCAGGGCGCGCCCCACCTGGTCGCATGGTCCCTGGACCTGCCCCGGCTGCGGGAGGCCACGGCCGCCGCGGACGGCGCGACGACGGCCCTGTGGCGCTCGCTGCTGCCCGCGCCCCGCCCCGGCCGCGGCGGCGAGCTCGCCGACCGCCTGGCCCGGCTGCCGGAGCCCGAACGTGCCGCCCGCGTCCTGGCCCTGGTCCGCGAGGAGACCTCCCGCGCCCTCGGCCTGCGTGCGGCCGAGTCGGTCCGTCCCGATCAGCCACTGCGCGACCTCGGCATGGACTCGGTGACCGCGGTGGAACTACGCAACCGGATCAGCACCCGCATCGGCGCCAGGCTCCCCGCGACCCTGGTGTTCGACCACCCCACCGCGGCCCGGATCGCCGAACACCTGCTGGCCACCGCACTCGCGACGAGCGGGCCGGCGGCCCGGGCGACGGCGTCCGGCACCCGGCCCGCCGGCGGTCCGGCCCCCGCCTCCGACGAGCCGGTGGCCGTGGTCGCGATGGCCTGCCGCGCACCGGGCGGCGTCGACGACCCGGACGCGCTGTGGCGCCTGCTCGCCGAGGGCCGCGACGCGGTCGGCGCCTTCCCGGAGGGCCGCTGGGACGTGGAGGCGCTCTACGACCCCGACCCGGACGCCCTGGGCAAGACGTACGCCCGCGAAGGCGGGTTCCTGGACGACGACGCCCTCAGGACCTTCGACGCGGCCTTCTTCGGGATCACACCGAGGGAGGCGGCGGCCATGGACCCCCAGCAGCGTGTCCTGCTGGAGACGGCGTGGGAGGCGCTGGAGCGTGCCGGGATCGTGCCGGGCGAACTGGCGGGGAGCAGCACCGGCGTCTACGTCGGCATGTTCGGCAGCGACTATCTCGCGGGCTCCCGGCTCGACCAGCTCGACGGCTACGTCGGCACGGGTTCCGCGCTCAGCGTGGCCTCCGGCCGGCTCGCCTACGCCCTGGGCCTGCACGGCCCCGCCCTGACGGTGGACACCGCGTGCTCGTCGTCGCTGGTGGCGCTGCACCTGGCGGCGCAGGCCCTCAGGTCGGGAGAGTGCGACCTGGCGCTCGCCGGGGGCGTGACGCTCATGGTGACACCGCAGACCTTCGTGGAGTTCAGCCGGCTGCGCGGACTGTCCCCGACCGGGCGGTGCCGTTCCTTCTCCGACGACGCCGACGGCGCCGTCTGGGCCGAGGGCGCGGGCCTGATCGTACTGAAGCGGCTGAGCGACGCACGGCGCGACGGCGACGAGGTGCTGGCCGTGCTGCGCGGCACGGCCGTCAACCAGGACGGCCGCAGCCAGGGGCTTTCCGCGCCGAACGGCCCCGCGCAGGAACAGGTGATCCGCCGGGCGCTGGAGGCCTCGCGGCTGGAGCCCGCCGACATCGACCACGTCGAGGCACACGGAACGGGCACGACGCTGGGCGACCCGATCGAGGCGAACGCCCTGTCGGAGGTCTTCGGCCGTTCCCGTCCCGCCGGACGACCCCTCCACGTGGGCTCGCTCAAGTCCAACATCGGTCACGCACAGGCCGCTTCGGGCGTCATCGGGCTGATGAAGGTCGTGCAGTCGCTGCGCCACCAGGTGCTGCCGCGCACCCTGCACGCCGACACGCCGAGCCGCCACGTCGACTGGGAGGACAGTGGGCTGCGGCTGCTGCGCGACGAGGTGCCCTGGCCCGCCTCCGCCGAGCGCGTCCGGCGTGCCGGCGTGAGCGCCTTCGGTATCAGCGGCACCAACGCACACGTGATCGTGGAGGAGGCTCCCCGCGCCGAGGAAGCCGTACCGCAGGGGCAACCCGCCCCGGGGCAGCCGCTGTTCGTGCTGTCCGCGCGCGGCGGGACCGCCCTGCGGGGGCAGGCCGCTCGGCTGGCCCGGCACATCGGCGGCGGTGACGAGTTGCCCGCTGCCGCGCACACGCTGGCCAGGCACCGCAGTCACTTCGAGCGGCGCGCGGCGATCGTCGCGCACGACCGGGACGAGCTGCACGCCCGGCTCGACGCGCTGGCCGCGGGACGGGCACCGCTGGCACCGCGACGCGAGGAGAGCACCGGCAAGGTGGCGTTCGTCTTCGCCGGGCACGGCGGCCAATGGCCGGGCATGGGCCTCGAGTTGATGGCCGGGTCGCCCGCCTTCGGCGAGGAGCTCGCCCGCATCGACGCCGTCGTGCACCGGCACACCGGCTGGTCCGTCCTCAACGTGCTGCGCGCGCCCGAGGAGTTCTCCCCCCTCGACCGGACCGAGTACCTCCAGCCGGTGCTCTTCGCGGTGAACGCGGCCCTGGCCGCCGGCTGGCGGGCGCTCGGCGTCACCCCGGACGCCGTGGTCGGACACAGCCTGGGCGAGATCGCCGCCGCCTACGTCGCGGGCGCCCTCACTCTGGACGACGCCGTGAGGGTGGTGACCGGGCGCGCCGGAGCGGTCGCACCACTGGTCGGCGAGGGGGGCATGCTGTCCGTCGAACTGCCGCGGGCCGAGGTCGAGCGACTGCTCGCGCCGTACGCCGGCCGGCTCTTCGTCGCGGCGGTCAACAGCGGCCGTTCCACTGCCGTCTCGGGCCGGGCGGACGACCTGGCCGAGCTGCGCCGGCACCTCGACGAGCGGAGTGTCCCGGCCCGGCCGCTGTCGACGCCGTTCGCCTCGCACACGCCGTTGATGGAACCGCTCCGCGCGGACCTGCTCGACCGGTTCTCCCGCATCCGGGGCATCGTGGCACCGACCACGCTGTACTCGACGGTGCGCGCGGAACCCGTACCGGGCGACCTGCTCGACGCCGCGTACTGGTACGCCAATCTCCGCGAACCCGTCCGGTTCGCCGACACCGTCCGCGGCATGCTCGACGACGGCTACCGCTGGTTCGTCGAACTGAGCCCGCACCCGTCGCTCCTCCCGTCCATCGAGGCGGTGGCCGCCGAGGCGGGCACCGACGCGGTCGGCGTCGCCTCACTGCGCCGCCGGCAGGACGGACGCGACGTCCTGCTGCGCAGGCTGGGGGAGTTGTACGAGCGCGGGTACACCCCTGACTGGCGGACGTTGTTCCCCGAGGGGCAGAGGACCGACCTGCCGACGTACGCCTTCGCCCGTGAACGGCACTGGCTGGCCCCGGCGCCCGCGAGCGGCGGCGGCTCACCGCTGCTGGGCACGCACGTCGAGTCCAGCGACGAGCCCGACCGGCACCTCTTCCAGAGCGAGATCGACCTGCGCGACAGCAGGTTCGCCTATCTGACCGACCACCGCGTCGGCGGCGAGGTGTGGCTGCCCGGTGCGGCGTTCCTCGACATGGCTCTGGCCGCCGCGTCCGCCGTGCGGGACGGCCCCGACACGCGGCGAGCCGAAGTGAGCCTCGCCGACGTGCGGTTCCTCCACCCGCTGCGCCTCGATGAGGACCGGCCGGTACGACTGCAACTGGTCCTGCGGCCCGCCGCCGACGGTTCCCGGAGTTTCACCATCGCCTCGGCGACCGCGGGGGAACGGCCCGCGCGCTGGCAGCGGCACGTCGCCGGACGCCTCGTTGTCGACACCGGCGAGCTCACGGAGCAGTCCACCGCCGAACCCACGGCGGAGTCCACCGCTGACGCCATGGGGGGATCCGCCGCCGAAGCCACCGCGGAGTCCAAGGCCGAAGCCACCGCGGAGTCCAAGGCCGAACCCACCGCGGCGCCCACCGTCGGAGCCATCGGCGAGGCGTACGAGACGCCCCGCGCGCTCCGCGAACGGTGCTCGCAGGAAGCGGACCTGCCCGCCGTCTACGCACGCCTCGCCGCCCTGGGCATCGAGTACGGCCCCGCCTTCCGCGGCCTGGAGGCGGGCCACCGCACGGACACCGCGGCGCTCGGCCGCCTCGCCGACCGGGCCGCCGCCGGCCACCTGCTGCACCCCGCGGTCCTCGACGCCGCCTTCCACAGCGCCGCCCTGCCGGCCGGTGCCCCGCAGGAACGGGCCTTCGTGCCCGCCGGCGTCGGACGGCTCCGTTTCACCGGGCTGCGCACCACCCCCGTGTGGGTCACCTGCGTCCTGCGGTCCCTGGACGGCGACACCGCGACCCTGGACCTGCGGCTCTGGGACCAGGACGAACAACTTGTCCTGGAGGCAGTGGATTTCGAGCTCACCGCACTGTCACCACTGGACGGCGCGCTGTTCGAGACCCGCTGGCAGCCCCGGCCGGCCGCACAGGAGCCGCCGCCCCCGCAGGGCAGTTGGCTGATCCTGGCCGACGAGACCGGGACGGCCGACGAACTCGCCGAACGGCTCGGCACCTCGGTGCCCCATGTGATCGCCCGTCGCGGCGACACGTTCCGCAGGCAAGGACCGGGCCGGTACGTCCTCGACCCGGCCGACCCGGGCCAGCTGGCCCGGCTGCTGGACGAGGCGTTCGCCGACACACCGCCCGAGCGGGTGGTCCAGCTCTCCGCCCTCGACGCCCCGCCCGTCACGGACGCAGGCACGGCCGAGGAGTCGGCCCGGCTGTGCTGCCTGAGCACGCTGCATCTCGTACGCACCCTCACCGACCGCACCCGGGGCCCGGCCCCCCGGCTGTTCGTGATCGCACGGGGCAGCCAGGCCGCGGGAGGCAGCGAACAGGTGACGCACCCCGAGCAGGCGCTCGCCTGGGGGTTCGGGCTGGCCGTCGCGCAGGAGTACCCCGAGCTGTCCACCACCCTCGTCGACCTGCCGTCCGAAGGCGGCACCGACGCCCTGTGGACACAGCTGAGGCACGCCGACGACGAACGCCTCGTCGCGCTGCGGGAGTCGGGCCGCCTCGTGCCCCGCCTGGCCCGCACCCGCGCCGACGAGAGCGGGCACGGCGCCGTCACCGCGGACGGCGTGTACCTCGTCACCGGTGGCCTGGGCGGTCTCGGACGCGTCGTCGCCGAACGGCTGACCCGGCGGGGCGCCCGCCGACTCGCCCTGATGAGCCGGGGCACGCCCGACGCGGACACCCGGGACTGGATCCGCGGCATCGAGGAGCGGGGCGCCACCGTGCACCTCGTACGCGCCGACGTCGCCGACCGCGACGGCCTCTCGGCCGCCCTGGACGCCCTGCGACGCGAAGCCGGCCCGGTCGCCGGGGTCGTCCACGCCGCCGGTGTGCTCGACGACGCCACCGTGGCCCGGCTGACCGACGAACGCGTCCTGGGCGTCCTCGCCCCCAAGGTGCTGGGCACCGCCCTGCTCACCGAACTCGTCCCGGAGGCCGGGAACCTGGTCCTCTTCGCCTCCGCGGCCGGACTCCTCGGCTCGGCCGGACAGAGCCCGTACTCGGCGGCCAACGCCTTCCTCGACGCCTGGGCCCATCACCTCTCCCGCACCGACCGCCGCGCGCTGAGCCTCGACTGGGGTGCCTGGGCGGGAGTCGGCATGGTCGCCGAGTCCGGCACCCGGGCCGCGGAGACCGGCCGCTCGGGCCTGCTCGCCTTCTCACCGCAGGACGGCGGCGACATGTTCGAGCGCGTGCTCGGCACCGCACGCCGTCAGCTCGCGCCCATGGCGCTGGACTGGGAGATGCTGGCGCTCGCCCCGGACGTGGCGCGCTCCCGCCCGGTGCTCGCCGACCTCGTGGCCGCGCCGGCGCGCACGGCGGACCTGGACGGCCTCGTCAGGAAGGTGTTCGAGGCGACGCCGGGCCACGACCGCGCCACCTGGCTGGAGGCGTACGTACGCGCCCGGGTCGAGGAGGTCGCCGGAGGCGTCGTGGACGTGTCCGCCACCACGGCCCTGAAGGAACTCGGCCTCGACTCCCTGATGCTGGTGCGGCTGCGCAACGCCTTCGCCCGGGAACTGGGCGTCGAACTCCCGACGGCCGAGATGTTCTCGGCGAGCGACATCCGCTCTCTCGCAGGCTCCCTGGGCGAGGCACTGCCGGAACGCCCGACCTCGGCACCGGATAACCGGGAGGGCACGGCGGCCCACCCGCCGACGGGCGTGCCGGAGACCGAACTGCGACCCGTCACCCGTGACGTCGTACGCCTCCTGCGCAGCGCCCGGCCGGGCATGCCGGACGCCGCGCACGCCGTGGGCCTCGCGGTCCGGCTCACCGCACCCACCGACCGGGAGACACTGACCGGCATCGTCACCCGCCTCGCCGGACGGCACGCCGCACTGCGCACGGCGATCGTCAGCGACAGCGAGGCCGGGAGGCGGCTGCGCGTCGACCGGGAGCTCGCCACACCGCTGCTGCGCTGGACCACCATGGACGACCCGGCCGGACTCGACGCCGCGGCCCGGCTGAAGGAGCTGCTGGAGCCGCCCTTCGACCTGGCCCGGCCGCCGCTGTGGCGGTTCGAACTGCTCGACGGCGGCGCGCACGGCCAGATCCTGGTGTTCGGCGCCCACCACGCGGTCAGCGACCTCCAGTCGCTGCTGCTCGTGGCCGGGGAGATCGACGCCGAGCTGTCCGGCACCCCGCTCGGGAACGACGTCACCAACCGCGACATCGACCTGCTCATCGAGGCCCAGCAGCCGGGCGGCGACACCGCGGTCACCGAGTGGCGCGAGGCCTTCCACGGCAGCGAACGACTCGACCTCACCCTCGCCCGGCCCCGCCCGAGGACCCGCGCGTACCGTGCCGGCAGCGTCACCCTGGAGATCCCCGCCGGGCTCACCGAACACGTGGCGGAGGCGGCGGGCCGGCTCGCCGTCACCCCCGCCGCCTTCTGCCTCGGAGTCCTCACCGTGCTGCTCGCGAGGACGCGGCAGCGCGAGCGCTTCGTCCTCGCCGTGCCCGTGGACACCCGCATCCACGCCGACGCGCACGACGCCGTGGGCTTCTTCGGCGTGCCGGTGCCGTTCCCGGCCCGCGCCGGGGCGGACGAACGTGTCGAGGACGTGGTGCGCCGCACCGACAGCGGCCTCGACCGCATCCTCGCCCGGGGCGCCATGTTCTCCGACGTCCTGCCGGCCCTGGCCTCGCAGGGGCTGCACCGCCCCGAAGCCCCGCTGGTGGAGGTGTACTTCAACTACGTCCGCTCGTCGGCGGCCGGCCTCACCCACCTGGAAGTGCTCCCGGCCGGGACCGGCTACACCGACCTCGACCTGATGGTCACCATGACGCCCGACGCGCGCCGCGTCCGGCTCGACCACAACCTCGACATCCTCGACGCGGCCACCTCCACCGGACTCGGGGAGGAGTTCCTGCGCCTGCTCGCCGAGGCGGCGCAGGATCCGACGACGACGGTCGAATCCGCGAGAGGCACGGCGACGGCGGACGGTGCGGGAGACACGGCGACGACCAGTGCCGCGAGGGGCACGGCGACGGCGGGCGCCGCGGGAGACGCAGCTGCGGCAGTCGACGCGAGGGGTAGCGGCAGCGGTACGAGCGCGGAGGCCACCGTGCCGCGTGCGTTCGCCCTCGCGGCCACCTTCGCCCTCGGTGACCTGCCCCGCCTGTGTGAAGCGGCGCTGTGGGACGACACCCCGGACGGCGGCCTCACGGTCACGGAAGCCCCGTATCACCAGGTCCTCGCCGCCCTGCGGGACCCGTCGGGTGTCCTCGCCGACCCGGCCGTGGAGATCGGCGTGGTGCTGCTGCGCGCGGCGGATCTGACGCGGTTCGGGCCGGTGGACGACGGGCTGCTCGCCGAGCTGCGCGCCGCGTACCCCGCCGCGGTGCGGGACCTGACCGAGCGGACCCGGAAGCCGCTGATCGTCGGCTTCCTGCCGTCCGCCCGCGAGGAGGAGGACCGCTTCGCCCGCTGGGAGCGCGAACTTGCCTCTGATCTCGCCGAGTTGTCCGGCGTCGCGGTGCTCCGGCCCGACGACTGGACTCGTCGGCACGCCGTCGAGGACCGCTTCGACGAGCGCACCGAGCGCCTCGTCCACCTCCCCTTCACCCCACGCTTCCAGGCGGCGGTGGCCCTGAGCCTGGCCGACGTCGTCCGGGCCGTACGCCGTGCCGCGCCGAAGGTGATCGCGGTGGACGGCGACGAGACCCTGTGGGGCGGAGTGGCAGGGGAGATCGGTCCGTCGGCCGTGGACCTGACCGGCCCGCGCGCCCTGCTGGCGCGGCGGCTGCTCGACTGGCGTGCCGCGGGTGCGCTGCTGGTGCTGGTCAGCAACAACGACGAGGACACGGTCCGGTCCGTCCTCGACCGGCCCGAAAGCCTCCTGAAGGCCGAGCACTTCAGCGTGCTCTCCGCCGCCTGGGGCCCGAAGGCCGGCCGTCTCGCCCAGGTGGCGCGCACGCTCAACCTGGGACCGGACAGCTTCCTGTTCCTCGACGACAACCCGGTGGAGATCGCGGGGGTGCGGTCGGCACTGCCTCAGGTGCTGTCGGTTACCTGCCCACCGGTCGCCGAACTGGAGGAGTTCCTCGGCCGGTTGTGGCCGCTGGTCCCGGCCGCGGCTACCGCCGAGGACGCACTTCGGGCCCGCTTCTACGAACAGGAACGGGAACGGGACGCCGCACGCGACCAGGCCGGATTCGAGGAGTTCCTCGACCAACTGGGTCTGGAGGTCGACATCCGCGAGCTGAGCGGTACGGACGTGCCGCGGGCCGAGCAACTCGTACGCCGCACGAATCAGTTCACCCTCCGAGCGCGGTCCGCCGACGGCGGCGACCTCGCCCGGTGGCGGGAGCGCGGAGAGGTGTGGACGGCCGCGGCCCGGGACCGCTTCGGCGACTACGGCCAGATCGGGCTGCTCGCCGTTCGCGCCGAGGGCGACCAACTGGACGTACTGGCCTGGATGCTGAGCTGTCGCGCGCTCGGCCGGGGCGTCGAGGAACACCTGCTGCGCCGACTGGCCGACCACGCCGAGCGGCTCGGCTGCGCCAAGGTGCGGCTGACCGCGGAGCGCACCCCGCGCAATGCGCCCGCCCGCCGGCTCCTCGCCGCGCTCGGCGGCGGCGATCCGGACGACGAGCGGCTGGAGAGCGTGGTCGCACCGGAACAGCTGCGGGCCTTCCGCTCCTGGCGGCAGCCGTGAAGTCCGCGGCGAGCAGGAGCCGGCCTCCCGGCGGCAGCAGTGAAGAACACGACCGTGCACACCGTGAAGGGTTCTCATGCCTGACGTGAACGACGACGCCCCGGCGCAGACCGGGCAGCGCGCGACCGCCGAGTCGATCGAGCGGGGCGGTGGAGGGCTCGACGTGGACGCCCTGCTGGCCAGGGTCCGGTCGGCCACCACACCGCCGGGAACCGGCCCGCACGCTCCGGCCGATGCCGCGGTCGCCGTGGGCGTACCCGGCCCCGCGAGCCATGGTGACGGCGACACCGCCGGGGCGGGGGCGACGGCGACACAGCCGGGGCCGGGGACGGACTCCGGCTCCGGCGCGGGTGCCGATGCACCCGGCAGCGGCACGGCTTCCGGTGCCCGGAGCGAGGGGAATTCACCCGGTGCGGCCTCCGGCAGCGGCGTCGGCACGGCCTCCGGCAGCAGTACCGATACGGAGTCGCCCGGCAGCGGCGGGGCATCCGGCCCGGCGCCGCTCCACGCGGGCGGCGCCGACGCCCTGCGGGACGTGGACGCGCTGGCCGCCGCCATCGCGGCCGCCGCGGCTCCGTACGTGCCCGACGGGCAACTGCCGCTCGACGCGGACTTCTTCGACGCCGGGGGCAGCTCCGTGGGCGCCGTGGAACTCGTCGCGGAGCTGGAGCGGATACTCGGGACGGAGGTCGGTCTGGACGACGTGTTCGCCGACGCCCGTCCGCTCAGCCTGGCACGACGGTGGCTCCCGGCCACCGGATCCGGAACCGCCCTCGCGATCGCGCCGGAAACCCCGGTGGTCGAGCCGAGTCCAGCCGCGCCGTCCGCTCCGGTGGACGGTCGGGCGGGCGGCGCGTCCACTGGCCTCGTGACGCCCCCCGACGGCCGGGCAGTTGCCGTGACCACCCGCCCTGCGGCCACCGCCGGCACCCGCCCGACGCGCCCCGCCGGCCCGCGGCCCGCGCCCCCAACACGTCCGCTCCCCGCCGTAGCCCCAGGCCCCCTCCCCGTCCCGTCCCCGCACACCCCGCCGTTCACGGCGGCCGCCTCCGCACCCGACGGCCGCGCCGCCGCGTTCGCCACGGCGCGCCCGGAGGATCTGGACCAGATCCTCGCCGACCTCGCGCTCGCGGACCGGCTCCCCTGGACCGGCGCCCCCGAACCGCTGCCGCCCCGCCGGGTCCTGCTGACCGGCGCCACCGGCTTCCTCGGCGGCCACATGCTGCTGGACCTGTTGCGGCACACCGACGCCCACGTCCACTGCCTGGTGCGCGCCGCGGACGAGGAGTCGGCCACCGCACGGCTCGGCGAGCAGCTCAGGAGCTACCGGCTTCCCTGGTCGTCGGAGGTCCGCCGCCGGGTGACGGTGCTGCCCGGCGACATCCGGAGCCCACGGCTCGGCCTGTCCGACGAGCTGTGGGACACCCTCGCCCACGAACTGGACAGCGTCGTCGGTGTGGCGGCGGCCGTCGACTTCCTGCGCGGCTACCCATCGCTGCGGCGCAGCAACGTCCTCGGTGCCCTGGCCCTCGCCGAGCTCGCCGCGACCGGACGGCCCAAACCGCTCCATCACATCTCCTCGATCGCCGTCTTCAACGAGGTCGGCATCGCCTCGATGGGCGAGGACGACCCCCTCGCCCGCATCGACCGTCTCGTCTCCGGGTACGACCAGAGCAAGTGGGCGGCCGAGGTCGCGCTCCGCCGGGCCCGCGACCACGGCCTCGTGGTCACCGCTCTGCGCCCGGGCGGCATCGGCGGTCACACCAGGACCGGCGCCTACAACCCCCAGGACCTCAGCAGCGGCCTCATCTCCGCCTTCGGCCGCTTCCGCACCGTGCCCGCCTTCCGGCACCTGAACGCGGCCCCGGTCGACTGGGTCAGCCGCGTCGCGGTCGCCGCCGTGTGCGACCCCGACGCCTGGGGGTACGACTACAACCTGACCGGTGTGCCCAACACCCTGGACGACGTCGTACGCGACATGGCGCTGGGCGGCATGCATGTGCGCGTGCAGGGCTGGGACGAGTGGCGCGCCGACACCCTGGCCCGCCTGGACGCCGAACCGGTGCCCGAACTCGCCTTCCTCGGCCGTGTGTTGCGCAGCCCCACCGCCCTCAAGCTGTGCGAGGCGACCCTCACCGGACCGGCGGCCACCGACGACCGGACGACGGCGCTCGTCGAGTCGCTCGGACTGCCGGGGGCGGCTCGCTACGACGCGCGGGCCCAGCTCAGCACGTTCGAGCGGCTCGCCGAGGACGGTCTCGCCCGGCTGCCCGGCAAGGACGACCAGCCGTACCTCTGGTTCGCCGAGACGACCGAAGGAAGCGTCGGCCCGGTCGGCGCGCCGCCCGAGGTGCCCTGCTCCATGGCGCTCACCCTGTCCATCGCGAGCATGTACCAGCTCGTGAAGGAGCGACGGGTGGACGTCGCCGGCACGCTGACCTGCACTGCCCTGCACCCCGAGCCGCTCACGGTCGAGGTCGGCGACCTCTGGGTGCGCCCCGAGGAGGGCATTCCGCAGGAGCACGGGATGCGCCACCAACTCCTGCGCTACAGGCTGTCGTTGCGGGACGCGGACGGCGGGAGCTGGTGGCTGGAGGGCCACAAGTACGCGCGGGCCCGCCGCGACGTCTGGCGGCAGGCCCGCGCGCTGACCGTCGAGATCGGCCGCGAGGGCGAACCGGCCACTCTGGCGGGCGAGATGGTCGTACCCGCCGACCGTTACGTGCGCGACCAGATCGACGGCATCAAGGTCGACCCGCGCCTGACCGGCCCGGAGAAGCGCGCCGCCAAACTCACCTGGCTCGCCTGGTTCGGCGCGGAAGTGGGCCGCGGACTGCTCGGCCCCTTCGCCCGCGCCGCCGCGGACCTCCTCGACCTGCGCCGCACCCCCACCCTCACGGAGCACAAGCGATGATCTTCAGGACGACCGGCTCACCGGCCCGGACCGCCCGGCGCGGGGCGAGGACCGCCACGGTCCCGCGCCCCCTGCGCCACCGCCTCGATCCGGCGGCCGTCGAGGAGATCCCGTTCCGCGCGGGCGACGGCGTCAGGCTCGGCCTGACCCGCATCGGCGACGGGTCGGGCGAGGGCCCCGCGGTGCTGCTGCTGCACGGACACACCGCGTCCGCCGACATGTTCCTGCTGCCCGAGACCCGCAACCTGGTCGACGTACTGCTCGACGACGGCTACGAGCCCTGGCTGCTCGACTGGCGGGGCAGCTGCCGACTCCCGTACAACGAGACCGGCCGGAGATACACATACGACGACGTGGCCCTGTACGACATCCCCGAGGCCGTCGCGTACATCAGGCAACGCATCGGGGACCGGCCGCTGTTCGTGGTCGCCCACTGCATCGGCTCCCTCGCGCTGTCGCTGAGCATGACGGCGGGGCTCGTTCCCGGACTCGCGGGCGTGGTGTCGCAGGGCGTGTTCCTGACGCCGAAACTCGCGGGGCGCACCTCGCTGCGCATGTCCGTGGCCGGGGAACTGCTGAAGGGCCGGATCGACCACATCCCGGTCGACTTCCGCACGGTCGGTCTGAGATCGAAGTACACGCCGCTGTTCGCGCTGGCCGGCCGGAAGGCCGGCTGTCCGGACCCGACCTGCCAGATCCTGCACAACTCAGCATGGGGCACGGGCGCCTCGCTCTTCGTGCACGAGCACCTCTCCGAGACCACCCACCATCGGCTCGCCGAGCTGCTCGGCCCCGCCCCGCTGTGGATCCTGCCGCATCTGCGCCGGATCGAACTGGCCCGTACCGTGGTCCGCTGGCACGACACCGACCATCGCTACCGGACCCTGCCGGCGAACGCGCTGGACGCGGCGGCCCGCATCGACACTCCCGTCCTGCTCCTCGCGGGCAGCGAGAACGGGCTGTGGCTCGACTCCCAGGAACTGTGCCGCGACGTCCTCGCCCGGCGGCAGCCGCAATTGGACGTGTCCTACACGGAGATCCCCGGCTACGGCCACCTGGACACGTTCCTCGGCCGGGGCGCCGCCCTCGACGTGTTCGGTCACATCCTCGATTTCCTCGGCGAACGCCGATGACGCCGGGCCGGGCCGACAGCTACCGTACTCGCCAGTAACCGGACCTCACTCCAGGAGGAGCCCCATGCCGCAGCTCGAAGTCGACGGCGCAGCCCTGACGTACGACGACGAGGGCCCGCGCGACGGCGACGGCGTGCCCCTGGTCTTCGTGCACGGCTGGACGGCGAACCGGCACCGCTGGGACCACCAGGTGGCGCACTTCTCCGACAGCCGGCGGGTGATCCGCCTCGACCTGCGCGGGCACGGGGAGAGCAGCGGGTCGGGGGTGCGGACGATCGCGGAGCTGGCGAAGGACGTCCTCGCGCTCCTCGACCATATGAAGGTCGAGCGGTTCGTACTGATCGGTCACTCCATGGGCGGGATGATCTCGCAGACCATCGCCCTGTCCCACCCCGAGCGGCTGGAGCGCATGGTGCTGGTGAACTCGATCAGCCGGATGACCTACAGCCGGGGGAGGGGGCTGCTCATGGCGGCGTCCACCCTCGCCCCCTTCAAAGTGTTCATCGCGGCCAACATCCAGCGCGCCTTCGCACCGGGCCATCCGCGCGAGGAGATCCGGGAGTACGTCCGGGCCTCCGGCGACACCCCGCGCGAGGTGGTCATGACGCTCTACGGCGCCATGCGGGCCTTCGACGTCCTCGACCGGGTCGGTGAGATCCGCACCCCGACCCTGATGGTGCACGGCTACCACGACATCCAGTTGCCCGTGTCGCAGATGCTGCGGATGGCGAAGGCCTACCCGGACGCCGTGGTGCGGATCCTGGACGCGGGCCACGAACTGCCGGTCGAGAAGCCGGAGGAGCTGACGGCGGCGGTCGACGCTTTCGTGACCGGCCGGGGGTGACACGGCGGGCCGCCGCGGATGTCCCGCGGCGGCCCCGGCTACTCGTGCCGGGCCCCGCAGACCGCGTCGACCCCGGCTTCCCGTGACCTCCGTGTCCCCGCGACGGCCTTCGTCGCCAGTCAGTTCCACGGCGATTCGGCATGGCGGTGGGCATCTGGGCGATGGTCTCCGCGGTGTCCACGGCACTCGGCCCCATCGTCGGGGGCCTGCTCGTCGAGCACGTCGGCTGGGAGTCCGTCTTCTACGTCAACGCGCCGATCGGCGTCGTCGCCCTGGGGTTCAGCGCCCTGGTGCTCCCGCAGAGCAGGAACGGCACCGGCCGGCACGCCTTCGACGTCGTCGGGGTCGTCCTCCTCGCCCTCGGTCTGCTCAGCGCTGTGTTCGGCGTGGTCAAGGGAGAGACCTGGGGCTGGTCGTCGGCCGGCACCTGGGGCGCCATCGGCGCCGGCGTGGCGATCCTCGTCCTCTTCGGCCGCACCAGACCCGCATCGAGCACCCGCTGCTCCCGATGCGCCTCTTCCGCAGCCGGGCCCTGACGACGGGCACGGTCGTCACCGCCCTGAACTTCTTCGTGCTGCTCGGCGTGATCTTCTTCGTGATGCTCTACCTGCAGAACGTACGCGGCTGCACACCCGTCGAAGCCGGCGTCCGCACCCTGCCGCTCAGCCTGGCCTCCCTGATCGCCTCCCCGCTGGGAGCCGCGCTCACCGGCCGCTTCCGAGCCCGCCTCACCATGCCGCTCGGCATGCTGCTCCAGTCCGCCGCCTGCTTCGGGATGCTGACGTGGCGGACCGACTCCTCCTACGCCACGATGTGGCCGCCGTTCGTCGCCCTGGGGCTGGGCGTCGGCATGGTGCCGGCCGCGTCCTCGGACGCCATCGTCGGCAACGCCCCGGTCCGGGACGGCGGTGTCGCGGGCGGACTCCAGGCCACGTCGCTCCAGATCGGCGGTGCGCTCGGCACGTCCGTACTGATCTCGGTGATCAGCGCGAGGGTCGGCGCCACCCTCGGCACGGAACTGACCGGGGCGGGCGTGCCGTCGGCCCTGGCCGGGCAGCTCGGCGGGGCCACGGACGCGGTGTCGATGGGCGTGGCGCCGGTCGCCGACGGGATGCCCGCGCGCCTCGCGGCGGCCGTGGCCGAGGGCAGCGGCCGGGCGTTCCTCGACGGCGTGCACTCGGCCGCGGTCCTCACCGGCGTGCTGTGCCTCGGAGGAGCCGCGCTCGCCGCCGCCGGGATCCGGCGGGGCGCGGCGGCCGAGCCCCGCTGAGCGAAGGGCGGCGGTGCCCACCCGCCGGGCGGGCACCGTCACACGGCGACGACCGCCACCCCGGCTTCCTCGAACAGCCGCACCGTCTCCTGCCGCACCGCTGAGTCGGTGACCAGCGTGTCCACCGAGCCCGCCGCGCAGATCCGCGCGAACGCCCGCTGGCCGAGCTTGCTGGAGTCGGCGGCGACGATCACGCGCTCGGCGCGCTCGCACAGGAGGCGGTTGATGGCGGCCTCCGCCTCGTCATGGGCGGCGGCGCCGTGCGTGGCGTCGAAGGCCACCACGCCGAGAACGGCCACGTCGAGGGTGATCTGGCCCAGCACGCCGTCCGCGAGGGGGCCGATGAGTTCGTACGACTGCGGACGGGCGACCCCGCCGGTCACCACGATCTTGAACTGGGGGCGCACGGCCAGTTCGTTGGCGATGTTCAGAGCATTGGTGACGACGGTCAGCGCGGGGGACCCCGAGGCCAGATCCGGGCGCACGGCCAGGGCGCGGGCCACCTCGGTGGTCGTGGTCCCACCGGTCAGGCCCACCGCCTCACCGGGGGAGATGAGTCCGGCCACGGCCGTGGCGATGCGCTGCTTCTCGGAGGCGTGGCGGGCGGTCTTGTAGCGCAGCGGCAGTTCGTACGAGACGCCGTGCACCACCGCGCCGCCCCGGGTGCGCACGAGCATCTGCTGCTCGGCGAGCTGGTCGAAGTCGCGCCGGATCGTCGCGGCCGACACCTCCAGCTGGGCCGCGGCCTCCTCGACATCCAACCGCCCCCGCTCCACGAGCAGTTCCAGCAGCGCCTTCCAGCGGGCGTCGCGCGACATCCGCACTCTCCGTTCCTCGTTCCTCCGTGACCCTAGCGCACCCCACTCCCACCACGAATGCTTGATTGTGCTCGAAACCTCGCTATATCTTGCATGAACAAGCATCAGTGGGAGGGGTACGACATGACCCATGTCGAGCAGGAGCTGACCAGCCAGCCCGAGTGCTGGATCCGCGCCGCGGAACAGGCCACCGCACACGGGGCGGCACTGCCGGCGGCGGGGGAGCGCGTCGCGATCGTGGGGTGCGGCACCTCCTTCTTCATGGCCCAGGCCGTGGCGGCACTGCGGGAACAGTCCGGCCAGGGCGAGACCGACGCCTTCGCCGCCTCGGAGTTCCCCGGCGCCCGCGCGTACGACCGAGTCGTCGCCCTCACCCGTTCGGGGACCACCACCGAGGTGCTGGAACTCCTCGCGCGACTGCGCGGGAGCACGCGCACCACCGCCATCACCGCCGACCCGCGCACACCCGTGATGGAGTCGGCGGACGACGTCGTCGTGCTCGACTTCGCCGACGAACGCTCCGTGGTCCAGACCCGGTTCGCGACCACCGCGCTCACCCTGCTGCGGGCCCACCTCGGCCTGCACACCGACGCCGTCGTCGCCGACGCGCGCACCGTGCTTCGGACCCCGCTGCCCGCGGGGCTCGTGGATTGCACGCAGTTCACCTTCCTCGGCCGCGGCTGGACCGTCGGCCTCGCCAACGAGGCCGGCCTCAAGATGCGCGAGGCGTCCCTCGCGTGGACCGAGGCCTATCCCGCGATGGAGTACCGGCACGGCCCCATCAGCATCACCACCCGCGGCACCGCCACCTGGATGCTCGGCGACGCGCCGGACGGGCTCGCCGACCAGGTGCGCGAGACCGGCGGCCTGTGGGTGGACGGAGGCCTCGATCCGCTCGCCGAACTCGTCCGCGCGCAGCGGCTCGCCGTCGCCGTCGCCTCCGCCCGCGGCCTCGACCCCGACCGGCCGCGCCACCTCACCCGCTCCGTGATCCTCAGCCCGGCGAGTCACTGAACCGGCGGACCGCCGCCAGCAAAGGAGGAGTTGTGCCACTCGCCGCAACCGGTGAACTGGTCGCCGAGGCCGCAGCGGCACGGACCGCCGTCGCCGCGTTCAACGTCATCACCCTGGAGCACGTCGAGGCCGTCATCGCGGGCGCCGAGTCCGCCGGCTCGCCCGTCGTCCTCCAGGTCAGCGAGAACGCGGTCAAGTTCCGCTACGGAAGGCTGCTCCCACTGGCCCGGGCCGCCTCGGCGGCGGCCGAACGGGCCTCGGTACCCGTCGCGTTGCACCTCGACCACGTCCAGAGCGACGACCTGCTGCGGCAGGCACCCGGCGCCGGATTCAGCTCCGTGATGTACGACGCCGCGCGCCTGCCCTACGACGAGAACCTCACCGCGACCCGGGTCGCCGCCGACTGGGCCCACGCCCGAGGCCTGTGGATCGAGGCGGAGCTGGGCGAGGTGGGCGGCAAGAACGGCGAGCCGGCGCTGGACGCGCACGCACCGGGCGCCCGGACCGATCCCGCCGAGGCCCGTGCCTTCGTGGCCGATTCCGGTGTGGACGCACTGGCCGTCGCGATCGGCAGTTCGCACGCCATGACCACGCGCACCGCGGCCCTCGACCACGACCTGCTCAAACGGCTGGCCGCGACGCTCGGTGTGCCGCTCGTCCTGCACGGCTCCTCCGGGGTGCCGGACGACGAGCTCCGGGCGGCCGTCGCGGGCGGCATCACCAAGGTCAACGTCGGCACCGCCCTGAACCTCGCGATGACCGGCGCCGTCCGCGAGTTCCTCGCCGCCCACCCCGAGGCCGTGGACTCGCGCAAGTACCTCAGCGTGGGGCGGGAGGCGATGGCCCGGACGGTCGCGCGGCTCATCGGCGTCCTACGGGCCTGACGTCACACGGGGCCGCCGCCCGAACCGGCGCCGGCCTCGACGAGCTTCTCGAAGAAGAACTCGTGCTTGAGGAACGACACGTCGTACTCGTGCCCTGGATGCGGCGGGAGCAGCTGCGCCGCCTGGAACAGCCGCCAGCCGTCCTCCAGGGCGTGCACACCCGACTTGTAGGGCGGTTCGTCGCCGTCCCCGGTCGTGGGGGAGGTACGGCCCGTCCCGTCGTAGGACGACCAGCCCACCACCTCGGAATCGAGCGCCGAGGTGGCGAGGTACAGCACCAGAACCTGCTGACGGGTACTCATACGGCTTCCTCCTGAGGGCGGTTGGAGACCCGGGTCACCCAGTGGTCCAGGTCGTAGGAGTCGTCCCCGGTCAGTGAGCGCCACAGCAGGACGCGGTTGTAGACCTCCAGCCGGCCGGTCGCCGGCTCGTACCAGGGGAATGTCGTGGCGAGTTCCTCCGCCACCCGGGGGTCCCCGAGGTCCGAGGTGTCCCACAGCCGCCGCTGGCGTACCGACGGATTGAAACGGATCTTGAACATGTAGCGCGCCCTGTCGCTGTCGTTGCGCCGCCCGCCGTGCCACAGCCCATGGTGCAGAAACACCACGGTGCCCGCCGGGCAGACGAGCCGGCTCTGCCCGCGCAGATTCTGGTAGCGCCCGGTGTCCGACTCGTTCGTGCGGCGCAGATGACTGCCCGGGACGCTGAGGGTGCCGCC
This sequence comes from Streptomyces sp. Tue6028, assembly GCF_002300165.1. GTDB lineage: Bacteria > Actinomycetota > Actinomycetes > Streptomycetales > Streptomycetaceae > Streptomyces > Streptomyces siamensis. The sequence continues at coordinate 194,590 of NZ_MLCE01000003.1, read as the reverse complement.
CATGTCGAGCGTGACGTCCTGCGGGTAGTACATCAACTGGACGTCGAAGGCATCGGTGCGTACGTCGATGATCGCGTCGCCGTGCAGCGGCTGCGCCTGCCCCTCGCGCGGCTCGCGGATGTGCACGGCATGATGGTCGACGGACGGGCCCGGGCCGACGAGACTGCGCAACGCACCGGCGACGAAAGGTAGTTCCAGGAGTCGGCGGACGAACGACCCCTCCGGGTAGGCGTCCGCGACGGGTGTGCCGTACGGCACGTCGGGAAGTCCCCCGCGCAGCACCTCCATCCCTTCGGCGTTCATCTCGGCGGGCACCACGGCATCCAGTCGCAAGGAGCCGTGGGCCACGAAGTGCGCCATCGCGACCGAACTGAGAAGGGTGCTGCCCGTCGATTGCTCCCACGTGGTGGTCATGAGCGCCAACGTAGGTCCGTCCGCGTCGTCGGCGCGTTGGCCCCATTCACCACTGCTGGTAATTTCTCACCATGCGGGAGACGCAGCTGCACCTCGGGGAGCCGCCCGCCGTCGTCAACGCGGGTGTCGGCGTGCACGGGGTCGCGAGCCCCACGGACGTCTTCCGGCTGCCCGAGCTGTGGCAGCTGCACCTGTACCAGTACGACGCCGAACTGACCGTCGACGGCACGACACACCTCGTCCGCCCCGGCCGGGTGAGCCTCGTACCGCCCGGCGCCACCGTCCGCTACCGCTACCAGGGCCGCTCCGAACACCTCTACGCCCACCTGCGCATCGCACCCCGCGGCCCTTCGCGCACGCTCCCCGTCGTGCAGGACACCGGGGCCGAACTCCCCGCGCTCTCCCAGCTGATGCGGCACGCGATCGCGGCGGCCCCCGGCGCGCCCGAGCGCACCCGGGCCGAGATCTGGACCGCGCTGTGGCGCATCGCCGACCTCACCCCGCGCGCCTCCGCCGAAGCAGGCCCGCACCCCGCGGTGGGCACGGCGATCGCCCACATCGAGGCCCACCTCGCCGCCCCGCTCACCATCCCCCGGATCGCCCGGGCCGCCGGGGTGTCCCACAACCACCTCACCCGGCTCTTCCGCGCCGAGACCGGCACCACGGTCGTGGCGTACATCCGTCGCCGCCGACTGGAACGCGCCCATCACCTGCTGCGCGCCTCGACCCTGTCCATCCCGGCCGTGGCCGCCTCCGTCGGCATTCCCGACCTGCAGGCCTTCAACAAGGCGTGCCGCCGCGAACTGGGCGCCTCCCCGCGCGCGCTGCGCGGCACTACTTCCTGACGGCCCTCAGGATCACGAACTTCGCGTCACCGGCCACGAGTTCACTGTTGCCGAACAGCCGGCGCAGCTTCAGGTGGTAGCCGAGGTGGCGGTTGCCGATCACCCACAGCTCACCGCCCGGCCGCAGCGCCCGCCGGGCCCCCGCGAACATCCGCCACGCGGTGGTGTCCGTCGTCGCCATGTGCGAGTGGAACGGCGGGTTGTTCAGGACGAGATCGACGCTCCCGGCGGGGACGTCCGCCAGACCGTCACCCACCTGGAACTCCGCCCTGCCGTCGGCGTTCGCCCGGTAGGTCGCCTCCGCCGACGCCACCGCCTGGTACGACTCGTCCACGAACAGCACCTCGGCCTCGGGGTTGGCCAGAGCGACCGCCGTGCCGAGCACACCGTTCCCGCAGCCCAGGTCCGCGACCCGCTCGGCGCCGCGGCTGCGCGGCAGGTGCTGGAGGAAGAACCGGGTGCCGATGTCGAGCCGGTCGGCGCAGAAGACACCCGCGTGATTGACGACGGTGCGGCCCGAGACCGGTCCGACGCCGTCGGGGAGCCGGTAGCTGTACGGCCACGGGTTGGCTTCCCGCGCGATGCCCGGGTACGGGGTGCTGAAGATCAGCCGGGCCTTCTTCTCGGCGAGCGACGTGCGGGTCGGACCGATGATCCGCTCGAAGAGGTGCAGCGTGGAGGTGTGGATCTCCTTGACCATCCCGGTGCCCACGACGACCGTGCCCTCGTGCACGCCGGGTGCCAGCCGGTGCAGCTGGTCCTCCAGGAGGGCGAGGCTCTTCGGCACCCGGACCAGCAGTACGTCGATCCGACCGGGAGGGGCGTCCTGCGTGGTGAGGAGCCGTACACCGGCCTCCTCGGCACCGGCACGCGCCAGATTCGCCCGCGTCGCCTCCTGTCCGAGGAACGAGTCGGTGATCTGCGTCGGCCGGTGCGCCGAAAGCGCCGTGGTGAGCGCGCCCCACCGGTCGCCGACGACCACGACCGACCCCGTCAGCGGGGTCCCGCTCTCGGCGAGATGCCGCAGCAGATAGGTGTCGGCGGCGTCCCAGGCACGCAGCCGGTCGCGGGGGTCTTCGGGGAAGCGGGCCAGCGCGTACTCGCCCCACGGAGTGGTCATACGGTCGTTCATGGTGCGTCAAGGCTAACGGAGGCGCAGCTCAGTACCCGTCCGCCGGGTGCGTGATGATGGGGTCCATGGACAGTGAGCTGTTTCCGCGCGCCCGTACGGAGATCGCGCCGGGCGCGGTGCACGTCCCGGACTGGCTCGACGCGGACCGCCAGCGGCAGCTCCTGGAGGCCTGCCGCGCATGGGCCCGCCCACCGGCAGGGCTGCGCACCGTCCGCACACCCGGCGGCGGCGCCATGACCGCCCGGCAGGTCTGCCTCGGGTGGCACTGGTACCCGTACGGGTACGCCCGCACGGTGGTCGACGGTGACGGGTCTCCGGTCAAGCCCCTCCCGGAGTGGCTGGCCGCACTCGGCCGCGACGCCGTCCACACGGCCCTGGGGCCCCAGGCCGCCACGACGGCGCCGTACGACATCGCCCTGATCAACTTCTACGACGCCGACGCCCGCATGGGCATGCACCGCGACAGCGACGAGAAGTCGGACGCCCCCGTGGTGTCCCTGAGCCTCGGCGACACCTGCGTCTTCCGCTTCGGGAACACCGCGTCGAGAGCCCGCCCGTACCGGGACGTGGACCTGCGCAGCGGCGACCTCTTCGTGTTCGGCGGGGCGTCGCGGCTCGCGTACCACGGAGTGCCGCGGGTGCACGCGGGCACCGCGCCGCCCGAGTTGGGGCTGACCGGACGCCTCAACGTCACCCTCAGGGTCAGCGGATTCCGGACACTCGACCGCACGGGGCCGCCCGGCGACCGCACGGGCGACCGAACGAGCGGATCATGACAGACTCGCCCTCATGAACGGCAAGGCGGGCCCCCGGGCGACGGGGGATGGGAACACGCGGACGCGGCTTGACCGGGGGCGCGGGGCGCTCGGGCCGGCGCTGGAGCTCGTGCACACCGGGCGTGCGCCGACGCGAGCCGTGCTCACCGCCGAACTGGGCGTCACCCGGGCGACCGCGGGTGCGGTCGCCGCGGAGCTGGAGGCACTGGGGCTGATCCGGGTCGACGCGCGCCCCGGGGCGGCCGCGGGTTCGCAGGGTCGGCCCTCGCACCGGCTGGAGGTCGCCGAGGACGGACCCGTCGCGCTGGCGGCGCAGGTGCACGCCGACGGCTTCCGTGCCGCGCTCGTCGGCCTGGGCGGCCGGATCGTGGCGACCGCGCCCGGCTGCGAGACCGTCGACGCCGACCCGGCGAAGGTCCTCGGCTCGGTCGTCGAGGCGGGCGCGGAGCTGCTGCGCGAGACGGGGCGGCGCTGCGTGGGCGCCGGACTGGCCGTGCCGTCCGCCGTGGCCGAGCCCGACGGGCTCGCCCTCAACCCCCTGCACCTCGCCTGGCCCGCGGGCTCCCCGGTGCGCCGGATCTTCGCGGAACGGGTGCGCGCCGCGGGCATCCAGGGGCCCGCGTTCGCTGCCAACGACGTGAACCTCGCCGCCCTCGCCGAGCACCGGCACGGTGCGGGCCGAGGCTCCCGGGACCTGCTGTGCGTGGCCACCGGCCACCGGGGTGTCGGCGGCGCCCTGGTGCTCGACGGGCGGCTGCACACCGGCAGTTCGGGCCTCGCCCTGGAGGTCGGCCACCTCACCGTGAACCCCGAGGGCCGCCCCTGCTACTGCGGCAGCCGCGGCTGCCTCGACGTCGAGGCGGACCCGCTGGCCTTCCTCACGGCGGCGGGCCGCGAACCCGGACCCGAGGTGTCACTGCTCCAGCAGGCGAACGACCTGATCCGCGACGAGTCCGCCGATCCCGGCGTCCGTACGGCCGTCGAAGCATTGATCGACCGGCTGGGTCTCGGACTCGCCGGTCTCGTCAACATCCTGAACCCGGACCGCATCATCCTCGGCGGACTGCACCGGACCCTGCTCGACGCCGACCCGGACCGGCTGCGCGCCGTCGTCGCCGACCGCAGTCTGTGGGGCCAGAGCGGTGGCGTACCCATCCTCGCCTGCACCCTCGACCACAACAGCCTGGTGGGCGCGGCCGAGTTGGCCTGGCAGCCGGTGCTCGACGACCCGCCCGCCGCGCTGGCGGGGGTCTAGGCGTACTGCCCCGCGCGGCGGCCGCGAGTGTGACGGTGCCCTCCCTCGATCGAGGGCACCTCACCACGCGGTGGCGAACGCCCGCGCGGGGTTCTCGGTGAGGATGCGGTCCACCAGGTCCTTGCCGACGGCGAGTTCGAGCCGCGGACGCACCCGCCGCAGTAGATACGGCATGCCCGGACCGCCGTCGACCGAACGTGCCGCGGCGGTCGTCGTGTCACCGCCGAGCAGCAGCCGGTGGCCGAAGCCGGAGTCGGCGAGGGCCCGCAGGGCGTCGGGCATGGACCAGTCGGTGGCGTGATGGGTGCGGGAGGGGCCGTCGAAGGCGAGGAACGCACCCGACCCGGCGGCCTCGCGCTGCACCACGAAGTCCGGTGAGCGATTGAGGTGGCCCAGTACCACCCGGTCCGGCGGCACCCCCAACTCGCCGCACAGCAGGTCGAGTACGTCGAGGGCCCCGGTGCCCAGCTCCAGGTGGACGGCGATCGGCGCGCCCGTCGCGTGGTGGGCCTCGGCCGCCGCGCTCATCGTCCAGCGGGCGTGCGCGTCCAGGGCGTGGAAACCGCCCGCGACCTTGATCAGACCGGCCCGCACCCCGGATGTGCCGATGCCCGAGGTGAGTTCGGCGACGAACACCTCGGCCAGCCTGCCGCGCAGTTCGGCGAGCACCTCCGGTCCGTAGTGCACCGCTTGGTGGAGCCCGGTCGCGGCCACCACATGGACGCCGGTGTCCCGGGCGAGCAGCGGCAGGTCCGCGGCACGCCGCCCGAGACCGTACGGCGTCCACTGGACCACGGCGGCGCCTCCCCGGTCGCGGAACGCGGCCAGCTCGGCGCGGGCCGCCGACGCGTCGTTCAACTCCTGGCCGGGGAGCCGCGGGCTGGCGAAGAAGAGGTGGTCGTGGGCGTCGCACACCCCGAGGTCCTCGGGGCGCACGTCACCGAGGACCGTTCGCACCGTCGCGGCCGTCGTGGCGGGAGGCATGCTCACCACTGCCGTCCGCGCGGGAGCCGGTCACGCCCCGGCGCAGACATGTGCAGCACCTGGAAGGTGTCGCCCGTGACCTTGGGGGAGTCGTGGTCCCACAACGAGAAGTGGACGAGCTGCCAGTGCCGCGGGTCGACGGCCGCGGCGGCGCAGACCGCCCCGTCCAGCGCGGCGGTCCGCCCGGCCTCGCGCACCGCCTCCTCCATGGCCTCGGACAGCTCCACTCCCGGCTCCAGGTGCTCCCTTCGGCGCACCGCGACCCGGGCGGGCGAACCGGCGGCGCCGCCCTCCTCGTACGCCAGACCGGTCCAGTGCTGGACCGCGGGCCGGCCGAAGTCGTCGACGAGCCGCTGGAACGCGCCGCCCCAGAGGAAGCGGTTCATGCCTTCGGTGGTGTTCCACAGGTAGAAGGGCGCGTACTGGTTCACCGGCGAGCCGTCCACCCCGCGCTCGCGCATCAGATACGTCTTGAAGCCGAGTCCGTCCCAGTCGTCCAGCAGGTGCCCGACCCTGGCGACACGGTCGCGGATGACGCCCATGTCGTAGTCGGCGGGGAAGGTCAGCTCGTACTGCATGGCGTGCATGCGATGCCCCTTCGGGGAGAGGTGTCGGGTCCGGGGGAGAGCGTCCGCGCGCGGTGTCAGCGCAGCGGGGCGAGCAGGGCGAGCAGTCCCCTCACCGCTGTGTCGAAGGCGGCGGGCGATCCGGAGGCGCGCGCCAGCACATAGCCGCCCTGGACGGTCGCGAGGATCGTCGCGGCGATCTCCTCCGCGTCGAGCGCCGGCGCGAACTGGCCCTGCTCCTTGCCCTCTTCGACGATCCCGGCCAGGCGCTCGCGCAGCCGGTCGAGGGTCTCGTCGACGGGCGCGCGCAGTTCGTCGCTCGCGATCACCTCCGGATCCATCGTCAGCCGCCCGACGGGACAGCCGCGCAGCACGTCGCGCTCGCGGCGCAGATACGCCTCGATGCGCTCGCACGGTGATCCCGGCGCGCTCAGCACGGCCTCCGCGCCCGCCCGCATCTCCTCGGCGGTGCGCCGGATCGCGGCGAGGGCCAGATCGGGCTTGCCCTTGAAGTGGTGGTACATGCTGCCCTGGCCGGCACCCGCGCGCTCCAGGATGGCCTTGGGGCTCGTGCCCACGTAACCACGCTCCCACAGCAGCTCGCGAGTGGACTCGATCAGTCGCTCCTCGGTGCTCATGAGCTCACTGTACATACTGATAGGTACAGGGTCGAGGTCGCGCAGGAAGCAGCCGACGGCCCCCCGCGTACTCCCGGGGAGGTACGCGTACGGCCGCTGGCCGTACGACGACTCGGACCCCCTCCCGGAGCCAGTCTCGATGCATCGCAACGAACCCATCGCATCCCACCGAGGAGATGACCCGAGATGCAGACCCTGGCGAACTGGGACGGCGGGCCCGGCCCGTGGATCCTCTTCTTCCCGCTCATCTGGGCGGCCGTCGTGATCGGCGTCGTGACCGTCCTGCGCCGCACCGCCTGGCGCGGCCGGCGTGGCCCGTGGCGCGGGACGGGCGCCTTCGGCCCCGCCGACGGCCGTCCGGTCGGCGACGAGCCGATCGCCGTGCTCGGCCGCCGTTTCGCCTCCGGAGAGATCGACGAGGACGAGTACTGGCGCCGTCTCTCCGTCCTCGACGAGCAGTTCGGCCGCACGGGCAAGGGCGGTGCGGCGTGACCACCACGACCGCCACCCGGGACGCGGCCCGCGTCACCGACGCCGTCAAGGTGTACGGCAGCGGGGACACCGCCGTGAGGGCCCTGGACGGGGTGAGCGTCGGCTTCCCGGCCGGCCGCTTCACCGCGATCATGGGGCCCTCGGGCTCCGGCAAGTCCACCCTCATGCACTGCGCGGCCGGCCTGGACACCCTGACCTCGGGCACCGCCCGCATCGGCGGCACCGAACTGGGCTCCCTCGACGACCGCCGTCTGACCCTGCTGCGTCGCGACCGCATCGGCTTCGTCTTCCAGGCCTTCAACCTGGTCCCGACGCTGACCGTCGCGGAGAACATCACCCTGCCCATGGACCTCGCCGGGACCAAGGGATCGCGCGACTGGATCGACGCCCTCGTCGACGTGGTCGGGCTGCGCGACCGGCTCCACCACCGCCCTGCCGAGCTCTCCGGCGGGCAGCAGCAACGCGTCGCCGTGGCAAGGGCGTTCGCCGGACAACCCGACGTCGTCTTCGCCGACGAGCCCACCGGCAACCTCGACTCCCGCTCCGGCGAGGAGGTCCTGAACCTGCTCGGCCGCGCGGTGCGCCAGATGGACCGCACCGTCGTCATGGTCACGCACGACCCGGTCGCCGCCGCCCACGCCGACGAGGTCGTCTTCCTCGCCGACGGACGCCTCGTGGACCGGATGGAGTCGCCGACGGCCGACAGGGTCCTCGACCGGATGAAGGCCTTCGACGCCAAGGGGGCACCGTCATGAACGCCGCGCTCCGCATCAGTGTGTCCTCCCTGAGGGCGCACAAGCGCCGCTTCGCCGGGACGTTCTTCGCCGTCTTCCTCGGCGTCGCCTTCCTGGCCGGAACCCTCGTCATGGGCGACACGCTGCGCGCCGGCTTCGACTCGATGTTCGGCAACGCGGCCGAGGGCACCGACGCCGTCGTCCGCAGCGCCGACACCATCACCACACCCGGCGAGAGCCAAGGCGTACGCCGGCCCGTCGACACCGCCCTGGTGAAGACCATCGAACGGACACCGGGGGTCGCCGCCGCGGCGCCCGACATCCAGGGAGCGGGCCAACTCGTCGGCTCCGACGGCGAACCCGTCGGCGGTCAGGGCCCGCCCACCCTCGCGGGCAACTGGATCGACGACCCGCGGCTCAACGCCTACCGGCTCGCCGAGGGCCGCGCCCCCGCGAAGTCCGGCGAGGTCGTCGTCAACCGGGGTGCCGCCGAGAAGGGCCACCTGAAGATCGGTGACACGACGACCCTGCGCACGCCCGACCCGGTCCCGGTCACGATCGTGGGCCTCGCCACCTTCGGCGGCGAGGACGGCATGGCGCAGGTGACCTTCACGGGAATGACGCAGGCCGACGCCGAGAAGTACCTCACCGCGAAGCCCGGCGAGGCGGCGAGCATCCGCGTGAGGGCAGGCCCGGGTGTCGATCAGCGCGCGCTCGTCAAGGACCTGGAACCCGCCCTGCCCGAGGGAGTCGAGGCGATCACCGGCCAGGAGTCGGCGCAGGAGAACACCGACATGATCTCCAGTCAGTTCCTGACCCTCTTCACCACCTTCCTGCTCGTCTTCTCCGGCATCGCGCTCCTCGTCGCGACCTTCTCCATCCACAACACCTTCGCGATCGTCGTCGCCCAACGCGCCCGTGAGAACGCCCTGTTGCGCGCCCTCGGGGCCTCCCGCCGCCAGGTGACCGTCTCGACCCTCGCCGAGGCGAGCGTCGTCGCCGTGATCGCGTCGGCCGTGGGACTCGCGGGCGGCGTCGGCATCGCCGCCGGACTCCAGGCGCTGTTCCCGGCCATCGGATTCCCCTTCCCCGAAGGGGAGTTGGTGATCGGTGCCCTGTCGATGCTGCTGCCGCTCGCGGTCGGCGTCGTGGTCTGCCTCGGCTCCGCACTGTTCCCCGCCGTCCGAGCCGGGCGCACCGCGCCGCTCGCCGCCCTGCGGGAGACGTCGGTCGACCGGTCCGGGACCTCGCGCGCGCGTGCCGTGGTCGGTGGCGGCCTGGCCGCACTGGCGCTCGGCAGCACCCTCACCGGCGTACTGGCGGATCCGTCCCTGTGGCTCGCCGGGCTCGGCGCGGTGCTGGCCCTCGCCGCCTTCGTGGTGCTGGGCCCGGTCGCCTCCACGACCGCCGTACGGATCCTCGGCAGCCCCCTCGCCACACTGCGCGGCGTCACCGGGGGACTCGCCCGGCGCAACGCCCTGCGCAGCCCCGGACGGACCGCCGCCACCGCGAGCGCGCTGATGATCGGCGTCGCCGTCGTCTCGCTCTTCACGGTCTTCGGCGCCTCGCTCAAGGCCACCATGGACCAGACCGTCTCCCGGTCCTTCGCGGGTGACGTGGCGGTGAGCACCCCGTCGTTCGGCGCCGGAGGCAGTGGGCTGAGCCCGAAACTGGCCCCCGCGATCGCCCGGCAGCCCACCGTCGAGAACGCCGTCGGCCTGGGCCGCGGTGTCGCCGAGGTGAACGGCAGCGGGCGCGCCCTCACCGTCACCGATCCGGTCACGCTCGGCAAGGTCTTCGACCTCGGCGAGGTCCGCGGCTCCCTGGCCGGCCTGGGCACCGACGGCATCGCGGTCACCGAGCAGGAGGCCGACCGGCAGCACCTCAGGACCGGCGGCACGGCCCGGCTCACCTTCACCGACGGCGAGCAGCGGGACTTCACCGTCCGCGCCGTCTACGGCCGCTCCGAACTGGCGGGCGACTACGTCATCACCCGCGCGGCCTGGGCCCCGCACCGCATCCAGGACTCCGACACCCTCGTCGCGGTCTCGTTCAAGGACGGGGTGAGCACGGCCGACGGCAGGGCGGCGGTGGAAAAGGTCGCCCAGAGGTTCGGCAACCCCGAGGTGCAGACCCGCGACGAGTACGCGCAGTCCTCGGCCGGCGGCATCGACATGATGCTGACCCTCGTCTACGCACTGCTCGCGCTCGCCGTGCTCATCGCACTGCTCGGCATCGCCAACACGCTCACGCTCGCGGTCCACGAGCGCACCCGTGAACTGGGCCTGCTGCGGGCGGTCGGACAGACCCGGGCCCAGCTGCGCGCCATGGTCCGCTGGGAGTCGGTCCTCGTGGCCGCCTTCGGCACGGCGGGCGGGCTCGCCCTCGGCGCCTTCCTCGGATGGGTGCTCGTCAAGGCGTCCGACGGCGCGTCGGACAGCAGCTTCGCGTTCGCGATGCCGCCCGTGCAGCTGGTCGTGGTGGCGCTGGTGGGCCTCGCCGCCGGAGCCCTCGCGGGCCTGCGCCCGGCGCGAAGGGCCGCACGCCTGGACGTGCTGCGCGCCATCGCCACCGAGTGAGCCGCTGGGTGATGTACGGCCCCGGCGGCGGGGTGTGCCGCGGGAGGCCGAACGGCGCACATGCTCCCGAGGTGTGCGAGAGGCTGTTCACCGCCCGGTCAGCCGGCAACGGCTGACCGGGCGGGAGCGTGTTCCGGCCGGAGTCCGTCGACGGTCTGGCGGAGCGCGGTCGCGCAGGCGGTGTCGTACGGGGTGCGGGCGGGCGCGGCCACCGCGGGCGCCGCGAGCACGGGCGTCGCTGCCGGCGCCGCGGGCGCCGGCAGCGTGAACCACACGACCTTGCCCGACTCGCCCTCGGGCCGCACACCCCAGCTCTCGCTCATCGCGGCGACCATGGCGAGGCCACGGCCACAGGTGGAGGTGGGGTCCACGCTCCGCACCTCGGGCAGGCGCGGGTCGTGGTCGTACACCGAGACCGTGAGCCGGTCGAGCAGCAGCTCGATGCTCACGGTGCACAGCTTGTCGGGCTGGGCGTGCTGATGGACGTTGGACAGCAGCTCGGTCACGCCGAGCGCGGCCCGGTCTATCAGGGCGTCCATATGCCAGTAGCGCAACTGCGCAGATACGATTCTGCGGACCTGGCCGATCCGCGACGGCAGGGCTTGGAGCTCCACCGTGCAATGCCTGCTTGGCTCGCTGATCACGGCTGCGACTCCCCGAATTGAGGTCCGGAAGAAGGCGGAGATCGGATCCAGCAGAGTGGCTGAGTGGAACGGCCGCCTGCTGTGGTGGCCGGCGGGCTGGTTCGCAGCGTTATCGCCGGTAAACCCAGAGTGATGTGAGAACAGCGTGACTCAGGGGGTGCGGTCCCGCAACTCGCGGCGCTGTCAGTCGCCTACGCCGTGTGCGTCCACCTGGGCCGACCGCCCTCGCGTACTGCTTCGGATGCTGTGTCCTGACGTGCCGACCGGCTCGGGTCCCGCGGTGCCGCCGGTCCGTTCCGGGTGCCCTTTCGTTCCTCTGCCCCGAGGCTCCCGAGGCTGCGGAGCCCCGCGGCCGCGCGGCGGGAGGAGGTCGGGAGCCGTGCCCTGCGGCCGTCCGGCCCGCCGCGGCCGGGCTGCCGCCGTCCGACCGCTGTGCGCCCCGGGTCGTGGCCGGCCCCGGTGTGCCCCGCCGGGTGCCGCCTTCAGCCGCTGCGCCCTGCCGCCTTGCGCACCGCCTCGATGAAACGGCGCGCCGAGGGCGGCCCCGGTGCGCCGGGCGCCGGGTCGTGCTCGCCGAGGGTGAGCGAGTAGCGGGTGCCGTTGACGTCCGCCAACGCGCGGTCCTCGTGCGCGAACCACGGCTTGGACGCGCGCACCGCCTGCACGGGAGCGCTGTCGATCTCGCTGCCGTAGCTGGTGAGCAGTTGCAGCCTGCCGTCGCTGATCCGGACCTGTCCCGCCCGGGTGAGCGAGCGCAGCCTCTTCCCGATCCGCACGCCCGTGGCCGTGAACTCCGGCTCCGCCATGATGCCCCGCCCCCTTGTGCGCTTCGGCTCTGCCCTGTCGCGATCCCGCGTCGATCCGTGATCCAGTGTGCACCGCACCGGACCGTGGTCCCGCGCCGCGGGCGGCACGCGGGACGCTTCCGTGCGGTGCAGTCTGCCCGCAGGTTGCGGCGAGCACCAGTGCGCATGACGGTCCGGTGGTCGCGACGGGAGCGCGCGCCGGTGTGCGCCCCCATGGCCGCACGGCCCGCTCCCCAGGCCCGTCTTTGAGATGCTCAAAGGTGTGTTTATGCAGGTGAGAAGCGTGTGGAAGCTGATTATGATCGAGGTGTCCGACACGGTTGAACGGCGTCGGCGCGATGCGTAAGGAGCCCCGCCGTGAGCACCCCTCCCCAGCAGATCCGGACCGGCGCAACCCTCGACGTCGACCGCAGTGACGCGGATTACCGGGCCTGGCTGAAAGAAGCCGTCCGCAAGGTCCAGGCGGACGCGAACCGCTCGGCCGACACACACCTGCTGCGCTTCCCGCTGCCCGAGAAGTGGGGCATCGACCTCTACTTGAAGGACGAGTCGACCCACCCCACCGGCAGCCTCAAGCACCGGCTCGCCCGCTCGCTGTTCCTGTACGGGCTGTGCAACGGCTGGATCCGTCCCGGCCGCCCCGTCATCGAGGCCTCCAGCGGTTCGACCGCCGTCTCCGAGGCCTATTTCGCCAAGCTCATCGGGGTCCCGTTCATCGCGGTCATGCCCCGCACGACGAGCGCGGAGAAGTGCCGCCTGATCGAATTCCACGGCGGGCAATGCCACTTCGTCGACGACTCGCGCAAGATGTACGAGGAGTCGGCCGCGCTCGCGGTCGAGACCGGTGGTCATTACATGGACCAGTTCACCTACGCGGAACGGGCCACGGACTGGCGCGGCAACAACAACATCGCCGAATCCATCTTCCGTCAGCTGGAGTTGGAGCGCTTCCCGGAGCCCGCGTGGATCGTCGCCACGGCCGGCACCGGCGGCACCTCGGCCACCCTCGCGCGCTACGTCCACTACATGCAGTACGACACCCGCATCTGCGTCGCCGACCCGGACAACTCCTGCTTCTTCGAGGGCTGGACCACCGGTGATCCCGAGGTCACCTGCGACTGCGGCTCGCGGATCGAGGGCATCGGCCGGCCGCGCATGGAGCCGAGCTTCGTGCCCGGCGCCATCGACCGGATGATGAAGGTGCCGGACGCGGCGAGCGTCGCCGCCGTACGCGCCCTCGAACAGGCCATCGGACGCAAGGCGGGCGGCTCGACCGGCACCGGTCTGTGGAGCGCCCTGAAGATCGTCGCCGAGATGGTGGCCGAGGGACGGAAGGGGAGCGTGGTCACGCTCCTGTGCGACCCCGGGGACCGCTATCTCGACAAGTACTACTCCGACGAGTGGCTGGCCGAACAGGGTCTGGACATCGAGCCGTACACGGCGGCGATCACGTCCCTGCTGGAGACGGGCGTCTGGCCGGACTGACGGTACGGGGGTCGTGGCGGCGGCATCGAGACCAGGGCGGGGCGCGGGGGCCGGCCCGACGGCATGGGTGGCCGGGTCCGTGGCACGGGCGGGTCGACCATGGCACCGGGCGGGCCGCGGGCGGATGTCGCGCCGTGGGTGGCGAGCGATGCGCGGCCGTCCGCGGCGGGGCGCGTCAGCCCTACGGTACTGTCGCCGCGCCCGGCCGTCACGGCGTAGGCCTCGGCTACAGGCCGACGGGGGGCACGGCGCACACCGAAACTTTCGGCTCCGCGCCGACGAGCGGCACGGCGCACACCGAAACTTTCGGCTCCGCGCCGACGGGCGGCACGGCGCACACCGAAACTTTCGGCTCCGCGCCGACGGGCCGCACAGCGGACACCGTCGGCCCGGCGCCGCGTCGGGCGACGTCCGTCGACGTCAGGCGGGCGCCGACGTCAACCGGCGGTCCAGGGCCGTCACCGCGTCGCGGAAGGCGCGGCCGAGACCCGCGCGGCCGAGCGTGAGGGCCGCTCTGAACAGAGCCGTCCCGTCCGCCGCGAAGGTCCACTGCACCCGGGTGCCCGACGGGTCGGGGGAGAGCCGCCACTCCTCGACGAGGGCACGCAGTCCCGGGGCGTTCGTGGCGTCCACCCGGTACGCGTACACCTCCGGCGCCCGGGATATCAGGACCGACTCCGTGAAGCGCGTGCCGCCCCTGAGCCGGACCTCGCGGCCGGCGCCGTCCGCGATGGGCCGGGCGAGCGTCACCGCCGAGAACCACTCGCTCCAGCCGGGCACGTCCTCCGCGAGCGCGTGGAAGACGGCTTCGGGAGGGGCCTTCACCACCCGCGCGAACACCAGACGCAGCGGTGCGGTCTCGACGAAGTCGGGTCCCACGGGACGCAGACGGCGGGCCATGAACGAAACCCCCTAGCGGGACCGGAGTCCCGGGTGGCAGTCAGCGGGCGATGACCAGTGCGCACCTGCCCCACCGGCCGCACGAGCGACGGCGTCCGCTGCGCGACTCGGCACAGCGGCGGCGGCGCGGGCCACGTCACCATAGCTGTCGGACCGTCAGATGTCTGTACCGTCTCCGGGCTCACCGGCCACCACCAGGCGCCTCAGATGTTCCGCGATCTCCACACGCGCCGCCGCGGGCATCCCGGCATCGGTGACCAGCGTGTCGACCTGATCGAGCGCGGCGAACGAACTCAGGCCCACCGTCCCCCACTTCGTGTGGTCGGCGACCACGACGACGCGCCGAGCGGACTGCACGAGCCGCCGGTTCGTCTCGGCCTCCGCGAGGTTCGGGGTCGACAGACCCGCCTCGATCGATATGCCGTGCACGCCGAGGAACAGCACGTCGAAGTGGAGAGCCCCGATGGCCTGATCGGCCACGGGCCCGACCAGGGAGTCGGACGGTGTGCGCACACCACCGGTCAGGACGACCGTCGCGGCTCCCTGCCGCTGACCCGACGTGCGCTGCGCCGTGTGGAACACGTCCGCAACCCGCACCGAGTTGGTGACCACGGTCAGGTCCGGGACGTCGAGGAGCTGATGCGCCAGCGCGTACGTCGTCGTACCGCCCGAGAGCGCGATGGCCGAGCCCGGCGCGACCAACTCGGCAGCGGCGCGCGCGATGTCCTCCTTGGCGGTCAGTTCGAGCCCGGACTTGGCCTCGAAGCCCGGCTCGTGCGTGCTCGCCTCGACCACCGGCACGGCACCCCCGTGCACCTTCTCCACGACCCCCTGGCGGGCGAGGGCGTCGAGGTCGCGGCGGATCGTCATGTCGGAGACGCCGAGCCTGCGCGTCAGCTCGTTCACACGGACGCCACCGCGGCGGCGCACCTCGTCCAGGATCAGGGCGCGGCGCTGCTCCGCGAGGAGGTTCTGATTCTCACTCACGTCCGCTCCGGTCCTTTCGCCGCACGCTGTCCGACACTCCGTCCGAACCCACTCCCACGTGGACATTCTCCTTGTCCGAGGTCTGGAGGACGACCCATCCTCGCACGGGTCACCGACAGTCGCTCCACTGCCCGCACGGACATCGGGTGCGCACCCCGCGGCGCGACTGTCACACGTATCGGGGAGATTCGGTGACTACGCGTGTGCACACCCCACGAAGTGGAGATCCTGGTGCCGGCACACGACGCATGCGACACACGCGGCACGGGGGAAGTGCGAAACAGTGGAACGTGCAAGGGAACATGCCTCGACGGGGGAGCCGGACACCCCCGCTCAGCGGACCGCGGCAGGCGGAGCCGCCCTGGAACTCCTGGTCCACGGGGTGGGCGGCACGACACCCGAGGTGATGCTGAACGATCCACGGACTGTCCGGGTCACCGGGGACGACACGGCCGCCGTCTACCGCCGCGTCGACGACGCGGAGGCGGAACGGCGTCCCGCCGAGCACCGGGACGGGCCGGTGCGCGAGGCCTACGTGTGGTGCAACCTCACGTCCGGCAACGGGACCCGCGCCCTGTGGCTGTTGCTGCTGCCGTTCATGGTCGTCAACCTCGCTCACTGGATGCGGCCCGCCACACGCGGACGCACGCGCACCGTCCGCCTCTACGGCCTCCTCGTGCGCCTCGCCGCGCTCAGCCTGACCGTGCTCCTGGTGGCCGCCGTCTGCGAGGTCGCCCTCGACCTCACCGCCTGGCAGTGCGCGGGCACGCGCGCGTGCGCCCGCGAGCACACCTGGCTCGGGTTCCTCTCGCCGACCGTGTCCGGCGGCGGATGGTGGAGCCAGCCGGGCCGCCGGCTCGCCCTCGCCGGTCTCGTGCCCGCCGCGCTGACCGGACTGCTGTGGTACCTGTCGCACCGCACCTGGAGCGCCTACGAGTCGCACCGGCCGATGTCCCGCGCCGCGGAGCCTGCCGAGGAGACCGGCCGTACCGGACTCGGCCGTCCCGGCTTCTGGTACGGGCGCCGCCTGGTGGCCCGACTGCGCGCCGCCCACACGGCGGCGGGCTTCCTGACCGTCGCCGCGGCGGTCGGCAGCTCCGCCGCCCGCCACGACCGGAGGCCCGGCGGTCCCGCCGTCCTCGATGCGCTGGGCACGCTCCTGGAGGCGACGCTCGTGGTGGGCGCCTTCTTCGTGCTGTGGGTGGTCTGCCGGCGCGGACGCAGCGAGAACCGGCTCGACAAGGAGCTGGACCACATGCTGGTGCGCCGGCTGCCCGTCGGATCGCTCGTCCTCCTCGTCCTGACCTCGGTGTACGCCGGCTGGTCCCGGCCGGGCTGGCGTTCCACGGGACGCCTGCCCGGCGACGTGACGTTCGGTGGCATCGCCTTCCTGCAGGGCCTGATCGTCATCGCCCTGTGCGGGGTGGCCCACACCCTGTACCGCACACGTCCCGACCCGCGCACCGCGATGCGCGGCATCGCCGGGCCCGCCGTCGCGATGCTCGCCTGCGCGCTGGGCGGTGTCATGTCCGGAGGGGTCTCCCAGCGTGTGGCCGACTGGCTGGACGGCACCCGGGACTCGCTCCCCGGCCCGCCCGTCCTGCTGACCTGGCAGGCCTCGGCGATCCCGCCGATGCTCCTCGTCCTCCTCGTGCTCGGCGGCCGGCTCGCCCGGCACACCTGGCGGCTGCGCGACCGCGAGATGGCCGCCGTCGCACTCGACCACGAGGGACAGCCCCGGGACATCGCCCGTACCCGCCGCATCGCGGGCGCCCGCGCGATGGCCACGCTCACCGACCTGGCCCCCGTCATGACCGGCGTCCTGTCGTCCGTGACGCTGCTGCTCGGTGCCGCCGCGCTCGTCGGGGCCTTCGCCACCGGCGACGCCCCGGGCGACGCCGCGCAGGGTGCGTACGGCTTCGTACGGGGCGGAGCACAGACCGCACAGGCGCTCGGCTCCTGGCTGATCGGCCTCGGCTTCATACTGTTCGTCACCTGGGGCCGTCGCGCCTACAAGGACCCCGCGGCCCGCCGCACCATCGGCATCCTCTGGGACGTCGGCACGTTCTGGCCGCGCGCCGCCCACCCCTTCGCGCCGCCCTGCTACGCCGAGCGCGCCGTGCCCGACCTGACCTGGCGCATGGCCACGTGGATCCGCACCACCGGCGGACGGCTCGTCCTGTCCGGACACTCCCAGGGCAGTGTGCTGGCGGCCGCGGCGGCCTGGCAGCTGAAACCGTCGGTCCGCAAACGGATCGCCCTGCTCACCTACGGCTCCCCGCTGGAGCGCCTGTACGGCCGCTGGTTCCCGGCCCACTTCGGCCCGGCCGCCCTGACCGCTCTGCACCACGAGGTCGCCTGCTGGCGCAATCTCTACCGGCTGACCGACCCCATCGGCGGCCCGGTCCTGCTGCCGGGCGACTGCGGCCCCCAGGTGGACCACGAACCCCTGAAAGACCCGCTCGCCTACGGACGGACCGAACAACATCCGCTGCCCGCACCGATCCTCGGCCACTCCGACTACCAGGCGGACCCGGCCTTCGACGTCGAGCGGGCGCGGCTGCTGAGCCGGCTGAGGCCCGACGTCCCCGCTCCCCGCCCGCAGGACAGCGGCCCTCAGGGCAGCTCCGGCAGGTCTTCCGGGTAGAGCAGTGTGAGGTCGTCGGTGTCCGGCTCCGCCAGCTGGGCGACCCGTCCCGCGTGCCGCTCCACCATCGCCTCGAAGGTCTGCCGCGCGGTGCGGCCGTTGCCGAACGCGGGGCCCTTCGGGATCGCCGTGAAGTACTTCTGCAACGCCTCGGCCGCGCCCGGGGCGAGCCGGTACTCGTGCTCCTCGGCCTGCTGCTCCACGATCCGCAGCAGCTCGTCGGGCGCGTAGTCGCCGAAGGTGATGGTGCGTGAGAAACGGGACGCCACACCGGGGTTGACCGAGAGGAACCGCTCCATCTCCTCCGTGTAGCCCGCGACGATCACCACGACCGCGTCCCGGTGGTCCTCCATGAGCTTCACCAGGGTGTCGATGGCCTCGCGCCCGAAGTCCCGCCCCGAGTCCTCCGGCGACAGCGCGTACGCCTCGTCGATGAACAGGACACCGCCGCGCGCCCGGTCGAACGCCTCCTGGGTGCGGATCGCGGTGGAGCCGATGTGCTCGCCGACCAGGTCCACCCGGGACACCTCGACCAGATGGCCCTGTTCCAGGACGCCCAGCGAGGCGAGGATCTCGCCGTACAGCCGGGCCACCGTCGTCTTGCCGGTACCGGGGGAGCCGGTGAAGACCAGATGGCGGCGGACCGACGCGGCCTTGAGGCCCGCCTCCTGCCGACGCCGTCCCACCTCGATCATGTCGGTGAGCGCCCGCACCTCCCGCTTGACGCTCTCCAGGCCCACCAGCGTGTCGAGTTCACCGAGGACCGCCTTGGACGTGCGTGCGGGCTGCGCCGGCGCCTCCGCGGTGACGAGGGGCTCGTGCTCGGTGGTCCGCTGGCCCGGGATGGCACCCAGCAGACCCGACGACGGACTCGACGTCTGGACGGCCGCCTCGGGCACCGGCGGACGCAGCCCGGCGCTCTCGTCGCTCGTGCAGTCCTCGACGACCGGGCCACCACCGGGTGCGCTGCCGTCCGCGAACTCGTAACCCCCGCGCGCGCACCGCTCGGTACGGCACTTCCTCAGCGTCGAACGGCAGCCGTCGATCACATGGAAGCCGTAGCCCCCGCTGTCGGTGACCCGGCAGTTGAGAAAACTGCCCCGGCCGTCGGCCGACACGTAGAAGCCCGCCTCGGCGGTCGAGGTGACCGTGCAGCGCTCGATGGTGGGATCGGCGCCCTTGGTGACGATCACACCGGTCTGTGTGCCGTCGACGGTGCAGCCGGACAGGGTGCCGCCGCTGCCGTGGTCACGGAACCACGCACCCGTCGCGGCGTCCCGGATCCGGCAGTCGTCGAGTTGGGCGGTGGCGCCGTCGCTCACCGAGACCGCCGTGTTGCGTACTTGGGAGATGTCGCTGTCGACGACGTCCGCGCGGGAGCCGCGGTCGAGGACGAACAGGGCGTCGGGCACGTCGTGCACACGGCAGGAGTCGAGGACCGCGGTCGCGCCGTCGCTGACCCACACCGCCGGATAGTCGCCGGTGCTGTCGAAGATCTCGCACTGGTTGGCGTCGACACGGGTGCCGGGGTCCCACACCGACAGGCCGTTGCGCCCGAACTGCCGCACGGTGGTGCGCGTCAGCGTCAGCACGGAACGCGAGCGCAGATCCACCGCGTTCTCAGGGATGTCGTGGATGCGGCAGTCGGCGAGCGTGAGGACCGCGTCCGTGTCGAGCGTGACGCCGTCCGCCGTCGTGCGGTGCACGTCGCAGTCGGTGAGATGGGCCGTGGCCCGCCCCGTGATCTGCACCCCGGAGCCCTTCACCTCGTACACCTCGCAGCCCACCGCTTCGAGCGAGGAGCCCTCGCCGGTGGCGGACAGGCCGGCGCCGGAGGCGTGGTGGACCCGGCAGCGGTCCAGGCGCGGACGGGCGCCGCCGCGGACCGCGACCCCCGACTGGCCGGCCGCGACGACCTCGCACTCCTCGAACACCCCACCGCCGCCGTCCAGTACGGCGATGCCGATGCCGGCGGGGTTGTCCACCGTGCAACGGCGCGCGGTGGGCCGGGCTCCGGACCGCACCTCGATCCCCGCCGCGGACCGCGTGACGATCCGGACGTCCAGCAGTTCGGGCGTGCCCTCCTCGACGAGCAGCGCGGGTGCGGCCGAGTCCTGGCCCTCCACGTGCAGGTCCTGGACCACGGCGGAGGCGCGCACGGTCAGCGGGACGCCGTCCACGGGGGCGATGCGCACGGAGCCGGGGGAACCCTCGGGGCCGCGCAGTGTCACCGCGCGCTGCACCACCAGGTTCTCCCGGTAGGTGCCGGGAGCGACGGTGAGGACGTCTCCGTCGGCCGCGGCCTCCAGGGCGGCGGCCAGCGATGCGTACTCACCCGTGCGGCGCCGCCACCGCGAGGTGCCGGTGTGCGTCACCTGGACCGTGCCCTGTGCCATGGCGCTGTTGTGCCCCCACCTCGTCGTACGCGGGTCCTGCGAGGCCCTGCTGACAGCCCGTCGCCCAGGTCCCTGCCGGACAGCCTCTCACGACGGTGCCGAACCGCTCGGCCGGTCCACCGTAGCGTGCGCGGGGACACCGGGATGACCGTAGCGGGAAGGCCGTCAGCTGCCGGTGCCTGCCTTGCCCCAGTCGGGACCCGCCTTGTCCCATGCCTGGTCCCAACGGGCGTACCGTCCGCGGACCATGCGCCAGACGATCATGCGCCTGGCCCCTTCGACAAGTCCCGCGCACAGCAGTCCCGCTCCGATTCCTGCCAGCACGGCGTGTGTCGTCGCGGTGGCGCCGTCCAGCGGGCGGCCGACTATGTTGCCGTGGGTGTCGGTCCAGAGCCTGAAGTGGTCCCCGTGACGGGGGGACTTGAGGTCGGCTATCACCGCGCCGTGCTGGGCCGTGCCGTCCGGCGCCGTCCAGTCGGCCAGGACGCGGCTGTGGGCGTCCCGCGAGGACGACGTCTCCGGATCGGGCTCCAGCGGACTGCGGGACAGCTCCTTGACGACGGTGGCCGCCACCAGGTGGTGCGTCCTGTGCTGGTCCCGAACGGACTGCTGGAGGGCGTCCTGGGCCGAGGCGCCGACCGCGGCCCCGACGAGGGGCGCGACGGCGAGGACCAGCAGCACGGCCGCCAGGCCCAGCCAGGCCTCCACGAGATCGGTCGTGCGGCGCAGCGGATTGTGCCGCCAGCGCCAGAGTCCGCTGATCGCTCGCACCGTCCCGCACCCCCCTTCCGCGTCCGTGATAACCCGCAGCAGGTCCGTCCACGCGGCAGCCCGGGGAAGAGAGAGCGAAATCACCCTCCCCGTGGCCCTCTCATGGACTTCTCATACTCTCAACGCTCGTGCCCCGGGCAGGGGTTCCCCCTCGGTGCCCCTACTTACGGAACTCGGCCGCGAGGCTATTCGAGGACGGTGACCGGATCCCCGACGCGCAGCGTGCCGCGGGACTCGGGCACGAGATTCTGACCGAAGATCAGCTGGTTCCCCACGCGGCGGTGGCGCCCGAGCGTCCGCAGGGGCTCCTTGCCGCGCTCCGCGGAACTCTGGTCCGTGGTGGTGACGACGCAGCGGCCGCACATCTTGGCGACCCGGAAGGTGACCTCGCCGATGGCGATCCTCGACCAGTCGTCCTCGGCCCAGGGGTCGGTTCCGGACACGACCGCGTTCGGCCGGAAACGGTTCATGGGGAGGGGGCCCTCGTGGGCGTGGTCGCCCTGCGCGATCAGTGAGTTGAGGGCGTCCAGCGAGGCGAGCGTGGTGACGAGCAGGGGATAGCCGTCGGCGAAGCTGACGGTCTCACCCGGGCGTGCGAAGTCCGGGTCGACGGGACGGCAGGTGGCCGGGTCGTCCATGTGGACGAGACGCACGTCGGTGCCCAGATAGGCGCTGCACCACACATGCGCGGCGTCGTCGGCGAGGACGCCCTCCACCTTGTCCCCGAAGATGTCGAGCACCGTCGTGCCGGCGCGCGCGGGCACGGTGACGTCGATCGGCTCGCGGCCGGGCCCGGACAGCCGCAGGCCGCCGCCGGGCAACAGCTCGGCGGCGGCCAGTGCGAGACGTGGCTGCTGGCGTTGCGTGACGACCTTTCCCCCGTCGTCGATCAGTGCCCAGCGGCGGTCTCCGGCCAGCCCCCAGGGCTCCACGACGGCCTCCCGGGGCGACTCGCCCCGGAACGCCTTGACCGGATGGACATGGATCGAGTGCAGTTGCGCGTTCCCCATGACCGCCATGGTGCCAGCAGGCACCGGTGAAACGTCGCGGATACCTCAGTAGCCGCGGTACTGCTGCCCGTTGTACGGATCCTGGTAGGGAGCCGGGGCGGGTCGCGGGGCCGCGGGGCGCATCGCCTCGTAGCCCGTGCCGGTCGCCATCGGGCGCTGCTGCTGCGGCTGGGGGCCGGGGTAGCCACGCGGGCCGGCCGCCTGCTGCGGGATGTAGGGAGCCGGGGCCTGTTGCAGCGGAGCGGGCTGCTGGGCCTGCGGGTACCCGTAGGCGGGTGCCTGCTGGGACGGGCCGGCGGGCAGTGCGGGGAGTGCCGACGGCAGGGCAGGGAGATGGCTGCCCGTCTCGTAGGCGGAGGGGACCCGGATCGGTGCGATCTGGGGAGTGCCCCGCTCGGCGACGAGAGAGTCGTAGATCGGGGTGTCCGGGAAGAAGGACGGCGCGGAGTAGTAACCGCCGCCGTATGTGGAGCGGGGGGAGGTCATGGCACATAAGTTAAGCCCACGATGTGCTGGTTGGGGAGACCGATAAGAGGGTTGTTTTCCGTGTCGGCAGTGACGCGGGATCCCCAATCCGAGCGAACTCGGCAAAAAAGGACGTCGAACGGCGCTCGGATCGTGTAAAGGCCGAGTTCGCGGCGGGTTACCGGCGGTTGACCACGGATCTTCCTGCACGGGTCATGGGAGTTCTCCGGGGTGGGGGATTAGGTTGTGCGGGAAACGGAGCCGGCGGACCGGCCGCGCGGCGGCCCGGTACGGAGACACGTGATGGGGGCGTACATGTCAATGTCAAAGGGAGCGAATGTTCCCGTGCCGACGACCGCGCTGCGCGTCGAATTGGGATGGCGTTCAGGACCCGGTGTGCCGGACGCGGATGCGTCGGCGCTGCTGCTGGTCTCGGGCAAGGTCCGTTCGGACGGCGATTTCGTCTTCTACAACCAGCCCGCGCACGCGTCCGGCGCCGTGCGGCACGAAGGCAAGCGGGACGCGGGCGGGCAGGTCACGGACGCGCTGCTGGTCGATCTGACGCGGGTGGAGTCCGCCATCGAGACGGTGGTGCTCGCCGCCTCCACCGACGGGAGCGCCTTCGGGCAGGTGCCCGGCCTCGGCATCCGCGTGCTCGACGCGCAGCGGGGCACGGAGATCGCGCGGTTCGACAGCACCGACGCCACCGTCGAGACCGCCTTCGTCCTCGGCGAGTTCTACCGGCGCCAGGGCGCCTGGAAGTTCCGCGCAGTGGGGCAGGGTTACGGCAGCGGGCTCGAAGGACTGGCCACCGACTACGGGATCACGGTGGACGAACCCCAGCACGCCGCACCCCCGGCCCCCACCGCACCGCCGGTGGCCCCGCCCGTGACCATGCCGCCGCCGGCACCGCCCGTGGCCCCCTCGCCCTACGCGACCACTCCGCCGCCCGCGCCGTACGGCAGTACCCCGCCGCCCGCTCCGTACGGGAGCACGCCCCCGCCCGCTCCGTACGGCAGCACGCCGCCGCCGGCCCCCTACGGCGCGCCGCCGCCCCCCGCCCCGTACGGGAGCACGCCCCCGCCTCCCACCGTCCCGGTCAGCCTCTCCAAGGTGACGCTGACCAAGGAGGCCCCCTCGGTCTCGCTGACCAAGCAGGGCGGCACCTCCGGCGCGATGCGCGTCAATCTCAACTGGCAGGTGCGCAAGCAGTTCTCGGGATGGGGCAGCAAGCGGGGCCGTGCTGTCGCGATGCACTCGGACCTCGACCTCGACCTGTGCGCGCTGTACGAGCTGTCCGACGGACGCAAGGGCGTCGTGCAGGCCCTGGGCAACGCCTTCGGGGCGCTGCACCAGCCGCCGTACATCCATCTCGACGGGGACGACCGCACGGGGGCCGTGGCCAGTGGGGAGAACCTCACGATCAACCTCGACCACAAGCAGAGCTTCCGGCGCATCCTCATCTTCGTCACCATCTATGAAGGGGCGCGCTCCTTCGCCGACCTGCACGCCACGGTGACGCTCCAGCCGTTCAGCGGCGCTCCGGTCGACTTCTCCCTCGACGAGTGCACCGTGCCCTCGACCGTGTGTGCCCTCGCCCTCATCACCAACACCGGCAACGACCTCATCGTCCAGCGCGAGGCCCGCTACCTGGTCCCGGAGCGCGGAGTGAGCCCCCAGCGCACCGTCGACTACGCCTACGGGTGGGGCATGAACTGGACTCCCGGCAGGAAGTAGGGCACTCAGCTCTCCTCGAGCGCGGTGTCGGGGCGGGCGTAGGTGCGGCCCTTCCAGGCGGCACCGCGCCCCCTGTAGTGCTGCACCGCCGAATCGACCGTCATGAGGAGGTACAGGAAAGCGGTGACCGGCAGCAGCGGGGCCTGCCACGCGGGCTGCCGGTAGTAACGGAGCATCGGTACGTACGTCGCGCCCATCACGATCCACGCGAGCCCCCCGGCCACCGCCGCCCACACGCTCCCGGCGGCGAGGCCGGCCACGAAGGCGATCGGCGGCACCAGGTACACGACGGCGAGGCCCAGGACCGTCCCGGCCAGCAGCAGCGGGCTGTGCCGCAGCTGCGCGTAGGCGCTGCGCGAGACCATGCGCCACAGGTCGTGCAGTCGCGGATAGGGGCGCACACTGTCCACCCGGTCGGCGAGCCCCAGCCAGATGTGACCCCCGCTCCGCTTGACCGCCCGCGCGAGCGCGACGTCGTCGATCACGGCGTGCCGGATGGCGTCCGGGACCTGTGCCCGCTCGGCGGCGTCGGCGCGCAGCAGGACACAGCCGCCCGCCGCGGCCGCCGTGCGCGCCCTCCACACGGAGATCCAGCGGAAGGGATAGAGCTGGGCGAAGAAGTAGACGAACGCGGGCACGACGAGTCGCTCCCAGGTGCTCTCCACGCGCAGGCGCGCCATCTGCGAGACGAGGTCGTACCCCCCGGTGCGGGCCGCCGCCACCAGCTCCCGCAGGCTGTCGGGAGCGTGCGCGATGTCCGCGTCCGTCAGCAGCAGGTACTCGGGTTCACGCGCGCGTGCCAGGGTGATTCCGTGCCGCACGGCCCAGAGCTTGCCCGTCCAGCCCGCGGGCGGCTCCCCGGGAGAGTCCACGGTGAGCGGCAGCCCGCCGTGGCGTTCCGCCAGCTCCCGGGCCAGCTTCCCGGTGCCGTCCGAACTGCCGTCGTCGACGAGGAAGACCTCGGCGCGCCCCGGATAGTCCTGGGCGAGGAGGGACGGCAGGCTCTGGGGGAGGACGGTGGCCTCGTCGCGCGCGGGCACGACGACACAGACGCTCGGCCATTCGTCCGGGTCCCGGCGTGACGGCAGTCGTACATCCGTACGCCAGAAATAGCCCTGGCCGAGCAGCAGCCAGAGCCACGCGATCAGCGATATCACAGCGACAAACACCACGGCGCTCACCCACCGCAGTCTGCCCCACGACGGGTGACGAGGCGGATCGTCTATGGTGACCGGGTGAAGATCGCGCTGATGGACTCCGGAATCGGACTGCTCGCTGCTGCCGCCGCGGTACGCCGACTGCGGCCCGACGCCGATCTCGTGCTCTCCTCGGACCCCGGCTCCATGCCCTGGGGACCCCGCACACCGGAGGACGTCACCGCGCGCGCCCTCGCCGTCGCCGAGGCCGCCGCGCGACACCGTCCCGACGCCCTGATCGTGGCCTGCAACACGGCCTCCGTACGCGCCCTGCCCGCACTGCGGGCGCGCCTGGAGCCGGAGGTGCCCGTCATCGGCACCGTGCCCGCGATCAAGCCGGCCGCCGCCGGCGGCGGCCCCGTCGCGATCTGGGCCACGCCCGCCACGACCGGAAGCCCCTACCAGCGCGGACTCATCGCCGAGTTCGCGGACGGGGTGAGCGTCACCGAGGTGGCCTGCCCGGGGCTCGCCGACGCGGTGGAGCACGCGGACCAGGACGCCATCGACGCCGCGATCGCGGCGGCCGCCGCGCACACTCCCGAGGACGTAAGGGCCGTCGTCCTGGGCTGCACCCATTACGAACTGGTCGCCGAGCGCATCCGCGCCGCCGTGCAGCGGCCCGGACGCCCGCCGCTCGTCCTGCACGGCTCGGCCGGTGCGGTCGCGGCGCAGGCACTGCGCAGGATCGGTGAGGCGCCGAGGCCGCAGGCCCCCGCCGACTCCGTCGTGACGGTGCTCCTCGGCGGCGAAGAAGGGTCGCTGCTCGCGACCGCGCTCAGCTACGAGGAAGGCCGGGTGCTCTCGGCCGTCGGTCCCGCGCTGACCGAAGGTCACCGTCCGACACGCTGAGCAGGGCCGGCCCCGCGACCACTTCCGGTGACGGGCCGGACGCGCTGCGTGCGACGTCCGAGCACTGCCGGTCACGGTGTGAACCCCCTCCGTACGGGGATCGTCCGCCGGGGCCAGTGACGCTCCGCAAGCCCGTGCCCGCGCAGCGGAAGCTGAGTACCCTCGTAGACATGAGGGACCACCCCCACGGCGAAGGCACCCCGCATCCGGAGGTCTGGACCGGGCGTGCGACGAACCGCGTCCAGTGGCTGCCCGCCCTCGGCGGAGCCGCCTGCCTGGCGCTCGGTATCGAGCTGGCCGTCGACTCCGCGTGGACGTCGGGATCGGCCCCGCTCATCATGTCCGTCGTCGGCTGCATCGCCGCCGGACTGCTGATCATCTTCGGCACGCTCGCCTTCCTGCACGTCGCCGTGAAGGTGGACAAGGACTGCCTCGAAGTGCGCTGCGGTCACATCGGACTGCCGCGCCGTCGTATTCCGCTGTCCAGCGTCGTCGGCGCCGAATTCGCGCCCAAGGTCACCCCACGCCAGTGGGGCGGCTTCGGCTACCGCTGGCGGCCCGAGAAGGGGACCGCGGTGATCGTCCGGCGCGGTGAGGGCGTGGTGCTGCGCCTCGGCGACGGACACACCTTCACGATCACGGTGGACAACGCCGAAGCGGCGGTGCGCATCATCCGTGACCACCTGCGGCCCGGCACGCCCGGCACGGTGCACTGACGGTCCCGCCGGTCGGCGCGGCCCTCATCGGCCAAAGGCCGCCGGATCAGCGGATGGTGTCGGGGAGGTCGTCCGGCCCCTCGGCGGCCAGCGGCCGTGCCGTGGCCAGGCCCGCCAGCAGACCCGCACCCGCCGTCACCGTCGTGAAGCTCAGCGCGTTGCCGATCGAGGCGATGGCCGCCAGCGCGGTGAGTGACGCACCGGCCGTCAGCGCGACCGGAGTGGAGCGCGGAGTGCGCCACAGCGCGTACAGCATCCAGCAGAACGCCGCCGCGAGCAGCGCCACGCCGATCACGCCCTGCTCGGCCGCCTGCTGCAGGGGAGCGGAGTGGGGCTTGCCGTCGGGGAGCAGCGACTGCGTGACCGTCGGGCTGAGCTCTCCGTAACGTCCGGGTCCCACGCCCAGGACCAGTTCCTGGTGGGCCAGCCGGAGCGCGTCGTGCCAGAGCAGGACCCGGTGCCGGGTCAGCTGTCCCTCCAGGGAGGCCGTCGGGCCGTCGGGCAGGGCGTCCTCGGCGATCGCCCAGGTCAGTCCCGTCACCAGCGCCGCCGCGCCGGCGAGACCCGCGAGTCCCAGAGCCCGGTGGTGCATCCGGGCGGCGGCGAGCGAGCAGAGCAGGACCCCGGCACAGGTGGCGAAACCGGTGGTCGACCCCAGCACCGCCGCGGCCACGGTGATCCCGGCGGCGAGCAGACGCAGGGCGAGGCGAGGTCCCGGAGTCTGCGCCGCCCAGGCCGCGCAGCAGGCCGCGCCCGTGGCGAGTGTCAGCAGTGCCGCGGTGGCGCCCGAGTGTCCGAGCTGGAGGGTGATCTGCGGGCCGGGAGTGGCGATCGCGAGCCCGAGTCCGGCGAGCGCACCCGCGCACGGGGCGGCGACCGGAAGAAGCACCCCGAAGATCCGCCCCGCCGCGTAACCGGCGGCCACGGCGAGCACCGCCAGCAGGACGCCCTCGGGCCGGCCGCCGTGCGCGGTCGCCGTGACCAGTGACCAGGCGGCGCAGGCCGCGAGCACGACGACGCCCAGGCCGTCCGAAGCGCTGCGTCTTTCGCCCGCGGCGGCGGGATCGGCCGCGGACGCCATCCCGGTGGACCCCACTCCGTCGACCCCCCGACTCTGCCGGGCCCCGGCCGTCGTGACCACATCCGGCCGCACGTCAGAGGCTCGGGCACACCGTAACGGGTGATGCGCAGGTTTGTGGACATGTTGCGCAGAAACGTTGCAGCGCGTGTATGAGGAGAGCCCCGGCGGCCGGCCGGACTCCCGCAGAGCGGACGAGACCGTGCTGTCGGCGCCCTGGTCACGCGCCGTACACTCCCCGAGTGACCGCCACCGCAACCACCGTAGACGAGCCGGATCAGCTCGAACCCCAGGCCGCGCCCGCCTCGCGCGGGGCCGCATGGGTGCGACGCCTCGTCCCGGCCGCCGTAGCGGCGCTCTCCGGAGTGCTGCTGTACGTCAGCTTCCCGCCCCGCACGCTGTGGTGGCTCGCCCTTCCTGCCTTCGCGCTCTTCGCCTGGGTCCTGCGCGGTCGCACCTGGAAGGCGGCACTGGGCCTCGGCTATCTGTTCGGCCTCGGATTCCTGCTGCCGCTGCTCGTCTGGACCGGCGTCGAGGTCGGCCCCGGTCCGTGGCTGGCGCTCGTCGCCGTCGAAGCCGTGTACGTCGCACTCGTCGGCGCGGGCATCACGCTCGTGTCCCGGCTGCCCGCCTGGCCGCTGTGGGCGGCCGCCGTGTGGATCGCGGGAGAGGCGGCACGCGCGCGTGCCCCCTTCGGAGGCTTCCCCTGGGGCAAGATCGCCTTCGGCCAGGCCGACGGAGTCTTCCTGCCGCTCGCGGCGGTGGGCGGTACTCCGGTGCTGAGCTTCGCGGTCGTCCTCTGCGGATTCGGGCTGTACGAGATCGTGCGTCTGGCCGTCGAGGGCCGGCGTACCGGAGCGGTCCGCAAGGGTGCCGCGGCGGTGGCGCTGCTCGGCGTGGCCGTGCCCGTCGTCGGTGCGCTCGCCGCGCGGACGCTCGTCAGCGACAAGGCGGAGAAGGGCACGACGACCGTCGCGGTCATCCAGGGCAACGTGCCGCGCGCGGGACTGGACTTCAACTCCCAGCGGCGTGCCGTTCTCGACCACCACGCGCGGGAGACGGAACGACTCGCCGCCGAGGTCAGGGCCGGCAAGGTCGCGAAGCCCGACATCGTGCTGTGGCCGGAGAACTCCTCCGACATCGACCCGTTCACCAACGCCGACGCGCGCGCCGTGATCGACGGTGCCGCCCGGGCGATCGGTGCCCCCATCTCGGTGGGCGGCGTCGTCGAACGGGACGGCAAGCTCTACAACGAGCAGATCCTGTGGGGCCCCGAGAAGGGCGCCGTCGACACGTACGACAAGCGGCAGGTGCAGCCCTTCGGCGAGTACCTCCCGCTGCGCTCGCTCCTCGGTGCCATCAACAAGAACTGGACGACCATGGTGCGCCAGGACTTCAGCCGCGGCACCGAGCCGGGCGTGTTCACCATGGACGGCGCGAAGGTCGGTCTCGCGACCTGCTACGAGGCGGCCTTCGACTGGGCCGTGCGCGACACCGTCACGGACGGCGCGCAGATGATCTCGGTCCCCAGCAACAACGCGACCTTCGACCGCAGCGAGATGACCTATCAGCAACTCGCCATGTCCCGCATCCGCGCCGTCGAGCACAGCCGCACGGTCACGGTGCCGGTGACGAGCGGCGTCAGCGCCGTGATCATGCCGGACGGCAGGATCACCCAGAGGACCGGGATGTTCGTGGCCGACTCGCTCGTCCAGAAGGTGCCCCTGCGCACCTCCGAGACCCCGGCGACGAAGCTCGGCATCCTTCCCGAGATGGTCCTGGTCGTGCTCGCCGTGGGCGGGCTCGGCTGGGGCGCGGCCACGGCCGTCCGCGGGCGGCGCGGCTCCGACGCCTGACGGGAGGCGGCCGAGCCGGGCCGTTAGGGTCGGGGCATGGCTACTCCCGACTTCATCCGCACGATCCGGGCCTCCGCGGGGCACCAGTTGCTCTGGCTCCCCGGCGTCAGCGCCGTGGTCTTCGACGACGACGGCAGAGTGCTGCTCGGGCAGCGTTCGGACAACCACGAGTGGGCGCTGATCTCCGGGATCCCGGACCCGGGGGAGCAGCCGGCGGCCTGCGCCGTACGCGAGGTCTACGAGGAGACCGCCGTACGCTGCGTGGTCGAGCGCGTCGTCCTGGTCCGGGCCGGGAAGCAGGTCACCTTCGACAACGGCGACATCTGCCAGTTCATGGACACCACGTTCCGGTGCCGTGCGGTCGGCGGTGAGGCCCGGGTCAACGACGACGAATCGCTGGAGGTCGGCTGGTTCGACGTGGATGCCCTGCCGGAGCTCCGGGACACCGCGCTCTTCCGGATCAAGCAGGCCCTGTCCGACGGACCCACATGGTTCGACCCTACGACCTGACACCGAACTGTGTGTGGTGACCACATCGGTCGGCGCGTGGGTGCTGCCTAGGGTCAAGTCATGACCGCGCCCAGCGCCCACCAGGGCCCCCACGCCCCCGCACTCGATCTCGGCGGCCGCACCGCGCTCGTCACCGGCGCCGCGGGCGGCATCGGCCGCGCCTGCGCGCTGCGGCTGGCCGCCGCCGGAGCCAAGGTCAGAGCGGTGGACCGGGACTCCGCGGGCCTGGATGTGCTCGCCGAGCACGCACACGGCCTCGCCGGAACCGTCGAGCCGCACGTCCTCGACCTCACCGACCTCGACGCGGCGGAACAGGCCGCGGCGGGCACCGACGTCCTGGTCAACAACGCCGGACTGCAACTGGTGCGCCCGATCGAGGAGTTTCCGCCCGACGTCTTCCACACCGTGCTCACCGTGATGCTGGAGGCGCCGTTCCGGCTCATCCGCGGCGCCCTGCCCCACATGTACGGGCAGGGCTGGGGCCGCGTCGTCAACGTCTCCTCGGTCCACGGGCTGCGCGCCTCGGCGTTCAAGTCGGCCTATGTGGCCGCGAAGCACGGACTCGAAGGGCTCTCCAAGACCACCGCGCTCGAGGGCGCGCCTCACGGGGTCACCTCGAACTGCGTGAACCCCGCTTACGTGCGGACCCCCTTGGTGGAGAAGCAGCTCGCCGATCAGGCGCGGGCGCACGGGATCCCGCGCGAGCAGGTCCTCAGCGAGGTGCTGCTCCAGGACAGCGCGGTCAAGCGGCTGATCGAACCGGAGGAGGTCGCCGAGGCGGTGGCCTATCTGTGCAGCCCGCAGGCGGCTTTCATCACCGGTACGTCCCTGGTGCTGGACGGGGGCTGGACCGCCCACTGAACCGTGATTCCCGCTCCCGCACGCCGGCCGCACCGCCACCCGTGCCGTCCGACGCAGGCCGGAGCACCGTCCGCACCGCTGTCCGCGCTGCCGGCCGCCTGCCGTAGCGCCCCGCGCGCCGCCGGCCGCCGGTCGCGGGCAGCGACCCGAGCCGAGCCGTGCCGGTCGCGACCGGCCGGTGTCCGGTGCGGGCCGGGAGTTGTCCACAGGCCGGTGGCACCGGCCCCGAGATGCGCAATCCTGTGACCATGTCCCGCGATCACGTCCCCTCCGTCGAGTCCTTCGCCGACAGCGCCGAGGCGCCGTTCCTGGAGCTCCTGGCTCGCGGCGCGTCCGCCGACGCGTACGAGCAGCCGGTGCTGCTCGCCCGCGCCGAGGGCCGGTCCGCCGAGCGCGTCGCCGCGCTCGACCGGGCCCGGCTGCTCGCCCTGCGCGTGCGCTCGGACATGGAGGGCCGGCGCCGACGGGAGGCCGAGCTCTCGGCGCTGTTCGAGACGGCGCACGACCTGGCGGGCCTGCGCGACCTCGATGCCGTGCTGCAGGCGATCGTCCAGCGGGCCCGCTCACTGCTGAGCACCGACGTCGCCTACCTCAGCCTGAACGACTCGGACCGCGGCGACACCTATATGAGAGTCACCGAGGGCTCGGTCGCCGCGCGCTTCCAGCAGCTGCGCCTCGGCATGGGTGAGGGCCTCGGCGGGCTCGTCGCGCAGACCGCCCGTCCCTATGTCACCGACGACTACTTCAAGGACGCGCGCTTCCAGCACACCCACACCATCGACGCGGGCGTGCGGGACGAAGGACTCGTCGCGATCCTCGGTGTGCCGCTGATGATCGGTTCCCAGGTCATCGGCGTCCTGTTCGCCGCGGACCGCCGTGCGCGGGTGTTCGAGCGCGAGCAGATCGCCCTGCTCGGCTCGTTCGCGGCCCTGGCCGCCGCCGCCATCGACACGGCGAACCGGCTCGCGGAGACCCGTTCCGCACTGGACCGCCTCGGCCGCGCCCACGAGATCATCAGGGACCGCAGCGGAGTGATCGAGCGGGCGTCGGACATCCACGACCGGCTCGCCGAGCTCGTGCTGCGCGGTGGCGGAGTGCACGACGTGGCCGCCGCCGTGTCGGAGGTCCTCGACGGTGCCGTCGAGTTCGCCGAGGCGGACGAGGCACCGGCCGCCGCGGTGGAGGCGTCCCGCGCCGACGGCCACGCCGTGCGGCACAAGGACGACTGGGTCGCCGCGGTCGCCGCCGGTGGCGAGCTGCTCGGCGCGCTGGTGCTGCACGGGCATCCGGGCCTGGACCCGGTCGACCAGCGCACCCTGGAGCGCGCGGCGATGGTCACCTCGCTCCTTCTGCTCGCCCGGCGCTCGGCGTCCGACGCCGAGCAGCGCGTCAGGGGCGAGCTGCTGGACGACCTGCTGGACGCGCGTGACCGCGATCCGCGTCTGCTGCGCGAGCGGGCCGCCCGACTCCAGGCCGATCTCGACCGGCCCCATGTCGTGCTGGCCGCCCGGCTGGACACCGCCGCCCTGGACGCCGACCGCGAGGCGGCCGGACGCAGACGCCTGTGGGCGGCCGCCTCCCATCTCGCCACCACCCGGCACGGACTGGCCGCCGCCCGGGACGGCGGCACCGTACTGCTGCTTCCCCTGGAGACCGGTGACACCGCGACGGACCTGGCCCGGCGTACGGCGCGGCACCTCGGCGGCGCGGTGAGCGAAGGGGTCACCGTGGGCGCCTCCGCGCCCGTCGAGCAACTCGCCGCCCGCCCCGAAGCGGTGGCGTCGGCGTACGCGGAGGGGCAGCGCTGTCTGGAGGCCCTGCGGCTGCTCGGCCGCACCGGGGACGGCGCGGCCGCCGAGGACTTCGGCTTCCTGGGACTGCTTCTGGCCGGGGACCGGGACATCTCGGGATTCGTCGAGCGCACCATCGGAAGCGTCGTGGACTACGACGAACGCCGCGGGACCGATCTGCTGCGCACCATGGACGCCTATTTCGCGTGCGGCATGAGCCCGGCCCGCACGAAGGACGACCTGCATGTGCATGTGAACACGGTGGCGCAGCGGCTGGAGCGGGTCGGACGGCTGCTGGGGGACGACTGGCAGAGCCCCGCGCGCGCCCTGGAGATCCAACTCGCCCTGCGGCTGCACCGGTTGTCGACCACCGCACGGCGCTGACCCCCGTGCGCGTCGCGCGCACGGGGGTCAGCGAAGGGTTTCCCTTCGGCGCGGTGCGAGGACCGGGCCGGAGGCTCAGGCGGTGCGGGCGTCCGCCTTCT
Source organism: Streptomyces sp. Tue6028 (assembly GCF_002300165.1). Taxonomy (GTDB): domain Bacteria; phylum Actinomycetota; class Actinomycetes; order Streptomycetales; family Streptomycetaceae; genus Streptomyces; species Streptomyces siamensis. The sequence goes on along the minus strand of NZ_MLCE01000003.1, from coordinate 160,986 downwards.
CCGCCGCGGCGGGACGGTTCTCGACCGGCGCGTCCACATCGGCCAGATCGCGGTGCCTGGTCTCCTTGGCACAGCCCACCGCGACCAGCGTCAGGACGGCCGCCGCGATCACGTACAGGGAGATCATGGTGGAGCCGCCGGTGGAGTCGAGCAGCGCGGTGGCGATGAGGGGCGCGGGCGCACCGGCGGCGACCGAGGCGAACTGCGCGCCGATGGAGGCGCCGGAGTAGCGCATCCGCGTCGCGAACATCTCGGAGAAGAAGGCCGCCTGCGGCGCGTACATCGCGCCGTGCAGCACCAGGCCGACCGTGATGGCGAGGATCAGGTTCCCGAAGCTGCCGGTGTCCACGAGCGAGAAGAAGGGGAAGGCCCACAGCCCGACGCCGGCGGCGCCCAGCAGATAGACGGGCCTGCGGCCGATCCGGTCCGAGAGCGCGCCCCAGGCCGGAATCACCGCGAAGTGCACGGCGGACGCGATGAGTACGGCGTTCAGTGCCGTCTGCTTGGAGACGTCCGCGGCGGTCGTCGCGTACACGAGGACGAAGGCGGTGATCACGTAGTAGCTGATGTTCTCCGCCATCCGGGCGCCCATCGCGATGATCACGTCCCGCCAGTGGTGCCGCAGTACCGCGACCAGCGGCAGCTTCTCCACCTCCGAGTCGTCCGAGGTGGCCGCCTTGCGGGCCTCGGCCTGCGCCAACGCCTGCTTGAACACCGGGGATTCATCGACCGAAAGACGTATCCACAAACCGACCATCACCAGGAGGCCTGAGAGCAGGAACGGGACGCGCCAGCCCCAGGAGCCGAACGCGTCGTCGGACAGGGTGGCGGTGAGCAGCGACAGCACACCGGTGGCCAGGAGCTGCCCCGCCGGCGCGCCGGTCTGCGGCCACGAGGCCCAGAAGCCGCGGCGCTTGGCGTCTCCGTGCTCGGACACCAGCAGGACGGCGCCGCCCCATTCGCCGCCCAGCGCGAATCCCTGCACCAGGCGCAGCGTGGTCAGCAGCACCGGTGCGGCCGAGCCGACCGTGGCGTGCGTGGGCAGCAGTCCGATCGCGAACGTCGCTCCGCCCATCATCAACAGGCTGATCACCAGCAGCTTCTTGCGCCCGAGCCGGTCGCCGTAGTGCCCGAAGACGAGCGCGCCGATGGGCCGGGCCGCGAACCCCACCGCGTACGTCAGGAACGAGAGCAGCGTGCCGACGAGCGGGTCGGAGTCAGGGAAGAAGAGCTTGTTGAACACCAGGGCGGCGGCGGAGCCGTAGAGGAAGAAGTCGTACCACTCGATGGTCGTGCCGATGAGGCTCGCGGCGACGATGCGCTTGAGATTGGCGGGAGTGCCCGGGGATGGGGGAGCGGTTGCTGCGGAGGCCATGTGCGCCACTTCCTCGTGTGCGGTGGGGACGGGTACGTGTCGGCACACGGTAGGAACACGCAGGTCGGGCGCACATGTGGTGGGACAACATACTTCGGGGGCGGTCTGTGCGTGCAACCCCCATGCCGTCTCAGGGAAGGGCGGTTCAGGGCCTCGAAGGTCGACGAAAGGAGCGCCGCCTCGGCGCAATGATCAGGCCGAGGCGCTGGGGAGGGGCTGTTCGGTCCAGATGGACTTGCCGGTGCGGGTGTGGCGGGTGCCCCAGCGCTGGCAGAGCGCGGAGATGAGCTGCAGGCCGCGGCCGCCCTCGTCGGTGGCGGAGGAGTGGCGGATGTGCGGTGTGGTCAGACTGGCGTCGGAGACCTCGCAGATCAGTGCGCGGCTGCGGAGCATACGCAGCCGGATGGGCCCATAGGCGTGCCGGACGACGTTCCCGACCAGCTCGCTGACCAGGAGTTCGGTGGTCATGATCAGGTCCTCGTCGGCGAGGTCCCAGTCGGAGAGCTGGGCGCGGGCCAGGGTGCGGGCCTGGCCCGCAGCGACCGGGTCCTCGGGCAACGTCCACTCGGCGACGTTCTCCGCGTCCAGCGAGTGGGTGCGGACCAGCAGCAGGGCGGCGTCGTCGATCAACGCGCCGTGGGCGGGGAGGAGCGCGGAGGTGAGGGCGGCACACAGGACGTCCAGGTCGGACGCGTCCGCCGTCGAGTCCGGCATGGCCTGCACGGACTCGCGGAGCAGCTCGGCGAGGCGGTTCATGCCGGTGGTGACGTCCCTGTCCTTGCTCTCGACCAGGCCGTCGCTGTAGAGGGCGAGCAGGCTGTCGGCGGGCAGCAGGGTCTCGCGGGTCTCGAAGGGCGGAGCGGCCACGCCCAGCGGTGGGTCGGGGGTCATCGACAAGAAGGTGACGGTGCCGTCGGGGTGGGCCACCGCCGGGGGCGGCTGACCGGCGCTGGCGTACGACAGACACCGGGTCACAGGGTCGTAGATGCCGTACAGACAGGTCACGAAGGCATCGGTGCCCAGTTCGCCGACGATGTCGTTGAGGTGGCCGAGGATCTCGTCGGGCGGCAGCTCCAGCTCGGACAGCGTGCGGACGGCGGTGCGGAGCCTGCCCATGGTGGCGGCCTCGGCCATGCCGTGGCCCATCACGTCGCCGATCACGAGCGCCACCCGGGCCGCGGAGAGCGGGATCACGTCGTACCAGTCGCCACCGACGTCGGCTCCCTGCTTGGCCGACTGATAGCGCGCCGCCGTCGTCACCTCGGGCAGCTCGGGGAGTGCCTGCGGAAGCAGGCTGCGCTGGAGCGTACGGGCCCGGGTCGTCGCGTCGTCGTAGAGCCCGGCCCGCTCAAGGGCCTGTGCGATCAGTCCGCTGAGCGCGGTCAGCAGTGTTTGTTCGTCGTCGTCCAGCACGCGCGGCTCCTGGAAGCCGATCACCGCCGCGCCGATCCCGCGCCCCGATACGGCCAACGGCAGGAAGGCCCACGCCTGCTTGCCGCCCTCCTTGATCAGGATCTCGGTCCCCGGGTACCGCTTCAGGAACTCCTCGGGGGAGGACACACAGAGGGGCGTGCGGGTCCGCAGGGCGTCCACCACCGGGCTCGTGGTGTCCCGCAGCGTCCACTGCCCGTCCAGCAGTCGGGTGAAGTGGTCCGAATACCCCTGGGAGCCGATCACGTCCAGCCGGTCGCCGACCACGCCGAGCATGATGAGTCCGCTGGCCCCGAGGGGGGCCATCACGACGTCGGCCACCGCCGTCATCACGTCCTGGGCCGTGACGGCCTCGGCCAGCTCCCGAGTGATCTGCTGCACCAGGGAAGCGCGCTCCGCGGCCGCCCGCTCCGCGGCGACGCGTTCGGCCTCCCGCAGATGCCGCTCGGTGGTGTCGGTGATGTAGAGCGTGAGGCCTTCCGGCACCGGCACCAGCCGCAGGTGGTACCAGGACGCCCCGTCCGAACCGGGTACGTCGAACCCGGCCGGCCGGCCCTCGGCCGCCGTGGCCCGGCACCGCTGCTCCAGCCCCGGCACGGCACGCACCGCGGGAATGTCCCAGAGCACGGCTCCGGCCACATCTCCCGCGGCGCCCAGGAGCCGTTCGGCGGCCTGATTGAGAAATCCGATGCGCCAGTCCGAGTCCAGGGACACGAAGCCGTCACTCATGTGCCGCAGCGCCCGCCCCACCGACTCGGCGGCGGCATGGGTCTCACTGCTGTCCCGAAGGGTGCCGATCACCTTCACCGGCGTCCCCTCCGCGTCGGTGATCGTCCTGGCTCCGGCTTCGATCCAGATGTATGTGCCGTCCTGGCGACGGATCCGGTACTCGTTCTGGAAGCCGCCGCGCAGCTGGATGCCCGTGTCGAAGCCGGCCACCGCACTCGGCAGGTCGTCCGGGTGGATCAGCTCCGCCCACGCCTCGATGCCGCCGCCCATCACCTCCGGATCGATGCCGGGCAGCACCTCCTCGACGGGCGTGTCGGAGGTCAGCGCACCGGTGCGCAGGTCCCAGGTGTACGTGAGGATGGGCGCCCTTTCCCCGTCGTCCCACGGGGAGGCGGCATCCCGGGGTTCCGGCTCGTTCTCCAGGGCGCGCAGCAGCGTGGGGGACGGGTTGAGGATCCCGGACGACTTGAGCCTCTCGGACATCCAGGCCGCGACCTCGCTCAGAAACGCGCGCTCCGCCGCGCCGACCGTGGCGCCCGGTGCGAAGAGGACGGAGAGCGCACCGCGGCGCGAGCCGCCTCCCGCGATGGGGACGGCCAGGTGACCGATTCCGGCGGTGAGCCGGGCGGGCCACATGGCGGCAGGGTCGCGGCCCGGCACCGGGTCGGGCGGGGCCAGGTCGGGCTGCCAGGCGACGGTGTCGTTGCGGGCTGCCTTGCTGGGCGGCGCCGTGCCCCGTACCGGGATGATGAGCCAGGGCCGGGTCATCGACTCCGGCAGGCCACTGTCGGCGACCAGGTAGAGGATGCCGCTCATGCCGCCGCCCGGGAGATGCACCATGCCGCCCAGGCCGTGCACCTCGGCCACCGCCTGCTGGAGCGCGGTCAGCAGCACGTCGACATCGCGCCGGTCCTCGTCGACGGCATCGAGCAGCAGCATGCGTATGCGGTGTCGGTCCATGGGCAGTACGGCCTGTAGGGTCCGCAGGTCGTGCGTCTGGCGCAGCGGACGGGGGACGTGGGGTATGGACGAGTCGGTGTTCTCCGCGTCGCCGCCTCTAGTGTTCACCACTGTCGACTGTCGCCTCCGCTCACCGCTTGGGTAACCGCTGAGCCGTATGCGATCGGATATGGACCTACAGCGGTCTACATTCATCGCATCCAACCTAATTAGAACAACTTAGGCGATTTCATCCGCTCAGGTGAACCGTCTATGCCCGATCAACCGTATGTGGCGCCGGCTCACGCTGTGTCACCGCCGGGAATTCGTCCGCAGGCTCGGCGTCGCGGCGGTCCCAGTAGGCCCTTGAATCCGGCTGGAGAGCGGGACCGGGTAGGACGGTGAACCCGGTGATGGACGGCGGTGCCCAGAGAGGTGCCGTGTCGCGTGATCGCCGCTTCGATCAGGGCTCGGTGCGGCACGTACGTGCTGCCGCGCAAGGGGTCAGGCCGCCCGGAAGCGCTCGGGCTCCACCTTCTCGACCAGGCCTCGTCCGATCAGCCGGTCCAGGTGCTGGACCGCCGTCCGTCGTTCCACCGGCCGCACGTGCGGTCCCTCGACGTGCGGGCGATAGACGAGCCTGTGCTCCGCGATCTCGTCGACGGTCCGCGGCTCGCCGAGGAACGAGAGCAGCGCCGCCTCCCGCCGCTCGACGACGCCGGCGAACGCGTCCAGGCGCCGTCGGAACTCCGCGGCGCCCTCGATCACGCCCTTCTGGTGAGAGGTGCCGTACCAGCGCGCGTCGATCTCCCGGCAGCGGCGGATCGACGCCTCGAAGGCCTCGACGTCGCTGCCGAGGTCGCCGTAGAACGGGCCGAAGGACGTCAGGTCGATGTCCGCGGTGAAGAGGAAGCCGTCCGGCTCGATCAGGAAGCCGCTGTGGCCCGCCGTGTGACCGGGGAGGTGCACGACGCTCACCGTGCGCCCGCCGAGGTCGAACGTCGCGCCGTCCTCGAACCCCAGCGCGTCCGGACGTCCCTCCACGTGGAACTCGTCGCGCAGCCTCCTGTCGAAGGCCTCGACCGCGTCGGACGGGATGCCGAACCCGGCGACCATGACCTCGCGGGATCGCACCGCGTCGAGGTCACTGAGATGGGTGTGGACCGGCACGTCGTAGCCCGCGAGGCCGGCGATGTGGTCCTCGTGCGCGTGACTCACGAGGACCCCGTCCACGGCCGGCGCGTCCCCGACGAGCGACAGCGAAGGGTCGATGAGCAGTGATGCGGAGGTGCCTCGCACGAGCAGCGAGTTGCCGTACGGGTAGGCGCCCTGCCGGGCGCCCACGAGCACGGTGACCTCACCGTATTCCACCGCCGTGTATCCCCTGGAGTGCATGCTCGCGACCGTCCCGCCCTTCGATCCGGCAATCGTCCGAGCCTCGCGTCCGAGCGGTCTCGAACGTGGTTCGAGACCGTAGCAGCCACAACTGCCGAGCTCCGGCCGGGGCACCGGTGCGCAGCCATGCCCCGGCGGGATCGGCGGCCGGGGCCGAGCTCCGGTCAGGTGCGGGTCGCTCCCGGGGGCCTGCGCTCCGTGGGCGTGAACGCGAGGTCGACGAGCCGCCGCCAGTTCACGGGCGGTGCGGGAACCGCCACACCCGGGCGGTCGCGCGGCACCAGGACCCGCAGGGCGCCGGCGCGCAGCGAGCACACGACCGGCGTGGGCATCCGCAGAGCCTCACCGTCCACCGCCACCGGGATCGTGTCCTCGTCGGAGGTCACCTCGACCCGATGCGCGCTCATGACGGTCAGACCCTCCGCCTGTGTGCCCCGCACGGCCACGTCGGCGGCCTGCGCCGCGCCCTCCACCCGCACTGCCAGTACGCCCAGTTCACCGCCGTCGAGCCGTGCTCTGCGTCCGGCGCCACCGAGTTCCTCGGGGGAGACGTACGGGTTGTTGCTGACGAGCAGCGCCTGCTGGGAGGAGAGCACGGTGTCGTCGACCCGCGCGTCGAGCCTCCGTGCCTGGTCGCCCGCCAGCAGATCCGGCATGAGGTTCAGCGCGGTGGCCGCCTTGGCGTCGCGGTACTCGGGGCTCTGCACGATGTCCGCGTACACACCGAACGACACCGTGTTGACGAAGGCGCGGCCGGCGACGTCGCCCAGGTCGACCCGGATCTCCTCGCCGTCCGTGAGCGCGTCGAGGCAGCGGGCCGGGTCGGACCGGTCGAGGCCGAGGTCCATGGCGAAGTGGTTGCGGGTACCGGCGGAGACGACGAGGAAGGGCAGGTCGTGCTCGGCGGCGACCGCCGCGACCAGCGCCTGGGTGCCGTCGCCGCCCGCGACGCCGAGCAGATCGGCGCCCTCGGCCACGGCCTGACGGGCCAGCGCGGCGACATCGGCCGGGGCGGAGGGGTCGAGCAGGATCACCCGCGCCCCGAGCTCCGCCGCGCGCTCGGCGAGACCGAATCGGCCGACCTTGCCGTCACCGGACTTCGGGTTCATGACGATGACCGCCCGCCTCGGGCGGGGCGCGGGGACGGGGCGCTGCGACCGTGGCGGACGCGCCCTGCGCAGCGCGGACCGGCCGCAGGCCAGGGCCGTGGTCCAGCACAGGGTCGAGGCAAGTGCCGTCAGCCACAGGCCGCCGTGCGCGAACACCACCAGGACGCCGACGGGCGCGGCGACCGCGACGACGGCCCCGAACAGCCGCACCGCGCCCCGGTGCGCCAGGAACCACCAGCCGCCGGCCGCGCAGACGATCAGCCCGAGAAGCCCCGCCCCGACGATGAGCAACCCGCCCGCTCCCAGCGCGACCAGGAGGACCACCGCGGCGGCGACGGCCGCCAGGAGGGCGCACCGGGCGAGCAGCCGTCCGGCCGGCCCGGCGCCCGGGCTCGTCACCCGTGTCCTGCCCATGTCGTCCTCCCGACGTGGTGCCGATCCCGTTCCGGCCCGCGCGTGCGAGCGAGGCCGAGGCCCTGAAGGAAGACAAGGCGCGGTCCGCCACGACCGGCTCGACGTGCCGGAGCAGTCCCCGTCGGGGCCGCCGCCGAAACGTCACCCCCGAAGTCAACCACCACCCAGGGCGGACGACGGAGTCGCCACCGTCACCGTGTCGAACCCTCCCGAGGTGTCCGGGGAGCCACACCACCGCCACCCGCAAGGCGGCCGTCGCGATGAAGATCGACACTCCCGGCCCCGGCGCGGTGCCGGACACATCGGAACGCCCTGCGTGCCGCTGACGGCCGCCGTCGGAATTCACGACTGTCCCAACGGCGGCGTCCTCCGCACTGACCACGCCGGTGGCCCGGGCACCGAGGACACCGTGTCCCCCGCGGATGCGCGGGGGACACGACCCCGGTCAGCCGCGCAGCGCGGACGCGAAGATCGCGGGCAGGGCGGACCAGCCGGGGGCCGCGGCGAAGCCGGTGAGGAGACGGCCCGTGGTGGCGGCAGCGCGATTGCCGACGAACCATGGTGGCTTCGGGGACATGGCCATCTCCCCGTGCAGGATCGACCGGGGCGCGGGACGGAACGGCCCGCGTACGACGGTGCGTTCCGGTCCGTCGAGCAGGAGCGCGTTGTGCACGACGCCGATGCCGCTCTGCACGTCGTCGAGGGTGTGGCCGGGGAAGGCACCCCAGGTCGCGGTCGCGGTCAGGTAGCCGACTCCGGTCCAGGCGTTCAACGCCACTGTGCCGTACCGGAGTTCGGCGACCGCCTCGTCCAGTGCGGGTCCGAGTGCGGCCATGGTGCGCGGGTGCGCGACCAGGTTCACGCCGAGCGTGCCGGTGAATTTCTCGTTCGCGGCGCGGACCGCCTCGTCGAGGAACGTCCGGGGGCCGCTGAGCAGTTCGAGGGCGGCGAGGACCGGGCGAGGGCCGCACGCACCCACGCCTCCGCCTGCTCACCGGTGGCCGCGTGCACCTCTTCCAGCAGTTCGCGACGGCTGGCCAGGTCGCAGGCCGCCCAAGCGGCCTCGCCGCGGGCCAGGTCGTCGACGGCCCGGTCGATCGCCCCTGCCTGGTCGGTCGCCGGCGGGGACGTCGTCATCGTCGGGCTCCCGCTGCGCCGTTGTCCGCCTTGATGAGGTCGGCCGCCTTCTCCGCGGCCATGATCGTCGGGGCGTTGGTGTTGCCCCGTGGCACCGTCGGGAACACCGAGGCGTCGACGACCCGCAGACCGGCCATGTCGAACACCCGCAGTTCGGGGTCGACCACCGAGCCGATGGCACAGGTCGACGTCGGGTGGTACAGCGTCTGCCCGGACCGCCTCGCCCACGCGAGGATGTCCGCGTCGGAATCGGAGTCCGGCCTGTCCCCGTACGGTCCGGTCGCGATGTCGGCCACCGCCCGCTGCGCCGCGATCTCCAGGGCGATCCGGACCCCGGCGACGATGCAGTCCCGGTCCGCTGCCGTCGTCAGGTAGTTGTGCACGATCCGGGGCGCGGCGTCCGGGCGGGGCGAGCGCAGGGTCACCGCGCCGCGGCTGGTCGGGGCGACCACACAGGGGCCGAAGGCGAAACCGTGCTCGGTGGCCGCGCCGAGCCCCTCCTGGTGGAAGAGCACGGGCGCGGCGTGGAACTGCACGTCGGGAGCGGCAAGGCCGTCCCGGCTGCGGAAGAAGCCGCCGGCCTCGCCGATGTTGGAGGTCAGCGGGCCGCGGCCCTCGCTCTGCAGCAGCGCGGTGTTCGCGGCGCTCGCCGCGCCGATCAGCGACTCGACGTCGGTTCGGAAGTTCAGCAGTGTCATGTAGTGGTCCTGCAGACCCTCGCCGACCGGCAGATCGCGTACGACGTCGATGCCGAAGGCGGACAGGGTGGCCGCCGGTCCGATCCCGGACAGCATCAGCAGCTTCGGCGACTCGTAGGCGCCCGCGGACAGGACCACCTCACGCTCGGCGCGGACGATCTCGACGGTGTCGCCCCGCTCCAGCTCCACGCCGGTCGCCCGGCCGTCCTCGATCACGACACGGTGGGCATGGGCCGAGGAGAGCACGGTGAGGTTCGGCCGTTCGAGGGCCGGGTGGAGATAGGCCACGGCGGTGCTGCAGCGCAGGCCCCCGCGCTGCGTCACCTGGTAGCGCCCGACCCCGAACTGCGACTCGCCGTTGAAGTCGTCGTTCGCCTTGTGCCCCGCCTGCTCGGCGGCCCGCACGAAGGCCGAGGAGAGCGGGTGCCCGGACCTGCCGTCGCTCACCGTCAGCGGCCCGCCCACGCCGTGGAACTCGTCCTCGCCGCGCTGGTTGTCCTCGGAGCGCCGGAAGTACGGCAGCACGTCGGCGTAACCCCAGCCCGTGGCCCCGGCCGCGGCCCAGCCGTCGTAGTCGGCGCGATTTCCGCGTATGTAGATCATCGCGTTCATCGAGCTGGAACCGCCGAACATCCTGCCCCGGGGCAGGTAGGCCCGCCTGCCGCCGATCCCGGGTTCCGGGTCGGAGTCGAGGTCCCAGTCGAGGCCGGACTTGAACAATTGAGGGAAGGCGGCGGGCACATGGATCTCCTGCGCGGTGTCGGGGTCGCCCGCCTCGATCACCGCCACCCGGACGTCGGGGTCCTCCGACAGACGTGCGGCCAGGACGCAGCCCGCGGATCCGGCGCCGACGATGACGTAGTCGTACGTGTTCATGCCCATCTCCTCGACGGAAAAGGTGGTTTCAGGGGTGAAGAGGTGCGGTCGGCCCCGCCTCGGGCGCGGAGCCCGGTGCCGTCCGTCCCCGGTGGTGACGGGGGGAACGCGGGCAAGTGAGGACGCTCAGCAGGAAGTTGGCCTGATCGGCAAGCACCCGCTGCTGCCACGGCCACGCGTAGACGCCGAGATGGTCGACGGGGTACTCGCGCAGCTGGGCCCACGGACCTGCCTTCCGAGCCGTCCGGCGCGCCGCGCCGGCAGGCGCGACGCGGTCGTTCGTGCCGACCTGCACCAGGATCGGGCATGCCAGGCGTCCCGCGAAGGTGGTGGGCCGGTTCAGGCCAGCCTTCAGAGCCGCGCGTGCGGGGACCTCGTTGCGGAAGGTGGGCCCGGCGAACGGCGTGCAGATCTCCAAGGCGTCGGGGAGGCTCATCATCGCCGGCGACTCCGGCTCCCCGACAACCGCCATGTGGTGCGGCGCTCGTGCACTGAGGGCGCGAGCCGCGTCACGCAGCCCGTGTCCCGCCAGCCGGCACAGTCGGCCGAACCCGGCACGGGGCCCGGAGCTCGCGACGACCCGGGGGACGGGCCCGCGGCGGCTCGGACGAGGGGCGGAACTCCCGGTGGCCGGTGGCCGCCGCACCGTTGCTCGCCCCGCAGAGCCGGGAGGGCGTCCTTTATCCGCCAAGTCGTAGAAATTCGTCCATCTTTGAGCGCCCGACCGGGACCGGCATTCTCGTCCGCGGAGTGCGCCGATGTGACGTCCTCCATTGCGATTGCCCGCCCGTGCGGACAACCTCTCGGGAAACGAGTGACCGAATAACTGTTATCCGGGGCTCGCCGAGCGGTCTCCCATGTGTCGGACAGCATCGTTCGGAGTCGAGGACGGGGAAGTTTTGATGAGCACACAGCGCACGGCGGCGTCGACGGCACTGGTGACCGCCGCGCGGGAAGGCGACCCGGAAGCCCAGGACGCCTTGGTCAGCGCGTACCTCCCGCTGGTCTACAACATCGTGGGGCGGGCGCTGAACGGCTCGGTCGACGTCGACGACGTGGTGCAGGAGACCATGCTCCGCGCTCTCGACGCGCTCGAGGACCTGCGCACCCCCGAGAGCTTCCGTTCCTGGCTCGTGGCGATCGCGATGAATCAGGTCCGGGCGCACTGGCAGGACCGGCAGGTCGCGCCGGACGCCGTGGAGGACACCAAGGACTTCGCCGACCCGGGCGCCGACTTCGTGGATCTGACGATGGTGCGGCTCCAGCTGTCCGGCCAGCGGCAGGAGACGGCGCGTGCGACACGCTGGCTGGAGCCCGACGACCGCGGACTCCTGTCGCTGTGGTGGCTGGAGTGCGCCGGCGAACTGACCCGCAACGAGGTGGCCGCGGCGCTGGAGCTGTCACCTCAGCACGCGGCGGTCCGCGTTCAGCGGATGAAGGCGCAACTGGAGGCCGCGCGCGTGGTGGTGCGCGCACTCGACGCCCAGCCGCCGTGCGAGGAACTGCGGGGCGAGTTGGCCTCCTGGGACGGCCGGCCCTCGGCCCTGTGGCGCAAGCGAATAGCCCGGCACGCCCGCGGCTGCGTGTACTGCTCCGGACTGTGGAGCGGGCTGATGCCCGCCGAGGGGCTGCTCGCCGGCCTGGCGCTGGTGGCGGCCTCGCCCGCGCTGCTGGAGGGAGTGCGCGCCGCCTGCCGGGAGTTGGAGCCGGTCGGCTCGGCCTCCTCGCTCGGCGCGTCCGGCGGCCACGCCGGGCCGGGTGCCGGGGCGCGCCACCGCGCCGGACGCGGCCGGGGAACCTCCCGCAGCGAGGCCCGTCGGCAGCGGCGTGTCCGGCGCCGGGCCGTCGGCGGAGCGGTGGTGGCTGTCTGCGTCGCGGGCGGTGGTCTCTGGTACTTCGGCACGGACCCGGGGAACGGCGGCGGCTCCGACGAGGCGACCGCCGTGCAGCCCGACGACCAGCACGTGGTGGACCTCTCCGCGTCCGGTCCCGCCGACAGTTCACCGTCGGCCTCCCCGTCGCCGTCCGTATCCGCGTCAGTGTCCGCGTCGAAGAAGCCCAGCCCTTCCAAGACCCCGACCCACGCCAAGGAGAGCGTGTCGACCTCCCGGCAGACGGCGCGGCCGACTCCGACTCCTTCCAGGACGATCGAGGCGCAGTCGGCGCCGACGAACACCGTCACGCAGGTGGTCGCGCTGGTGAACAAGGAACGTGCGGCCGCCGGTTGCGGGCCTCTCACGGAGGACCCGCAACTGGAGGACGCCGCGCAGGCCCACTCCGACGACATGGCGGCCCGCAACTTCTTCGAGCACACCAACCCGGACGGTGCCGACCCCGGCCGGCGCATCACCGCCGCCGGTTACCGCTGGTCCACGTACGGCGAGAACATCGCGCAGGGGCAGCAGACCCCCGAGGCGGTGATGGAGTCCTGGATGAACAGCCCCGGCCACCGCGCCAACATCCTCAACTGCTCGTTCAAGAACATCGGCGTGGGTGTCCACAGGGGGTCCGGCGGCCCGTGGTGGACGCAGGACTTCGGCGCCAAGCTCTGAGAGGACGGGCGCCGCGGGGACGGGCGCCGCGGGGACGGGCGCCGCGGGGACGGGCGCCGCGTGGGCGGCGCCGTCACAGCATGACGTGCTTGACCTGCGTGTAGTCGAGCAGTCCGGTGAGGGAGAGGTCGCTGCCGTGGCCGGAGTGGCGTACACCGCCGTGCGGCATCTCCGACACCGTCGTGCCGTGGGTGTTGACCCAGACGATGCCGGTGTGGAGCGCCCGGCTCGCCCGCATGGCCCGGTCGTGGTCGCGCGTCCAGACGCTCGCGGCGAGGCCCTGGGGCACGTCGTTCGCCCTCCGGAATGCTTCCGCCTCGTCGGCGAAGGGCTGGACGGTGACGACCGGGCCGAACACCTCGCTCTGCACGATCTCGTCCCGCTGACGTGCCCCGGCGATCACCGTGGCCTGGTGGAAGTAGCCGGGCCGGTCCAGGGCGGCGCCGCCGGTGACGATCTCCGCATGGTCCGGCAGTCGGGCCAACAGCCCTTGCACAGACGTGAGTTGAGCTGCGTTGGCGAGCGGCCCGAAATCGGCGTCCTCCTCGTCCGGGGCCCCGGGCCGCAGCCGTGCGGCACGGGCTGCGAACGCCTCCAAGAAGGCGTCGTGGACGCCGCGGTGGACCAGGATCCTGGTCGCCGCCGTGCAGTCCTGCCCCGCGTTGTAGAAGGCGAGCGAGGACAACTGCTCGACGGCGTCGCCGAGATCGGCGTCCTCGTGGATCAGCACCGGCGCGTTGCCGCCCAGTTCCAGGTGGAGCCGCTTGAGGTCGGCGGCCGCGGCCGCGGCGATCTCCCGGCCCGCGCGCACACTGCCCGTGACGGCCACCAGCCGGACCTCGGGGTGGGCGACGAGGGACCGTCCGGTGTCGCGGTCGCCGCACACCACGTTGAGCACCCCGGGCGGCAGGTGCTCGGCGGCCAGCCCGGCGAGGAGCGTGGCGGACGACGGCGTGGTGTCGGACGGTTTGAGGACGACGGTGTTGCCGGCGGCGAGCGCGGGCGCGATCTTCCACACGGCCATCATCAGCGGGTAGTTCCACGGCGTGATCTGGGCGCACACGCCGATCGGCTCGCGCCGCAGCACCGACGTACGGCCCGGTGTGTACTCGGTTGCCGCGGCGCCCGGCAGGTTCCGCGCCGCTCCGGCGAAGTACCGCAACACATCCACGATCGCGGGCAGTTCGTCCGCCAGGAACAGGGCCCGCGGCTTGCCCGTGTCGGTCACCTCGGCGTGCGCCACCACGTCCGCGTGCCGCTCCAGGGCGTCGGCGATGCGCAGCAGCGCTGTCTGCCGTTGTCCCGGAGTCGTGGCCGACCAGCCGGGCAGCGCGTCCCGGGCCGCCCGGCACGCCGCGTCGACGTCCTCGGGGCCGGAGAGCGGGGCGGTGCCGTGGGGGAGTCCGGTGGCCGGATCGACCAGGCGGAGCGTCGCGCCGGAGGCGGCCGGTACGTCCTTGCCGGCCACGTGGTTGAGGCGGTCGGTGTCAGCCACGGCGCAGTGCCTCCTCGGCGGCGGCGCGGCCGGTGCGGACGGCGCCCTCCATGTATCCGGCGACCCACTGGTCGGAGCCGCAGACGTAGAACGGCGGTTCGTGCGTTCCGTGGAGCGGACCGACCGCCATGACCTCGCCCGGCGGCCACTGGGTGACGTAGCCCTGGGTCCACGGGTCGGTGCCCCACAGCCGCAGATGGCAGGCGGCCGGCCGCAGCGCCTCGTCGCCGAACATGACGGCCATCTCGGCGAGCAGCTCGGGAGTGCGCAGATGCGGCGGGGTGCCGAGCAGGACGCCGTAGCGCTCGGGCGGGATCAGGGCCGACAGGACGCCTTCGTTCTGCGGCCAGGTGCTGCCCAGTACGCCCTCCGACTCGGAGAGGCCGTTCAGACCGGCGGCGTGCCAGAAGGGACGATCGTAGACGGCCGCGAACTTGGCGGCCGTCGCGTGGCGTTGCCGGTGCAGGGAGGCGAGGCGGGCCTCGCTCACACCGCTGACGGCCACGTCCCGCAGCGGTCCCACGGGCAGGGCGCTCACCACGGCCGCCGCGGTGAGGACCTCGCCGGTGACCAGGCGCACGGAGCAGCTGCCGGGGCGTATGTCCAGGGCGGCGACGGGGGAGCCGAGCCGGATGCGCGGCCCCAGTTCGCGGGCCATGACCTCGGCGAGCGTCGCCGATCCCTCCGCGAGGCGCAGTCCCTCCCAGTCGTCGTAGTCGTAGTCGCCCGTGCCGGAGCCGGGTACCGCCGCGCTCTTGCGCAGTGCGGCCAGCAGCGAGATCCGCTCGTAGGAGCCACCGGCCAGGGCGAGTTGGCCGATGTCCCACAGACGGACGACCGCCGGTGTGGCCTGCCGGGAACGCAGCCAGCCGGCCACGGACAGCCGGTCCAGGGCGGCGGCGTCCGGATGCGACCAGGGGTCGTCAGGATCCACGCCGGCGGCCAGGGCGGTGAACTCCGCGCCGAGCCGCTCGTGCAGTGCCGCGTCGCCGGGACCGAACCAGTGCGGCGGATCACCGGCCGAGCGGCCCTCCGGCGTGGCCCGGGTGATACGGCCGGGCTCGGCGACATAGCTGGGGACCAGTTCGAGGCCCAGTTCCTTGGCCAGGTGAAGGTAGGCGGTGTGCCCGTGGCCCACCACTTCGCCGCCCAGTTGGACGGTGCGGCCGTCGGGCGTACGGGTCTGCTCGACCCGGCCGCCGACGCGGTCCCGCGCCTCCAGGACGAGTACGTCGGTGCCGGCGGCGGCCAGGTCGCGGGCGGCGGCGAGCCCGGCAAGACCGGCGCCGAGCACGATCACGTCGTGATGCATCAGCTTCGCTTTCCTCGGTGCGGCGGATTCGGGGCGCGGCGGGTTCAGGCCAGCACGAGACAGTGCTCGGGCCGCCAGCCGAACTCCACCGACTCGCCACCGCTCCAGCGGTCCTCCATGCGCGCGCGGGCCGTGTTCTGCTCCAGCACCGACAGCGTGACGCCCGGGGCGAGTTCGATCAGATAGGTGGTGGTCGGGCCGCTGTAGACGGTGTCGCGGAGCACCCCGCGCAGCTTCGACATG
The DNA here is from genome assembly GCF_002300165.1 of Streptomyces sp. Tue6028. Lineage (GTDB taxonomy): Bacteria > Actinomycetota > Actinomycetes > Streptomycetales > Streptomycetaceae > Streptomyces > Streptomyces siamensis. The sequence continues at coordinate 145,281 of NZ_MLCE01000003.1, read as the reverse complement.
CCCGGCTCGAAGTCGGACAGCCAGATCTTCTCGGGGCGCACGGACACGCTGACCGCGGAGCCGTCGGCGATGTCGCTGCGGGGACCGACCGCGAGGGCGGGCCCCTGATCGAGGGCGACCTCACCGCCGCGGTAGGTGCCGGTCATCAGGTTGGAGGTGCCCATGAAGGACGCGACGAAGCGGGTGGCGGGGTGCTCGTAGATGTCCTCGGGGGTGCCGCACTGCTCGATGCGGCCCTTGTTCATCACCGCGATCCGGTCGGACATGGTCAGCGCCTCGTCCTGGTCGTGGGTGACGAAGACGAAGGTGATGCCGACCTCTCGCTGGATCTGCTTCAGCTCCACCTGCATCTGCCGGCGCAGCTTCAGGTCGAGGGCGGCGAGCGGCTCGTCGAGGAGGAGGACGGCCGGACGATTGACGAGCGCGCGGGCGAGGGCGACGCGCTGGCGCTGGCCGCCGGACAGCGTACGGGGCTTGCGGTCGGCCAGCCCGTCGAGCTGGACCAGCTCCAGCATCTCGCCGACGCGCCGGCGGATCTCCGCCTTGGCCACGCCCTTGCGCTTGAGGCCGAAGGCGACGTTGTCGGTGATGCTCAGGTGGTCGAACAGCGCGTAGCTCTGGAAGACGGTGTTGACGTTGCGCTTGTTCGGCGGCAGCGCGGTGACGTCCTCGCCGGCGAGCAGCACCGAGCCCTCGGTGGGGTCGCTGAACCCGCCGATCATGCGCAGCGAGGTGGTCTTGCCGCAGCCGGAGGGGCCGAGCAGGGAGAAGAAGTGGCCGGCCTCGATGTCGAGGTCCAGGTGGTGGACGGCGTAGGAGTCGGCGAACTGCTTGGAGACGCCTTCGAGCCGGACGGCGGGGGTCGCGTCCATGGGGTCACTCTCCGGAGAGGATGTCGAGGCCGCCGCGGCGGCCGAAGAGGCGCGGGATGAACAGGGCCAGGGCGATCAGGCAGATGGATCCCGCGAGCATCAGCGTGCCGACCGCGTTGATCGTGGGCTGCACCCCGAAGCGGATGGCCGAGTAGATCCGCACCGACAGCGGCTGGGGGTCGACGCCGGTGGTGAAGTAGGCGAGGACGAAGTCGTCGAAGACGAGCGCGAAGATCAGCACGGCGGAGGCGAGCACGGCGGGCAACAGGGCCGGCAGGGTGACCAGGCGGACCGCCTGCCAGCGGGTGGCGCCGAGGTCCATCGCGGCCTCCTCCACCTCCGGGTTCAGTGCGGCGACCCGGGAGCGCAGGATGACGGTGACGTAGGAGATCGAGAAGGTGATCTCGGCGAGCATCACCGTGCCGGTGGACAGGGCCACGCCCAGCCCCTTGAACAGCAGCATCGACGCGACGCCCGTGACGATCTCCGGGGTGATCAACGGGACCAGCATGATCAGTCCCGCCAGCGAGCCGAGCCGGGTGCGGCAGCGGACCAGTCCGAGCGCGAGCGCCACTCCGAGGAGGACCGAACCGGCCATCGCCACCAGGGAGATCCGCAGACTGGTGCCCAAGGACGCGATGAGGACGTCGTCGTGGGCGAAGGTGCGGTACCAGCGCAGGCTGAATCCGCCGAACACGGTCAGGGACTTCTTGGAGTTGAAGGAGAACAGGGCCACCACGGCGATGGGCAGGTAGAGCAGGAGGAAGAAGAGGGCGGTGACCGCGATGAGGACGCGGGGCCGGCGGTCGGCACGTCCGCGCCGGGCGCGGGTTCGGGCGGCCGGGCGGGTCGGCGCTTTGGCGGAGGGCAGTTTGAGCAGGGTCATCGGCGGGCCTCCGCCTCGTCCTTGCGGGTGCGCCGCAGGTAGCCGAGCATCCCGATCAGCAGGACCAGCATCAGCAGCATGGTGAGCGCGGATCCGAGGGGCCAGTTCTGGCCCTGGAAGAACTTGTCCTGGATGAGGTTGCCGATCATGATCTGGTCCGGTCCTCCCATGAGCTGTGCGCTGACGAAGTCGCCCATGGCGGGCAGGAAGACCAGCACGAGTCCGGCCGCCGCGCCCTGCCGGGTCGCGGGCAGGGTGACGAAGAAGAACGTCCGGACGGGGCCGCCGTAGAGGTCGCGGCCGGCCTCGATGAGGGAGACGTCCAGCCGTTCCAGCGCCGCGTACAAGGGGATGATCATGAAGACGACGAAGCCGTAGACGAGTCCCGCGACCACGCCGACGCCGGTGTTGAGGATCTTGGTGTCGCCGTCGGCCAGTCCCACCGCGCGCAGCGCCCGCAAGAGGGGACCGTCGTCCGACAGGACGACCGACCAGCCGTACATCCGGACCAGATAGTTGGCGAAGAAGGGCACCACGATCGCGGCGATCAGCGCGTGCTTGTAGCGACCGCCGTGCAGGGCGATGGTGTACGCCACCGGGTAGGCGATCAGCAGGCAGACCGCACAGGTCAGCAGGGCGTAGCCGAGGGAGCGTGCCAGGACCTCGGTGTAGGCGGGGTCGGCGAGGGCGCGTACGCCGGCCAGGTCGAAGCCGAAGCGCGGGTTGCCGAGATCGTCGGTGGTGCCGACCGCGAGGACGGCGACGAGCACCAGCGAGGCGATCAGGAATCCGGTCATCCACAGGGTGCCGGGCAGCATGAACCAGGTCCACATGCGGGTGCCGGTGGCGTCCGGGCCGCGGCGGCGGGAGCGCGAGGAGGGGCGCAGCAGTGCCATGTCAGCCCGCCTTCACATGGGTCCAGGCGGTGTCGCGGGCGTCCTCCGCCGCGCGGCCGCCGTTGCGGAAGAACAGGTCCGCCTTCAGGTCCTCCTCGGTGACGAGGCACTCGGGGAAGGGTTTGACCAGGTCGGCGTAGACCTTCTCGGAGCCGGCCACCGGCATCGGATAGCCGATGTACTCGATGTTCTTCTTCACGTTCTCCGGCCGGAGCATGTAGTCGATGAAGAGCATCGCGGTGCCCGGGTGGGGGGCGTTCCAGGGGATGGCGTAGCAGTCGGAGTTGATCGGCGTGCCCTCCTTGGGGGCCTCGAAGCCGAACACGGAGGGGTCCTTGGCCTGGTTGAGCATGGCGGCCATGTCGCCGCTCCACGCCTGCGTCATGACGGCGTTGCCGTTGAGGAGGTTGTTGTAGCTGTCGCTGGAGAAACCGCGCAGTCGCGGGCGCAGGGTGCCGAGCAGCGAGGTGATGCGGTCGAGGTCGCCGGTGTCTCCGGTGCTGACGTCCAGGCCGAGGGCGAGGGCGCCCATGCCGAGGACCTCGTCGCGGTCGTCCAGCAGGAAGACCTTGCCCCTGGCGCGGTCGTTCCACAGATCCTTCCAGGATCCGCTCAGGTCGCCGATCCGGTCGCGGCGCCAGCCGATGCCGGTCTTGTACGCGGTGAAGGGGACGGTGTGCGCGGAGCCGGGGTCGTACCAGGGGTCGGTGAAGTAGGCGTGCGCGCCGAAGACGGCGTGCGCGTTGGTGAGCTGGGAGTGGTCGATGCGGCGCAGTCTGCCGCCGCGGACCAGGCGCTGGGCCCATTTGGCGGTCGGGAAGACGATGTCGTAGCGGTTGCCGGCGTTGAGCTTGGCGACCATGCCTTCCATCGAGTCGAAGTTCGACTGGACGACCCTGACGCCGTACTCCTTCTCGAAGCCCTTGAACACGGACGGGTCGACGAAGTCGGCCCAGTTGAAGTAGACGAGATCGCCGTCGACGCGCGCCTGGACCGGCGCGAGCTCCTTTGCGTCGGGCTTCTTCGCGGGCATGAACCCGCAGCCGCCGACCGCGGCGCCCAGCAGACCGCAGGCGCCTGCCCGCAGGAGGGCGCGCCGGGTCGGTGGGGGTACCTCGGGGGACATGGAACGTCCTCTCCGTCGAGGAACGGCACAACTCCAGGGCGGGACCGGCTGGTCGGCTCACGGAGGCCCTGACTCCGTAGTGAAGACCGGTCTGGGGAGGGTGCGAGGGTGTCAGCTCACGCGCGGTAAGCCCGACGGGGGGAGTACGGCGTACCGGTGGCGCGGCGCGGCGGCCGTACGGCGGGGCGTCACCGGCCGTCTCCGTGCGGGGCGTGCCCGTCGCGTCCGGCGCGGGGCGGGGTCGGGCCGTTGCGGTCGCGTCCGCCCGGGGGCGCGATGTGGCCCTCCAGGTCGTCCCTGACCCGGCGGGCGAACCACCCGACGGCGGCCTCGCGCTGTGACAGCGGCCCCGGCTCGAACCCGGGCGTGCGCAGTCCGGCCTGCACCCGCTCGACCAGCTCGGCGTCCTCGTCGTTGGTGACCCAGCCGATGTGGATGTTCAGCCGCCGGGCCAGCCTGGTGCGGACGCTCTCCCCGTGCCGGGTGTAGAAGGCACCGGGAATCGCCGCCCGGTCCTGGGCGGTGGGCAGGGCGGTCCACGCGAGCACGTGGTCAGGGTAGAAGTCGATGAGCGTGTTGGGGTAGATCACGGCGTAGCGCCAGACGCGCCGGTCGTCCTCGGAGAGGCCCGGCATGGGGGTCGCGAGGCGCTGGTAGAGCCGCTCCGTCCAGTTCGAGGACGGCTTGTCGCGCAGCGGCGACTCGAACAGGACGTAGTTCTCCTGGACGTCCACCGTGTACGCCTGGTAGTCGAGCAGACGCATCAGCGCGGGGTGGGCCACGGGGACGTGATAGCCCTCCAGGTAGTTGTCGACGATCACCTTCCAGTTGGCGTTCTGCTCCTCGCCGTGCGCCACGTCGTGGATGCGGTGCTTGCCGACGGGCACGAGGCCGTCCCCAGCGTAGCGGCCGACGGCCTCGGCGAGCCCGGCGCAGGTCTCGGCGAGCGGGGTCGCCTCCATGTCGAGATTGACGAAGACGAACCCGAGGAAGGACTCCACGTTGACCGGGTGCAGTCCGAGCCGGGGCTTGTCCAGGCAGGGGATCCGCCGTGCTTCGGGGGCGCCGACGAGCCGGCCGTCCAGTTTGTAGGTCCAGCCGTGGTACGGGCAGCGGATCGCCTTGCCCGACGGCTCGGGAGCGGTGACCAGGCGGGTCCCGCGATGCCGGCACACGTTCAGGTGGGCGGCGAGGCCGCCGTCCTCGGTGCGTACGACCAGCACCTCCCGGCCGGCCGCGGTGGCGGTGAGCCGTGCGCCGGGGCCGGGGAGGTCGGATTCGTGGCAGACGAGCTGCCAGGACCTGGCGAAGATGTGCTCGGTCTCGGCCTCGGCGACGGCCGGGTCGGTGTAGTAGCGCGCGGACAGCGCTTCCCCGGGATGCTCGGGGGGCGGCTCCGCGGGGGCAGGGGAGACGGTGGCTGCCCGTGTGGTCGAGGGGTGCATGAAGTCCTCCTCCGCGCCGCGACGGCGGCGATGGGCGGTGAGGCCGTGCCCGGAAGAGGCGGCAGGTGAAGATCCGGACGAGTTCGTCCTGGAAGCTTCCGGACCTGCCGCGATCCGGCTGACTAATTGGTTAGTCAGAGTGGGACCGCCGGGGAGCGAAGTCAAGACTTGTGGGCTGACTAATTAGTTAGTTAGTGTCGTGGCAGGCGGATGGCCCAGGCCCGCAGACGGCTCCCGGGCACATTCCGCAAGCAAGCGGACCACCGTCCGCATCACACCGGGCGTCCGTGTCGGACACCCCGGTCCCCGGACGACGCACGGCTCGGGCCGCGCGCCACCCAGGTCCGGCCGTGCGGCTCGCACCGGCCCGGACACCCTCGGTCCACGCCGTGCCCGGCCCCGGCCAGGCACCCCGCACCGCTCTCCGCCCCTCTCGTCACGGCGCCGGAGCACCCCCGTCCACGCCATCGCCGCGCCACCCGTCTCCGGACCCCCGGAAACGGCGCGACCCCGGAGGCACGCATGAGCGCTCGCCGAAGTCTCGTATGGCTCGGCCTCACGCCGGAACCCGAACAGGAGCTGCCCGCCGCGGTGGCCGCCCTGCGCGCCCCGGCGGACGGCCGCCCGCGGTCGGCCCTGGTCACCGCCGAGCGGCACCGAGTCGAACGGCTGGTGCTGCGCGGCACACAGCGCGGCTGGCTGCGCTACCTCGCAGAAGTCGCCGACCTGGTCGTCGAGGCGGCGACGGAACCCGCCGGCGCCGACCCACGGCCCGCGCTGGTGGCCGGCGAGGTCGTCCTCGACCACCACCGCATGCTGATCGGCCTGCCCGGGGCCGGCTATGCCCGCACCGCCCCGCAACGGCGGGATCTGGAAGAGGCGCTGGCGCGACTCCGGTCCCGACACTCCGAGCCCAGGAGCACCGCATGACCGGCGTCCTCTCCCTCCTCCCCGACGGACGGCACGGCCTCCTCGGGGCCCCGCTGCCCGGTGCCGGGCTGCCCGGTGTCGTCGAGTCGTCCGACTCCGTCGCTCCCTCCGGCGGCGAGGACCTCGCGCGGTACCTCGCCGAGGGCGGATACGCGCCGCTGCCCGGCGCCGGGCAGCCCGGTGTCCGCGCGCCGTCCGACCCCGTCGCTCCCTCCGGCGGCGAGGACCTTGCCCGGTACCTCGCCGAGGGCGGATACGCGCCGCTGCCGGTGCCCGGCCTGCTCCTGGACCGGATCGCCGCCGCGGGACTCCGCGGCCGGGGCGGAGCCGGGTTCCCCGCCGCCGTCAAGCTCCGTGCCGTACGCGACGCGCCGGGCCGTCCCGTCGTCGTCGCCAACGGCGAGGAGGGCGAGCCGGGCTCGGTCAAGGACCGCTGGCTGCTGCGGCACCGCCCGCACCTGGTCCTGGACGGCCTCAGACTGGCCGCCGCCATGACCGGCGCGGGACGCGGCTGCGTCTACCTCTCCGACGCCGGCGCCGAGCAGGCCGTGCGCCGCGCACTGGCCGAGCGCCCCTGCGACCCGCCCGTCGACGTCGTACGCACCGAGCACACCTACGTCGCGGGCGAGGAGACCGCGGTCGTCCGGCGCATCGACGGCGGCCCGGCCCTGCCCACGGCCAAACCCCCGCGCCCCTTCGAGAGCGGTGTCGGCGGTGCACCCACCCTCGTCGCCAACGTCGAGACGCTCGCCCGCGTCGCACTGATGCACGCACGTCCCGAGTCCGCGGACGCCGTCGCCGGCACCCATCTGGTGACCCTCTCCGGCACCCGGAGCCGTACGGGCGCCGACGCGGCCGCACTCGTCGAGGTGCCCGCCGGCACCCACCTGAAGGTCCTCGCCGACCTGTGCGGCCACGGCAGGGCCGAAGCGGTCCTGCTGGGCGGTCTGTTCGGAGGGCTGCACGGCGCCGGCTGGACGGACCTTCCGCTCGACCACGACCGACTCCGGGCCGCCGGGGGAGCGCTCGGCTGCGGAGCGCTGCACTTCCTGCACCCCGAGGACTGCCCGGTCGCCGCCGCCCACGAGGCCGCCGCCCACCTCGCGGCCCAGAGCGCCCGGCAGTGCGGGGTGTGCGTCTCCGGCACCGGTGCGCTGGCCGGCGCCCTCGCGGCCGTCGCGCGCGGCGAGGCGGACCACGACACCACCGACAGGCTGCGCCGCTGGTCGGAGCAACTGCCCGGGCGTGGCGCCTGCGGTCTGCTCGACGCCGCCGCCCGCATCGCCGGCTCCCTCCTCACTCACTTCTCCGACCGCGTCGACGCCCACCGGGGGACGGTCTGCCCGCCGTGCTGGGCGACGTCGAACGGCGAGGGGCACCGGTTCACGGTCCCGGTGCCCTGACCTACCCCCAGCCTCCCCACCCCACCCCACCCCGCCAGCCGCCCGAACCCGGCGCACCGAAAGGACCGCACCATGAAACTCCTGCTGGACTCCACCCGCTGCCAGGGCTACGGCCTCTGTCAGGAACCCGCGCCCGAGCTGATCGACCTCGACGAGTGGGGCTACGCGCAGCTCCGCGTCGGCGACGTCCCGCCGGGCGACGAGGAAGCCGCCGTGGCCGCGGTCGCCGCCTGCCCCAACTCCGCGCTGCGGCTGGTGAAGTGACATGGGACGTGACCTGTCGGCCCTCTTCGACCCCGTCTCCGTCGCCGTCGTCGGAGCCAGCGACGACCCGGCCAAGTACGGCCATGCCATCGCCGCCCAGGCCATCCGCGCGAACGGCCGCCGCCCCGTCCACCTGGTGAACCGCCGCGGCGGCACCGTGCTCGGCCGCACCGCCGCGCCCAGCCTGAGCGCGATCGGCGAACCCGTCGACCTGGCGGTGGTCTCCGTGCCCGCCGCCGGCTTCGAGGACGCCGTCGACGAGGCCCTGCGCTGCGGGGCCCGGGCGATCGTCGCGATCACCGCCGGCTTCGCCGAGACCGGAGAGGCCGGGCGGACCCGGCAACTCGCCGTCGCCGAGCGGGTCCGTGCCGCGGGAGCCGTGATGGTCGGCCCCAACTGCCTGGGAATCGCCGACAACACCACCGACCTCTTCCTCGCCTCCGACACCTTCACGCCCGGCGGCGTCGCTCTCCTCAGCCAGAGCGGCAACCTCGCCCTCGAACTCCAGCTCCGCTTCCGCCCGCACGGCCTCGGCTTCTCCCGGTTCGTCTCGTTGGGCAACCAGGCCGACGTCACCCTCGTCGACCTGCTCGCCGACTGCGCCCGGCACGAGGGCACCCGCGCCATCGCCGTCTACGCCGAGGACTTCGCCGACGGACGCGCCTTCGCCGAGGCCGCCGCCGACGCCGGCAAACCCGTGGTGCTGCTCACCGCCGGACGCGGCGACGCCTCCGCCCGCAGCGCCCAGTCGCACACCGGTGCGCTCACCACCTCCGCCGACGTGGTGACCGCCGCGTGCCGCGACGCCGGTGTCGAACTGGTCGCCACCCCCCGTGAACTCACAGTCGCCCTCGCCGCGTTGACCGGCGCGCGCCGGCCGGCCGGCCGCCGGGTCGCCGTGCTCACGGACGGCGGCGGCCACGGTGTCGTCGCCGCCGACGCCGTCGAGGCGACCGGCTTCACCGTGCCCGAACTCACCGGGCCGACACGGCAGCACCTGCGCGAGGTCCTGTGGGAACAGTCGGCCGTCGCCAACCCGGTGGACCTCGCCGGGATGGGCGAGCAGGACCCGGCCTCGTACGCGCGGACCGTCGCCGCGCTGCTTGCCGCCGAGGAGGTCGACGCCGTCCTGATGACCGGCTACTTCGGCGGGTACGCGGCCGCCGACGGCGGACTCGGCGGGGGTGGTCTGGTGCTCGCGGAGGGGGAGCGGGAGGCCGCTCGTCTCATCGCCGACCACCACCGCGCCACCGCGAAACCGCTCGTGGTCCAGTCGATGTACCCGGACTCACCCAGCTGCCGCACCCTCGCCGCGGCCGGCATACCGGTCTTCGCCGCCACCGAGGACGCCGCGCGCGCCCTCGCCGCCACGGCACCCGGCCCCCTGCGCACCGGCGTCACACCCCTTCCCCCGGCCGCGGCCCCCCTGCGCGACAGCGGCTACATGGGCACCCGCAGAGCACTCGAAGAAGCCGGACTCGCCTTCCCGGCCGCGCGCGAGATCCACGACGAGACCGAACTGCTCGCCGCGGCCGCCGAGTTCCCCGGACCCTACGTCCTCAAGGCCCTCCATCTGCTCCACAAGTCCGACGCGGGCGGTGTGGCACTAGGGCTCGCCGGACCCGACGAACTGCTCGCCGCTTTCCGCGAGATGCACGCCCGGCTCGGCGCCCCCGCCTACTCCGTGGAGGCCATGGCGGACCTCACCGACGGCATCGAACTGATCGTCGGCGTCAACCGGGACCCGCGATTCGGCCCGGTCGCCATGGTGGGCCTCGGCGGAGTGCTCGCCGAGGCACTGCACGACGTTGCCTTCACGCTGGCACCCGTCTCCGCCGACCGTGCCCTGAGTCTCCTGCGCGGACTGCGCACCGCCGCCCTGCTCGACGGCGTACGCGGCCGCCCGCCCGTCGACGTCGCCGCCGCGGCGGCGGCCGTCGAGGCGATCACCGCGTTCGCCGCCGCCCACCCCGAGATCGCCGAGATCGAGGTCAACCCGCTGCTCGTGAGCCCGCACGGCGCCCTCGCCCTCGACTCCAGGGCCGTCCTCGCCTGACCACCGCCGAAGCCCTGCCCCGAGTCCCGCCCGCCGTCCCCCGACCCAAGAGGCCCCCATGGACATGCGCTACACCCCCGAACAGGCCGACCTGAAGCGCCGCGCCGCCGACTACGCACGGCTGCTCATGCGGTACGAGGACCAGTCCGAACAGGCCGGCGGCCCGCTGCCGCAGGCACTCGTCACCGAACTGACCCGCGCCGCCATGGACGCGGGCGTCTACGCCATCAACATGCCCGCCGAGTGGGGCGGCGCAGGACTCAGCCTCCTCGACCAGGTCGTCGTCGAGGAGGAGTTCGGCAAGGTCACCAACTGCCTGTGGGACATCCCCTGGCGGCCCGCCAACGTCCTGGCGTACGGCGACGAGCGGCAGCGCGAGAAGTACCTGCTCCCGGTGATCCGCGCGGAGAAGTTCGACGCGTTCGCCGTCACCGAGCCGGGCGCGGGCTCGGACCCGTCCTCCGGCACCTCCACGGCCACCCGCACCGACGGCGGCTGGCTGCTCAACGGGGAGAAGTGGTTCGTCACCTGCGGCGACATCGCCGACTTCCTGCTGGTGCAGGCGGACGCGGGACCCGAGCGGCTGCCCACGCTCTTCTTCGTGGACCGGGCCGCGCCGGGCGTGGAGATGACCCGCGTGCCGCACTTCATGCACTCCGCGGTCAACGGGCACCCCGAATTCACCTTCACCGACGTCTTCGTGGCCGACGAGGACGTGCTCGGCGGCGTCGGCAACGGCTACGAACTGACCAAGGAATGGTTCACCGACGAACGCCTGATGATCGCGGCCCGCACTGTCGGCGCGGCCGAACGCGCCCTGCAACTCGCCCGGGACTGGGCCCTGGAGCGCGAGCAGTTCGGCGCCCCGATCGCCTCGTACCAGCTGATCCAGGGCATGCTCGCCGACTGCGCCGTCGACATCGCCGTCAACCGCGCCTACACCCACCAGGTCGCCTGGGAGGCCGACCAGCCGCACACCGACCGCAAGACTCTGCACGCCAAGGCCTCCACCGCCAAGCTCGCCGCCAGCGAGGCCGCCGGCCGGGTCGCCGACCGCTGCCTGCAGATCTTCGGCGGCCGCGGCTACGACCGCACCTACCCCGTCGAGCGCATGTACCGCGAGCTGCGCGTCGACCGGATCTGGGAGGGCACCTCCGAGATCCAGCGCCTCATCATCGCCAACGAGCTGATCAAGCGCGGCACCAGTGCCCTGGCCCTGCCCACGCACTGAAACCGCCCGCCCCGCGCCCCCGTACACCCGTCACCACACAGCAAGGACATCCATGGACTTCCGCCTCACCCCCCGCCAGGCGCAGCTCAAGGCCGACGCGCGCGCCCTCACCGACTTCATCGCCGACTACGAGATCCCGTGCGAGGAGGACAACGGCCTGCCCGCGAGCGCCCACGCCAAGATCCGCGACGCGGTCCTCGACGCCGGCCTCCAGGCCGTCAACATGCCGGCCGAGTGGGGCGGCGCCGGACTCACCATCGCCGAGCAGGTCACCGTGCAGGAGGAGCTCGGCCGGCTCACCGGCGCCCTGTGGGACATGGTGTGGCGGCCCGCCAACGCGCTCCGCTTCTGCACCCCGGAGCAGCGTGAGCGCTTCCTCGTCCCGGTGATCAAGGGCGAGCGGCGCGACTGCTACGCCGTCACCGAGCCCGGCGCGGGCTCGGACCCGCAGAACCTCGCCACCACCGCCACCAAGAACGACCACGGCTGGGTCCTGAACGGCGAGAAGTGGTTCGTGACCGTCGGCGACCACGCCGACTTCATGATCGTCCTCGCCGCGGCGGGCCCGGAGCGCGCTCCCACGCTGTTCCTCGTCGACAAGGACACCCCCGGCATCGAGATGACCCGCGTGCCGCGCTTCATGCACACCTTCGTCTACGAGCACCCCGAGTTCACCTTCACCGACGTGCAGGTCGACGAGGACGCGGTGCTCGGCGGCATCGGCGAGGGGTACGACATCACCCGCTCCTGGTTCACCGAGGAGCGTCTGATGATCGCGGCCCGCACCACCGGCGCGGCCGAACGGGCACTGGAGCTGTCCCGTGACTGGGCGGTGGAGCGCGAGCAGTTCGGGGCGCCGATCGCCTCGTACCAGCTGATCCAGGGCATGCTCGCGGACTGCGCCGTCGACATCGCCGTCAACCGCGCCTACACCCACCAGGTCGCCTGGGAGATCGACCAGGCCTCCGCCGAGGACCGCAAGACACTGCACGCCAAGGCGGCCATCGCCAAACTCTCCGCCAGCGAGGCCTCGGGCCGGGTGATCGACCGCTGCCTCCAGATCCACGGCGGCCGCGGCTACGACCGTACGTACGCCGTCGAGCGGCTCTACCGCGAGCTGCGCGTCGACCGGATCTGGGAGGGCACCTCCGAGATCCAGCGCCTCATCATCGCCAACGAGCTCGTCAAGCGCGGCACGGAGGTCCTGGACCTGCCCGTCGCATGACACGCCCGGGCCGGGGCCGCCCCGTGCCCCGGCCCCGGGCAGCCCCTGGTCGGTCGCTGTCGCGCCCCGGCCCGCGGCGGGCCCTACCCGGCCGGGCGGCACCGGCACAGTTCGCCACACTTCGGAGAGGAAGACGGATGACCGACATCGAACGCGTGGGAGTCGTCGGCTGCGGCCTGATGGGCGCCGGCATCGCCGAGGTCTGCGCACGCGCCGCCGTGCCGGTCACGGTCGTGGAACGCGACGCGGAGGCGGCCCGTGCCGGGCTGCTGCGCATCACCCGCTCGCTCGACCGGGCCACCGCGCACGGCAGGCTCACCGCGCAGGAACGTGACGCCGCCACCGCCCTGATCACCGTGACCGACGATATCGAGGCCCTGCACGACCACGACCTGGTCATCGAGGCCGTGGCGGAGGACGAGGCCCTCAAGCTCGACGTCTTCGCCCGCCTCGACTCCGTGGTCACCGGCGACCGCACCATCCTCGCCACGAACACCTCCTCCATCCCGGTCATCCGGCTCGCCGCCGCGACCGGCCGCCCCGACCGAGTCGTCGGCGTGCACTTCTTCAACCCCGTACCGGTGCTGCGGCTCGTCGAACTCGTCCCGTCGCTGCTCACCTCGCCCACCACCGCGGCACGGGCCGAGGCCTTCGTGACCACGAACCTCGGCAAGGAGGTCGTACGCACCCGGGACAAGGCCGGATTCGTCGTGAACGCGCTGCTGGTGCCGTATCTCCTCGCCGCCGTCCGCATGGTGGAGTCGGGCAGCGCGACCGTCGAGGACGTCGACCGGGGCATGGTCCTCGGCTGCGCCCACCCCCTCGGCCCACTGGCCCTGACCGACCTCATCGGTCTGGACACCACGCGAGCCATCGCCGAGTCTCTGTACGCCGAGTTCCGCGAACCCCAGTACTCACCGCCCCCACTGCTGTCCCGGATGGTGGAGGCCGGCCTGCTGGGGCGGAAGTCGGGACGGGGTTTCCACACCTACGACGAACTGCATCGGGAGGGGGCGACCACGGCGCGGCCGAGTTGAGGGAAAATGGTCTTGGCGTACGACCACCGAACGAGGGGAGCCGCAGGGTGTCCACGAAGGTGCGCACGGCAGACACGCGCGAGCGCATCCTGACCGCGGCGTGCGAGGTCATCGCCGACATCGGCTTCGAGAAGATCCGCATGCGCATGGTCGCCGAGCGGGCCGGAGTGTCGACGGCGCTGCTGCACTACCACTTCGACACACGCGAGAAGCTGTTCACCGAGGCGATGACGCACTCCTTCGCCAACACCGCCGTCGACGTCGAACGCGACGCCGGGTCGGCACCGGCGGCGGTCATCCTGGCCCGCATCGTGCGCAATCTGCTGCCCAGCGATCCCCAGCTCCACCAGGACTGGAAGCTGTGGCAGGAACTGTGGGTCAGGGCACTGCGCGACGAGACCACCCGGGTCTTCGCCGTCGACCTGTACGCCCAGCTGCACTCCTGGGTGTCCGACGCGGTACGGCGCGGCATCGCGACCGGCGAGTTCACCGACACCGACGTGGACGGCCTCAGCACGCTCGTCCTGTCCCTGTGCGACGGCTACGGCATCCGCCTCATGCTGCGCGACCCGACCATCACGCTGGACATGGTGCTCGCCGCCGTCTGGCGCCATGTGTCCACCGCGCTCGGCCTGCCCGACGCAGTACCGACGGAATGAGCTCCCCCGGGGTGCCGGGGGAGCCGTCCGGTCGGTGACCGCGGGGTCAGGACGTCGCGAGGTGCCGACCGACGCCCTCGGGGAGCTTCGGTCAGCACCGGTCGCCCTCGGCGGCCAGATGCTCCCGGAAGAACGGCGTGGCCTCGGCGACCGCACGCTCGACCTACTTCGGCACGTCGTAGAAGTCCATGTGCGGTCCCGCCCTCGGCGACCACGAGCTTCTTCGGGCCGCGCACCCGGGTGCGGGGCACTCCACGACCTCTTCGTCCCGAACGCGATTAGACCCCTCCGTGACCTTGCTTCGGGGTTACTGACCTGCTCGTTCGCCTCCGGGCAGTCCATTACTGTCCGGGACGGTCCTGGCCCGGCTGCACCGTTTGGCCGCCTGTTTGGCCCCCCACGCCTGGCCGCTGGATCTATCCTGACCTGCGCATTCGACGGTCCGCAGGATGGTCAGGCAGTGGCCCGATTGCCTCGGCAAGTCCCTCGCGGTCCTGGAGATCGACCTCATCTTCAACGCCGTGGCCGACGCGATGCCCGGCCTCCGCCTGACCGACCCCCCGCGCCGCCTGCGCTCGGCCTGGATCAACGGGGTGAAGGAACTGCGGGTCAGGGCGGACTGACCGGCTACAGGACCGCCGTCGCCGATCCGGTGCTCAGGTACGAGAAGCCGTACCTGTCCAGTTCCTGCTGCGATTCGGAGTAGGACGGTTCCTTTTCTTCCCCGTCGGACACCAGGGAAGCGGCCAGGGCGTTGACCGGGTTCGTGTTCTCGGTGCCCAGCATCCACCACAGGGTGATGTGCCTGCGCTTCCTCGTGGAGTTCAGGATCTGGTTGCTGTAACTGACCGGGACGCTGTACTTGACGTAGGCGGAATCCGCGGGGATCCCCAGCCACCTCGTCACCCATTCGGGGGCTTTCTCTCCCTTTTCGGCCCAGGAGTGGTATTCCCCCACGGGTGCTTGCTGGAGCATCCTGTCCTTCCTCAGCAGATATGCATCGCTTTGGACCTGGACCGCCCGGTACGCCTGGGTCGGCAGTTCGATGGTCTTCTCCTGCACGTATTTCTCGCCCGGGTCCAGTTTGTAATCGAAGGGCGCCAGGAGCAGTCCGAGGCTGACCGTGAAGGCTTCTGGCTTGTCGGCGAACGCGTTCAGGTCGGTCAGCCCGTCGCTGTCGATGTCCTTCTCCCACTCCTTGAGGCTTCTGAAGGACTGGTACGTCGACTTCCAGTTGACCCCGGTGAGCGAGTAACTCGCCCCCACGACGTAGGCGGCCACCTTCCCGGTGTTCTCCAGCTGGAACGTCAGCGGCACGTACGTGGTCTCCTTGTCCTTGCGGATGCTCCCGATCTTCGCGGAGATGACCACCGTCATGGGTGAGGCGTAGGGCGTGTAGATCTGCGTGTAGACGAAGTTCGCGACGGTGATCAGCGCGGTGAAGGAGGCGATCGCCGCGAAGTTGCGGCGGAAGGTGATCTCCCGCCACGCCCGGCGGCGGTGGAGGAGGTCCCACAGTGCCCAGGCCGACCACGCGATGAGGCCCAACCAGGCCCAGAGCCAGCGCGTGTACTCCTCTATCTGGATCGCCAGCAGCATCAGACCGGCGCCCAGTACGGCCAGCACTCCGAAAAGGGTGATCGCAGTCGTGTATTTCGTTCCGCGCCCCGCGAATCGGTCTACGACGGCGCAGATCGCCCCGGCGAAGGCCGCCAGTCCCGCGACGACGAGGATCCCGCCGGCGAGGCGACCGGCATACGACAGCGCATGACGGGTGTCCGCCTGCCCCAGATAGACGAGCAAGGCGGCAGCCGCGACCAGGCCAGCGGCCGTGAATCCGCCGGATATCCTTCCGCGGCGGAGAACGGGCTGTGTGGGTTCCATGGCGCCATGCTCATGCCGCAGGGTCCGGCAGGCCGCCGGGGGTGCTCCGTTCGGCCGAGCCACTCCCGGCCCGAGTACCTCACGCGCCTCCGAAACAAAGGCTGTGGGGTCTGCTGCACGATCGGGTGACAGCTGGTGGACATGCCGATGGCCACCTTCCATAGGATTGACCCTGGGGCGCGGCCAACGAGGAGGCATGGGTGGGCAATCTGGGGGGATACCAGACGATGACGACGCTGGCGAAGAAGGCGGGTGGCCCCAGGGCGCTGGCCGTCCTCATTGCCGTGAGCGGGTGGGCCATCGGCCGGGGTGCTGAAGCCGGCAGGAAGGCCGCCAAGGCTGCGGCCAAGAAGCGGAACGCCCCGTGCTCGACGAAGGGCCAGGTCTTCGACGTTGTGTCCGACGGCGAGGACGGCAAGGGCCTCGTGTTGCGGGCAGGTGACCAGTACCGGGTCATGGAGTACGACGGGGAAGCGATCCTCATCGAGGTGCTCGGTGGCACGAACAATCCCTACTTCACGTCAGCGCAGTTCCTGGCGTCGGTGTCGGGCTTCCCCACGGCAGAGAAGCCCAATGCTGAGTAGCTCGACTGCGGGTGTGAGTTCTCGAGTCAGCAGCTGACTCGCGCATTACAAGCTGTCCGGGCTTGATCCGTAGCAGTTCGGAGGTATCCGGCAGTGAACTTCCCTCGCAGGTCAGGGGCGATGCTTGACATTCGTGGACGAGTGCAGAGCACGCCGGACTCCACAGCAACCGAGACTAGAACTGGGACTGACCTCAGCCATCACCTGGATGCCCGGCGGGCCGATATCTTGACCTGCGAACCGTACGAGAGTGTGCTCCGGGGGTACTGATGGCTGGTCGCATCCGCAGGAGCTACCGCCGATCAATGAGGATAGGGCGATTCTCTCCGCTCACCTCTCGGCAGGCCTCACAGCGTCGCGAAGGCTCAGACCCGCTCCACTCCAGAGTCGATGTCCGAGGCTCCCCTCAACTCCGGCAGAGGCGTGTGCGATGCAGCCGGGAGCGGGCCGCCGACGGCTCGACGGGCCCATAGCGGTCAGCGCGGCGACCACCTCGTCCTGCACGGGTTGACGCAGTCCAGACCATGATCTTATTGTCCGCCGTGCGCGTGGTTGCGGCCGACGGCAATGAAAGCCCGCCGGATTCTGATTGATGTCGAATTGTGAGTAAGTGAGGGTAGTCGTGGGGGTGCTGCTCTCGTACCTGGTCCTTTTCCTTATTGAATTCGGCTTGATGGCGCTGGAGGTTGTCGGCGCGTTCCTGATCATGTTGAGTTCCGCTCTGTTTATCCGGCGCTTCGCTGTTGCGCGCAAGCGTCGACCTCATGGCCGCTGCCCGAAAGTGACGACAGTTGCCCCGTATGTGCTTGGCGGCATCGGTATTTGCTTGCTGGTTCCTGCTTCGGCAGCGCTCTTCGTCGGGAAGAAGTGGGGCATTTTTGAAACGTGGGCGCTATAGGCCGAGACCTTTGTGGCCTGCGTCGGGCATCGTTGCCGCCGAGCACCTCGCGCCACGCCCTGCCGGCCACCGTTTCAGGAGTTCGATCCGAGTCCGCTTCGGCTGCTGCCAGGGATTGGCGGGACGCTACCGGACGCGGGCGATTACTGGATTGCGGTACTTGGCTGATGTGCCGCAAGATCCAGGTGGGGGTGACCATGGAACGGCATGTGCTGGAGAAGCTGTTGGCCGGTGACGACGAGGCGTCCGTGGCTGCTCTGGCCGCCCTCCGCAGCGGCGCCACCTACCACACGTGGGATACGACGCATCCCTCAGAACGGCATGCCGGGGTCTTTGCACGCCGACTTCGGCGTATGCGGCTGCGCGGAGTCGAACCGCTTGGGCTGGAACGAATGGTGCAGCTCCTCCGCGAGCATGGCCGGCCGGTGTGCGGGGGGATGATCGATTCTGCCGATCAGAAATGGACCTTCCTGTGCTACTTCACCGAGGACAGCAGCGCACTGGTGGCCTGCGCCCGCGTGCAGCGGTGGGTCGCGCCATCACAGGAGTGAGGTTGGGCGATCGTAGAGGCGCCCGCTGATTCTCTGTCTTGGGCAGAATCCGGCCGAAGTCGCTCTGCGCACCCCGGTTCCCCGTGAGACCCCGTCCGTTCTGGCACGAGAGTGGCACGACCTGGAGTGCGTGCCTTGTAACGTCCGGCCCTAGTTCGGAAGACCACGCCCTGGCAGTGGGCCGCCCAGGGCTGTGCCGAACCCTGGACGGACCTCGAACTCCCGCCCCTCGCCGCTGTTTCGGGTCACCTTGTGGAGTACCACCTCCCACTGGGCGGGCCCGGAAGATCATGCGAGAGTGGGCCCGTGACGGCATCAGAAGCCACGGTTGTGGCGGTCGACGAGGTCGAGGGGCTCGCGGTGGAGGGCCTGCGGTGGCTGAGCGAAGCGGCGCGGGAAACCGCCGGCGGAGGCCTCTCCTGGGCGACCAGGCCCTCGGACGACGACCTCAACCCGATGCTCTACTCCGGTACGGCCGGGATCGTCCCCGTACTCCTTGAGGCATGGCGGCACTTCGGCGACGACTCCTACGCCGACACCGCCCTGCGCGCGGCCCGCAGCCTCGCGGACTCCGTCGACGGCATCGACGACGACTCCCTCTACTTCGGTCGCACCGGAATGGCCCTCGTCCTGCGGGCCGTTCACGACGAACTCGGCGACACGGCCGCCGGCGCCGCCGCGGACCGCGCGCTGGAACTCGTGCGGTCACGCTTCGACGGGACGCGCTGGGGCGAGCTGTTCGAGCTGATGGGCGGCAACGCGGGGATCGGCCTCGGCGCGCTAGTGGCCGGCGACGCCGACCTGGCCGTCCTCGCCATGGAGCCGTATCTGCAGACGGTCGAGCAGACCGCGGCGGGCGTTCACTGGGCCCATCGCACGGGCATCGACTCCCGTCTGCACCACATCTCGCACGGCACGCTCGGCATCGTCCTGGCGCTTGCCCGGGTCGGTCGGGCCACCGGCCGTGCGGACCTGGTCGAGCTGGCGCTGGCCGGTGCGGCGGATGTCGTGGCGCGTGACGAAGCGGGGCCGGAGGGCTTCCTGGTGCGGCACTCCACTCCGCAGTACCGCCCCGATGTGATCGAGCCCGTCAGCTACGGCTGGTGCCACGGCCCGGCCGGTGACGCTCAGGTCTTCCGGCTGCTGCGGGACGTCACGGCGGACCCCGTCTGGCCCGCCCTGGCCGACCGCTGCTGGCACACGGTCACCCGGTCAGGCCTGCCCCAGCGGCTGCGCCCCGGCTTCTGGGACAACAACGGGCGCTGCTGCGGCACCGCGGGCGTGCTCGCCCTGGCCTGCGACCGGATCGTCGAACAGCAGGACCCGTACGACTTCGCCGACGGCCTCGTCGCAGATCTCGTCGCCCGCGCGATCCGGGACACCGACGGCGCCCGCTGGTCCAACGTCGACCACCAGGGCACCCCCAGCGACCTCGAACCGTGCACGGGCTGGGCCATGGGCAACGCGGGCATCGTCCGCGAACTCCTGCGCTTCGTACGGGTGAGCCGCGGGGGCGATCCCCAGTACGCGTTCGCCTGGCCGGACCAGCCTCCGGTCGCCGCTCGGGTCACGATCCACCGTTCCGGTACCGACCCCGGCCCGAGAACGGCTGATGTCGACGCCCCGTGACATACCCCTGCTCACGCGGACGTCCGGTGGCGTTGCCGTCAGGCACCGTCGGCCCGGGACGGTCCTGAATACCGTCGTGGCAGCGATGCCACCGTGGGTTCACATCCCACACCCACCCCGCGGATGAACGGCCCCCGACCAGGTAACTCGGTCGGGGGCCGTTCTCGCGACGGATCACCTCATGGGCGTAGGTATGGCCGTGGCCGGAGAGCCGAGGGCGTCCAGCCCCGTGAGAGCCGAATCAGCAGGTGGCGTTCAAACCGGCCCAGTCCGCACGGTCGTTGTAGCCGCCGTCACCGGCGTCGCCGACCACCAGGTCGAGCACCCGGACGCCGGTCAGGTCGATGTCGGCCTGGCGGACGTCGTCGCGGCTCAGCACACCGCTGTCGAACAGCACCCGCCCGTCACCGATGACCTGGAAGGTCGATGTGCCGCCCTCCGGGCCGACGTTGCGCACCGCGTCGTCGATGCCGACGGTCGTGGTCAGCCGGGTGCACCGGTCGCCGAGGTAGTAGCGGACGGTGGAGGGTGAGGCGACTCCGATACCGGTCGGGTGCACCTGGCCGAGCATGCTGATCGGCGTCCAGCCACCGACGCTCCGGTCGACCGTCGGGCTCATCCACCCGCTGGTGGCGCTGATCCAGTCGTGGTGCGACAGGGCGACGTCGCCGTCCGGCGCCGCCGGTGCCACGACCAGCGACGTGGCCGTCTCCTGCCGCAGCCGTCCCTTGCCGGTCACCTCGTACGAGGTGGTGGCCGTCAGCGCGGAGTTGCCCGGCGCGGCGGTGGCCGGCAGGGTCACCGTGAAGGCCAGGGTCGCGGAGCGGTTGGACGGTAGCAGCTTCGGCGCTCTGCCGAGCGGACGGGCTGTCCACCCGGCGGGCACCGCCAGTTCGACCCGCGGCGTGAAGACCGGCTGCGCACCGTCGTTGCGGACGGTGACCTCGACCCGGGCCTGGTCGCCGCCGGCGACCACCGGGGCGACTCCGGCCGGCACCGCGTCGCCATCGACCTCCGTCACCTGGGGCAGGCCGGCGACGACGTGCGGAACACCGGGCTTGCCCGTTGCCCGGCCGACCCGGAACAGGGCCGTGCCGTGGGCCGGGACGGCGGCACTGATGGTGCCGGCGCTCTCGGTGACCTGGTCGGTCCAGGCGTTCTTCAGGGTGAACCGATCCCCGGTCAGCCCGACCGACGACGCCTTCGTGGTCAGGGTCGCAGGGCTGTCGCCCCGGTTCAGCAGCACCACGGCGCGGTCACCGTCGGCCAGCCGCTTCACCCAGGTCTCCGTCGTGCCCGCGGGGCCGACGCGGACGGCCTGGACACCGGCGGGGTCCTGGTTGATCGCGATGACATCGGGGTCGGAGAGAATGCCGAGCGAGGTCTTGCTGAGCTTGCGGATGTCGCTGCCGATCATCAGCGGCGCGGCCGCCGCCGACCAGAGCGTCATCTGGGTACGGAACTCCTCGTCGGTCATCCCCAGTTCGGGTCCGAGGTAGTCCGGGTCGTTGAAGTGCCCGGGCCCGGCGGCCTCGGGGTGCCGCGCGTTCGCGTCGTAGTTCCGCAGCACGTCCTTGTACTTGATCTCGCCGACGAAACCGACATCCGTGTACGTCCGCCAGGACTGCGCGATCGCCGGCGCGTAGGACCAGGAGTGCGTCGACTGCTGCTCCTCCGGGTAGTTGCCCCAGTCCGGGGAAGTGACAGGGTTGCAGAGGTTGAAGATCATGGGGCGCCCGCCGGCGTTGTTCCGCAGCGCCTGCGCGAACTCGGTGTAGACGGTCTTCGGGTCGAGGTCCGCGGCGATCCCGCAGAGGTAGTCCGCCTTGACCGCGTCGAACTCCCAGGCGGCGAACTGGTTCGCGTCGTGCTGGTAGTGGCCGTGGCTGCCGAGTCCGCACTTGCCCGGGATGTACGGGCCGGCGTCGGTGTAGATGCCCGCCTTCAGGCCCTTGGAGTGGATGTAGTCGACCAGCGGCTTCAGCCCGTTCGGGAATTGGTCGAGGTTGGCCACCAGGTCGCCGGCCGAGTTGCGCGGGGTCGGCGCCGCCCAGTTGCCGTCGATCCAGACGTACTCGTAGCCGGCGTCGCGCAGTCCGCTGCTGACCAGGAAGTCGGCTATGGACTTGACTTCTGCCTCGGTCGGATCGCCGCCCAGCGCGTAGTAGGTGTTCCAGCCCATGTAGGGCGTCGGGCTCAGCACCTGCTGGGACGCCGGCGCCGTGACGGCGGCGCTGCCGGCCGGCGGGGCGGCGTGGGCGGGTGCCTGCACGACCAGCAAGCCGGTCAGGAGAGCCAGGAGGACGGTGAGATGTCGTTTCACATCGGATCCTTCGCTGTCCGATCAGGCGTGCCGAACCGTCCCGGTCGTGAGTCTGAGGCACCGCTGCCCGGCAGAAGGTGCGGCGGTCGTTCCTAGGACCAGTCAACGCCCGCTCGCCTACGGGTTGGTTGCCAGGATCTTGCAGCGGTCACCGGCGCGCGTCAATAATAATTCCTAAATTAATAGTTAGTGATGGGTCCTTGCTCGGTACCTCAACTGCCGTCTGCGAGGCGGTGCATGCCCCGGAACGAGCAGCCGCCGCCGGAGCACCGGGCACCGGCAGGCGAGGCGTTCGGGGCCCGTGGTGGCCCGGTCGACCTCCACGAACGCCCCGCGGGGCGGCCAGGCGGACCCGGAGTCGGGTCGCTCGGCCGCCCCGCGGGGCGTGTGCCTGTGCAGGCGTCAGGAACTGTCTATTACCGCAGGCTTCGCAGGCCCGAGCGGATCTCGTTCACGAGGAGCTCCGGCTGCTCCCAGGCGGCGAAGTGGCCGCCCTTGGGAAGCTCGTTGTAGTGGACGAGGTTCGGGTAGGCCTGCTCCGCCCAGCTCTTCGGGGCCCGGTACATCTCGTCGGGGAAGACGCTCACGGCGACCGGGAGGGCGACACCCTTGACCCCGAAGAAGGAGGTCTTGTTCTCGGCGTAGAGGCGAGCCGCGGAGACCGCCGTGTTGGTCAGCCAGAAGAGCGTGATGTTGTCCAGGACGTCGTCCCGGGTCAGGCCCTCCTTCTCGCCGGCGAAGGACCGGGAGATCATGGCCAGGCTGGCCGCGTCGTGGTCGAGCAGGAAGGCCGCCAGACCGACGGGGGAGTCCACCAGCCCGGTCAGCGTCTGCGGACGCGACGCCATCAGGTAGGCGAAGTAGACGTGCCGGTACACGAAGTCCAGCTGCTCCACCGCCGCCTTCTCCTCGTCGGAGAGCGACAGGCCCGCGGGCAGCGGATTGCCCGCGATGAGCGCAGCGTCGATGGCGCTCGGCACGACGCCGGCCATGTTGGTGTGGATGCCGATCAGGCCCTCGGGTGCCTGGACCCCCATGAAGTCGGAGATGATCGCACCCCAGTCGCCGCCCTGGGCCGCGTACTTCGTGTAGCCCAGGCGCTTCATCAGCTCGCCCCAGGCGCGTGCGATGCGCTCGGGGCCCCAGCCGGTGGAGGTGGGCTTGCCCGAGAAGCCGTAGCCGGGCATCGACGGGATGATCACGTGGAAGGCGTCCGACGCGCTCCCGCCGTGGGCGGTGGGGTCGACCAGCGGCTCGATGATCTTCAGCTGCTCGACGATCGAGCCCGGCCAGCCGTGCGTGACGATCAGCGGCAGGGCGTTCTCGTGCTTCGACCGGACGTGGATGAAGTGGATGTCCAGTCCGTCTATCTCGGTGATGAAGTGCGGCAGGGCCTTCAGCTTCGCCTCGACCCTGCGCCAGTCGTACTCCGACGCCCAGTAGCGCGCGAGCTCCTTCATGGTCTCCAGCTGCGTGCCCTGCGACTGGTCCGCGACGGTCTCCTTCTCGGGCCACCGTGCCGCCTCGACGCGTGCACGCAGATCGTCGAGTTCCGCCTGGGGGAACTCGAACGTGAATGGCCGGATCTCGGGAGTGCCGGTAGTGGCGGACATATGAATCTCCTTGCTGTCGCCGGCGACCTCGTGTCGCAGGCTCGTCCACCATTTCCGAGGTCGGGCAGGCATCGCCCCCGGGAAACCCCCGGGGGTTGGTCCCGGGGCCGGACCCGGGGACAGCGCACTCGCGGCGGAGGCGACGCAACCGTGGATCACGTAGGGGCGCTGAGAGTCGCTGCCTGATGAGTCAGAGCACCGGAGACCTTATGCGGGTATAAGTCTGATATCGGAAAAAAGCACTCAAAGTGCACTACGGTGACAAGGGTGATGTCCGAAGGGGCCATGCCGAGCTGACCGGTCCCTTCGGCCGGCCGCGGGGAAACACACCAGGCAGCGGGGTCAGGAGATCGACTATGGGCGTGCCCGGCATCGATGCTCAGGTCGGACTTCTGGGGCGGGAGCGGGAGCTGGCCGCACTGGAGCGGGTACTGGCCACGGCGCAGGCGGGCAGCAGCGCGGTCCTGGTTCTTCGCGGCGAGGCCGGGGTCGGCAAGACCGCCTTGCTGGACTACGCGGCCGACCGGGCCGTCGGGTTCCGAACCGCCGCCATCGCGGGCGTCCAGTCGGAGATGAGACTTCCGTTCGCGGGCCTTCAGCAGCTGTGCACGTTCACCGGCACGCTGGACCGGCTTCAACAACTGCCGGAGCCGCAGCGCGACGCGTTGTCCGTGGCGTTCGGACTACGGGAGGGCAAGGCGCCGAATCGGTACCTGGTGGGCCTCGCCGCGCTCGATCTGCTCGCCGGCGCCGCCGAGGCACAGCCACTGGCCTGCCTCATCGATGATGCGCAGTGGCTGGACGCGGAGTCCATGGAAACGCTGGTGTTCGTCGCCAGACGGTTGATGGCCGAACCGATGGCGTTGATCTTTGCCCTGCGGGAGCCTGACGACCACCGTGAGCTGACCGGCCTGCCGGAACTGATCCTCGACGGCCTCAGCGAGCGCGCCGCACGCACCCTGCTGGCTTCGGCTCTCCGGGTGCCCCTCGACCCGCTGGTACGGGACCGGATCGTCGCCGAGGCCCACGGCAATCCGATGGCCCTGCTGCTGCAGCTGCCGCAAGCGCCCGCGGAGCTGGCGGGCGGATTCCGGCTTCCCGGCGGGCGCCCCGTGGCAGGCCGCATCGAGAACGCCTTCTACCAGCAGTTCCGATCACTTCCGCAGGACGGCCGGCGTCTCCTGCTGATCGCCGCGGCGGAACCGACCGGAGACGCGCGCCTGCTGTGGCGCGCAGCCGGCCTGCAGGAGATACCGCAGGACGCCGCAGTGCCGGCCGAGGCCGCAGGGCTCGTCGAATACGACACCGTGGTCCGGTTCCACCACCCCCTGGTGCGCTCGGCCATCTATCAGCGGGCGTCCGCGCCGGATCGCCGTGCGGCACACCGAGCACTGGCAGAAGCCACCGATCCCCACCTTGATCCTGATCGCAGGGCGTGGCACCACGCCCATGCCGCCGCCCAGCCGGACGAGAGCGTCGCCGTCGACCTGGAGCGCTCGGCCGGCCGGGCCCGAGGCAGGGGAGGAAACGCCGCGGCAGCCTCGTTCCTGCGGCGGGCGGCGGAACTGACGCCCGATCCCGCACGCCGTGTCACCCGCGCACTGGCCGCCGCCCAGGCCGCGATCGACGCCGGCGCGGCCGACCAGGCCTGCACGATGCTGACGGCCGCGGAGGCCGGCCCTCTGGACGACCTGCGACGCGCCCGCATCGAGCGGCTGCGAGCCCGACTGGTGTTCTCCCAGGTGCGAGGTGGCGACGCGCCCCGGCTCCTGCTCGACGCGGCGCATCGGCTGGCGCCTCTCCACGCCGCTCTCGCCCGTGACACCCTCCTGGAAGCGGTCGGCGCGGCGATCTTCGCCGGCCGTCTGAGCGAGGGGCCCGGGCTGCGGGAGGTGGCCGAGGCGGTCCGCGCGGGACCGCCGCCGTCGACGCCACCGCGGACGGTGGACATTCTTCTGGACAGCGTGGTCGACCGGATCCTCGATGGCTACGCCGCCGGCGTCGCCCCTCTCAGGCACGCACTGCACGTCGTCCAGCAGGAGCAGGAGCAGGAGCAGCACCAGGCGTCCGGCGTGACGGATGAGGACCGGCGCTGGCTGTGGCTCGCCTTCCGTCTGATACCCGAGCCTCTCGCGTCCGAGCTGTGGGACGACGACGCGTGGTACCGACTGGCGATCGGCGCCGTCCGCATCGCCCGTGAAGCGGGGGCGCTCACCATCCTTCCGATGGCCCTGACCTACCAGGCGTTCACCCATGTCCATGCCGGCGAGTTCGACACCGCAGCGGCTCTGATCGACGAGGCCACGGCGATCTCGGACGCCGTTGGCGGCGTACCCATGATGTACACGTCACTCGTGCTCGGCGCCTTGCGGGGCCAGGAGCGCCAGGCGAGGGATCTCATCGAGACCACCGTCGAAGAGGTGCGCGCCAGGGGCGAGGGGCGCAGTCTGGGCCTTGCCGAGTACGCGACCGCAGTCCTGTACAACGGCCTCGGCCGCTACGACGCCGCGCTGGCAGCCGCGACGCGCGCATGCCAGTACGAGGATCTGGCCTTCTTCGGGTGGGCACTGTCCGAACTCGTCGAGGCGGCCGTCCGCGACGGGCAGCCGGAGGTCGCGGTGGCGGCACTGGACGACCTCACCGAGCGCACCCGCGCGAGCGGAACCCGGTGGGCCCTGGGGGTAGGGGCCTGCGCGCGTGCCCTGGTGGCCGACGACCAGGCTGCCGACGCGCTCTACCAGGAGGCGATCGAGCACCTCGGAGGCTGTCGCACCGCCGTCCACCTGGCCCGTGCCCGACTGCTGTACGGCGAGTGGCTGCGTCGTCGTAACCGCCGCCAGGACAGCCGTGTTCAGCTACGGTCCGCCTACGAGGCGTTTGATCGGTTCGGAGCCGACGGCTTCGCCGAGCGCGCCCGCAAGGAGCTCTCGGCGACCGGGGAAACCGCACGCAAGCGGACGGACGGCACCGACACCGAGCTCACCGGCCAAGAAGCCCAGATCGCCGGGCTGGCCAGAGACGGGCACACCAACCAGGAGATCGCCGCCCAGTTGTTCATCAGCCCGCGCACGGTGGAATGGCACCTTGGCAACGTTTTCGCGAAGCTCGGAGTCAGCTCTCGAAGGCAGCTTCGCTCAGTGGTGTCTCCTCCGTAACCGGAGCCACCGGCTGGTGTCACCGGCCACCACCGCCGTGCTTGCATAATCTGCCCTTCCACGGCGGCGCGTCCAGCAGCGGGACCTTGATCCCCGGAACGCGCCCGGGACGGATGACCAGGTGTTCTTCAACGAACGGCCTCGCCAATCAAGGCGAGCACGAAGCCACGTGGGCTGGACCGGGGGGAATCTGAACCAATACCGGGATCAGGCCGCGACGAGCTCCTGCTCGCGGTCCGGCGTCTTGACCTTGGGCTGCTTGTTCGGCAGCGAGAGCCGGAAGACCTTGCGCCACGCGGAGAACACCTGCTTGGGCAGCGGCCCGGTGACGTACTCCAGCTCGTACTTCTCGAACAGCGCGCGCACCTTCACCGCGACCTCGGCGTACCGGTTGCTCGGCAGGTCCGGGAACAGGTGGTGCTCGATCTGGTGCGACAGGTTGCCGGTCATGAAGTGCATGGCCCTGCTGCCGCTGATGTTCGCCGAGCCCATCATCTGGCGCAGGTACCACTGGCCGCGCGTCTCGCCCTCGATCGACCGGCGCTCGAAGACCTGCACGCCCTCGGGGAAGTGCCCGCACATGATCACCGAGTGGGACCAGATGTTGCGGACCAGGTTCGCGGTGAACGTGGCGGCGAGCGTGGTGAGGAACGACGGGCCCGACAGCAGCGGGTGGATCACGTAGTCCTTGAGCACCTGCTTGCGGATCTTGCGGCCCACGGCCTTGGCCCGCGCGCGGAACTCCGGGTCCTTGCGGCGGCGCTTGTGCAGGTTCTTGCCGAGTTCCAGGTCGTACGCTGCGATGCCGTACTCGAAGAAACAGGCGTTGATGAAGTTCCACAGCGGCTGGCCGAGGTGGATCGGGTGCCACTCCTGGTCCTCGTCGACGCGCATGATGCCGTAGCCGAGGTCGTTGTCCTTGCCGATCACGTTGGTGTACGTGTGGTGCAGCTCGTTGTGCGAGTGCTTCCACTGCTCGGACGGCGAGACGTGATCCCACTCCCAGGTGGTGGAGTGAATCTTCGGGTCTCGCATCCAGTCCCACTGGCCGTGCAGGACGTTGTGGCCGATCTCCATGTTGTCCATGATCTTCGCCACGGACAGGCCGGCGGTGCCGAGCAGCCACGCGGGCGGGAAGATCGAGAACAGCAGCACGCCCCTGCTGACCAGCTCGAGCTTGCGCTGCGCCGAGATGACTTTACGGATGTAGGCGGCGTCTTTCTCGCCGCGGCCGGCGATCACCTCGTCGCGGATCGCGTCCAGCTCGCGGCCGAGCTCCTCGATCTGCTCCGCGGTCAGGTGCGCTGTGGGGTCGATGGCGGTCAAGGCGTTCCTACCGTTCGATGTCGCAGGGGCCCGCCGCGGCGGACACGCAGGTCTGGATGAGGACGCCCGGCTCGGCCTCGGTGATCTCGCCGGTGCGCAGGTCGCGGACGGCGCCCGCCTTGAGTGGCGTGACGCAGCCGAAGCAGATGCCCATGCGGCACCCGGAGGGCATGAGCACACCGGCCTCCTCGCCGATGTCCAGCAACGGCGTGGCGCCGTCGGCGTCGACGGTCTTTCCGGTGGCACTGAACGTGACCTCACCGCCGTCGCCGGCGGCGATGATGCTGGGGCGGAAGCGTTCGGTGTGCAGGCGCTCTTGTACGCCGTGCTCGCTCCAGTGCTCTTCGGCGGCGTCGAGCAGTCCCGCGGGCCCGCAAGCCCAGGTCTCGCGTTCGGTCCAGTCGGGCACGAGTTCGTCGAGACGGGCGATGTCGAGCATGCCGTCCGTGTCGGTGTGCACCTCGGTGAGCCGCAGCTTCTTGTCGGCGACCAGGTCGTGCAGTTCGTTGCGGAAGATCACGTCTTGCGGCTGCGGCGCGCAGTGGACCATGACGGCGTCGTCGAACTCGATGTCGCGCAGCATGCCCATCACGGGCGTGATGCCGCTGCCGGCCGTCAGGTAGAGCACCTTGGCGGGCTTGGCCTGTGGCAGCACGAAGTCACCGGTCGGCTGGTCGAGTTGGACCAGCGTGCCCGGTTTCGCCCTGCGGACCAGGTGGTTGCTGACCTTGCCGTCCGGGATCGCCTTCACGGTGATCGTGACGCGGCCGTCCTGGCGGTTTGTCGGCGAGGTGATGGAGTAGGCCCGCCACAGGCGCACCCCGTCGACGTCGACCCCGATCCGCACGTACTGACCGGCTGTGTGGCCGCGCCAGCCCCGTCCCGGCCTGATCACGACAGTCGCGGCGTCACCCGTCTCGGGGTGTACGGCCTCGATGCGCCCACGCAAGTCAGCGCCGGCGCGCAGCGGGCTGACCAGGTCGAGGTAGTCCGACGGCAGCAGCGGCGTCGTGACCATCTCCAGCAGTTTCCACGCCCTGCTGCGGAGGGCTGCACTCGTCATGACTCCAGCTTGCTGCGCCTCAAGGCGTAAAGTCCTGACCGCAGGACGTAAATCTGGTCGGCTGAATTGTTCGCAGGGAACAAAAACGTGAACCATGCAATCCGGAGGGCCAGCGAACTGGCCCTGGATGAGACGACGGTCACCGTACTTCGGGCCGCGCTGAAGGCCACCGCCGACGAGATCGTCCAGGCGATCATCGACGAGGTCCCTCCCTACGCCAACGCCCTTTCGGGCCGTATGGGCGGCACCATCCGCCGAGCCGTCCGCACCGCCTTGGGGCACTACCTGGACCTCGCGAGCGGGAACGCCACAGGCGGCGACGGCGGTGACGCAGCCTACGAGCTGGGCCGCGGCGAGGTGCGCGACGGCCGTTCGATGGACGCCCTACTCAGCGCCTACCGCGTCGGCGCCCGCGTGGCCTGGCGATGCCTGGCAGCGGGTGCCGTACCCGCAGGTCTGCCCGCCGCCGAGGTCGCCAAGTTCGCCGAGCTGACCTTCGCCTACATCGACGAGCTCTCCGCCGCGAGCGCCGCGGGCCACGCCGACGAACTGGCCGCACGGGGCAGGGCCCACGAGCGCCACCTGGAACACCTGGCCCGCGACCTCCTCGCCGACGCGAGCCCGGACGTGCTGCTGGCCTCTGTTCAACGGGCCGGGTGGCAGCCTCCGGTTTCGCTGACCGCGGTCCTGCTGCCCGCCGGCCAGGCCCGGCCCGCCTACCGTGCGCTCGACCCGAGCACCCTCGTCCTCGACGATCTACCGGACGCCACTGGTGTGTTGCTCGTCCCCGATGTCGACCGAACACATCTCTTGAGGCAGCTGACCGACCGCACCGCCGTCGTCGGCCCGGCCCGGCCGTGGACTCGTGCGTCCGCCTCGTACGCACGAGCCGTACGCGCGCGCTCCCTCTCCTCTGATATTCGCGACACCGAGGACCACCTGCCCGAGCTGGTGCTCAGCGCTGACGCGGACGCGTTCGCAGACCTGCGTGCCCGAGCCCTCGCACCGTTGCGGACCTTGCCTGTCGCGACCGCACGGCGGCTGGAGGAGACGTTGCGGGCGTGGCTGCTGCACCAGGGCAGGCGGGACGAGGTGGCGGCGGCGTTGTTCGTCCATCCCCAGACGGTCCGGTACCGGATGTCGCAGCTGCGGGAGCTGTTTCCGGATCTCGCATCGCCACAGCGGGTCCTTGAACTGACGCTGGCGGTCGGTCTTGGGGTCAGCTGACGCGTACTTCGACCGTCCACGACTGTGTCCGCTAGCGGTCCAGGAATTGTGCCTCGTTCTCGGTGCCATCAGCTGGCTCATGCGGCCCGGGGAGGAGCGGTATTGGTCAGCTGAGACCGGGGGTTGATGTGAAGACCAGACAAGGCCTCGGGAAGCCCGTCGGGGGGGCTGTCTCTGACGGCCAGGCCGGGTCACCAGGGGCGAGGGGAGGGGGCCGGGCCGCTCGCGCCGGAGACCACCGTAGTTCTGCGACGGCCCCGTGCCTCCCTTCCGACAGGTCAACCGGACGACCGACCGGGCCGGCCTGGCACACCGCGCGAGGGATGATAGGGATGGAATGACGGAACGTGAGGTCAGGAGCGGCCATGGCGAAGCGGGTTCACCGACCCCGTGAGGACGCGGAGTTCAATTTCATCCTCGGGATGAGCGGAGTTCCGGTCCTCGCATACTTCACCGGGACATGGCCCAAGGCAATCGAGCCCTGCCGGGTGATGGACCTCGTAGTAGGTGGCATCGCCGACGACTACACGGGCCGCCTGACGGTCGTCCGCGCCGACATCACGCGTTGTCCGGCCGCAACCGAGCGATACGGGATCACCGGAGCCCCGTCCTACGTCCTGCTGAAGGAGGGAGAGGCGGTGGCGCATGGCACGGGGCCTGTGACCATCGCCGAGGTACGGAAGTTCCTGGACGGCCACCTCTGAGCGGCCGCTGCGGCACGTGGCCGCGACGCCCGTCACGTCTCGTCCAGGGGAGCTGCGCTGCCTGAGACACCTTGGGGCTGAGACACCCCCCACAGGTCACATAACACCGTCCAGCGCTGTTCTGCCGGCGGCAGAACACCGGCGCGCCCGGACTCGACGATCACTACTGTCCGGTCTCATGACGACGATTACGACGCGTACGGTCCGGTACCCGGCCGACGGTTTGACGATGATCGGGCACCTCGCGCTCCCGGCCGGTAGCGACCGCCGGCCCGCAGTGCTGCTTGGCCCGGAGGGCACGGGGCTCAGCGACGTCGAGCGCCGTCGGGCCGACACCCTCGCCGAACTGGGGTACGTGGCGCTCGCCTTCGACATCCACGGCGGACGCTATTTGGGCGACCCCGAGGAGATGCTGGCCCGGTGCCTGCCGCTGCTCGACGACCCCGACCGGATGCGGGGCATCGGCCACGCGGCGCTCGACGTGCTGCGCGCCGAACCGCGGAGCGACCCAGACCGGATCGCCGCCGTCGGCTACGGCACCGGCGGCGCGATCGCGCTGGAACTCGGGCGCGACGGCGTCGACCTGCGCGCGATCGGGACCGTCAACGCACTGACCACCGGCCGACCGGGCGAGGCTGCGCGCATCCGCTGCCCGGTGTGGGCCGGGGTCGGATCGGAAGACCCGATCATGCCGCCCGCACAACGGGACGCATTCACAGCCGAGATGCAGGCCGCGGGCGTCGACTGGCGCCTCGTGGTCTACGGCGGCGCCTTGCACGCCTTCCACCACCCGCCGGTCGACCACACCGTGCGCCCCGGCGTCGGATACCACCCACGGCATGCGCAGCGCGCCTGGCACGACGTCGTCGACCTGCTCGCCGAGTGTCTGCCCGTGACGGAGTGATCTGGTCAGTCCAAACTCGGGCACCCGCTGACCAGCGCTTACCGGGCAGCAGAAGTTAGTCACAGCCCTTGTTGATCTCGTGCGCATACCGGGGGCTGGTACGTCAGGATCTCCGTCTGGGTGGGGTCCTCATCCCGGGGCCCTGCGAGGAAGATGAAGCCCAGCCGTGTGCGCGCGGGCCTCGTGCACACCTGGCACCGCAGGGCCTGCATCGTCATCATCTGGCGGTGCGGGTGCATGAATCCCCATCGGGCTTCCCCGGTGGGCATGCTGTGTTCATCGACCGGGTTCCATTCGCACCGTGCGTACAGAACCCCACGGGGATCGCGGTCTCGCGGGTCTTCGTCCTGGTGGTGCAGCCGGTACTGGCCGGGTGCGTGCTCCAGAATGATCAAATTGTCGGGGGCGCTGCGGCGGTTGGGCGTAGTGGCGAGCGCTGGCGAGGACGAGTTCTCAGCCGTGGGGTTGGACGAGCATCGACACGTCGACGCATGGGTTGCCTGACGGGCGACTTCTCAATTCCCGTACTCACGGGCGGGTTCCTTGCTCCGCTTGCGGGATCTTCCTGTGAGCGGGAATCGCGTGCGCTCGCCGAATCGTCCGGTACAGGGCGCTCACCTGCGTACTTGTGCTGATGCGACCGACGTACGTCACGCGGAACCTGCGCGAACCTCCAGTTGTGCTGCAGCGGGCGGGTGCGGTCGGGCCGGCCGTGCGCCCGCGGCCGGGGCGGCGGGCAGCACCAGGGCCGCGAGGCCGGGGCGTATGCCCGGCGCGGTGGTCAGGGAGAAGTTGCCATGCGTCATCACGCTGGGCACGGGGCAAGGGGCGATCACTTTGGCAGGCAGGCGCTTCGGGGGGTGAGGGCAGCCTCGGCAGGCTCCCGGGGTCAATCCCCAGCACTCCCCGGCCGGCGACCGCGACGACGAAGGCGACGACGGCCTCGCGGCCGACAGGTGCACGACACCAGACTGGCATGGTTCGTTTTCTTGAATCGTTCGTGTTTATGAGGGTAGGTTCGGTGCCATGACCGCATCCCGGAATCCGTCCACCGCCCAGGAGCTGCGCGGTGCCGGCCTGCGGGTGACGGCGGCCCGCGTGGCACTGCTGGAGACCGTCCGCGACGGTGACCACCTCGGTGTCGAGGCGATCGCCTCCGGTGTGCGCGACCGCGTGGGTCACATATCACTTCAAGCCGTGTACGACGCCCTCCACGCGCTCACCGCGGCGGGACTCATACGCCGCATCGAGCCGGCCGGGAGTCCGGCCCGCTTCGAGGGACGTGTGGGGGACAACCACCACCACGTCGTGTGCCGCTCGTGCGGTGCGGTCGCCGACGTCGACTGCGCGGTCCGTGAGGCTCCGTGCCTCACCGCGTCCGAAGACCACGGCTTCGCGATCGACGAGGCCGAGGTCATCTACTGGGGCCTGTGCTCCGCCTGTTCTGCCGCTGCCTAGTAACCGATTAGTTCCTGAACAACGTGATCCGCCCAGCCCGGAAGGATTCCCATGTCTGAGAACCATGACGCAATCGTCACTGACGCGAAATCGGAGGGCGAGGGCGGCTGCCCGGTCGCGCACGGCCGTGCCGCGCACCCGACCCAGGGCGGCGGGAACCGCCAGTGGTGGCCGGATCGGCTCAACCTGAAGATTCTTGCCAAGAACCCCGCCGTGGCCAACCCGCTCGGCGAGGAGTTCGACTACGCCGAGGCGTTCAACGGCCTCGACCTCGCCGCCGTGAAGCAGGACATCGCCGAGGTCCTCACCGATTCCCAGGACTGGTGGCCCGCCGACTTCGGCAACTACGGCCCGCTGATGATCCGTATGGCCTGGCACAGCGCGGGCACCTACCGCATCAGCGACGGCCGCGGCGGCGCCGGCGCCGGCCAGCAGCGCTTCGCCCCGCTCAACAGCTGGCCGGACAACGGCAACCTGGACAAGGCCCGCCGCCTGCTGTGGCCGGTCAAGAAGAAGTACGGCAAGAGCCTGTCCTGGGCCGACCTGATGGTCCTCACGGGCAATGTCGCGCTGGAGACGATGGGCTTCACGACCTTCGGCTTCGGCGGCGGCCGCGCCGACGTGTGGGAGGCCGAGGAGGACGTCTACTGGGGTCCCGAGACCACCTGGCTCGACGACCAGCGCTACACCGGCGACCGCGAGCTGGAGAACCCGCTCGGCGCGGTCCAGATGGGCCTGATCTACGTCAACCCGGAGGGCCCGAACGGCAACCCGGACCCGATCGCCGCGGCCCGCGACATCCGTGAGACGTTCCGCCGGATGGCGATGAACGACGAGGAGACCGTCGCCCTCATCGCCGGTGGTCACACCTTCGGCAAGACCCACGGCGCCGGCCCGGCGGACAACGTCGGCGCCGACCCCGAGGCCGCCCCGATCGAGGCGCAGGGCCTCGGCTGGGCCAGCACCTACGGCACCGGCAAGGGCGGCGACGCGATCACGTCCGGCCTGGAGGTCACCTGGACCACCACGCCGACCCAGTGGAGCAACGGGTTCTTCAAGAACCTGTTCGAGTACGAGTACGAGCTCAGCCAGAGCCCGGCCGGTGCCCACCAGTGGGTGGCGAAGGACGCCGCGGAGATCATCCCCGACGCGCACGACTCGTCGAAGAAGCACCTCCCGACGATGCTCACCACCGACCTGTCGCTGCGCCTCGACCCGATCTACGAGCCGATCTCGCGCCGGTTCTACGAGAACCCGGAGGAGTTCGCGGACGCCTTCGCCCGCGCCTGGTACAAGCTGACCCACCGCGACATGGGCCCGAAGTCGCTGTACCTCGGCCCGGAGGTCCCCGAGGAGACCCTGCTGTGGCAGGACCCGCTGCCGCAGGCCGAGGGCGAGGCCATCGACGCCGCCGACATCGCGGCCCTGAAGGCCAAGCTCCTCGACTCGGGCCTGACCGTCTCGCAGCTGGTCTCGACCGCGTGGGCGTCGGCCTCCACCTTCCGCGGCAGCGACAAGCGCGGCGGTGCCAACGGCGCGCGCATCCGCCTGGAGCCGCAGCGCGGCTGGGAGGCCAACGACCCCGACCAGCTCGCCTCGGTGCTGCGCACCCTGGAGGGCATCCAGCGCGAGTTCAACTCCGGTGCCAAGAAGGTCTCCCTGGCCGACCTGATCGTGCTCGGCGGCTCCGCCGCCGTGGAGAAGGCCGCCAAGGACGCCGGCATCACCATCGAGGTCCCGTTCGCCGCGGGCCGTGTCGACGCGACCGACGAGCACACCGACGCGGAGTCCTTCGCCGCGCTGGAGCCGACCTCCGACGGGTTCCGCAACTACCTCGGCAAGGGCAACCGCCTGCCGGCCGAGTACCTGCTGCTGGACCGCGCGAACCTGCTCACCCTCAGCGCCCCCGAGCTGACGGTCCTGGTCGGTGGCCTGCGTGTCCTGGGCGCCAACCACCAGCAGTCGAAGCACGGTGTCCTCACCGAGACGCCGGGCGTCCTGACCAACGACTTCTTCGTCAACCTGCTCGACCTGGGCACGACGTGGAAGTCGACCTCCGAGGACCAGACCACGTTCGAGGGCCGTGACGCCTCCGGCGCGGTCAAGTGGACCGGCACCCGTGCCGACCTCGTGTTCGGCTCGAACTCCGAGCTGCGCGCGCTCGCCGAGGTCTACGCGAGTGACGACGCGAAGGAGAAGTTCGTGAACGACTTCGTCGCCGCGTGGGCGAAGGTCATGGACCTGGACCGGTTCGACCTGGTCTGACGGCACCAGGTGTCCGGGCCGGCCCACGGGCCGGCCCGGACACCCCCGTCCCGCAGGTCTCGGCACCGTCCTTTCGGCGCGATGTCTCCAGGACGCGATGTCTCCAGGAGAAGGAGCCATGACCGCACTGCGCACCGCCGAGTCCGTCCGCACCACCCCGGAGGGCCTGCTCTGGGAGCCCAGCGAACGCTGGGTGCGCGGCCGCACGGGCGACGTCACCGTCGTCGACAGCCGCCACCCCGTCCTCGTCTGGGAACCAGGAGTGCCCGTACCGCTGTACGCCTTCCCGCGCGCGGAGGTCCGCGAGGACCTGCTCCGCCCGGCCCAGAACCCGCGGACCGGCACCCACACCGGATCGCGGATCTTCTACGACCTGGAGACCGACGGCGCCCTGCTGGAGAACGCCGCCTGGACCTTCCCCGCCGACGATCTGGCCGGTCACATCGCCTTCGAGTGGTCCCGGCGCACGGGCCGCGGCCTCGACCACTGGTACGAGGAGGAGGAAGAGATCTTCATCCATCCCCGTGACCCGCACAAACGGGTCGACGCCCTGCCCAGCAGCCGCCACGTCCAGGTCGAGATCGACGGCACCCTCGTCGCCGACACCCGACGCCCGGTCCTGCTCTTCGAGACCGGCCTGCCGACCCGCTACTACATCCCCCGCGAGGACGTCCGCCTCGACCTGCTCACGCCCACGGACCACAGCAGCGGCTGCCCCTACAAGGGAACGGCCGAGTACTGGTCGTGGCGCGGCGCGGCCGACGTGCCGCCCGACGTCGTCTGGAGCTACCCGGAGCCGCTGCCCGCGGTGGGCGCCGTCAAGGGACTCCTGGCGTTCTACAACGAAGTCGTCGACATCGTCGTGGACGGTGAACGCCTCGAGCGGCCGTCGACGCCCTTCACACAGACGTTGTCCCGACGGCCGACCGCCTGACCCCCCCGGTTCTGCCCGTCAGCTGTGCGCCCGGGGGCCCTCGATCCTGCGCACGGGATGCTTGCTCATGATCGAGACGCGGTTGAAGGCGTTGATGGTGATCGCCACCCAGATCACCGCGGAGACCTGATCGTCGGTGAGCGCCCGGTGGGCCGCGTCGAGGGCGGATTCCTGCGCCGCCGCGTCCGTGGGATCGGTGGTGGCCTCGGCGAGGGCGAGAGCGGCGCGCTCCTCAGGCGTGAAGAGTTCGGTGTCCCGCCAGGCCGCCAGCACGCCCAGCCGCTGCGTCGACTCGCCCAGGCGCAGGGCCGCCTTGGTGTGCGTGTCGAGGCAGTAGGCGCAGCCGTTGATCTGCGACACCCGGAGGTTGACCAGCTCCACGAGCGTGCGGTCGAGTCCCGCGTCGGCGGCGACCGCGCGCACCGCCTCGGACGTCTGGACCATGGCGTGGTACGCCTTGGGGCTCTGCTTGTCGATGAAGATCCGCCGGGTCGCGGAGTCCGTCGTGGTGCTGGTCAATGTGGCGCTCCTTCGGGGCCGCTCCCCGGCTCCCTTGTCCGTCGTGTACGCGAAGGTGTCGTGGTTCTATGATCAGGCATAGTTGTTGAATGTGAAATCATCATGTGGGTGAAAGGCGGTCCGCGATGAGCAATGTCGAGGCCAAACCCGTGGAAGTGCGCTGTGGGACGACGACGGACGGCGCCCGGCCGACGGATGCGCCGCAGGTCGACGTACTGGCGCCGCGCGACGTGCCGCTGGGCGGCCCGCGGGCGATGACCGTACGCAGGACGCTGCCGCAGCGCGCCAGGACGCTGATCGGAGCCTGGTGCTTCGCCGACCATTACGGCCCCGACGACGTGTCCGCGACCGGCGGCATGGACGTGCCACCGCACCCGCACACCGGGCTCCAGACGGTGAGCTGGCTGTTCAGCGGCGAGATCGAGCACCGCGACAGCCTCGGCAGCCACGCCTTCGTGCGCCCCGGCGAACTGAACCTGATGACCGGCGGGCACGGGATCAGCCACTCCGAGGTGTCCACCGCGCGGACGGCCGTCCTGCACGGCGTCCAGCTCTGGGTGGCGCTGCCCGCCGAGCACCGCGACGCCGAGCGGGACTTCCAGCACCACGCACCCGCCCCCGTACACGTCGCCGGAGCGGAGATCAGGGTCTTCCTCGGCTCCCTCGCCGGCGACGACTCCCCGGTGCGGACCTTCACGCCGCTGCTCGGTGCCGAGATCCTCCTCGAACCCCGGGCGACGCTCACACTCGCCGTGGACCCCGGCTTCGAGCACGGCCTCCTCGTCGACCAGGGCGACGTCCGCATGGCCGACACCCTGCTGCGGCCCGCGGAACTGGGCTACGTCCCCACCGGAACGGACGCCCTCACGCTGACGAACGAGTCGGACGACACAGCCCGCGCGGTCCTGCTCGGCGGAACGCCGTTCGAGGAGGAGATCGTCATGTGGTGGAACTTCATCGGCCGCAGCCACGAGGACATCGTCCGGGCGCGCGAGGAGTGGGAGGCGGCCTCGGACCGCTTCGGCACCGTCGACGGCCACGGCGGGTTCCGGCTGCCCGCGCCCGCGCTGCCGAACGGAGTCCTCTCGCCCCGCGGCAATCCGCCTCGTCACTGACGACCCGTCACTGTTCGCTCCCTCGAAATCGCACCCTCGCTGGGGGCCCGCGTGCTCGTCGGCAGGGCTCTTCCGCGGTGCCCCAGCTTAGTGATCAACGGGGGACGCGGGGGCGGCGACCGGACTGGTCACCGCCCCCGCGGTCATCGCACTCCCTGAGGCATCGCCGGGAGGGGCGGAAGACGGGGCATCAGGCGTCCGCGGGCGCCGCCGTGAGCGGTGCCGAGGCGGACGAGCCGCTCCGGCCGGCCCGCCGGGCGAGCGGTACGAGGACGATCGCCACCGCGCCGAGCAGTCCCGCCAGCGCGAAGGTGGTGAAGCCCCAGCCCTCGTTGCCGTTGCCCGCGAGCGTGCCGATCAGCCACGGGCCGACGACGGCGCCGGTACGGCCGATCCCGGTGACCCAGCCCAGGCCCGCGGCGCGCTCGCTGTCGCGGTACACGGTGTTGGCGGCGGCGTACACCATGACCTGCGCGCTGAACAGCCACACGCCGGTGACGGCCACCACCGCGTACGTGACGCCCAGCGAGAGGTGGGACTGGAGCAGCAGCGCCCCGGCGGCGGTGAGCACGAACCAGATCGCCGAGATCCGTACTGGCCCGAACCGGTCGGCGGTGCGGCCGGCGATCAGCAGGCCCACGATGCCGCCCGCATTGATCACGAGCAGGAAGCTGACGGACGAGCTCAGGCCGTAACCCGAGGCCCGCATCATCTGCGGCAGCCAGGTGCTCACGCCGTACACGAGCAGCAGTCCGCAGAACGAGGCCAGCCACAGCAGCGGAGTCGCCCAGCGCGCTTCGGGGCGGAACAGCCCCTGCACCGCCGCCAGTCGGCCCTTGGCGCCGGCGGCCGGGGCGGCGACGGCCGTCGGCCGTGGCAGCCCGTAGCGGTCGGCGACGGCGTCGGCCCGGTCGCGCAGGCCGCGGGCCAGCAGCACGCCGGGCGATTCCGGCAGGAGCGTCAGCAGCAGCGGTACGGCGACGAGGGCCGGCAGTACGCCCGCCCAGAACACCCAGCGCCAGCCCGCGGCCGGTGCGAGGGACAGCCCGAGCCCCGTCGCCGCCATGCCGCCCGCGTGGTACGAGGTCATCAGCAGACCGGTGGTCAGGGCGGCCCTGCGGGGCGGGGCGAACTCCATCACCATGGCCAGGCACAGCGGCATCAGGCCGCCCAGGCCGAGGCCCGAGACGAACCGGCCGGTGCCGAACAGGCCGATGCCCCCGGCCAGCGCACAGATGGCCGAGCCGATGGAGAACAGGGTCACGCTGGACACCAGCATCAGCCGGCGCCCGAGCCAGTCGGTGAGATTTCCGGCGGTGAGCGCGCCGATGAGCATGCCGAAGGTGGTCCAACTGCCGATGGTGCCCGCTGTGGACGGGGTCAGCCCCAGTCCCGGGTCGTCGAGCATGTGGGGCATGACGGCGCCGTAGATGTTGACGTCCATGCCGTCGAAGAAGACGGCCAGCCAGCACAGGGCCAGGACCGGGAACACGGTGCGGAAGGTGTGCGGGGGACGGGGTGCGGCGGGGGAGCGGTTCATCTTCGTCCTTGGAGATGAGGGAGGCCCAGGAACAGGAGCGGTCCGTTCGCGATGGGTCGGTTGTTCACTTGTTCGTCTAGTGAAAAACAGTTCACAATTGGCTGGGCATGAGTCTCGGGTCGGGGCGCGCGGGTGTCAATGGGTTGCGTTTGGCGATTCCGCGGCGTCGGGGCGTCGTGGCTCCGCCCCGGGGTGAGCGGTGCTCACACCGGGTGGTCGGAGTCCGGGCTCACCTGGGGCCGTCGTGGGCCTGGCTCAGTTGTTCCAGCTCTCGTCGTACGGGTCCCGCGGCGTCTGGACCGGCTTCGCACTGCTGACGTCGAGGAACGGGATGACGCCCCCGTCGGGCGCGCGAGGAGTGGGAGGCGGCCTCGGACCGCTTCGGCACCGTCGACGGACACGGAGGGCTCCGACTGCCCGCGCCGGTCCTGCCGAACGGAGTCCTCTCGCCCCGCGGCAATCCGCCCTGTCACTGTCAGCCCGTCGCTGTTCGCTCCCCGAAATCGCACCCACGCCGGGAGCTCGCGTGCTCACCGGCAGGACCCCTCCGCGGTGACCCAGCTTGGTGATCAACAGAAGGTGCGGGGGCGGCGACCGGCATGGTCACCGCCCCCGCGGTCATCGCACCCTCTGCGGCATCGCCGGGAGGGGCGGAAGACGGGGCGCGTCAGGGCGGCGGCCGAGGCGTCATGCCGTCAGGAATCGGCAGTGTCGCGGAATCTGATGGTTGCCGGATCCCAGACGTAGTACCGACTGAAGGAGATGAGGGCTTGCCACTCAGGTTCGTAGAACCGTGGTTGCACCCAGGCGACGGACCGACCGCCCGGACCGTTGAAGTGAGCCCGTAGTCCGCCCTCGTGCCAGCGGCCACCCACGCGCACCTCGACCGCGCGGTGCGGCCAGTAGGAGACGGGCCTGTCGTTGAAGCAGTCGAGCATGTCGTCGCCCGCGAGCGCCACGTCGCCGTCCTGCCGTTCGGCCTCGGCCGCCGCGGGGACATGGTGTTCGGCGTACAGCAGGGTCATGCGGTGAGGGTCCCAGAGGACCCAGGTCATACGGATGGTGGGCCGGGGCCAGTCGAGAACGACGAGCAGGGCACGACGGCCGTCGGGCTGGTCGCGGTAGGCCAGTACCTGCGTCTTCTGCCGTCGGCCGGCCCTGTGGAGCGTGAGCGTGAGTCCCGTTCGGGCAAATTCGGTGTCCCGCCAGTCCGGCACCTGGTCCGGCACCGGGAGGGCAGCCTCTTCCGCATCACGCCATTCGGTCATACGTTCGAATGTAGCGGGATGTGTGTGACGGCACGAGACCTCATACGGGTGAAGGCGCCGCCGAGTCGACCCGGCAGTGGCCCTTGGTGCTGTGAGAGGGGTCCTCTGCGTTGCCTGGGGAGCTGCGGGAAGTGGTGGATCGGGGAGCGTGAGCGCTGATGCAGCTCGCTTTCGGCTGTGGGGGTGACGCCGATCGCCCGGTAAAGCGCGCGCCCGGGAGGGGGCAGCATGTCGGAGAACGCAAGTCGTCGGCGCACACCGCAGCTCTGGATCGGGCTGGGCGGAATTGCTCTGTTGTCCGCCGTAGTTCTCAAGGGCGTGATCGAGGGAAACAGGAACGCTCAGGTTGAAGGCGTCGTACTCCTGGTGATCTGGTCATTCCTTGCCGGCCTGGTGGTCGGTCATCGCTCGGGCGCGCGGCACAAGCTCCAGAGTGCGCCGCCAGTCAAGGAGAACCCCGAGCTCGCACGCTGAGTTTCCGTTGGCTTCTCACCAGGCACCTTGCCGGCCGCCAAGGAGGTGTGGCGAGCCCTGGACAGGCGTGGGCGGTCGGTGTTGGGTGCGCTTCGTGAAGACTGAGGGTGAAGGTGCCAGGGCCGGAGCACCGCTTGTACGGATCGTCCCTGCTGAGCTGGGAGAGGGCTGGGCTGGACTCCTGGCGGGGATCGCCGCCGACGTGCTGATTTTTCTGACCATGGACGACCTGAGGCTCTCGGGCACCGCTGGACGCCTTCAAATCTCCGGAGTCGTCGTACTGACGCTGCTCTGGGCGGCCAATCTCTTGATGTACCGGCCGCGTCAACTGCGTGCCTTCGGCTCCGCCGTGGCGATCGAACAGTCGCCTGCGCGGGGACAGCGCGGGGAGCAGACTCGCCACCTCCAGCTCGGTCGCCTTCGTGTGGCAGCGTTTGTCCTCCTGGTGACGCTGGGAGGCGCGTATGTCGCCCATGCGCCGCTTGTCGGCCTGGGCTTTCAGCTGATTCTGGTCCTCGGTCTCGTGCACACCTGGCGGACTGCGATCTGGTGGGAGCGTCGACACGGCGTCCATCTATGGAAGCCGGCGCTGTCGGCCGTGGGCCGTGAGCACTGGCGTCGCTCCCCGTATTACGCGACATCAGCAAAGGCGGTCGACTCCCTTACACACAAAGGTCGATCGGAGTAAGCGCGCCGACACAGAGCGCCGCGCCTGGCTGCGACGGCCAGGTGGTCGCTCCACTCGCCGCGGTGATCGACGCGGGGCAGCGTCCCGTCATCAGGTGGAATGCGTGCCCCACACACCGACTGCCCTTCGCCGCGTGCTATGCCTGCTTCAGCTCATGAAAAACGGGTGGAGGGGGCGGCGACGGCAGAGCGGGCGTGGGCCACGGCGGGCAAGAGGGACAGTCCGGACCGGAAGGCGGCGGGCCGGGCGCGGCTCACGGGCGTGGCGCTGATCGTGCTGTCTCTGATGGGGACGGTGCTGAGCTACCTGGCGTTCACGGTGTGGGTGCCAGGTCAACAGGACCGCTACGAGCACTACCGGGCAGCCGAGCCGTGCCCGACGCGGGCGACCCCGCGGGAGGTGGCTGCGAGGGACTGCCTCATCACCTGGCACTTCACCGTCACGAAGGCTGAGTCCACGTTCACTGGAAAGGTCACGGCCTACAAGGCGACGCTCAAGGACAGGGGCGACGACTCCTGGCAGAGGGTCGTGCGGTTCAGCGACTCCGGGCCGCTCTTCGACAAACTGCATCGGGGCGACGAGGTCACCGCGACCGGTTGGCGCCACGACATCGTCGCCCTCAGCAAGGACGGCGTCCGCCAGAACACCTCCGACGCCCCCCGCGACGAGCACCAGGGGAACGCCGCCATGGGCGTCCTGCTCGTCCTCCTCGCGGCCCAGTCGCTGGTATTCGGCATGGCCCGTCTGGCCAGGCCGACCGCCTACGCGCCCTTCGTCTGGGAGCCGTACGGCAGGTGGCTGGCCTTCAGCAACATCTGCGTCGGCGTGGGTGTGGGGGCCGCATCTGTGTGGCTCGGCATCCCGTGGTGGACCGTGCTCGTGACCGTCCCGGTCGTAGTGAGCACAGTGATGGTGCTACTTCTGCGCCGGGAGCGGCGCGCGGCGGCGGGCGGGGCGAAGGTGAGGCGGCAACAGGGCTCGCGAGTGAGTTCGCGATAGTTCAGAAATACCCTCATGCCCCAACCACGCCAGATCCGGCGGGGACGGTCGGGGGACGCGGCTGCTGGCGCTGGCCGAACTGACGAGTCGCCCCGCCATTCTTCCGCATGTCCTGTGCCAGTGAACCTTGAACGCGGACCTGCGACGCTTGATCATCCCTGGACTCCTACCAGCCCATGTCCTTGGCCACCTCTTCCTGAGCTGCAGCGATCTCGTCCTCGGTGGACTCGATGACATCCACCTCTTCCAAGCGCGCCAGCAGGTCTGCGAGAGCTTGCTTCTGAGCCGGATGCGTGATCGGTACGGCGTTCAGGTCGGTGCTCATCAGCCAGTCGAACAGCACGATGGCATCGGAGCGCCACAGGCGGAGATCGACGGTTGGTGTGGACCCCCATGGAAAACCAATGTCCATGGAGGCATCTTGCCAGGTCATCGGCATGCGCCAGAGGCACCCCTCGCGGCGCCGTCCGTCATGCACGCACGCGCGCAAGGAGATCGCCCCGAGGGCGCGTCAGGCGAGGCTGTAGGTGACCACGGCGCGGGCCGGGAAGCGGAAGTCGTCGGGAAGCGTGGGAGAGACCTCGACCATCACGTCGACGCTCGAACCGGTGGCGCTTGTGGAGTGGTAGATCCAGACGGGGCCCCGCAGAGGCGACCCGCACAGACCCTGGGGGAGCTCGATCTCGTCATCGGCGACCCCCTTGCTGCCGTACTTCTCGTCGAACAGGGGCTTGCCTTCCGGGAGGATGCCCGCGCGGTGGAGGTAGTCCGGTATCTGGTTGCTCTCGAAGGTGACTTGAGCGCTGCCGTTCCTGGTGAAGTAGTGGATGTCGGAGGCACCGGTGGGAATCGGTGCACCCCCGGCGCGGATCACGCCTGGCAATTGCATGTCGCTGCCCTCACAAGCTCGGGCGTCCCCGAACGGATGGAACAACTCGTCCCGGAACAGCCAGACCAGGCCGCCCGCCACCAGGGCGAGGACCGCCACCACGACCCCCAGACAGGACAGACGCCGCCGCCATGCGGAGCCGCCGCGCTCCGTATCGTCCACGTCATCCAGGTACGAAGCCTCGTTCGCCCCGTCCGAAACGGCTCGACCGCTCGTCGCTCGTTCAGCACCCATGACACGCCCCCTCAGGTTTCCCGCCCATGATCGGCGGCAGC
The DNA here is from genome assembly GCF_002300165.1 of Streptomyces sp. Tue6028. Classification (GTDB taxonomy): domain Bacteria; phylum Actinomycetota; class Actinomycetes; order Streptomycetales; family Streptomycetaceae; genus Streptomyces; species Streptomyces siamensis. Next base: position 100,966 of record NZ_MLCE01000003.1, on the reverse strand, counting down.
ATATGCCCGATCGACGGTATGGGTACGGTCCCCGTTGTGCCTGGCCCGGTCGGGAGTGGGCTCGACATGTCACAGCCCTCCACCAACAGCTCTTCTCCGGTGGGATGTCACGGAGGAAGTCAGCTCGGCCTGCTCGATGACAATCAACTCGCCGCGGTCCAGGGCGCCGTAGCTCTGCCCCGGGGTGAGCGGTGCTCACCCCGGGGGGGCGGGGCCGGACGAGGGCGGCCGGGGCTCTGCCCCTTCCGGGTGGCCGCGGGCAGGACCAAGGGAGGTCGTGGGCCGGGCTCACCCGGGGCCTTCGTGAGCCCGGCTCAGTTGTTCCAGCTCTCGTCGTACGGGTCCCGCGGCGACTGGACCGGCTTCGCGCTGCTGACGTCGAGGAACGGGATGACGCCGCCGTTGACGGGGTCCTTGCTCCGCCTGCCGGTGTACGTGCCGGTCACTTCGAGCCAGCCGTCCGGCCGCAGCACCGGCGGGATCCGGCCGGTGAGGCCGATCTTGACGGGCTGGGCGTCGGCGGCGCAGCAGTTGAGAGCCATGCGTACCAGGTACGGCGTCCCGGCGTGGTCCAGGGCGACGAAGCCCGTGATCCTGATGTGCCGGCCGGTGAGGGAACGGCCGTGGTCGTAGGCGGCGCGGCCCGCGTAGTCGACCAGGCTCATCGGGAGCGGGTCGCGATGGCCCAGCGGCGGGTAGGCGAGCGGCTTCTGCAGGGCCGTACCGGTGCGCAGGGCGCTGTAGGAGCCGAGGGCGGGCGGGGCGACCAGGATCAGGGCGAGCAAGGGGAGGACGAGAAGCCAGGAGACGAGCGGCTCGCGGTGGGAATGGCCGTGTCCGTCCGCGTGCCCGTTCGAGTCCTGGGCTGTCTGCCCGTTCCCGTTCCCGTGCCCGTGGCCGTCCGCGTCCGCGTCGATGGCGGTGCGCTCGTGCCGGCTCCCGCCCCCGTCCGCGTCGGCGGCGGTGCGCCCGTGCCGGCTCCCGTCCCGGTCCGCGTCGGCGGCGGCGCGCTCCTGCCCGCTCTCGGCGTGCCCCGCCTCGTGGACGTACCCCGCCCCGTGGGCGGCCCGCGCGCCCTTCCGCCACGGGGCGCCCCGCCCGCGCATCTCGTACCAGACCGTGGCGACCGCCGCCGCGATCAGTACGACGCCGGCCCCCAGCAGCATGGGGCGCAACCCGGCCTTGACGTACCGGAGATAGAGGTCGGTGGCGCCCGCGTGGAGGACCGCCGCGCCGACGAGGAAGAGGACGGCCGCCTGTGCCTGACGGTTCACAGCAGCACCGTCCCGACCAGGACCGACACGGTGATCGCCAGGGCGAACGTGGCCGGGGCGAACCGTAGGGCGAACCCGCGGCCGAACGTGCCGACCTGCATGGCGAACAGCTTGAGGTCGATCATCGGCCCGACGACCAGGAACGCCAGCCGCGCGGTGAGCGAGAACTGCGACAGCGACGCGACCACGAACGCGTCGGCCTCGGAACAGATCGACAGCAGCACGGCGAGCACCGCTAGGGCGAGGACCGACACCACGGGGTTGCCGGCCGCCGCCTGCAGCCAGCTCGCCGGGACGACGGCCTTGAGCGTGGCCGCCGCCATCGCGCCGACCACCAGGAAGCCTCCCGCGTGCATCACGTCGTGCCGCACCGAACCCCAGAACGCGGCCCCCTTGCCGAGGCCTTCGTGCGCCGGACGGGACGGCGGGCGCAGCCAATCGGTGCGGCCGAGCCGCTGCCACAGCCAGCCCATCGCGCACGCCACGAGCAGACTCGCCACGAACCGGGCGACCACCATCCGCGGATCGTTCGGAAAGGCCACCGCGGTCGCGGTCAGCACGATCGGGTTGATCGCGGGAGCGGACAGCAGGAACGCAAGCGCCGCCGCCGGAGTGACACCGCGTCGCACCAGCGCCCCGGCCACCGGCACCGAGGCGCACTCGCAGCCGGGCAGCACGGCACCGGCCATCCCCGCGACGGGCACCGCGAGGGCGGGCCGCTTCGGCAGCGCGCGGGCGAAGAACGTCGGCGGCACGAACACCGCGATCACCGCCGAGAGCAGCACACCGAGCACGAGGAAGGGCAGCGCCTGGACCACCACCGCGACGAACACGGTCATCCAGCTCTGCATCACCGGCGCGGACAACGCCTGCCGCACCGGTCCCTGCGCCGCCACCACGAGGAGCAGCACCATCGTCAGGACGAGGGGAGAGTTGAACTGCCAGCCCCGCGCGCCCTGTCGGTCGTCCGCGTCGCCGCGGTCGACCGGAGGCGGGGCTGCCTTCGTGATGGTCACGGGTGAGGTACCTCCGGTAGGGAAGGGCTCGGTGGCTCGCTGCCCCTCGACCTTCAGTACGCCGGTTCGGGCACAGCTTCTCATCGTGGGGCACGGAGATTACCGGCCGGTCCGGGCCACCGGCTCGTTCATCAGGCTCTCTTGACGGTCCGGGAGCGTCGACCTAGCCTCGCGCCGACACGTCCAGAGGGGGAGGTCCACGATGGCCGGCTTCACGGACGCCGCCGGCGGCAGGTCCGCGGGCGGGCCGCTCCAGGTGGAGGCGCACGGTCTCGACGTGATCCGCGACAGCGAGCGCAAGGGCACTCCGCGCACACTGTTCTGGCCTTGGTTCGGTGCCAATGTGTCGATTCTGGGCCTCAGTTACGGTGCTTTCGCGCTCGGCTTCGGCATTTCCTTCTGGCAGGCGCTGGTCGCCGGAATGATCGGTATCGTCTTCTCCTTCCTGCTGTGCGGTTTCGTCGCGGTCGCGGGGAAGCGGGGTTCCGCGCCGACCATGGTGCTCGGCCGGGCCGCGTACGGAGTGCGGGGCAGCCGCCTGCCGGCGGTGATCTCGTGGATGCTCACCGTCGGCTGGGAGACCGTGCTCACGGCGCTCGCGACCATGGCCACCGCGACCGTCTTCGAGCGGCTCGGGCACGGCGGCGGCACCGGGACCCAGGTGGTCGCGCTGATCGTCGTCGGCGCGCTGACGGTCGTCGGCGGTGTGATGGGCTTCGACCTGATCATGCGTCTGCAGACCGTGATCACCGTCGTCACCGGCGTGCTGACCGTCGTCTACATCGGGCTGGTCGCCGACCACATCCACTGGCGCACGGTGAGCGCCGTACCGGCCGGGTCCGCGCAGGAGTTCATCGGCGCGCTGGTGTTCATGATGACCGGGTTCGGCCTGGGCTGGGTCAACGCCGCCGCCGACTACTCGCGCTATCTGCCGCGTTCCTCGTCCGGCCGGGGCGTGATCGGCTGGACCACTTTCGGAGCCTCGGTGGCGCCGCTGCTCCTGCTCGTCTTCGGCCTCCTCCTCGCGGGCTCCTCCGACGACCTGAGCAAGGCCGTGGCCCTCGACCCGATCGGCGCGCTCACCACGATCCTGCCCACCTGGTTCCTGGTTCCCTTCGCGGTCGTCGCCGTGCTCGGCCTGGTCGGCGGCGCCGTCCTGGACATCTACTCCTCCGGGCTCGCGCTGCTGTCCGCGGGGCTGCGCGTACCGCGCTATCTGGCGGCGCTCGTCGACGGCGTGCTGATGATGGCGGGCTCCGTGTACATCGTGTTCTTCGCGGACGACTTCCTGGGCCAGTTCATCGGGTTCCTCACCACCCTGGGCGTCCCGGTGGCCGCCTGGTGCGGGGTCATGCTGGCCGACCTGGCGATGCGCCGCCGCGACTACGACGAGGGCGACCTGTTCCGCAGAAGGGGCCGGTACGGCGACGTGCCGCTCCAGCCACTGCTGCTCACCCTCGTCGCCACCGCACTGGGCTGGGGTCTGGTCACCAACTCCGCGGCCGGCTGGCTGGAATGGCAGGGCTACTTCCTCGGCCCGTTCGGCCTGGGCGGCAGGAACGGCGACTGGGCCTACGCCAATCTGGGCGTTCTGGTCGCGCTGACCCTGGGCTTCCTCGGCACCCTGGCCTTCGGGGTCGGCCGCGTGAAGGCCCAGGAACGACTGGACCCGAGCCCGGCCGCCGGAGCGGAGGCCGTCCGCGCGTGAACAGCGGTCCGCGGGGACGGGACGGTCACCGCGTGGGCGACGGTCGCACCGGGGGAGAGGTGACGGGCGGCGCGCGGCGCGGGCTGCTCGCCGTCATCGACATGCAGCGTGTCTTCGCCGAGCCCGACAGCCCGTGGGCCACGCCCCGCTTCGACGAGGCCGCCGACGGCGTACGCCGCCTGCTGCCGGCCTTCGGCGACCGGGTCGTCTTCACCCGCTTCGTCGCGCCCGAGGAGCCGGCCGGTGCCTGGCGGGCGTACTACGACCAGTGGCCTTTCGCGCTCCAGCCACCGCAGTCCCCGCTGTGGGACCTGGTGGACGGGCTCATGGTGCGGGCCGCGCCGCAGGTGGATGCCGCGACCTTCGGCAAGTGGACGCCGGAACTGGCCGGGTACCTCGGCATCGGGGGACCGCTGGTCCTGGCCGGTGTCAGCACGGACTGCTGCGTCCTGTCCACCGCGCTCGCGGCCGCCGACGCGGGAGTCGAGGTCCTCGTGGTGGCCGACGCCTGCGCGGGTGCCGACGACACCGCGCACGCCAGGGCACTGCAGGTGATGGACCTGTACCGGCCGTTGATCCAGGTCGTCACCGTTGCCGAGGTGCTCGCCGCCGATCAGTTGTGACCATGGTGCTCACCGCCGAACCGCCGGTGACCGCGGTGCTCTGCGGAGACCTGCCGTGACCGCGGCGTTCGCCGCCGATCTGTCCTGACCGAGTCGCTCCCCGCCCACCCGCCGTGACCGTGGGTGGGGCCTGGGTGCCGGCGTCGGCACCCGAGCCCGCGGATCACCGGCCCGCCTTCGACCCGGCGACGCCCTCGGCCGAGCCCACGTCAGCTCTCGCGCCTGGCCACTCGCCATTGGCTCCCCCAACGGGCGGGGCAAGACGGTCTCACTCAACATGCCCATTCCAGTGGCTGACATCTGATGCTCACAAGTCCGGCGGCCAGATCGCCGGTACGGATGTCCGCAACCAGTCATCTCAATACGACTCCAGATAGGTGGCTCTGGAGGACCTCCCCGAGTCCGCTCCGACCACCGCCCCAATAACGCTCCGCGCATCGTCGAGCAGAGGCACCGGATCGAAGCAGAGGTCCACGGTGGAAGGTTGGCCACGTCCGAACGATGCACCGGTCACGGCCTAGTTCGGACGAGTCACCAGACCGAAGCTGATGGCTCCTGACCAGATCGCTCGGGGCATGGGGAACCTCCGCGAAAGCCCCGAGCACCATCAGCTGTGGGATCTCAAATGCCGTGGCCGAATCTCAGGGGGAAATGGCCAGTCGGTGGCCGAACGGCCACGGATGTGAGACTCCCTGGTCAGCCTGTTCACTCTTTGGGAGTGCGTCAGACGTGACCGAGACCTTCTATGGACAGTCTGCTAGCAGCACGGTCGAACAGCATCCGGCCCGCGCTGGGGACGCGATGGACAATGTTGCAGTCCCTCTCAGCATTCGCCGTCGTGAGTGCGACTTCCGCTCCTGAACGGCATCCCCCGTCGTCCGGCCGTTTCGCCGCCGGGCCGTCCGCGGAGAAGAGTCCGCAGGTGATCTGCCGGGCCCAACCCGACAGAGAGCAGCACGGGCACCTCCCCGGGGGCTGAGGCGGTTTGGCATTCACTGGTGACCTGACGTGGTGAGCTCCTCGGTCTGTCCAGTGGCGGCGGGGATGTGCTGCGCGACGATGTGCGAGCTGCGCGGCCTCGTGTGCACGGCGAGGGCGGCGAGCGGCAGCACCGTGCATGCTGCGATGACGGCGCCGACCACCGGAGGGCCGGCCGGTCCTGCAGAGTCGAGGGCCATGCCGGCGACGGCGGATCCGACGGCTATGCCGACATTGAAGGCGGAGGTGGTCAGGCCGGACGTGAGGGTGGGTGCGTCGCCGGCGAAGCGGACGGCGAGCGCAGTGACAACGGGGTTGACGGTGAATCCGGTCCAGCCCATGAGCAGGACGAGTGCGGTGGCCGTGACCGCGTTGGTGGACAGCGGGATCATCAGCAGCAGTACGAGTGCGGTGAGCGCGGCGGCGGTGATGGTGGTGCCCATCGGGCGGCGTTCGCCGAGTCGGCCGCCAGTGGCGGTGCCGGCCAGCGCACCGACACCGAAGGCGATAAGGACGAAGGGCACGGCGCCCCCTGGGATCCCGGCGCGCTCGGTGAGCAGAGGAGTGATGTAGGTGTAGGTGGCCATGACGCCGCCCATGATCAGCATGGCGGAGCTCAGCGCGAGCCACAGGCGGCCCTGGCGCAGGGCGTTGAACTCGGCGCGCAGGGAGACGGTCGCGCGCTGTTCCTGGGAGGGGATGAAGCGGCCGATGAAGACGGCGGCGAGGGCCGACAGGATCGCGAGGGCCCAGATGGGGCCGCGCCAGCCGATGTACTGGCCGACGAAGGATCCGACGGGGACGCCGATGACGTTGGCGAGGGTCAGTCCACCGATCATGAGTCCGGTGGCGCGGGTGGCCGCGGAGGGTCCGGCGGCGGCGTTGGCGATGACCATGCCGATGGCCCAGAAGGCGCCGGTGGCCAGCGCGGTGACGACGCGGGCGACGAGAACGATCGTGAAGGAGGTGCTGAGGGCGGCGGCGACGTGCCCGAGGCTGAAGACCGCGAGCGCCAGGACCAGGGTCTGGCGCTGAGGCAGACGGAGGGTGGCCATCGCCATCGTCGGAGAACCGATGATCATACCGAGGGCGAACGCGGTGATCAGGAGTCCGGCGTGGGAGACGCTGACGTCGAAGTCGCCGGCGATCTCGGGCAGCAGCCCGGCAACGACAAACTCGGTCGTCCCCATCAGGAACGTGCCGACGGCGAGTACCCAGACGACGAACGGGAGCGTGCCGGTCCGCGAGGCGGACGAGGTGTAAGGCATGGAGCGGGATCTTTTCCTTGCAGCAGGTGTGAGGCGGTGGGGCGCGCTTGGGCAGCCCGGGTGTTTCAGAGCTGGGCGGGGGCGTCCTGCGGGACGATCTCGTCCTCACGGTCCGGGGGGCCCTGCTGGGCGACGTCGCGTGCGTCGGTGCGGGTGCCGCGTAGGGCGAGCGCGATCAGGGGCAGGAGGGTGAGGGCGGCGAAGACGGCGCCGACCAGGGCGGGTCCGGTCAGGCCGACGGAGGTGCTGAGGGCCATGCCGGCGAGGGCCGAGCCGGCTGCGACGCCGGTCTCGTAGGCGGAGGTGGTCAGCGCGGCGGTGAGGGTGGGGGCGTCGCCGGCGAAGCGGACGGCCAGGGAGGTGACGATGGGGTTCAGGGTGAAGCCGGTCATCGCGATGAGGGCCACCAGGACGATGGTGGGCGCCGCGCTGGTGGACAGGGGGATCAGCAGGGCGAGGGCCAGGGCGGTGGTGGCGGCGCCGGTGATCGTGGTGGTCATGGGGCGCCGGTCGCCCATGCGTCCGCCAATGGTCGTGCCGGCCACGGCGCCGAGTCCGTAGGCGACCAGGACCAGCGGGACTGCGTTCGCCGGGATGCCGGCGCGGTCGGTCAGCAGCGGGGTGATGTAGGTGTAGGCGGCCAGGACACCGCCCATGATCATGACGGCTGCGGTGAGCGCGAGCCAGAGTCGGGTGTTGCGCAGGGCGCGTATCTCCGCCCGCATCGAGACCTGGGGGCCGTGTGCGGTGGCGGGCAGGAAGCGGCCGATGACCGCGGCGGCGAGGGCGGCCAGGGCGGCCAGGGCCCAGAAGGGGCCGCGCCAGCCGATGAGCTGGCCTGCGAACGAGCCGATCGGCACACCGATCACGTTGGACAGGGTCAGGCCGCCCATGATCATGCCGACGGCTCGGGTGGAGCGCTCGGGGCCTGCGGCGGCGGTGGCGAGGACGAAGCCGACCGCGTAGAACGCGCCCGTGGCCAGTGCGGTCACGAAGCGGGCGGCGAGGATGACGGTGAAGGAGCTGCTGGCGGCTTCGACGACGTGCCCGGCCGCGAAGGCCCCGAGGGACAGGATCACGGTCATGCGCTGCGGCAGGCGCAGCGTGGCCAGCGCCATGAGGGGCCCGCCGATGATCATGCCGATCGCGAAGACGGTGATCATGAGTCCGGTGCGGGAGGTGCTGACGTCGAGGTCGGCGGCCATGTCCGGCAGCAGACCGGCGATGACGAACTCGGTGGTTCCCATCAGGAACGCAGCGGCGGCGAGCACCCAGACGACGACGGGCATCCTGCCCCGAGCGGTCGTGGAGGCGGAGGGCATGCGGGGAGATCTCTTTCGGACGTGACGTGCAGGGCGCGGGACTTGAGGAGGCGGGGGTCAGGCGGAGGCTTCGATGCGGATGCGCTCCGCTGTGGCGAGCCGGTCGGTGTCGCCGGGGTCGGTGAGGCGGCCGAGGATGACCAGGTCCGGGGAGTGATCGCCGTCGCGGTAGAAGAAGGCCAGGTTGCCCCAGGGCGCGTAGTAAGCGAGGTCGCCTGCCTTCGGGTTCGAGGCCGCGGGGGCGCCCGTGGTGTCGAGTTTGCGGGGCGGGTAGGCGATCCGCTCGGTCCGGTGGAAGTCCTCCATGTCCAGGGTGAGCGGCAGGAGTTCGGCCAGGTCATGGGCGGCTGCGCTGTCGTTGAGGGTGGCGTCGGACTGGTGGCCGTCGAGCGTCAGGCGGAGGTTCATGGGGGTGCTCCCGTCGGAAGGTTCGGACGTTGCCTCACTGGCCGGTGCCGGGTGGCGCGCGGTGGAGGCGGGCGGAAGGGAGGGCTCGGACGGCGTCGCGGGCCGGCTCGTGGTGCACGCGGACGCAGCCAGAGCCAGGATCAGGGCGGGGGCCATGCGGGCGACGGCGCGGAACACTGTCTGTCTCCTCGGAGCGGTGGGGTCGGCGGTCACGGCGGGTACTGCGGATGCCGCTTCATCCAGGAAACCGGCCCGGCGCGGAGAGAACGAGTCACGGATGAGGGGTGTACTGGCAGTGCATCCCTGACGCGCCCGCACGGCCGTAGCGTCGGACTCAATGGGAAGCGCGGATCGCGTGCTCCTGACGTCGACGTGGAGGACGGCGCGGTCATGAGACGGATCCTGGTGACGGGTTCCGCCGACGGGCTCGGACGTGCGGCAGCAGATGCCCTGCTGTCCCGCGGCCACCAGGTGGTGGTGCACGCCCGCAACCGTCAACGGGCAGAAGAACTGGACGGATTGGTGGCTCGCGGGGCTGAGCTGGTGGTGGCCGACTTCACCGACCGCGATGCCGTACGGCGCATGGCCGCCGAACTCAGCGAGGCCGCACCGCTCGATGCGGTCATCCACAACGCCGGCGTGTGGAGCGGGCCGGCTGTCATGCCCGTCAACGTCATCGCCCCGTACCTGCTCACGGCCCTGATGCCCACGCCTGGTCGGCTGGTGTACCTGAGCAGCAGCTCGCACTTCAGCGGACGGCCTGTCCTCGACGGAGTCGACTGGCAGGGGCGCAGCCGGGGCTCGTACGCGGACAGCAAGCTGTTCGTGACCGCCCTCGCGGCCGGGGTGGCGCGGCTGCGGCCCGGCACGCCGAGCAATGCCGTGGACCCGGGCTGGGTGCCGACGAAGATGGGCGGCCCGAGCGCGCCCGACGATCTGGAACTCGGTCATCAGACCCAGGAATGGCTCGCGGCCAGCGATTCCCTGGAGGCCCTGACGACGGGTGGCTACTGGTATCACCGCCAGCGGCAACAGCCCCATGCGGCAGTGCACGACGAGGCGTTCGAGAACCGCCTCCTGCAGGTGCTCGCCGAGGAAACCGGCGCCGAGATCCGCTGAACCGGGCCGGCGCGCACGCCGACACAGGGACAGTCGTTCCCACCGGCCTGCGGACCAGCGGGAGCGACTGTCCGCGCGGTCTACCAGGCGTACGCCTCGGGGGCTTCGCCGCCGGGGCCGGGCCAGATCTGGTCCAGCCGCTTGAGAGTGTCGTCCGACAGGTGCACGTCGAGTGCCTTCAGGCCGGCCGTGAGCTGTTCGGGGGTGCGCGGGCCGGTGATCACGGACGTGAGGACCGGGTTGTGCAGCAGCCAGGCCAGCGCCACGTCGGCGGGCTCTTCGCCGATCTCGGCGCACAGTGCCTCGTACGCCTCCAGCTGGGGCCGGTAGCGCTCGATGGTCTGCTGCATCTGCGCGGAGGCGCGGCGGCCGTTCTCGATCTTCTTCAGGACGCCGCCGAGCAGGCCGCCGCCCAGCGGGCTCCAGGGGATGAGTCCGACGCCGTAGTGGCGCAGGGCCGGGATGACCTCGAGTTCGATGGTGCGGGCGGTGAGGTTGTACAGGGACTGCTCACTGACCAGGCCCATGAAGTGGCGGGCGCGGGCCTCGCTCTGGGCGGTGGCGATCTGCCAGCCGGCGAAGTTGCTGCTGCCCACATAGGTGATTTTGCCCTCGCGGACCAGCTGCTCCATCGCCTGCCAGATCTCCTCCCACGGAGTCGACCGGTCGATGTGGTGCATCTGGTACAGGTCGATGTGGTCGGTCTGCAGGCGCCGCAGGCTCGCCTCGGCGGCGCGGCGGATCTTGTGCGCGGACAGGTACTTGTCGTTCGGGCCGAGCCCCATCGGCTGGTACAGCTTCGTGGCGAGCACGACCTTGTCGCGGCGTCCGGCGCCCTGGGCGAGCCAGCGGCCGATGATCTCCTCGGACAGGCCGTAGCCCTGCGGCATGTCGGGCCACTGCGGGCCGCCGTAGACGTCCGCGGTGTCGAACAGGTTGATGCCCGCGTCCACCGCTGCATCCATGATCGTGAAGCTGGTGGCCTCGTCGGTGGCGTCGCCGAAGTTCATGGTGCCCAGCGCGAGCCGGCTGACCCGCAGACCGCTGCGGCCGAGATGGGTGTACTGCATGGGATGTGTCCTTCGTTGGCGGCGCCGAACCCGTACTGACAGGTGCGGCGCAGCAGGGGGGAGTCAGGAGGATGTCGCCGAACGCGAAACTTGCCGCCTCGGGCGGACACCACCCCGTGCCGGCGAGGCCGGGGTGGTGTGGCGGGTCAGGCGAGGGTGGCGGTGTCGATGACGAAGCGGTAGCGGACGTCGGAGGCCAGCACCCGCTCGTACGCCTCGTTGATCTGGTCGGCGGAGATCACTTCGATGTCGGAGCCGATGTTGTGTTCGGCGCAGAAGTCGAGCATTTCCTGGGTCTGGGCGATGCCGCCGATCATCGAGCCGGTGAGGACGCGCCGGGAGCTGAGGAGGAAACCGTTGGCGGACAGGGGGCTGGGGGCGGCGCCGACGTTGACCATGGCACCGTCGACCGTCAGCAGGCCGAGGTAGGCGTTGATGTCGAGGTCGGCGCTGACGGTGTTGATGATGAGGTCGAAGCGTCCGGCGAGGGCTGTGAAGGTGTCCGGGTCGGAGGTGGCGTGGTAGTGGTCGGCACCGAGGCGCAGGCCGTCCTCCTGCTTCTTCAGCGACTGCGACAGCACGGTGACCTCGGCGCCCATGGCGTGGGCAAGCTTGACGGCCATGTGGCCGAGGCCACCTAGGCCGACGACCGCGACCTTCTTGCCAGGACCGGCACCCCAGCGGCGCAGCGGGGCGTAGGTGGTGATGCCCGCGCAGAGCAGTGGTGCCGCGGCGGCCGGGTCGAGGGATTCGGGCACGGAGAGGACGAAGCCGGCGTCGACGACGACGTGGGTGGAGTAGCCACCCTGGGTGTGGGTGCCGTCGCGGTCGGGGCTGGCATAGGTGAAGACGGTGCCGTCGAGGCAGTGCTGCTCGTCGCCGTTTCGGCAGTTGGCGCACTCGCCGCAGGAGTTGACCATGCAGCCGACGCCGACGCGATCGCCCACGCGATGCGTGGTGACCTCGCTGCCTATCTCGGCGACGGTGCCGATGATCTCGTGGCCGGGGACGACGGGGAAGGGCTGGGGGCCCCAGTCGCCGTTGACGGTGTGGATGTCGGAGTGGCAGACGCCGGCGTACTCGATGGCGATGAGGACGTCGTCCGGGCCGACGTTTCGGCGCTCGATCGTGGTGGGAGCGAGCGGCTGGCCTGCGGCGGGGGCTGCGTAGGCGTTGACGCGCATGATGCGTGTTCCTTGTTCACAGGGAGTGGCGGGGCGGGTCAGTCGGTGGCGGGGGCGGCCGCGTACTCCTCGTCGGTGACGGGGGTCAGCCAGTGCACGACGTCGTGGTCGGCGTCCGCTTCGTTGATGGCCAGGTGGACCATGAGGCGGTTCGGTGCGGCGCCGTGCCAGTGCTCCTCGTCGGCTTCGAACAGGACGCGGTCGCCGGGCCGGATGACCTCGATCGGTCCGCCGCGGCGCTGGCACAGGCCGACGCCCTCAGTGACGAAGACGGTCTGGCTCAGCGGGTGGCGGTGCCAGTGTGTCCGGGCGCCGGGCATGAAGTGCACGAGGTTGGCGCTGACGCGGGAGGGCTCCGGGGCCGCGGCGACGGCGTCGATGTAGACGTCGCCGGTGAACCGGTCCGCGGGGCCCTTGACGGTGTTGATCGAGCTTCGGGTGATCTGCACGGTCGGTTTCTCTTCTTCCGTGGATTCGGGGGTTCTGCGGGCGGGGGCCGGACGGGGCTGGTGGCTTGCCTCTGAAATGTGCGGGTGGGTGTGTGTCAGGGCGTGAGGAGGGTCTTGATGGCGCGGCGTTCGTCCATGGCCTTGTAGCCCTCGGCGACCTGATCGAGGGGGAGGGTGAGGTCGAAGACTTTGCCGGGGTCGATGGCGCCGGTCAGAACGCGGTCGACGAGGTCGGGCAGGTAGCGGCGCACGGGGGCGGGGCCGCCGCGCAGTCCGACGTGGGAGAAGAACAGTTCCTGCCCGTCGACGGCGACCTCGTGCGGCACGCCGACGAAGCCGACATTGCCGCCGGGCCGGGCCGAGTGCAGCGCCTGGCTCATGGCCTGCGCCGTGCCGACACACTCCAGGACGGAGTCGGCGCCGATTCCGCCGGTCAGCTCCCTGACCCGGGCCACACCCTCCTCGCCACGCTCCGTGACGACGTCCGTCGCGCCGAACTCGCGCGCCAGCTTCTGCCGGGATTCATGACGGGACATGGCGATGATTCGCTCGGCGCCCATCGCCTTGGCCGCGATCACCGCACACAGGCCGACCGCGCCGTCGCCGACGACGACCGCGGTCGAGCCTGCCTTTACCTCGGCGGCGTCCGCCGCCCACCAGCCCGTGCCCATGACGTCCGAGACGGCCAGCAGTCCGGGCCAGAACTTCTCGTCCGGCACGCCGTCCGTGGCGACCAGGGTGCCCTGCGCGTTGGGGATGCGGACGTAGTCGGCCTGGCAGGTCGACATGAACTCACGGTTCAGGCAGCTGGACTGGAAACCATTGCGGCAGTTGGCACAGGTGTTGTCCGAGGTGGCGAACGATCCGACGACGAACTGCCCCGGCTTCATCGAGGTCACCTCGGACCCGACCTCCTCGACGAATCCGACGTACTCGTGTCCCATCGGGTGGGCCTGCTCGGTCGGCTCCGCGCCCCGGTAGGGCCACAGATCCGAACCGCACACACAGGTAACAGCGGTCCGGATGACCGCGTCAGTGGGCTTGAGGATCTTCGGATCGTCGAGGGTCTCGAAGCGGATGTCACCGGGGGCGTGGATCACTGCGCCGCGCATCAGAGTGGCTCCTTACATGCCGTACTCACAGACAGGGGGGTGTGGCCCGCGCGGCCGTCCGGTCGCCGCAGGCCAGGGCATACAGCCGCCGGGACAGGCGGTGCGGTCCCCAGGTGGCGTGTCCGCCGCCCCCGGGGATTGCCTGATGTCCAGGAAACCGCCCTTCCCCGTGCGCAGCGAGTTACCAGTGAGGGGTGTACTGGCAGTGCATCCCTTTCACGTCGGTCGGGCCGTACCGTCGAAGGCATGGACAACCGTGAGGAGGTCCGCGAGTTCCTCACCTCGCGGCGAGCGAAGATCAGCCCCGAGCAGGCCGGCCTGCCCTCGGGCTCCCGACGGCGCGTGCCCGGGTTGCGCCGCAGTGAGGTCGCCGCCCTGGCCGACATGAGCGTCGAGTACTACGCCAAGCTGGAGCGCGGCAATCTTGCCGGTGTCTCCCCCGCCGTCCTCGAAGCCGTCGCCCGCGTGCTGCAGCTGGACGACGCCGAGCGCGCCCACCTGCTGAACCTGGCCCACGCCGCCGACGGCACCGACGTCCTCACCCGCCCCCGGCGCCGCCGCGGCCAGAGCCACCCAGAGGTCCACCGAAGCCTTCAGTGGACGCTCGACGCGATCACCGCCGGGCCCGCGGTCGTGTGCAACGGCCGACTGGACATCCTCGCCTCCAACGCACTGGCCCGCGCCTTCTACACCGACCTGTTCGCGAACCCGGCCAACCAGCAGAACCTGGCCCACTTCCAGTTCCTCGACCCGGCCGCGCGCCGCTTCTACCCGGACTGGGACCTGTTCGCCGACATGGCCGTGGCCAACCTCCACGCTCAGGCCGGCCGCAACCCGTACGACAAGGACCTGCACGACCTCGTCGGCGAACTGTCCACCCGCAGCGAGGAATTCCGCACCCGCTGGGGCGCACACAACGTCCGCCGCCATGGCACCGGCACCAAGCGCTTCCAGCACCCTGCCATCGGCGAACTCACCCTCGCCTACGAATCCCTCGACCTCGCCGCCGACCCCGGCCTCCACATGACCATCTACACCGCCGAACCCGGAACCCCCTCAGAAGAAGGCCTCCGCCTGCTCGCCTCCCTCGCCGCCACCGAGGACAGCACCCCCGCCACGCCGCGCCACGCCGGCTGACCCCTACGCAAGAGATTCAAGGCACTGCACCTTCCGAAGGAAGGGGCCTCATCCTTGAGACAGATCCCACGGTGGCCACATGTGAGATACCCGAAAGTGGCAGGTCAGAGAGCCCGAAGGTGCAACGGTTACTGAGATCCCACACCAGGTGTGGGATCTCAGATCCCGTGGCCGATTCTCGGGGCAAATGGCCAATCGGTGGCCAAACGGCCACGGATGTGAGACCGCCTGGTCAGCCCGTTCACTCTTTGGAGTGGTTCAGACGCAGCTGAGGTGGCCCGGTGGCTTACCGAACGGGTGACGGTCAGCGGACGGGCCCTGTATCCCGGTGCTGTCGCCCTGTTGGGCGGCGGATTGTCCCCGGGACTCCACGCGGCGCTGCGCTGCAGCAGAGAGACGAAGGTGATGCCAGTAGCGCGCCTGCGGCACCGCACCGCCGCCGCCTCCACCCGCTCCCCGAGCAACCAGGACGCCCGGGCCCGGATGTTGCCGACCGCCCTGTGGCCGGCGTGGGCTCTGCGTCTAACGCCGTGGCACGCCAGCGGCAAGCCCGTGGCACGACGCGCCGATGAACTGCTCGCCGTCGCCTGCCTATTGGCTGGCAACACCACCTCGATCCGGGCCGCGGCTCTCCTGACGGGCACCACGGTCAGCAGCCACAACGTATCGTCGCTGCTCGCCGAACTCACCCGCCGCCCCGACTGTACCGACGTCCTGCACGCCCTGATCTTGCTCGCCGATCACCTCGACCAGCACGGCAGCCCCATCGACTACGCACGGCGCCGCGCCCTGTTCACCACCCGCTCCAGCTTCATCGCGCCGCTGGACTGGCGGGACCTGCAGCGTCGGCTGCGCTCCAACCACCTGCCCGACGCCGCACATGCCCAGCGCTGGATCTTCCACACGCTCACCGGCTCACCCCCGCGACTGGCGCACCCGGCCATCGCCTCCGCGACGCCCTCGCAACGCGGGCAGTACCTCCGCTTTCGCTGGCGAATCCTGCCCGCCGAAGTCGATCTACTGCTCCATACCGCGCGGACGATCCTCGACGAGCACGGCATCGACGAGCCCGTCCAGTGGATCCCACACCTCGACGACGCCACCGTGCGCGCCCTCCGGCTGCCCGGACCCGACCCGAACAGCATCTCGGCGGCCGAGCTTCACCGAGCCGTCCCCGGCGGCGACTTCTCCATCGCCCGCCTCGCGCACGTCCTGAACACCACCACGGCCCACGCGATTTACCTGCTCTCACAGCACCTGGTCGACTGGAGCCCGCCGCGGTTTCGCCACATTCACTACATCGCCACCCGCATTGCTCAGTGGCGCACCTGGTACGAAGACGATCACTACTCCCTCCAGGACATCGCGGATCTCGAAGACACGAGCCTGGCCACGGTGCGCCTCGCGTTGCTTAAGTACGGCTTCCCGCTGCGAACCGCCGTGCCTCGACCAGGCCGCCCGAGCAGGAGGGGGCGACGCCGGGCAGACTGCTAGGGCACATCCCGCGACAGAACAGCGCAAGGCTGATAGACCCGGCCCTACTTGTGCGCCGCGCGTTCACGTGGACGTGATGTCGGTGTCCTGCTCCTGACCGGCGGTGGCGGACCAGCTTGCGAGAAGTTTGAGGGCGTCTTCGGCGGCGGTGTTCGGGGGCGCGCTGTAGACAACGACGCTGAGCCCGTCTTCGAGCTGCATGCTTTCGTGGTCGAGTTCCAGGTCGCCGACGACGGGGTGGCGCAGGCGTTTGGTGCCCTCGCGGAAAACGTGGACGTCGTGGGAGCCCCACATGGTGCGGAAGATGTCGCTGCGGGTGCACAGCTCGCCGATGAGGTTCGACAGTTCCTTGTCGTAAGGGTTCTTGCCGGCGGCCACGCGCAGGACGCCGACGGACTCGTGGGTGACCCGCTCCCAGTCGGTGTAGAACGTGCGGGCGGCGGGGCTGAGGAACGCGAACCGGGCGCTGTTGGCGCCGGTGGTGGGGTCGGCGTACATCGGCGCGAACAGGGCCCGGCCCAGCGCGTTGGTGGCAAGGGTGTCGAGGCGTTCGTTCTTCACGAACGCCGGCAGATGCGGCATGCCCTCGATGATCCGCGTGACGCTCGGCCGCACCACCGGGCGGGACTCGCGGCGCTTGGCCTGCGCCCTGGGGGCGGGCCCGGCGGCGCGGGCGAGGTCGTACAGGTGCATGCGCTCGGTGTCGTCCAGGCGCAGCGCCTTGGCCAGGGCGTCCAGGACGCTGTCGGAGACGCCCTTGAGGTTGCCGCGCTCAAGGCGGGTGTAGTACTCGACGCTGACTCCGGCGAGCATCGCGACCTCGCCGCGGCGCAGTCCGGGCACCCGCCGCTGGCCGTACCCCGGCAGTCCCGCCTGCTCGGGGGTGATCTTGCCGCGGCGGGAGCGGAGGAACGCGCTCACTTCATCCCGGTTGTCCATATCGCCAGGGTAGGCAGCGCCTGCGGCGGGTGGGGGTCCCTGTCATTACCCCTCACAGCGCGGACTCCCACCCTGCGGTCGGAATCGGTTGACTCGATGATGCCGACGGATGCGTATCGAGCCGTACGCCGTAGATCATCGTGAATGGAGCCTTCCATGAAAGCCGTAGGACTGACTGAGTTCGGCAGCCCGGAGGTACTGCGGATGCTGGACCTGCCGGTGCCCGAGGTCGGACCGGGACAGATCCGCATCCGGGTGCGCGCGGCGGCCGTCAACCCGGTTGACGCCCTGGTGCGCCGGGGTATCGCGCATGTGGCCGGCATCGAGCCGCCCTACGTGCCCGGTATGGACGCGGCCGGCGTGGTCGGGGAGATCGGTCAGGGAACCGACACCGACCTGCAGGTCGGCGACCGCGTGATGGCGATCGTGGTCGTCTCCGGCACCCACGGCGCCTACGCGGAGCACATCGTCGTCCCCGCCGAGTCCGTCGTGCGTATCCCGGAGGGCCTGAGCGACGCCGAGGCCGCGACGCTGCCGATGAACAGCCTGACCGCGCGCATGGCACTGGACCTGCTCGATCTGCCCGCGGGCGCGACCGTGGCCGTCACCGGTGCCGCCGGCGCGGTCGGCGGCTCGGCGGTCCAGCTGGCCAAGGCCGACGGGTACCGGGTGATCGCGGATGCGGCATCGAAGGACGAGCAGCTGGTCCAGGACCTCGGTGCCGACGTCGTCCTGCCGCGCGGGGCCGAGTTCCCGGACCTGGTGCGCCAGGAGGAGCCGGACGGCGTCGACGGCCTGATCGACACGGCGGGCATCGCCGAGCAGGCGCTGCGTGCGGTGCGCGACGGCGGCCGGGCCGCGTCCTCGTCCATCGCCAGTGCGAACACCGGTGAACGCGGCATCGCCACGCAGAACACCTTCGTCCCGCACTACGCCCGCGAGCACGCCAAGCTCGTCCGCATCCAGCAGCTCGCGGACGAGGGACGGCTCGTCCCGCGCGTGGCGAAGACCCTGCCCGCCGAGGAAGCCGTCGAGGCGCACCGGCTGCTGGAGGCCGGCGGCCTGCGCGGGCGCGTCGTCCTCACCTTCTGAACCCCACGGCGGCGCCGTCGCCCGCACGCGCTGCGACCAGCACGTTTCCGCCCGCACCCGCCCTGTCCCTGCTCGCCTTTAGCCATACGAAAGAACACAGACATGCGTACCGCGCTCATCACCGGATCCGGCCGACGCGAAGGGCTGGGCTTCGAGACCGCCCGGCAGCTGGCCGCCGAGGGCTTCCACGTCATCCTCACCGCCCGAACGCTCGACCAGGTAGAGCCTCTCGCCGTAGAGCTCGCCCAGGAGGGCTTCGACGCTTCCGCTCTCGAGCTGGACCTCCTCGACCGTGCCAGCGTGGCAGCGGCCGCCCGGCAGGTCGAGGAGCGGCTTGGCCGCCTCGACGTCCTGATCAACAACGCGGCCGTGATGGTGGCCTCCCCGACCGTCGCGGACAAGGACCTGGACGAGCTGATGCTCGAGTTCCAGACCAACGTCGTGGGCACCTGGAGCGTCACCCAGCAGATGCTGCCACTCCTCGTCGCCGCCGGTCACGGCCGGATCGTGAACGTGTCCAGCGGTGCCGGGTCGTTCTGGGACCCCGACTACGGGCTGGTCAACTACCCCGGCTTCGAGATGGACCGATTCGGCGAGATGCCGATCACGGCCTACGCCCTGACCAAGACCGCACTCAACGGGCTCACGATCAAAACGGCGAAGGAGCTCAAGGACGCGAACGTCCTCGTGAACGCCGTGTGCCCCGGAGTCACCGCTACCCGCCCGGGCTCCGAGGGATGGGCTCGCCCTGTCGCCGACGGCGCCAAGGGCGTCGTCTGGGCCGCCACCCTGCCCGACGACGGCCCCACCGGTCTCTTCTTCCGGGACGGCAAGCAGCTGCCCTGGTGACAGCAAGCCGCCCCGCACGCATCCCCCTGAACCCCTACCTGGAGTAAAACCCCATGTCATCCCCCCTCCGCCCCACTGTCGCCATAGCGTTCCATTCGTCCAACGGCCACACCGCTGCCCTGGCCGAGGCGGTAGCACGCGGTGCTGCCGAAGCCGGTGCCGAAGTGGTGTCCGTCACCGTGGACACGATCACGGACGCGCAGTGGGCGCAGCTGGACGCCGCCGACGCGATCATCTTCGGTTCCCCTACCTACATGGGCACCGCCTCCGCCGCGTTCCACGCCTTCGCCGAAGCGGGCAGCAAGCGCTATATCAGCCGGACGTGGTCCGACAAGTACGCTGCTGGTTTCACCATCTCCGGCGGTTTGAGCGGCGATAAGTCCTCCACCCTGGGCTACTTCGTCACTCTGGCTGCCCAGCACGGCATGCACTGGATCAGCCTTGGCCAGCTGCCGGGCTTCGGGGACGCCAACTCGGAGAGCCAGCCGAACCGCCTGGGCTACTACGTGGGCGCCGGCTCCCAGAGCCGGTACGACGCCGGCGCGGACGCGATCCCGAAGTCGGACATCGTCACCGCCGAACGCCTTGGCGCCCGCGTGACCGAGCAGGCCGCGATCTACATCGCCGGGCGTGCCGCCCTCGCATCCTGACGGCCCAACGCTGACACCGGCGCGCAACGCGACCTTGCCGCAGAGCAGGCTGGACACCTACCGCTGCGGGTCAGACTCCGCCGACCACGGCCCAGGGTGACCGCACGTACCCATGCCGCACAGGCTCTCAGCCCCGGCGCCGTACAGGGTTGCCTTGCTTCGCGGGCTGATCGGGCCTCATCGCGATCTCCTGCGGCCCGTCAGCCATAGCCATCTCCAAGCCCTCAAGAGCTTCTCGGACTCGCGCCGCACCTGGTTGATAGATCGGGTGCGGCGCTCGGCGTTCAACAGCCCCTCGGACAGGGCCGAAGCGACCGACAAAACATGCTGTGCCCCCAGGGGGAGCACCGTCCGGGCACCGCCTCGCGGTCGCGAGGGACACACCTCACCGCCGGATCCTGCCCGTGTGCCGGCCCCCTTGGCGCCTGTATCCCGGGGGGACTAGCGCCGGAATGGACACCGTGGGGGTCTCTGCCAGTACCCCTCACAGCGCAGGCTCCCTCGTCACGGCCGTCTCCCGTTGCATAGAACGTGCCCCGCCTTTTCGGGGTCCGGCCGCGGGCCTTCCGCCCCGGCAGGCCGGTCATCTGTGTGAAACCGTTCGAGGAGAACCTCATGAAGATCGCTGTTCTGGGCACCGGCATGGTCGGCCGTGCTCTCGCGGGCAAGCTCACCACGCTCGGCCACGACGTGGTGATCGGCACCCGCGATGTGGAGCAGACCCTGGCGCGCACCGAGCCCGACGCGATGGGCAACGTGCCTTTCGGCCAGTGGCAGGGCGAG
Source organism: Streptomyces sp. Tue6028 (assembly GCF_002300165.1). Taxonomy (GTDB): domain Bacteria; phylum Actinomycetota; class Actinomycetes; order Streptomycetales; family Streptomycetaceae; genus Streptomyces; species Streptomyces siamensis. The sequence continues at coordinate 80,491 of NZ_MLCE01000003.1, read as the reverse complement.
CACCCGGCAGTGCGGCTGCTGCCGTTCGCGGACGCGGCCGTACACGGTGACCTGGTCGTCAACGCCAGCCCGGGCGCCATCTCGCTGACCGTGCTGGAGGCGGCCGGCGCCGCGAACCTGTCCGGCAAGGTGCTCTGGGACATCGCGCTGCCGCTGGACCTGTCGCAGGGCCTGCCGCCGACGCTGACGGTCGCCAACACCGACAGCCTGGGCGAGCAGATCCAGCGCGCCTACCCCGACGCCCGCGTCGTGAAGGCCCTGACCACGGTGTTCGCCGAGGTCATGGTCCACCCGGAGCGCGTGCCGGGCGAGCACAACATCTTCGTCGCGGGCGAGGACGCCGACGCCAAGGCGACCGTCACGGAACTGATCGGGCAGTTCGGCTGGCCGGCCAAGGCCGTCGTCGACCTCGGCGGCATCCGCGGCGCACGCGGTGTGGAGATGTACGGGCCGTTCTACTTCGCCATGTCGGCCGCGCTGGGCACGTTCGACTTCAACATCGCCATCGTCCGCGCCTGACACCAGGCAGCAGACAGCTGCGCCCCCACCTCCTTCACGACGTGACCCCGGCCGGACACCGGCCCCTGGCCTGCCCCGGCCGGCGTAACCCCGCCCTCTTACGGGCGGCCACGAAAGCTGAGGAACTGATGGAGTCCATCACTTTGAACAACGGTGTGAAGATGCCCAAGCTCGGGCTCGGCGTCTTCCAGATGAGCGACGCGGAGGTCACCGAGGCCGTCACCGCCGCCCTCGAAGCCGGCTACCGGCTCATCGACACCGCGTCCCGCTACTACAACGAGAAGGCCCTCGGCGCCGTGCTGAAGAGTGCCGGTGTCCCGCGCGAGGACTTGTTCATCACGACGAAGCTGTGGTTCAAGGACCACGGTTACGAGAAGACGAAGCAGGCGTTCAAGGTCTCGCTCGACAACCTGGGCCTGGACTACCTCGACCTCTACCTCATCCACCAGCCGTTCGGTGACTACTACGGCGCATGGCGGGCGATGGAGGAGCTGTACGACGAGGGCCTGATCCGGGCGATCGGTGTGTCGAACTTCTACCCCGACCGCTACGCCGACCTGATCACCCACAACCGCGTCGTGCCCGCGGTCAACCAGCGCGAGACCCACCCGTTCAACCAGCAGACCGACATGCAGGCCCTGCTGGACCAGCACGGAACGATCCTGCAGGCGTGGTCACCGCTCGCGCAGGGCAACCCCGACGTGCTCACCCACCCGGTGCTGGAGCGCATCGCCGCCCGCCACGGCAAGACGGTCCCGCAGGTCATCCTGCGCTGGCTGACCCAGCGCGACATCGCCCTCGTGGTCAAGAGCACCCGCGCCGAGCGGCTGCGCGCAAACCTCGACGTGTTCGACTTCCAGCTGAGCGGCGAGGAGATGGCCGCGATCGCCGAACTCGACCGCGGGCAGCCCGGGGTGGGATTCACCCACCAGGACCCGCGCATGCTCGAACTCCTCCGCACCTTCAAGTAGGCGCCGCACCGGCGGCCCGCCTCACCTGCTGGTGCAGCTGCAAGTCCCCTCCTGCAGCCGCCCCTCCCACGGGACGCCGTCGACCGCCTTCCCCCTCCCTCGCGCCCAGCAGCGCCCCAGTTCCCTGGAAAGGACCACTCGCATGAAAGGGCCGACCACCGGCTCCGTGCCCGACCGCCGGATGACCCCGGCCCGCACGCTCGTCTTCGCGATCGCCGCCGGCATGGCCGTCGGCAACCTCTACTGGGCCCAGCCCCTGATCGAGGTCATCGCCTCGTCGCTCGGCGTCTCCTCATCGAGCGCCGCCACCCTCGTGACCGTCACCCAGGTCGGATACGCGCTCGGCATCTTCCTCATCGTGCCGCTCGGCGACGTCCTCAACCGGCGCCGCCTCATCCCCCTCATCCTCGCCCTGTCCGCGGCCACCCTCCTCGGCGCCGCACTGGCACCCTCGTTCGCGGTGCTCCTCACCGCACTCGGCGGCGTCGGACTGACCACCGTCGGCGCGCAGTTGCTGACCCCGCTGGCCAGCGAACTCGCCGAGCCCGAACGCCGCGGACGAGTCGTCGGCGCCGTCGCCTCCGGTTCCCTGATCGGCATCCTGCTCTCGCGCACCATCAGCGGATTCATCGCCGACCTGCTCGGCTGGCGGGCCATCTACGTGATCGCCGCCGCCATCACGCTTCTCCTCGCCGGTGTCCTGCGCACGGTGATCCCGCCGCTCGCACCCCGCGAGCCGGTCCCCTACCCGCGCCTGCTCGCCTCGGTGTTCACCACCGTCGCCCACCACCGCGCGGCCGCACCGACCCTGGCAATCTGCGCAGCGAGCTTCGCCGTGTTCTCCATGTTCTGGACGTCAATGACCTACCTGCTGACCGCGCCGCCGTTCTCGTTCTCCGTCAGCCAGATCGGACTGCTCGGACTGGCCGGCCTCGCCGGCGCCCTCGCCGCCCGCCGCGCCGGCGCCCTGCACGACCGCGGCTGGTCGGTCCCCGCCACCGGACTCGCCCTAGCCCTGCTGGGCCTGTCCCTGGCCGCTGCCTTGGCCGGCCGCAACTCAGTCGTCGCGCTCGTCGTGGTCGTCATCGCCCTCGACATCGCCGCCCAGTCCATCCTCGTCCTCGGGCAGACCCGGCTGTTCGCCCTGCCCGGCTCCGCCCGCAGCCGCCTCAACACGGCCTTCGTCGTCAGCAACTTCCTCGGCGGAGCACTCGGTTCGGCGATCGCCGGCCCCCTGTGGTCGGCCGGCGGCTGGACCGCGATCATGACCGCCTCCCTGGCCATCACCCTCGCCGGACTCACCGTGTGGACGCTGACCCGCCGCCGCCTCGCCCACACCACTCCCACACCCGCTCGCCCCGCCGACGCGCCGGTCGAGGCACCGGCCGCTGCCCGCTGACCCACAAGGAGCCTCCCGCCATGAACACCACCCCCACCCTCACTCTGAACAACGGCCTCGTGATGCCGGCCCTCGGCTTCGGTGTCTTCCAGTCGCCCCCCGAACAGACCGCCGCCGCCGTCGAGACCGCACTGCACACCGGCTACCGGCACATCGACACCGCAGCCGTGTACGGCAACGAGCGCGAGGTCGGCCAGGGCATCCGCCGCTTTGGCCTGGACCGCTCGGACGTCTTCATCGAGACCAAGGTCTGGGTCAGCGACTACGGCTACGACCAGACCCAGCACGCCTTCGACAAGGCAGCCGGCAAGCTCGGCGTCGAGCAGATCGACCTGCTGATCCTTCACCAGCCCGCACCGGCACGCTTCGAGCAGACCATCGCGGCCTACCGCGGACTGGAGAAGCTGCTCGCCGACGGCAAGGTCCGGGCCATCGGCGTCAGCAACTTCATGCCCCAGCACCTGGACGCCCTGATCGCGAGCACCGACGTCGTCCCCGCCATCAACCAGGTCGAGCTGCATCCCTACTTCACCCAGCCCGGCGTGCAGGACAGCGACCGCGTGCACGGCGTCCTCACCCAGGCGTGGTCGCCGATCGGCGGGATCACCTTCTACCCCGGCTGGGGCGAGAACCGCACCAGCACCCTGACCGAACCGACCCTCGCCAAGATCGCCGGCGCGCACGGCAAGACGCCGGCCCAGGTCATGCTCCGCTGGCACCTCCAGCAGGACCGATCCGCGATCCCGAAGTCGACCGACCCGGCCCGCATCGCCGAGAACTTCGACGTCTTCGACTTCACCCTCACCGCGGACGAACTCGGCGCCATCGACGCGCTCGACACCGGCGTCCGGCACGGCCCCGACCCCGACGAACGCGACCCCCACAGCCTGGGCCTCGTCATCGACGAAGCCTGACCAACCCTGCAACGCTTCACATCCAAGGAACAGCCATGAACCAGAAGATCATTCTCCTCACCGGCGGCGGATCCGGCATCGGGCAGGTCACCGCGCAGACGCTCGCCCGTGACGGCCACCACGTCATCATCGTGGGCCGCAACGAGGACGCCCTCGCCGCCACCGCGCAGGGCATCGACTCCCTCGAATACGTCGTCGCCGACATCACCAACAGCGCCGACATCGCGGCGCGGCGGCCGGCCACCGAAGTTCGACCCGGTCGACTACCGTGAGCGCCACGCTGTCGAATGCGGCATCAACCGCCTCAAGAGGCACCAGGCCGTGGCCACGAGGTACGACAAGCTTGGTGTGCGCTACGCGGCGACCGTGCTGGTGGCTGCGATCAACGAGTGGCTGTGACCTGACGGCGTCAGGTCAGGCTGCGGCGTGCCAGGGCGAGAAACTCCGCCTTGAACGGCTCCAGGCGCTCGGCCAGGTTCCCCTCGTCACGCTCCTGCCAGACCGCTTGATTCAGGGCGCGGGCGTAGGCGGTCGTCGGTGAGTGAAGGCCAGGGGCACACAGCAACTCGATGCTCTTCTCGGCTATTCGAAGACCGTCCATCGCCGGCCTGGCCGTCACATACCAGTCATCACCGACCTCCCATCGGGGCGGCCTCGCATGCGCCACGCCCTCAGCCTCCAGCGCGCACCGGATGAACTCCAGCACGGTCCTGATCTGCTCAGCACGTCGCTCCTCCGCCCGCGCCGCAGCCCGCCTTTGTCCGTCAGCCCGGTCAGCTGCCCGCTGCGTCGTGCGCTGGGTCAGATACGTCAACGCACCACCTACAGCCACACCGACCATCGAAATCACTGGGCTCCACAAGTCTCCTGCCACAGCCGACTACTACCAGTACCTGCCCATCGACCGCTGACGATCTTGCGAGACAAGCTTGTATGCCCAGATACCAAGCCGCTCCAAGACCCACTTCCGATACGCGCCCTAGAAGCACGAAGCACGAAGCACGAAGCACGAAGCACGAAGCAGGCAGCGGCTACGGCGTTCGCGCGCCGCCGAGGGCGGCAGGACGGCACCGCGTACCGGGCGCTGCGGGATCTCTTTACGTCTCTGTCATGTCCCTGTAGCTTCCGCCTGCAAGGGCTTTCAGGAACTTTCCGGTTCTTCTTGCAGAGCAACTCCCCGCTCCCCGGCTCCCGTTGGAGACCCGCGATGAGACGTAGACCCCCACCCCTGCTGCTGCGCCCGGTCCTCGCCTTCGTGACGGCGCTCGGACTGTTCGGGCTGGTCCCGCCCGGCGACGACCCTGCCCCCATGACGCCCACCGCTGCCGCGTCGAACAGCGCGACCGTCTTCTACTACACGAAGACCAAGAACTGGCCGGCCACCTATCTGCACTACGCGCCCGACGGAGGCTCCTGGACCACCGTCCCCGGCGTGCGGATGGAGACCGCCTGCACCGACTGGGTCAAGACAACCGTCGACCTCGGATCGGCCGGCGGACTCCAGGCGACCTTCAACAACGGGAGCGGCACCTGGGACAACAACGGCGGGAGCAACTACGCCCTGGGCACGGGCGACATCACCGTCAAGGACGGGGTGATCGCGCACAGCGACCCGTGCGCCGACGGCGGCACCGGGAGCGGCAACCAGGCCACCGTCTACTACTCGACCGCCACCTCCGGCTGGACCACGGCCAACATCCACTACGCGCCCGCCGGCGGCTCCTGGACGACCGTCCCCGGCCTCGGCATGGAAGCGGCCTGCACCGGCTGGTGGAAGAAGACCCTCGACATCGGGACGGCCACCTCGCTGAAGGCCGCGTTCAACAACGGCAACGGCGTCTGGGACAACAACAACAGCGCCGACTACACCATCGCCACCGGCACGACGACCGTGCAGAACCAGAAGGCCACCGCCGGCGCCGAGGACCCGTGCGCCGCCGAGGAACCCGACACCGAGGCCCCGACCGCGCCCACCGAGGTCACCGCGAACGCCACCGGCACCTCGGTGGTGGTGAGTTGGGACCCGGCCACCGACAACAGGGCGGTGACGAAGTACCAAGTGACCCGCACTGGCGGCACCCAGGGCACCCTCGTCGCCGACGTCGGCTCGACGGTGTGGTCCGACACCGGCCTGGAGGAGAAGACGAGTTACACGTACACCGTGAAGGCCGTCGACGCGGCGGGCAACACGTCGCCCGCCTCGGCCGAGGCCACCGTGACGACCGGCGAGAAGGCCCCCGAACCCGCGGCCGGCACCCCTTTGGGCACCGATCCGCGCAAGGACCCCGTCTACTTCGTCCTCACCGCCCGCTTCTACGACGGCGACAGCTCCAACAACCGTGGCGGCAGCCAGCACGTGAAGTCCGGCAACGCGGCCAACGAAGACCCCATGTTCCGCGGGGACTTCAAGGGCCTGGTCGACAAGCTCGACTACATCAAGGCCCTCGGGTTCTCCGCGGTCTGGATCACCCCCGTGGTCCTCAACCGCTCGGACTACGACTACCACGGCTATCACGGCTACGACTTCTACAAGGTCGACCCGCGACTGGAGTCGGCCGGCGCCTCCTACCAGGACCTGATCAACGCGGCCCACGCCAAGGGCATGAAGATCTACCAGGACGTCGTCTACAACCACAGCTCCCGGTGGGGTGCCAAGGGCCTGTTCACCCCGACGGTGTACGGAGTGCGCGACTCCCAGTGGAGCTGGTACTACGACGAGAAGAACGACGGTTTCGAATACGACGGGCTCACCGTCGAGCCCAAGTCCGGGAAGTCGTACTACAACGGCGACCTGTGGTCGACGGCCGAACCCTCCGGCAACACCTGCGTCAACTGGGGCAAGCCCACCGGAGGCAAGAGCGCCGAGGGCTACACCCTGTACAACTGCCAGTGGCCGAGCCCCACCTCGGGCATGTTCCCGAAGGCGTACTACCACCAGTGCTGGATCGGCAACTGGGAGGGAGAGGACTCCCGTTCCTGCTGGCTGCACGAGGATCTCGCCGACTTCAACACCGAGTCGGCACCCGTGCAGAACTACCTGATCGGCGCCTACGACAAGTACATCGACATGGGCGTGGACGGATTCCGCGTCGACACCGCCGTACACATCCCGCGCGTCACCTGGAACCGCCGCTTCCTGCCCGCCATCCAGGAGCGCGTCACCCAGAAGTTCGGAGCGGAGGCGGCACAGAACTTCTTCGTCTTCGGCGAGGTCGGCGCGTTCGTCAACGACAAGTGGAACCGCGGTTCCGTGAACCACTCGGCACAGTTCTTCACGTGGAAGGAGCGCAAGGAGTACAGCGCCGACGACACGACCGCGGCCATCGAGCAGTACGACTACGAGGAGCAGCTCGGCACCGGCAACCAGCCCACGTCCACCAACGCCTTTCTCAGCGGCAACAGTTACCACGCGCCGGACCACAGCCGGTTCAGCGGAATGAACATCATCGACATGCGCATGCACATGAACTTCAGCGACGCGCAGAACGCCTACAACAACGGCAAGGACTCGGACGACTCCGTCAACGACGCCACCTACAACGTCGTCTACGTCGACAGCCACGACTACGGCCCCAACAAGTCGAGCACCCGCTACAGCGGAGGCACCGACGCCTGGGCCGAGAACATGTCGTTGATGTGGACCTTCCGCGGCATCCCGACCCTCTACTACGGCTCGGAGATCGAGTTCCAGAAGGGCAAGCAGATCGACTGCGGGCCCACGTGTCCGCTCGCGAGCACCGGCCGGGCCTACTACGGCGACCACCTCGCCGGGTCCGTGACGGCGTCCGAGTTCGGCAAGGCCGACTCGGCGAGCGGCGAGGTCGCCACGACCTTGGACCAGCCGTTGGTCAAGCACCTCCAGCGGCTGAACCGGATCCGCCGCGCGATCCCGGCGCTCCAGTCGGGCCAGTACTCCACCGAAGGCATCACCGGCTCGATGGCGTTCAAGCGCCGCTACACCAGCGGGTCCACCGACAGTTTCGCCCTCGTCACCGTCACCGGGGACGCCACCTACACCGGCATCCCGAACGGCACCTACCGGGACGCCGTCACGGGTGACGTGAAGACCGTCTCCAACGGCACGCTCACGGTGCCGGCACCGGGGAAGGGCAACCTCCGGGTCTATGTGCTCGGCGGTCCCGGCAAGATCGGGAGCGACGGCCCGTACCTGAAGTGACCGTCCCTGTTCGGTGCGACGGAAAGCGCGGTACCGAAAGCGAACCCGCACCGCGCCGCGGCGGACGTGCCGAGCCCGGGCCCCGAGGGCCTGGACCCGGCACCCCGCACGGGCCGCGACCGGCTCGGACCGCCGTCCGAGGGCATGCCGCTCCGGCCCGGAAGGGATCACGAGGGTTGCCGCGTACGAGGGTGGGTACGCGTCGGGCGTTGCGCCCGGGAACGACCGTGTCCCGGGTGTCCCGTCCGCGACTATCCGGGATCTGCCATGGACACACCCTCGAACAACCACGACCGGCCCAAGGCCGCCCCGACACCGGCCCAGGAGGCCCTGAACGCCCTCGCCGAGAACAACGAGGACACGTCGGCTCTGGACACGCTCGCGGGCAGCGACGTGCTGGTCCCCGTGCCCGACGACGCCGTCGAAGAGGGCATGGCCGACCCCTCGGCCGTGGCGCTGCCCGTCCTGGACCAGCCGGGCGGCGCCCAGGTGGTGCCGGTGTTCACCTCCGAACTGGAGATGGCCGAGCTGCTGCCGTTCGTCTCGCGCTACCGGCTGGTGCCGCTCCGGGCGCTCGCTTCCCAGTGGCCCTCGGGCGACCTGGCGCTCACCATCGACGCCAGTTCGTCGCACGGTCTGACGCTCACCTCGGAAGGCGTCCGCACCCTGCTGGCCCGGCCGGCGGACTGAGCCCGCCGACGCGAGACCTTGCCGGGACCCGGGATTCCGCGGAATCCACGAGCCCGGCGGCCCGCGCCACCGGGCGCGGGTCGCCGGGCTCACGTCGTGGCCTGCCACGGGGTCGAGGCCGTCGGGAGTCGCACATTGCCGTCGCGGGGCCGACCGCCGTCCGTGCCCCCCGGTGAACTGGTCCTAGTCGTGCAGCATCCGGGCGAGGACCGCCCGCTGCAGCGGGAGCACCTCGGAGTGCAGGTCGCGTCCTTGCCGGGTGAGCGCCACCCACACGCCGCGCCGGTCCTCCTGGCAGACGGTGCGCTCCACCAGGCCCTCCTTCTCCAGCCTGCCGATCAGCCGGGACAGGGCGCTCTGGCTCAGGTGGACCTGGCCCGCGATGTTCTGGACGCGGCACAGTTCGCCGGGCTCCGCGACGCGCGAGGCGAGGATGTCGAGGACCTCGAAATCGCTCGCGCCGAGACCGTGAGGATGCAGCGCGCGGTCGATCTCACACATCGTGCGCGCGTGGACCGCGAGGATGTCCCGCCACTGGTCTTCCAGCCGGGCGTCGGACGTTTCCGTTGCCATAACTGAACGGTAACAGAGATCCGGCCATTCATTGACCGTGCAACTAGTGCCGATGCATTCAAACGGGGATCCCGTGCACGGCCTTCTTCACCCGCGCTCCGGGCGCCCGGCGGCCGACGGTCAGGCGGCCGGATCCTGCACGAGCCCGACCAGGTTGCCGTCCGCGTCCTTCACGGAGGCGATGAGCTTGCCGCCGCCCACGTCCTGGACGTCCTGAAGGGTCTCCGCACCGGCGTCGAGCAGCCCCTTCAGCGTCGCCCTGAGGTCGGAGACGTGCCAGTACGGAACCGGCCCCGTCATGCCCTTCGCGTGGCCGTTGGGATCGAGGCCGACCTCCTGCCCCGCGGTCCGGAAGCCCACGTAGTAGGCCTCGTCGGCGTAGGGCTCCACGCCGAGCAGTGCGGTGAACAGCGCCTTGGACTGCGTGAGGTCCTTGACGGGATAGACGATGGTCTTGAGACCGTCGGTCATGACGACTCCTTCGTGGTACGTGTCCTGCGTGCGGTGCCCGTCGCGTACGGGGGCGCTCCGAGCGCCGGCGGTGCTCCCGCCGACGCCTTCACGCTAGATCGCCGCAGTCCCGGGCGGCTTCTCGAATCCTGACCGGTCGCACCGGGGCCGCGGGGCCGTCCCCGGCGCGACCGCCGGCCGCCGGCGTCAGGTCGACTCGCGCCGCACCAGCTCCGTCGGCAGGATCACCGCCGCGGGGTCCTCGCCCCCTATCTCGGCCAGCAGCACCCGTACCATCTCGGCGCTGATGCGGTCCCAGGGCTGGCGGATCGTGGTGAGGGCCGGGCTGGACGCGGTGGCGGCGGGGGAGTCGTCGAAGCCGCCCACGGCCACGTCCTCCGGCACCCGGCGGCCCGCCCGGTGCAGGGCGGTCAGCACACCCTGTGCCATCAGGTCCGAGGCGACGAACACCGCGTCCACGTCGGGTGCCTGCTCCAGGAGCCGCTCGGCCGCCGCCTCGCCGCTGGCCCGGCTGTAGTCGCCGGAGACGACGAGACGGTCGTCGGCCTCGACGCCCGCCTCGGAGAGCACCTCCCGGTAGCCGGCCAGACGCTCGACGCCGCCCGGTGTGTCGAGCGGACCCGTGACGGTGCCGACCCGGCGCCGCCCGAGCGACAGCAGATGAGCGACCATGTCGCGGGCGCCGTCCCGGTCGTCGGCGGCGACATAGCTCACCCTGGACCCCAGACCGATCGGCTTGCCGCAGGCGACCAGTGGCACCCCCGCCTCACGGAGCTCCTCGGCGACCGGGTCGCCGGAGTGGCTGGAGACCAGCAGCACCCCGTCGACATGTCCGGCGGTGATGTACCGCGTGATGCGGCGCCGCTCGTCCTCGGTGCCCGCGAGCATCAGCAGCAGGGGCACGTCGTGCGCGGCGAGCGCCTGGGTGCAGCCGCGCAGCAGGACGTTGAAGTTGGGGTCCTCGAAGAACCGCTCCTGCGGTTCGGTCAGCAGGAAGCCGATCGAGTCGGAGCGTCCGGTGATGAGGGAGCGGGCGTGCCGGTTCACGACGTAACCCGTCCTGCGGATGGCGGCGTTGACCGCCTCTTGCGCCGAGGGGCTGACGTAGTGCCCGCCGTTGAGCACCCGTGACACCGTGCCCCGCGACACCCCTGCCTCGCGGGCGACGTCATGGATCGTCGGCGGCTTGCGCCGGCCCCCCGTGTTGCTCATGGTCACGACTTTACGGCTCCTGACAGCAGATCGAGGCTCCAGAAGCGCTGGATGATCAGGAAGAGCGCGATCAGCGGGATGACGGCGAGCATCGCTCCGGTGATCACGAGGGTGTACAGCGCCGGGGTGTTGGAGCCCTGTTCCAGGAGCGTGAACAGTCCGAGCGTGATCGGGAACTTCTCGTCGTCGCTGAGCATGATGTAGGGGAGCAGGAAGTTGTTCCACACGGCCACGAACTGGAACAGGAACACCGTCACCAGCCCCGGCACCATCATCGGCAGCGCGACACGGGTGAAGATCCGCCACTCGCTCGCGCCGTCCATCCGCCCGGCCTCGACCACGTCACCGGGCACGGCCGCGGTGGCGTAGATCCGGGCCAGATAGATCCCGTACGGGGACAGGACGAGGGGGAGCAGGACGGAGGCGTACGAGTCGGTCAGGTCCGCCTTCGCCAGCAGCAGGTACTGGGGGATGGCGAGGATCACCGGAGGCATCAGCACGCCCGCCATCAGGACGCCGAACACGGTTTCGCGGCCGCGGAAGCGGTAGATCGCGAGCCCGTACCCGCTGAGCGCGGAGACGGCCGTCGACAGCAGGGCGCCGAGACCGGCGTACAGGGCGGAGTTGCCCATCCACTTCCAGTAGATGCCGTCGCGGTAGGCGTCGAGGTCCCGCAGGTTCTGGGTGAAACCGGTGCCGGGCAGGAACGTGAAGGTCGAGAACAGCTCACGGCCGGACTTGGTGGAGGCGATCACCACCCAGGCCACGGGCAGCAGACAGTAGAGGGCGCCGAGCAGCAGCGTCAGTGTCGGCACCAGGGCGATCCGGCGGCGCAGCGGCGGCCCCTGGGCGGTCCCCGGTGTCGTACCGGCGGCCGGTGCGGCCTTGCGGACGGCGAGAGAACTCATCGTGCTTCCCCCTGCTTGGTACGGGAGTTGGCGGCGCGCAGGAAGCCGAACGACAGGACCAGGGTGACCAGGGCGATGATCACGGCCTCGGCGGCCGCCGCGTGGATGTCGCCCGCGCCGAACGCGTCCCGGTACACCTTCATCAGCGGACTCCAGGTCGTGGAGACGGAGTTGGTGAGCGGCTTGAGGGTGGTGGGCTCGCTGAACACCTGGAGCGTCGCGATGATCGAGAAGAAGAAGGTGAGGATCAGCGAGGGCGCCACCATCGGAATCTTGATCCGCAGCGCGATCTGCAGCGGCGAGGCGCCGTCCAGCTTCGCCGCCTCGTACACCTCGGCCGGGATGGCCCGCAGCGAGGTGTAGATGACGATCATGTTGAAACCGGTGCCGCCCCAGACGGCGATGTTGGACAGGGCCAGGTACAGCGGCCCGCCGTCCAGAAGGTTCGGCTGCGGCATGCCCAGCTTGTCCAGGACGAAGTAGAAGGGGCTGACGTCCGGGAGGTACAGGAAGCCCCACAGCAGCGCGGCGACGACGCCCGGAATGGCGTACGGCAGGAAGGTCGCGAGCCGGGTGACCGGGGCGAGCCGTACCTTGTCCGTGTCGAGCATCAGCGCGAAGAGCAGGGCGAGGCCGAGCATCACCGGGATCACGAGGGCGCCGTAGCCGAGGACGCGCAGCGCCCCGTCGAGCAGCTCGCTGTCGGTGAGGGCGTCGGTGTAGTTCTCCAGGCCCGCCCAGATCTCGGTGCGGGCGCCGGAGCCCAGCCCGAGCCCCTTGACCTGGACCTTGTGCAGGCTCAGCCAGATCGCGTAGCCGATGGGCAGGGCGAAGAACAGGACGAAGAGGACCGTCGCGGGGAGCAGGAAGAAGTAGGGGGCGGAGCGCGCTCGTTCGCGGGCGGCGGTGCGGGGAGGGAGGGCGTACGGGGCCCCCTCGGCCCCGTACGGCTCCCGGTGTGCCGTGGTCACTGAGCGACCCCGAAGCCCTGCTTCTTGAGGTCGGCGACCGTGGTGTCCTGCATCCTCGTCAGGGCGGCGCCGAAGTCGGACTTGTTCTTGGCGGCGGCGCCGAAGGCGTCGTTGAAGGATGTGTAGGCGACGTTCACGTTGGGGCCCCACGCGGACGGCGCGGTGGTCTTCGCGATCTGGGAGGCCTTGGTGTAGAAGTCCGGCTGGTTGGAGAAGAAGGCCGGCGGCTGGGTGAACGCGTCGCTGAGCTGCGCGCTGGTGGAGGCGGGGTAGATGCCGCCCTCCTTGGCCATCGCGGCCACCGCCTTCGGATCGGTGTTCAGCCACGCGGCGAACTTCGCGGCGGCGGCCCGGTGCTTGGAGTCCGTGGTGACGGCCGTCGAGGAGCCGCCCCAACTGCCGGTGACGTCGTCGCTGTCCGACCACTGCGGCAGTGGTGCCATCGCCCACTTGCCCTTGGTGTCGGGAGCCGCGGTGGTCAGGGTGCCCGGTGCCCACACCGCGCTCACCCAGGCGATCTGCTTGCCGGTGTTCAGGGCCTTGTTCCAGGCCGGCTGGTACATCGGCTGGTTGTCGATCACGCCCTCCTTGACCAGCCCGCCCCAGAAGTCGGCGACCTTCCGGGTCGCCGCGTCGTCGATGCCGACCTTCCACTTGTCGCCCGAGGTGGTCCACCACTTCGCTCCCGCCTGCTGGGCGAGTCCCGCGAACAGGCCGGAGTCGTTGGCGGAGAAGGTGGTCAGGGCCTTGTCCGGTGCCTTCTTCTTCAGCGCGCGCGCCGTCTCGGCGAACTGCTCCCAGGTCGTGGGGACGGTCAGGCCGTACTTCTTGAAGAGGTCCTCGCGGTAGTAGAACATCATCGGGCCGATGTCCTGCGGGATCGCATACACCGCGTCCGAACCCAGGGTGGTCTGCTGCCAGACGCCGTCGGCGAACTTGCTCTTCGCGCCGTCCACGTCACCCGATATGTCGGCGAGGGCGTCATTGCTGACGAGGGTCGGCAGCGTCTGGTACTCGGCCTGGACCAGGTCGGGGGCCTTGTGCGCCTTGTGCGCGGTGAGGATCTTGGTGACGAGCGTGTCGCCCGACGCCTGCTTCTTCACCGTGACGGTGATCTGCTGCTCCTTGCCGGGCCCCTTGTTCCAGAGGTCCACGACCTTGTCCATGCCCGGGGCCCAGGTCCAGTACGTCAGCGACGCGGGCCCGGACTCGGCTTGGCTGTCCTTCGCGTCCTCCGACCCGCATGCGGCGAGCGTGGTGGCGCCGAGTACGGCGGCGACGGTGGTGGCACCCCATCGACGGAGCCGGCTGTGCTTCGTGTCGGGCATGGATCGTTCTCCCCTGACCTGGGTCTACGCCTGCTGCGGAGACCTGCGGTGTTCCCTGGCCGCTCGCCGCCCGGGCGCTTGGGCCGGTGGTCGAAAGGTGCGGCCGCGCCCGGCCCTCGGGGCCTGCGCGCGCTCACACCGACGACACCGGCACGGCCGTCGGCTCGTGTGCGGCGCTTCTGTGAGCGTTCACAGTAGAGAAACATCCTCGACACTTGTCAATGGTTGTTGCTGTGCGGTTATGTTGGCCTCGCGCCACTCAGCATGTGTGTGCACGTTCCCAATTGATCGACACATCGGGAGAGATCCATGCCGGAGACCACCCCCAAGGGCCTCACCGGGCTCGCCTTCGGTGGGGACTACAACCCCGAGCAGTGGCCGGAAGACGTACGCCACGAGGACGTCCGTCTGATGCGCGAGGCGGGTGTCACGATGGTGAGCGTCGGGATCTTCTCCTGGGCCCTGCTCGAACCGGCTCCGGGCACCTACGAATTCGGCTGGCTCGACCGCCTGCTCGACCTGCTCCACGACAACGGCATCCGCGCCGACCTGGGCACACCCACCGTCGCGCCCCCCGCCTGGTTCTACCGGGAGCACCCCGACGCGCTGCCCGTGGCCGCCGACGGCACCCGCTACGCGTTCGGTTCACGCGGCGCCATCTGCCACAGCAACACCCACTACCGGGCCGCCGCCGCGAACATCACCACCCGGCTCGCCACCCGCTACGCCGACCACCCCGCACTCGCGCTGTGGCACGTCCACAACGAATACGGCGTCCCCGTCTCGGCCTGCTACTGCGAGTCCTGCGCAGCGCACTTCCGGCGCTGGCTCACCCGCACCTACGGCACCGTCGATGCACTCAACGAGGCCTGGGGGACCGCCTTCTGGGGACAGCGCTACGCGGACTTCGGCCAGATCGACCCGCCGCGCGTCACCCCGACGGTCGGCAACCCGGCCCAGGCCCTCGACCACCGCCGGTTCGCCGACGAGACCATGCGCGAGAACTTCGTCGCCGAGCGCGACATCCTGCACCGCCTCGCACCGGGCATCCCCGTCACCACCAACTTCATGACCGCGCTGAGCCAGTGCGACTCCGTCGACTACTGGGCCTGGGGCCGCGAGGTCGACCTCGTCACCAACGACCACTACCTGATCACCGACGGCCGACGCACCCACGTGAACCTCGCGATGGCGGCCGACCTCACCCGCTCGGTCGCCGGCGGCGCACCCTGGCTGCTGCTCGAACACTCCACGTCCGGCGTCAACTGGCAGCCCCGCAACCCCGCCAAAGCCCCCGGCCAGATGGCCCGCAACTCCCTCGCGCACGTGGCACGCGGCTCCGAGGGCGCCATGTTCTTCCAGTGGCGACAGTCCCGGCGCGGCGCCGAGAAGTTCCACTCGTCGATGCTGCCGCACGCGGGCATCGACTCCCGGGTGTGGCGCGAGGTCGCCGAACTCGGCGCGTCCGTCGAGGCGCTGGCCCCGCTCAAGGGCACCCGCACCGTCGCCGACGTCGCCGTGCTCTGGGACTGGCACTCCTGGTGGGCACAGGACCTCCAGTGGCGCCCCAGCGAGGACCACGACGCCCGCGAGCGCGCCGACGCCTTCTACGAGGCGCTCTACGACCGCCACCTCACGGTCGACTTCGCCCACCCGGAAGCCGACTTGTCGGCCTATCCCCTTGTCGTCGTCCCCGCTCTCTACCTGATGACGGAAGCGGCCGGGAACAACCTCAGGGAGTACGTCGAGAGCGGCGGCACCCTCGTCGTCTCGTACTTCTCCGGCATCGTCGACGAACACGACGCCGTGCACGCGGGCCCCTACCCGGGCGCCCTGCGCGACGTACTGGGCCTGACGGTCGAGGAGTTCTCGCCCCTCCTCGCGGGGGAGCGCACCCGGATCACCGGCCCCGACGGCTCCGAACTCACCGGTGACGTGTGGACCGAGTTCGTCGTGCCGCGCGGCGCCGAGACCGTCTGGACGTACGCCGACGGACTCACCGCGGGCCAGCCGGCCGTCACCCGGAACCGCCTCGGCAAGGGTGCTGCCTGGTACGTGTCCACGCGCCTCGGCGCCCAGGGCCTGGACGCCCTGCTCGGCTGGGCCACCGACGACGCGCGCATCGCGCCCAGCGCCGAGCTGCCCCGTGACGTCGAAGTGGTGCGCCGCACGGGCGAGTCGGGCACCTATCTCTTCGCCGTCAACCACACGTCCACCGATGCCAAGGTGCCGTTGGACGCGCACGGCACGGAGCTGCTGACCGGCGAACGCGCCGCGGGCCGGCTCGCGGTTCCCGCGGGCGCCGTCCGGGTCGTCCGGCTCGACGGCTGAGCCCGACCGCCGTCCGGGCCCGCGGTCCGTTCGCCGGGCGCGACCGCGGACCGGGTCCGCGGCCCGAGGGCCGGGCAGCACCGCCGCACTGCCGCTAGCGCCCGAAGTGCGGGGCACCGGCCTCGACAAGGTCGAGGCCGGCGGACACCGGGCTCAACTCGAGCCGATCGCTTGCGCGTAGTCGAAGAAGCCGGTCGGGTCGTACTTCCGCTTCACCTTGACCAGGCGGGGGTAGTTCGCGCCGTAGTAGGCCTCCCGCCAGTTCTTCAGCGTCGGGTCGGGGAAGTTCTGGTACGCCTGGTCGGGCGCCTTGCGGGGGAAGATGTCGTCGTAGAACTGCTTGAGCCAGTGCAGGTTGGCCTCGGCGACGTCGGGGCGGTCGTAGTCCGCCCACGAGGTCTCGGCGGCGAAGACGAAGAGGTCGTTTCGGTGCACGAACGCGGTCGCGCTCGGCGCCACCTCGTTGATCTCACCACCGAGGGCGAACATGGCGAACCCGGCTCCGTCCTCGTTGTGGCTGCCGGGCCAGTCCAGCAGGCGCTCGGCTGCCGCGCCGACCTGCTCATCGGTCAAGAGGGTGCGGGAGTCCAGGATCGCCGACTTGGTGGCAAAGCGGTCGATCGGTGTGGTGGCGCTCAGCAGTTCGCTCGCCTCACCGGGCGTGACCTGACGAACGGAAGCGCTGTTGCGGTCGCGTTCCTCGGTCGTGCCGATCTTGAGCAACGGGTCGAGGATGGCGCGCAGTTCCTGGACGGTGCCGTAGAACTGGCCGATGGCGTTGACGTTGGCGTTCGCATGGATCTGCGTCCGGGTCGTCCCGCTCGTGCCGATGCCCAGCCGCAGATGGAAACGCCTGTCGCCCGCGGTGTCCTGGGCGATGCGCTGCGCGGCGGCGATCACCGGCAGTACGGAGTCCAGGCTCCAGCGGAGCTGGTAGAAGCCCACGGTGCCCTCGAACTGCTCGTACTGGAAGGTGAACGAGGTGTGGACACCGAAGTTGTTGCCGGCTCCGCCGCGGCAGGCCCAGAACAGGTCGGGGTGCGCATCCTTGTCGGCCTTGACCGTGTGTCCGTCGGCGAGCACGACGGTGGTGGCGACGAGTCGGTCGCAGGTCAGCCCGAACATCTTGTCGCTGAAGCCGATACCGCCGCCCAGCACCAGCCCCGCGACCCCGACGCTGGGGCAACGACCGGTCGGCACGAACATGCCCTGGTTCTCCAGCAGTGGATGCAGGTCGCCATTGGTGACGCCGGCCCCCACGGTGACGGTACCGGCGTCGTGCACGACCTTCATCGGCCCATAGACCCGAGAACGGGCACCGCCCGGTGCCGGAGTGGAGACGATGCTCTTCATACGGGCCATGTTCAGGAGCAGGCCCGTGGTCGTCGAATACCCGGCGTAGTTGTGTCCCAGCCCGGTGCGCGGCACGGCGGGCAGCCCCACGGAGCGAGCCCAGCGGATCGATGCGGACACGTCCTCGGTGGTCGCGCAGGCGACGATGCCGGCAGGTCGAATTCCGGCGTACCTGTGGTTGAACGGCAAGGCCAGCGACTCGTATTCAGAGCCCTGCGGCCGGTAGAGCGTGGCCCCGGGGGACAGCGCATGGGCCAACCGCTTCCAGTCCCGGGCGCCGACCGGCCCTGCCGCCTCAGCTGCCGCAGCCGAACTTTCCGGTGCCTGCAGACCCAGCGCCCCACCGACGCCGCCCAGCACCCCTGCCCGCAGCACGTCTCGCCTGTCGATCACAGTGACCTACCCTCACGCACCGGTCGCAGGCTCGTCCTGCGATTCCGGCGGCCAGTTCACTGGTCGTCGACCGGTGCCATCCCCGTCTGTCGTCCACTCGCCAGACCCACCACGCGAAAGGACGAGAGACGCACCGCCAAACAGCTCAGACACAGGTGCCGCCGGACCGTCGAACGCACCATGGGCCGGCTCGCCGGGTGCCGACGTCTACACCGCCGCTACGAACGTGCCGTCGGCGCCTTGCCACGCGGTACTGGGCAAGGCGCCGACGGCCTTCCGTACGTCCGGAGGACGGGTGTCGTTTCAGTACCCCTGCGGCTGGTCCCGTCGTGTCGGCTGCAGCGCGTTGGCGAACACGTAGTCGCCGACGTTGGTGCCGATCTCCCTGCCGTCCTCGGCGTCCCAGCGGAAGTGCACGCCCAGATAGAGGCGGCTGAACTCGCCCTCCTCGGCGACCTGGCTGAAGCTGTTGATCCGGCGGTACGCCTCGAGGGTGTGCGGGTCCTCGGAGTGCGCGGTGAACGAGACGTCGTCACGGTCGAAGAAGTGCTGCATCGCGGTTGCCCACGCGCCCGTGAAGTTGGCGTGCCCGGAGGTCCAGGCGACGAAGCACGGGGTGAACGGTGCCCCTGAGCGGTCCGCGCTGAGAGGCTGCCAGTCAGCGTTCGGGCCGCCCGTCGCCTGGATCGCGGACACCGGGCGCCACTCGTTGATCGGGGAGTCGAACTTGCTGTCCCAGGCCGCGATTCCGGCATCCGCCAACGACAGCGCCGACAGCGCGAACAAGTGGGTGGTCTCGTACGTGTCGAGCTTGAACTTCTTGGCGACGGTCCCGGTCAGTTCGAGCAGTTGTCCCGGGGGGTGGAAGGTGCCGTTGAGGTCATGGTCCCAGAACCAGCCGATGACGGTCTGTTCGTGGGTGCGCTCGGTGGAGTCGACGGCACCGAGCCGGCGTACCTCGTCGCGCTGGGCCGCGTACTCCGGGCTGGCCACCAGATCGGCGTAGGAAGTGAAGCCGCGCAGGGTGGGAGGCCGGAACTGCGAGCCGGAGCGGAGCACGAACGGCTTCACCTTGCCCCAGTTCGGGGTCACCGCGTCGCTCGGCTGCTTGCAGGCCCCTTCGTCAGCCGTCGCCTCCTCACCCGTCGGCCGCCAGGCTCCAGGTGTGGTGGTGTCGCCGCTGTAGACGTCCGGGTTGTCCGAACCGTCGCCCGCCCGGGCCTTGTTGATCTGCTTCACCACCTGGTCGACCACCAGGCGGTCGAGGGGATCGTAGGAGTGGGGGGAGCGGCCGGTCCGGGCCCTGTACTGGGCGTCGATGTAGGCCTGATCGCCCGGGTACAGCTGCGAGATGATCCGGTACGCCGTGCGGTCGATCAGCCGCTCCTCCTCGTCCGGAGCTGGTCGCGAGTGTTTGCCGGCGTACTTCAGCGGCCGGTTGAGGTATGGCTCGTACTTCAGGGTTCCGTACGTGTACTGATAGGCGCTCTCGGCGTTGTAGATCGCCGCGAAGACGATCGCCCCGGACCGGGAGAGTTTGCCGGGCGAGGCGTCCCAGCCCCGCGCATTGCGGAACGTCTGGAGCAGGACCTTGTTCCAGTACTGCGTCGGATCGTCCTTGTGCCCTGTCGCGGCGGCGGCCGGTGGCGCACCGGCCGCCACCGGACTCAGCCCGGCGAGCAGGGCACCGGCCAGGACGGCGGCCCGTAGGCGTCCCGGGCGCCCGCCGACACGGGACTTCGAGCGCGATAGCGCAGACTTCACGGCCGACCGACGGCCTTGGTGGGGATTGAGAGGCACGGCATTCCTTTCGATGTCGCCGATGAACAGCGGCAGCGTAATATCAGATATCTCGAAATTAAGATCAACCACGCCGATATGCCGTGCATCTCGTGTGACTTTAGAATTTACGCGGAAATGCCCATCCAGTCATGATTGACAGCCGAACCGAGTTGCGATCGCCCAGACGTGGAGATTTCACTCGTCCGAGCGATTTCCGGATCCACGGAAGAGCGGCCGCCCGACGCCGACTCCATGGAGAAGGCGCGCCCACCCGGCACGTCAGCCGACCCTGCGCCCGATCTGCGGCTGGAATATTAGTCGGGATGGGTATCGCTGGATCCTCTGACGTATCCGCCGACAAGGCAGTATTTTGTCACCTTGTATCCGGAAATGTATTTCTCCCGCTCCGCCACGTATTCCTGAACGTAAGGCGCGTTGCTGTGGAAGGTGAATGCCGCCTCGTCGCGATAGAGTTCGTATTGGACTCGATCGATTCCGCCGCCGACGGGCTGATTCTCCGTGTATACCAAGGTGTTGGGCTCGTTGGCTTGAATTTTGGGGACCGTGCGCGCCACGAGCTTGTCGTACGCGCGGGCCGCCACGGCGTCCTTGAGATAGAGATCGACCACCAGCGCGAACCCCGAGGACTTCGCGCACTCATCCGCGGCGTGGGCACTCTTGGATGTGGCACGTGTTGAACGGTCGGCTCTCTCATCGGCGTACGCCGCCGACGACTGTGCGAGCAGTGTTCCTGCGAGGACGCCGACAGCGGTGACGGCGGCGAGAACCCTCGAACGGGCCCTCGCGCCATAAGGCGCAGCCGTACGAATATGCTTTACCGGGGTGGAATTATTCCTAAGCACATTATCTCCTCTTTGCGGCGCGATAATGATGTTTACCTTTCAAGGCGTCAGGAGTGGGGAATGACGGCTGCGCGAGTGCATCGATTCCCGAAGTAAGACATCGCGGTAACACGATGACGTAAGGGATCACCCGCGCAGCCGACCTGCGCGGGGTCTTGGCCCGTGGCTCCAGCACCGTCTACTGGTCGTCCGTCGGACCTCCGCGCGCCACAAGTCGGCCCGGTTTGCCGCCGCGCTGACGGTTCGTCCGGGCGAGGCTGACGCGAGAGGCGGCTTCAGGCGTCTTGGTGCTGGTTGCGAGCGTGTCGAGCCGATTCCCCGCGTTCGGCATTGCTACCGTCCACTTCGCCTAAATCATCCATAAAGAACCGATTCGCGCGTTCTTGTGGTCGAGAGGACACGAACCATGAACGACTTTTCCCGTCGCGGACTGCTCAAAGCAACGGCGGTCGCCGGTGCCGGTGCGGTCGTCGTGCCGGGCGCCGCGGCCGCCGCAGCCCCCGGCGCGAGCGCCGTGACCGGCGCATCCGGGGGCGATGGGTACGGGGCCGAGTGCCCTCCGGCGAAGCTGACCGGCCGGATCGTCCGCCCCGAGGACTCGGGATACACGGACGCGCGCCTCGGCTGGGACCAACTCTTCTCCCACTATCCGCTGGTCATCGTCTTCGCCCAGAACACCCAGGACGTGGTCAACGCCCTGACGTGGGCGCGGCAGAACGACGTGGCGGTGCGGGTGCGCAGCGGCCGCCACCAACTCGAGGGCTGGTCGAACGTGGACAACGGCCTCGTGATCGACATCAGCGAGTTGAAGTCGGTCGACATCGACGCCAAGTCGCGTATCGCGAAGGTCGGCGCCGGGCTCAACCAGGAGGAAGCGGTCACCACGCTCGCGAAGCGGGACTTCGCGGTGACGACAGGCACCGAAGGCAGCGTGGGCCTGTCCGGTGCGACGCTCGGTGGCGGATTCGGCTTCCTCACCCGCTGGCTCGGCATGGCCTGCGACAGCCTGGTGGGGGCCGAGATCGTCGTCCCGTCGGGCAAGGAGTGCGCCAAGGCGATCAAGGTGGACCTGGACCACCACTCGGACCTGCTCTGGGCTCTGCGCGGCGCGGGGAACGGCAACTACGGCATCGTCACGTCACTGACCTACAAAGTGGCTCCGCTGAGGAGCGTCACCTATCTCCAGGCGACGTGGCAGGACATCGACAACCTCCGCCCCATCTTCGAGGCATACCAGCGTACGGCGCCGACCACCGACGCCCGCCTCGGAACCCAGCTCGAGATCCACCGGAACCAGATCTTCCTGTTCGGGGTTCTTCCCGAAGGAACGCCGGACGAGACGAAGAAGCTGCTGGACCCGATCCTGTCGATCGACAGCCCGACGGTCACTACGCAGGTCGGCAACTGGGGCGACGTGTACTCGGGATTCCAGATTCCGATCGAGCTCGAACCGGCGAACTGGAAGTTCCACTCGCAGTTCACCAGAAAGCCGTTCCCGAAGGACGCGATCGACATCGTCGACTCGTTCATCAAGAGCGCCCCGACGGACGACAGCAACTTCTTCGTCCAGGCTTTCGGCGGGAACGTCAGGAAGAGCCCTCGCGGCGGCACCGCCTTCCCGCACCGCGACGCGCTCTTCTACTCCGAACCCGGCGTCGGCTGGGGCAAGCGCAGTGACCAGCCGGGCGTCTGTGACCCGCTCACCTCGCAGTGCCAGGCCTGGATCGCCGAGTTCAGCCAGGCCCTGCGGACCTACGTGGACGGCGCCTACGTCAACGTGCCGAACATCGCGCAGCAGGACTGGGAAACCGCCTACTGGCGGAACAACTTCGACCGGCTCCGCAAGATCAAGGCGAAGTACGACCCCGACAACGTCTTCCAGTACGAGCAGAGCGTCCCGCCCGCGGTCTGCTGACCGATCACGGCCCGAGCCCCCTCCCGACAGGTGAGGGGGCTCAGCCGTGCCTGGCCCCCTGATCCATGCGGGGGCCAGGCACGGCGATGTTCGGCCACCGCTGCCGTCACGGCCCGGCCACCGTGCGCGCCGGCCGGGCCGTGACGGCAGCGCAATGCGTCCGCCCGCGCCGTCCGCCCGATCGACCCCGGCCAGAGAAGCGGAACGCCGTGCGTGCCGCCCCTGGCTGCGGGACAGTAGCGGGAGACCGTCGTGACGGAGGGGGACGAGATGCTGAGGGCTCCCGTCGGTGGACAACGCCTGGACATACTGGAGTGGTTGCGGGACCCCGTCGCGCACTTCCCGGTACAACGCCACGGCGACCTCGTCGAGGACGGCGTCAGCCCGGAGGCCCTGGCCGCCAAGCTGGGCGTCAGCCGAGCGGTGGCGCGCACCCACCTCGATCTGCTCACCGGCGTCGGACTGCTGCGGGCGAAACGCGTCAGACGGCGCACCTTCTACAGCCGTGACGAGTACCGCATCGCCGAGGTCGGTCATTTCTTCGAGAAGGGTTGGTAGTGGCGTGGGCGCGAAGTCGCGGCGGACGCAGGTGGCATGGCCGGAGGAGTCCCGTCTGGTGCCGCGGCGTCTCGTGCCGCTCGGCGGCCGAGGGCCGGAGGACGTGGTCGGCGACTCGCGGGGCCGGGTGCTCACCGGTCTGGAGGACGGCCGCATCGTCCGCGTCGAAGGGCTCGCGGACTCCGGCAGCGCCCGCGTCCAGGTGCTGGCGGAGACGGGCGGCAGGCCGCTGGGCCTCGAACTCGTCGCCGACGACGACCTGTTGGTGTGCGACGCCGAGCGGGGACTGCTGCGCGTCGCCCTCGACGACGGCACCGTACGCGTCCTCGCCGACAGCGTGGCGGGCGAACCCCTGCGCTTCTGCAGCAACGTGACCGCGCTCTCCGACGGCACCGTCTGCTTCACCGTCTCCAGCCGCACCCACCCGCTGGAACAGTGGATCGGCGACCTCGTTGAGCACACCGGAACGGGCCGGCTGCTGCGCCTGGCGCCGGGGGAGAAGGAGCCGGAAGTGCTCCTGGAGGGCCTCCAGTTCGCCAACGGGCTCGTCGCCGCGGACGACGAGACCTTCCTCGTCCTCGCGCAGACCGGGGCACGGCGCCTCACCCGCTACTGGCTCGGCGGTCCACGGCAGGGCAGCGCCGAGACCCTCGTCGACGATCTGCCGGGCCAGCCCGACAACCTCTGGCGCGCCCCCGGCGGTCCGATCTGGGTGGCGCTCGCCGGACCCCGCGTCGCTCCGCTGGAACTGTTGCACCGGACGGGTCCCGCCGTGCGGCGCGCGGCCGCACGGATCGCGGTCCGCGCGCCGTTCCGTCCGCCGGGCACCATCGGCGCCCTCGCGGTGGACGAACAGGGTGACGTGCTGCACCACTTGACGCGTCGCCGCTCCCGGTTCCGCATGGTCACCAGTGCCTGCGAGGCCGACGGGCGGCTGATCCTCGGGAGCCTGTGGGAGCGGGGGCTCGGCGTCTGCGACCTGCCCGCCGCGACGGAGTGATCCGCCGAAGCCCGGCGGCCGGGGCGGTGCCTGCCACGACGGGGGTGATCCGTCGAGGCCCGGCGGCCGGGGCCGAGCACGCCGTCACGGGGTGATCCGTCGGGTCCCGGCGGATGGCAGGGCCTGCCATCCGCCACGAGGTGATCCGTGGGGCCCCGACGGCCGCCGACGTGCCCGGCGGGAGGGAACGATCCCTCGGCTCCGGAGGCCCGGAGCCCTGCCGGGCGGTCATGGACCGGGCCGCGTGTGCGTGCACCGTCCTCCCGGCGTTAGGCTGTGCGCCGACCGCGATCTTGCGCCGCGGCGCGGCGGTGGGGCCCGCCGTACCCGAACCGCGGCACCGCTGCCGCCAACGGTCCCTACTTGCGACGAAGTGCGCCCGGAGCCGTCCGGGCCCGGCGAGTAGGAGAAGTGCGCCCATGACAGCCCCACGTCCCGAACGAGTCGAGGAGCCCGGCGCTCCCGTGCGCATGCCCGTGCCGACGGCGTCCCTCCGGCAGGGCCAGGGGCCGGTCGTCGCGATGGTCGCCCTCGGTGGCGCGATGGGCGCGACCGCGCGCTACGGCGCCGCGCGACTGTGGCCCGCCGAGACGGCCGGGTTCCCCTGGACCACGTTCTGGGTGAACGTCCTCGGCTGTGCCGTGATGGGCGTCTTCATGGTCCTCATCACCGACGTGTGGGCCGCCCACCGGCTGGTGCGGCCCTTCATCGGCACCGGGGTGCTCGGCGGATTCACCACCTTCTCGACGTATGTCGTCGACATCCGGAGACTGGTCGACGAGGGACGCCCCTGGACCGGGTTCGGCTACCTCGTCGCGACGCTGATCGCGGCGCTCGCCGCGGTCTGGCTCGCCGGGGCGGCGACCCGCCGCGCCGTGGCAGGGAAGCGGCGATGACGGGGCGGACGGCCGGCGCCCCGCGCGTGACGGTCCTCACCGGCGAGCACGACACCCACCACCACGAGCCGCTGTTCCCGCCGCGGCTCGAAGAGAGCCTCACCGGCGGACCGATCGTCCGCGACGACCGCGAGATCGTCCTTCCCGAGGGCGGGGAAGGTGAGAAGTCGTTGTGAACTGGCTGCTGGTGATCATGGGAGCCGCTGTCGGCGCTCCCTTGCGCCATCTGACCGACCGGGCGGTCCAGGCGAAGCACGACTCGGCCTTCCCGTGGGGCACCCTCGCCGTCAACCTGACGGGCTCCCTCATCCTGGGGCTGCTGACCGGCGCGGCCGCCGCGGGGCACGCCTCGCCGCACCTGCAACTGCTGATCGGCACGGGCCTGTGCGGGGCGCTGACCACCTACTCGACGTTCTCGTACGAGACGGTGCGGCTGACGGTGACGGGGGCGGGGTTCTACGCTGCGGCCAACGTGATCGTGAGCGTGACGGCCGGCCTGGGCGCGGCGTTCGCCGGGGTCTCGTTTGCGCAAGCTTTGTGGACGTAGGTGCCGGGCGTCGCCGCGGATAGGTCAGACTGGCCCGTGTACCGTCTACAGCACTGTCGACCAACTCCTCAGAACTGGATTCCATGAGCGTCATCAACGTCGGTCAGGCCGTCGTCCTCGGAGCCATCGAGGGGGTAACCGAGTTCCTCCCCGTCTCCTCGACCGGTCATCTCAAGATCACCGAAGGGCTGATGGGCATCCCCGTCGACGACGACGCCGTCGTCGGGTTCTCCGCGGTCATCCAGGTCGGCGCGATCGCCGCCGTGCTCGTGTACTTCTTCAAGGACATCGTGCGGATCGTCTCCGCCTGGGGGCGCGGCCTGCGGAACAAGGAGGAGCGTCAGCACCACGACTACAAGTTCGCCTGGTGGGTCATCTACGCGACCATCCCGATCGTCGTCGTGGGCCTCGCCGCCAAGCCGCTGATCGAGGGCCCGCTCGCATCGCTCTGGGTCGTGGCGGGCTCGCTGATCGTCGGCAGCGGTGTGATGTGGGCTGCGGACCAGATGGGGCGGCACAAGCGGGGTGAGGACGACACCTCGTTCAAGGACGCCATGCTGGTCGGCAGCTCGCAGATCCTCGCCCTGCTCTTCCCGGGCTTCTCCCGCTCGGGCGCCACGATGTCCACGGCGCTCATCCTGGACCTGGACCGGGTGGCGGCCACCCGCCTCTCCTTCTTCCTCGGCATCCCGGCCCTGACCGGTGCCGGCCTGTACGAGCTCAAGGACGCCCTGGGCGCGGGCGTCGGCGCCGCCCCGCTGGCCGTCGGCACCGTCGTGTCCTTCGTGGTCGCCTACGCCTCGATCGCCTGGCTGCTGAAGTTCGTCGCCAAGCACTCGTTCAACGCGTTCGTGATCTACCGGCTCGTCATCGGCGTGCTGCTGTTCGGGCTGCTGACCACCGGGGCTCTCGACAGCTGAGTCCACAGTCCGCCGGATCAGGGGGTGTGAAGCCGGTTCTCCGGCCTTCACACCCCCTGATCCGTTTCCCCTCCCGCAGGTCTCCCGCCGTCCTCGCCCCTCCCGCCGCTTGACAGCGCGCCTCCGTCCCACGGATTATCGCCACCGTGAACCTGTCAGACAGCCAGACAGGTGGCTCGGTACCGCGGCGCGTCAGCGCCATGGAAGCGGTGCTCACCCACCTCCGCGACGCCATCGAGCGCGGCGACTACGCCATCGGCGACAAACTCCCCTCCGAGGCGGAGCTGTGCCGCCGCCTCGAAGTCAGCCGACCCGTGCTGCGCGAAGCCCTGAGGGCCCTCCAGGTCATGGGCCTGACCGTGTCGCGCACCGGCAAGGGCACCTTCGTCGTCGCGAGCGCGGTCGAGGACCCGACCTTCGGCGACTACGCGGCGAGCGACCTGCTCGAAGTGCGCCGGCACGTCGAGATCCCCGTCGCCGGATACGCGGCCGTCCGACGCACCCCGGAGAACCTCGACCACCTCGCCCACCTCCTCGACCGGATGGAACGGGAGACCGACACCACCGCGTGGGTCGCGATGGACACGATCTTCCACATCGCCATCGCCGAGGCGTCGCAGAACCCGGTCTTCCGCCGGGTCATCGAGGAGATCAGGGACGCTCTGGCCCGCCAGTCGGCGTTCCTGAACGAACTCGGCGGCCGGCGCGAGCAGTCCAACCGCGAGCACCGCGCGATCGTCGAGGCGCTGATCGACGGCTGCGAGCACGACGCCGTCCAGGCCATGTCCCACCACCTCGACCGCGTCGAGACCACCCTCACCTCCATCGTGCGCCCCGAGGCCACGGACCCGGCCACGGAAGGCGGACCCCGGACGTGAGCGAGCAGGACCCGCGAGCAGTACCGCAGCACGGCGCCCCCGCCCCGACGGCGCGGCCCGCCGCGATACGCGAAGGAGGCGACGCGTGAACCCGGCCGTGACCCACCCCGCCCGCCCCGCCGAGGCCCCCTCCGTGCGCGAACCGCTGCACGCCCCCGTCGCCCACCTCGTACGCGGCGGCGTGATCGAGGGCATCCACTACGGGTCCGTGGTCGTCCTCGCCGCCGACGGCGGCGTGGAACTCCAGATCGGCGACATCGAGGCCGCCTTCTACCCCCGGTCGGCGCTCAAGCCCGTCCAGGCCGTGGCCATGCTGCGGGCCGGACTGCCCCTGGACGGCGAACTGCTCTCGCTGGCCGCCGCCAGCCACTCCGGCGAAGAACGCCACCTCGCCGGGACCCGGCGCATCCTGGACCTCGCCGGACTGCCCGAGGACCGGCTGCGCAACGTCCCCGACCTGCCCTTCGACCCCGTCGTACGGGAAACCTGGGTGCGCGACGGGCGCCTGCCCTCGCGGCTCGCCCAGAACTGCTCGGGCAAGCACGCGGCCATGCTCTACACCGCCCGCCTCAACGGCTGGCCGCTCGACGACTACCTCGACCCCGCGCACCCGCTCCAGCGGACGATCGCGGAGACCGTCGAGGACCTCACCGGCCAGGCCGTCGCCCGCACCACCGTCGACGGCTGCGGCGCGCCCCTGTTCTCCGTCTCGCTGCACGGGCTGGCCCGCGCCGCCGCCCGGATGACCACCGCGGCGCCCGGCACCCCCGAGGCCAGGGTCGCCGACGCCATGCGCGAGCACGCCGAGATGGCCTCCGGGGCCGGGCGCGACGTCGCCGCGCTGATGCGCGCCGTGCCGGGCCTGCTCGCCAAGGACGGCTTCGAAGGCGTACAGGTCGCCGCGCTGCCCGACGGCCGGGCCGTCGCCGTGAAGATCGCCGACGGTGCCGACCGGGCGCGCGTTCCGGTGACCGCCGCCGCCCTGGCGCGCTGCGGGGTCGACCCCGCAGCGCTCACCGAGTTCGCGGGCGCGCCGCTCCTCGGCGGGGGCGAGGTGGTCGGGAGCGTCCGGCCGGCCCGCGCCCTCGACCCGCTCACGCACCCCACGTACGCCTGAACCGCCCCTCCCGGAAGAGGACCGCACACCCATGACCGGTGCAGCCCACCGCAGCGAACACGACCTGCTCGGAGACCGTGACGTCCCCGCCGACGCGTACTGGGGCATCCACACCCTGCGCGCCACGGAGAACTTCCCCGTCACCGGCACCCCGATCTCCGCCCACCCGCACCTGATCGACGCCCTCGCCGCCGTCAAGGAGGCCGCCGCCCGCGCCAACGAGGAACTCGGGCTGCTGGAACCGCGCAAGGCGGCGGCCGTCGTCGCCGCCTGCCGCGAGATCCGGGACGGCGAGCTGCACGACCAGTTCGTCGTCGACGTCATCCAGGGCGGCGCCGGCACCTCGACCAACATGAACGCCAACGAGGTCGTCGCCAACCGGGCCCTCGAACTGCTCGGACACGCCAAGGGCGAGTACGCGCACCTCCACCCCAACGAGGACGTCAACCTCGGCCAGTCGACCAACGACGTCTACCCGACCGCCGTCAAGATCGCGACCGTGTTCGCGGTGCGCGGGCTGCTCAAGGCGATGGCCGTCCTCCAGGACACCTTCGCGGCCAAGGCCGTCGAGTTCCGCGACGTGCTGAAGATGGGGCGGACCCAGCTCCAGGACGCGGTGCCCATGACGCTGGGCCAGGAGTTCTCGGCGTACGCGGTGATGATCGAGGAGGACCGGGGCCGGCTCGCCGAGGCCGTCGAGCTGATCCACGAGATCAACCTCGGTGCCACCGCCATCGGGACCGGCCTCAACGCCCCCGCCGGATACGCCGAGTCGGCGCGCCGCCATCTCTCGGACATCACCGGACTGCCGCTGGTCACCGCGGCCAACCTGGTCGAGGCGACCCAGGACTGCGGTGCTTTCGTGCAGATGTCGGGCGTCCTCAAGAGGATCGCCGTCAAGCTCTCCAAGAGCTGCAACGATCTGCGCCTGCTGTCGTCCGGGCCGCGGGCCGGCTTCGGCGAGATCAACCTGCCGCCGGTACAGGCGGGTTCGAGCATCATGCCCGGCAAGGTCAACCCGGTGATCCCCGAGGTCGTCAACCAGGTCGCCTTCGAGGTGATCGGCAACGACGTGACCATCACCATGGCCGCGGAGGCCGGACAGCTCCAGCTGAACGCCTTCGAGCCGGTCATCCTGCACGCGCTGTCGCAGAGCATCACCCATCTGCGGGCCGCCTGCCTCACCCTCGCCGAGCGGTGCGTCGCCGGGATCACCGCGAACACCGAGGTGCTGCGCGCGGCGGTGGAGAACTCCATCGGCCTGGTCACGGCGCTCAACCCGTACATCGGGTACACCGCGGCCACCGACATCGCCAAGGAAGCCCTCGCCACCGGACGCGGCGTGGCTGAACTCGTCCTGGAGAAGGGGCTGTTGCCCGCCGAACGACTGGAGGCCCTGCTGCGCCCCGAGGTCGTCGCCGGCAGCGCCGCCCCAGCCGCCTGACCCCGGCAAAGAGCGCCGGGACCGGACCGGAGGCACAATGGCGATCATGAGCTCGCCCCTGACGTTCCAGCCGGTGCTGGAACGGATCGCCGAGGACATCGAGCGGACCCCCGGCCGCGGCCGGCCCGCCGACTACATCCCGGCCCTCGCCGCCTGCGACCCGCGCCGCTTCGGCATGGCCGTCGCGGAGCTCGACGGCACGGTGTACGGCGTGGGGGACTGGCGGCAGCCGTTCTCCACGCAGTCCATCACCAAGGTCTTCACCCTGGCGCTCGACCTGGCCCGGGAGGGCGACGCCCTGTGGGAGCACGTCGGCCGCGAGCCCTCCGGCAACCCGTTCAACTCCCTGGTCCAACTGGAGTACGAGAACGGCATACCGCGCAACCCGTTCATCAACGCGGGCGCCCTCGTCGTCACGGACCGGCTGCAGACCCAGACGGGCGACGCCGCCGCCGCGCTGCTCGACTTCCTGCGCGCGGAGAGCGGCAACGCGGACCTCACCTTCGACCGGGAGGTCGCCTCCTCGGAAGCCGCGCACGGCGACCGCAACGCCGCCCTCGGCCACTTCATGGCGTCCTACGGCAACATCGACAACCCGGTGCCGGTGCTGCTGAAGCAGTACTTCCAGCAGTGCTCGATCGAGGCGTCCTGCGCCGACCTCGCGCTGGCCACCGGCTTCCTCGCCCGGCACGGCATCCGCGCCGACGGCACCCGGCTGCTCACCCGCAGCCAGGCCAAGCAGGTCAACGCGGTGATGCTGACCTGCGGCACGTACGACGCGGCGGGCGACTTCGCCTACCGGGTCGGCCTGCCGGGCAAGAGCGGCGTCGGCGGCGGCATCATCGCGGTGGTGCCGGGCCGGTGCACGCTCTGCGTCTGGAGCCCGGGACTGGACGAGCGGGGCAACTCGGTGGCGGGCGTCGCGGCACTGGACCGCTTCACGACGCTGACGGGGCTCTCGGTGTTCTGAGACGTCCGCCGTCGCGGGAACCACGCGTGGTTACGGCGCGGTGTCCACGTACGGTTTCCGTTGGGGCGTCCGTCCGTGGTTTCCGGTCGGGTGTCCGCGCGTGGCGCCGGGTGAGGCGTCCGCGCGCGGCGTGCGGCGACCACGCGGCGGTCACGCACCGGCCCCCGCCCGGAAGGCGTCACGTCGCTCCCCGGCCACCTCGCGTTGCCACGCTTCCCGAGTGCTGGCCATGGCTTTTCCCGTCGATCTCCGTCGCTGTCAGGCCCTCGGCCTGGCCGGTTCCGCCTTCCTCGCGCTGGGCGGTGAGACGGCCGGGGCACTTCGCGCGCGGGACCTGCTCGCCCCCGAGTCCGCGCGTGCCGTACTGGGTCTGGTCGGCGTCTACTTCGGAGTCGTCCTGCTGATCGCCGCCTGGGTGCTGCTCGGCACCGTCGTACGCGGTCCACGCCCGCCGACTCCCCGCTCCCTGCTGCTGGTGCTGGCGGTGTGGGCGGCACCGTTGCTGCTGGCGCCACCGCTGTTCAGCAGGGACGTGTACAGCTATCTCGCGCAGGGCGCCATGGTCGACGCGCACATCGACGTCTACGCGCACGGGCCCGCCCAGCTCGGTGGCCCGCTCGCCGACGAGGTGGCACCGCTGTGGCAGCAGACCACCACCCCGTACGGCCCGGTCTTCCTCGCGGTCGCCTCCGCCCTGTCCGGGCTGACCCGCGGTGAGGTGCCGGCAGGGCTGCTCGGCATGCGGCTGGTCGCCCTGCTCGGCGTGGCCCTGATGGCGGCGGCGCTGCCCCGCCTCGCCCGGCACAGCGGCGCCGACCCGGCCGCGGCTCTGTGGCTGGGGGCGCTCAACCCGCTCGTCCTGCTCCACCTGGTGGCCGGTGCGCACAACGACGCCATCATGCTGGGCCTGCTCGGCATGGGGCTGGTCGCCGCGCGCGGCCGGTGGCACGTCCTCGGCGTCGTCCTGGTCACCCTGGCGGCGCTGGTGAAGGCGCCCGCCGCACTCGGCCTGCTGGCCGTCGTCGCACTGCGCGGACGGCGGGGTGTGGCGCGGTCGGCGTTGACCACGGCCGCCGTCGCCCTGGCCACGACGGTCGCGGCGACCGCGGTGGCCGGTACGGGCTACGGCTGGATAGCGGCGCTGAAGACCCCCGTCTCCCCGCACAACTGGGCGCTCACCAGCGTCCTCGGCCGCGCCACCGGTGCTGTGCTGCGGCAGCTGGGCAGCGGACTCGCCCCGCTCGCGCTGCCCGTCTGGCACGCGGCCGGCCTCGCGGTGACCGTGCTGGTGGTGCTGTTCATATGGCTGAGGCTGCGCCCCGGCCCGGTCTACGCGCTGGGGCTGAGCCTGGCGGCGGTGGCCGTGTTCGGGCCGGCCGTCCGGCCCTGGTACGCGCTGTGGGGCCTGTTCCTCATCTCCGCGGCGGCGCCGGACGGTTCGGTGCGCACGCGGGTCGCGGCCGCCAGCGCGGTGCTGGCGCTGGCGGTGCTGCCGAGCGGGGGCCCGCCCGACACCGCCCAGGTCGTCCTGGCCTTCTCCGGCGGCGCACTCGCCCTGGTGGTGCTCTGGCAGGCACACCAGGCGACACAGGTACGGACACCGGTACTGGAGCGGACGGCATGAGAGCACCGGCCACCGACCGCGGGCGGCTGCTGTGCCTGCTCGCACTCGCCGTCGCCGTCGGCGTGTTCACCGCCACGGTGCCGCTCCTGCGCGGCTGGTTCGACCTGCGCGTCTACTACGGGACGGTCGACACCTGGGTCCACCACGGCGGCCGGATCTACGACTACCGGGTGCCGGGGACGGCGTACGGCTTCACGTACCCGCCGTTCGCCGCGGTCGGCATGCTGCCGATGGCGCTGGTGGGGCTGCCCACCGCGATCGTCGTGGGCTTCGCCCTCAACCTGGCGGCGCTGGCCTTCGTGGTGTGGGTGCTGGTCGGGCCCGCGCTGCGCCGCTACGGCTGGTTCGGCTTCGCGGTGGCGGGCTGCCTGCTGGCCCTGTTCGAACCGGTCCGCGACACGTTCAGCTTCGGCCAGGTCAATCTCCTGCTCCTCGCCCTCGTCCTGAACGACGCCTGGCTGCTGTCCACCGGCCGGGGCCGCCGGGCGGGCGTCGGCATCGGTCTGGCCGCGGCGGTCAAGCTCACTCCTGCACTCTTCATCGGCCTGCTGCTGCTCGCCCGCCGCCCGCGCGCCGCCGGGGTGGCCACGGCGGTCGCCGCGGCGGCCACCGCCCTGGCGGCCTGGATCGCACCGGACGCCTCGCGCTTCTACTGGACCGACGCGCTGTGGGACACGGACCGCATCGGCCGTCTCGGCTATGTCTCCAACCAGTCGTTGCAGGGCGTCCTGGCCCGCCTGGTCGCGCCGGACGAGCCGAGCAGGGCCCTCTGGGCGACACTCGCCCTGCTGGTGATGTGCGTGTGGGTGTGGCGGACCACCCGCGCCCTGGCCGAGAGCGATTGGACGGCCGCGTTCGCTCTCACCGGGCTCACCGCGTGCCTCGTCAGCCCGATCACCTGGGTGCACCATCTCGTCTGGCTGCTCCCGTCCTTCGCCGTACTCCTGCACCGGCGCCGCCTGCGCGTCGCGGGTGCGCTCTACGCGGTGCTGTGCAGCAGCGTGGTGTGGCTGTGGTTCGACGACGCCTCGGGTCTCGACGGGTTCCTCGGCAGCAACACGTACACGTGGATCACCCTCGGGCTGCTGCTGTGGCTGCCCGTCGGTCAGCCGCGGGCCGAACGTGCGGCCTTGAGCCGCAGGGCCAGGGCCACGCCCCCGGCGCCGATCCCGGCCGCCCCGGCGATCCCGGCGGCGTCCGGCCAGCTCGTTCCGTCGTCCTGCGGCGACGCCGGAGCGGCCGGCCGTGCGGAGGGTCCCGCCGCGGGCACACCCCGCGTGTCGAGCAGCGAACCCACCGGGTCGACGTGCCCGGACGCCTTGAACCCCCAGTCGAGCAGCGAGCGCGCCTCCTCGTACACGGCGAACCCGTCGCCCTCCTGAGGGTTCATCACGGTGACGATGAGGGTGCGATCGCCGTGCCGCGCGGCGGCGATGAGGGTGTTGCCCGCGTTGGAGGTGTAGCCGTTCTTGATGCCGATCAGGCCCGGGTACGGGTCGACCCCGTCGGCGCCGGTCAGCAGGCGGTTGGTGTTCTCGATCCGGTACGGGTAGCCGTCCCCGGGGAACATGGCCTGCGCGGTGGAGCAGTACCGCGCGAAGTCCGCGTTGCGCAGTCCGGCCCGTCCGAAGACCGCGAGGTCGTAGGCGGAGGAGACCTGGCCCGGCGCGTCGTACCCGTCGGGCGAGACGACACGGGTGTCGAGCGCGCCGAGGGCCTTGGCCTTGGCCTGCATCCGGGCCGCCGTCGCCCGCCATCCACCGGTCATCGAGGCCAGCACGTGCACGGCGTCGTTCCCGGAGTTGAGGAAGACGCCGCGCCACAGGTCGGCCACCTTGTACGTGTGGCCGGCGTCGACACCCACCAGGCTGCTGCCCTCGCCGACGTCCGCCAGCTCCGCTTCCTTGACGGTGTGCCGGATGCCGCTGGGCAGCGCCGGCATGACGGTGAGGGCGAACAGCGTCTTCAGGGTGCTGGCGGGCGGCAGCCTGCGGTGGGCGTTGTGCGCGGCGAGGACGTCGCCGGTGCGGGCGTCGGCCACCAGCCACGACAGCGCGGAGACGTCCTCGGGGACCTCGGGCGCACCTGCCTGTGGCCGTACGTGCGTCCCGGACCGGTACAGGGGCGGTGGCGACGCCGTCGGCCGTGCCGCGCCCGGGTCCGTGCCGATCCGGGCCTCGGCCGGACTCGGCGCGAGGGCCAGTGCTCCGACCACGCAGACGACGGAGCAGGAGACGGCGGCGCGGCAGGCGGCGGCCCGCGAGGCGGCGAGTCGGGATGAGAATCCGATGGTCATACTGATCAACGTAGGAACCGAGCGGCCCTGGACCCGGACGCCAGGCCCGAACGGCGGCAGCGAGTACCCGGATGGCACACGTCAGGCGGGCAGTGTGGGCTGGACCCGCCGCAGGAAGGCCGCGTTGTCCGGGGTGGCGCGCAGCCGCTCCAGGAGGGTTTCGAGCCCGGCCTGGCCGTCGCGTGTGGCCAGGGCACGACGCAGGCCGCGTACGGCCGCCAATTCGGCGGCGGGGACGAGGAGTTCCTCGCGGCGGGTGCCGGACGGGGTGATGTCGACGGCCGGGAAGACACGCCGGGACGCCAGGTCGCGGTCGAGGCGGAGTTCCATGTTGCCGGTGCTCTTGAGCTCCTCGAAGAAGTAGCCGTCGGCGCGCGAGCCGGTGTCCACCAGGGCGGTGGCGAGGACGGTGAGCGAGCCGCCCTCCTCGGCGAGGCGTGCCGCGCCGAAGAACCGCTTGGGGCCGAGCACGGCGGCCGCGTCGACGCCGCCGCTGAGGGTGCGGCCGCCGGAGGCGGCGGCGTTGTTGTGCGCCCGGCACAGCCGGGTGAGGGAGTCCATCAGGACGACGACGTCCTCGCCCTGCTCGACCAGCCGCTTGGCGCGTTCCATCACGAGTTCGGCGAGCGCGATGTGCTGCTTGGGGGTCTTGTCGAAGGTGGAGGCGTAGACCTCGCCGCGGACCGAGCGCCGCATGTCGGTCACTTCCTCGGGGCGTTCGTCGAGCAGCAGCACCATCAGCCGGCATTCGGGATGGTTGCCTGCGATCGCGGCGGCGATCTGCTGGAGCAGCACGGTCTTGCCGGTCTTGGGCGGCGCGACGATCAGGCCGCGCTGGCCCTTGCCGACCGGTGCGACGAGGTCCATGACGCGTCCGGCCAGGCCGCTCGCCGGGTGTTCCAGACGGAGCCGGTCGCGCGGGTGCAGCGGGGTGAGGTCGCGGAAGTGGGGGCGGCGGCGCAGCTCCTGGGGCGTACGGCCGTTGACGCGCTCGACCTCGGTGAGCGCGCGGGCCGCGCCGCGTACGCCTTCGATCGTGTCACCCCTGCGCAGGCCGTGACGGCTGATCAGGGCGGGGGAGACCTGGAGGTCGGCGTTCGAGGGCAGGCAGTCCCTGGCGCGCAGGTGCCCCTTCCCGCTGCCGTCGATGTCGAGGACACCGGTGACGGCCTGCGGCCGGGGCTGCTGCACAGGGGGGCGTTCGAGTGTGGTGGTCATGAGAGGTCCTTTCACGGACGAGGTGCACGGGACATGCGGGAAGGGGTGAGAGGCCGCGGAGGAAGGCCGAGGGCCGGTGACGGCGCGCCTCGGCGCGGCGGGAACATCACCTCGCGGGCCGCGGCACGGAACAGTCCGTGACCGCTGTCAGGAGGTGGTGCCGAGAAGCTGATCGGCCGGTCGTTCGTCGACGGGCGCGACAGCGGAGAAGAAGAAACTGACACCGGCGATCCGAAGGGGATCGCACATGGGTGCTGTTTCGGAGAGTACCACGCCTTGCGCGGGTGCGGTCGGGACGCGGTGCGCGGGGCCGGTACGGGCGGGCTTCGGCGGGAAGAACGCCGGAGCGGCGGGAGTTGGTGTACGGCGAGTCGTCGACAGCGGGAGAAGGTACCTCTCATGCGCGCACTGATCGTTGACCCCGCGGCACCCGCCAGGCTGCGCCTGGGCGAGGCCCCGGACCCCGTGCCCGGTCCCGCACAGGTGCTCGTGGAGGTCCGGCACACCTCCCTGAACGCCGCCGAACTGTTCTTCGCGGAGCGGGCCGATCCGGGCGAGGTCATCGGCTTCGACGCGGCCGGGATCGTGGTGGCGGCCGCCGCGGACGGAAGCGGACCCTCCGTCGGCAGCCGGGTGGTGGGCTTCGCCGAGGGCGGCGGCTTCGGCGCCCTGCGGGCCATGGACGCCGTGGACGTGGCCGAGGTACCCGAGGGCGTCGACCTGGGAGAGGCGGCCACCTTGCCGGTGGCCGCGGGCACGGCCCTGCGGGCGCTGGAGCAGGCGGGGCCGTTGCTCGGCCGCAGGGTCCTGGTGACGGGCGCGTCCGGAGGTGTGGGCGGGTTCGCGGTGCAGCTCGCGGCCCTCGCCGGCGCGTACGTCATCGCGGTCGCCGGTTCGCAGGCGAGCGCCGAGGGGCCGGCCGCACTCGGCGCGCACGAGGTAGTGATCGGCCTCGGGGGTGTCAAGGAGTCGGTCGACGTCGTGATCGACACGGTCGGCGGAGACCAACTGGTCGCGGCCTACGCACTGCTGGCGCCGGGCGGCACGCTCCAGAGCGTCGGCTGGGCCTCCGGCCGCGAGGCGTCCCTGCCCGTCGGTTCGACCTTGGGCAGCCCGGTCCCCAAGACCGTCGTCTCGGTGTACAACGGGGCGGGCCTGACGGACCGTCGGGCGCAGCTGACCAGGCTCCTCGGGCTCGTGGAGGCGGGCAGGCTGCGGGTGCCCGTCGGCTGGCGCGGGCCGTGGGACCGGATCGCGGAGGCGGTGGACGCGCTGGGCAACCGGCGGCTGCGGGGCAAGGCGGTGCTGGACGTCGGTTGAGCCGGTGGCCTGCGGCGCGGGCGGTGAGCCGGTGGCCTGCGGGCACGGGCCGGGGCGCCGTCTCAGCGCAGGCGGCCGAGCACCTTGGGCGAGAGGCGTTCCGCCAGTTGTTCCAGGAGAGCGACCGTCTCCGCGACGGCCGTGGGGTCGTCGGTGCCGAGCGCGGCGCCGAGCGCCTCGTCGACCGGGGCCGCCGCGACCTCGGCCCGGCGGCCGGTGATCTCCGGGTTCTGCCGCAGCAGTGAGCGTCGGCGGTCGGCGGGGTCGGTCGTCGTGAGCACCGATCCCGCCTCCCTGAGCCGCGCGACGCAGGCGGACACGGCGCTCTGGGGCAGCCCCGTGCGCGCGGCGACCTCGCCGACCGTCGTGTCCGGGTGTGCGTACACGTCGAGCATCACGATCAGCATGGACCGGGTGCTCGTGGACCGTCGGCCGACCCCCTCGGTGGGGATGGCCTCCTCGCCGATCTTCATCAAGGTCCGGCCCAGGAGGAAGAGTTCCGCTCCGTTCATGACCGTCAGGTTACATCAAGAGTGATGCATCAAAATAGATTCATCACTCTTGATGCATCAGAAATGATGGATTAGCTTGGTGGAGCGCCACGGAACGGTGACGCACCCACCCCGACAGGAGCCCGCCATGAACGCCACGTCCGGAAAGCTTCAGGTCCCCGGTGCCACGCTCCACTACCAAGTGCGCGGCCAGGGGCCGCTGTTGCTCGTCTCGCAGAGCGGCGAGGGCGATGCCGACCGCAGCGAGGCCATGGTCGGCCACCTCACCGACACCTACACCGTCGTGACCTACGACCGCCGGGGGCTGTCCCGCAGTGTCATCGACGATCCGGCCCGCGGAGCCACGCTCGACGAGCACGTCGACGACGTGAACCGGCTGCTGGCCGAACTCACCGACGAGCCCGCGCGCATGCTCGGCTGCAGCATGGGCGCCGTGATCGGACTGCGCCTCGCGCAGCGCCATCCCGGCCGACTCGGCGTTCTCGTCGCCCACGAGCCGGCCATACCGGGCCTGCTGCCCGAGGACGAACGCCTGCGCGCGCAGCGGGAACTGGACGACATGTGCACCGTCTTCCGCCGGGACGGCTGGATCGCCGGAGTACGCAGGATCGGCGAGATCCTCGGCATCGACCCCGCCCGGCAGGAGACCGAACCGGGCGTCAGGACCGCCCCGTTGGACGCCTCCCGCGAGCCGAACTTCACCTTCTTCGTCGCGCACGACGCGCCCACGATGACCCGGGCCGAGCTCCACCCGCACGAGATCCGCGCGCTCGCGGCCGGCCCGGTCCGCATCGTGCCCGCCGCCGGACACACCACCCCGCGGGCCGTGTTCGACTACCGGTGCGCGGAAGAACTGGCGGCCGGGCTCGGCGCGGAGCTCGTCCACTTCCCGGGCGGCCACAACGGCAACCTCACCCATCCCCAGGGCTTCGCGGAGCGGCTGCGCGCACTGCTGTGAGCAGGCAGAATCGAGGACCGTGCCGCCCCGGCGGCGCCGAACGGCCTCCAACTCGACGTCCCACAAGGAGAATCCGGTGGACACCTCGTCCGGCACGCCCCATCGCCTGGATCCCGCGGGCGGTTGCCCGCACGCCGACAACGCGCGGCTCCTCGCGCGCGGCGGCGTCGCGCCGGTCGTGCTGCCCGGAGACGTGGAGGGCATGGCGGTGCTCGGGCACGACGCGCTCAAGGAGTTCCTCGCGCACCCCGACGTCGCCAAGGGAGCCCGGCACTTCACGGCACTGCGCGAGGGCCGCATCACCCCCGGGTGGCCGCTGATGACCTTCGCCACCGTGCGGGGGATGACGACGGCCGACGGCGACGACCACCGGCGGCTGCGGTCACTGGTCAGCAAGGCCTTCACCGCCCGCCGTGTGGAGCGCATGCGCCCCTGGATCGAGGAGCTGACGGAAGGACTGCTCGACGACCTGGAGCGCGCGGCCCGAGACCGTGGGGGAGTCGCGGATCTGCGCCGGCACTTCGCGCTGCCGCTGCCGATGGGAGTCATCGGCGAACTGCTCGGTGTCGACGCCGAGTACCGGGACCGGCTGCACCATCTCTCCAACCAGGTGGTCGCCACCGACATCGCACCCGAGCAGGCCCTGGCCGCGAACCGGGAACTGGTCGGCGTACTGGCGTCGGTGGCCGAGGCGCGCGCCCAGCGGCCGGGCGACGACCTCACCAGCGCACTCATCGCCGCCCGGGACGAGGAGGGGGACCGGCTGGGTCACGAGGAACTCATCGGCACCCTGGTCCTGATGATCATCGCCGGGCACGAGACCACACTGAACCTCATCACCAACGCCGTACGGGCGTTGTGCGGACACCGCGACCAACTGAACTTGGTGGCACGCGGCGAGGCGGGCTGGGCCGACGTCGTCGAGGAGACCCTCCGCTGGGACGCCCCGGTCAGCTACTTCCCCTTCCGGTACGCCGTGCGGGACATGACGCTCGACGGCACCGTGATCCCCGCGGGCACCCCGGTCCTCGCCGGATACTCGGCCGCCGGGCGCGACCGCGACGCGCACGGACCGGACGCCGACCGGTTCGACGTCACCCGTCCCGGACGCGCGGACGCCGCCCGGCACCTCTCCCTCGGGTACGGCACCCACTACTGCCTCGGCGCCCCGCTCGCACGTATGGAGGCGACCATCGCCCTGGAGCGGCTGTTCGCCCGCTTCCCCGGCCTCGACCTCGCCGTCCGAGAGGACGAACTCTCCCGCCACGCGAGCTTCGTGGGCAACAGTGTGCGAGAGCTGCCGGTGCGGCTCGAACCACCCTCCACCACGGCGTGACCGCCGAGCACGGTGTGCACACCCGGACCGCCGAAGCGGCCCGGGCGAGAGGACCGGCACGGGGCCCGCGACACAAGGTCGGCAAAATTCTCGCGCGGACGTTGTCGATGCGACGCGTTCCCGTTCGTCGGTGGGATGCAAGAAGCTCACGAACACCGGGAGGAACCATGAAGTACATGCTGCTGGTCTGCGGCGACGACACCGCCGACGCCTCCGACATGGCACCCGTCGAACCCTGGGTGGAGGAACTGGGCGTCGAGCGCGGCGTGCGCCGGCACGGCCACCGGCTGAGCCAGCCGGCGGAAGCCGTCACCGTACGCGTCCGCGACGGCGAAGTCCTGCGCACCGACGGCCCGTTCGCCGAGACCAAGGAGTACGTCGCCGGATACGACATCCTCGAATGCGACACCATGGAGCAGGCGGTCCAGGCCGCCGCCAGGCACCCCGTGGCCACGATCGGCGCCATGGAGGTGCGCGCGTTCTGGGAGGACGAGGACCCCGAGGGCGAGATCCGGCGGCTCGACGCGGAACTCACCGCCGCCGCGCGCGAGCGGGACTTCGACCGGGCCATGGCCTGCTACGCGCCGGACGTCGAGGTCTTCCACCCCGTGACCGGTCTGGAACAGCACGGGATCGAGGCTCTGCGCAAGGCCGAGGAACTCTGGTTCTCGACGCTGGCCGGACCGGTGGAGCGCGAGGTCCTCGACTTCCGGGTACGGGTCGACGAGAGCATCGCCTTCAGCCACGCCCTCGTGCGGATGCGCGCCGAACTGGTCACCGGCGACACGCTGGACACCACCGCCCGCGTCACCACCGGCTACCGCGCGGCCGGCGACCGCTGGCAGATCGTCCACCAGCACACCTCGGTCCCGTTCGACTCCCCGGTCACGCAGGACCGGCCGTGAAGTACGTACTGTTCGCCTGCACGCCGGTCGACGGCGAGGCGCAGGGCCCCGCCGAGGCCGCCCGCGACCCCCGCTTCACCGCCTACGCCGACGAGATGCGCGGGCACGGCGTCCCACGCAGCGGCGCGCGCCTGCGACCGCCCGCCGACGCCACCACCGTCCGCGTCCGGGGCGACGAAGTGCTGCTCGACGACGGGCCGTTCACCCGGTCCGAGCAGTACGTCGCGGGCTTCGACATCGTCGAGGCCGCCGACCTCGACGAGGCGATCGCGCTCGCCTCCCGGCACCCGGCCGCGCTGGACGGCGGCTCGGTCGAAGTGCGGCCGGTCTGGGAGTGAGCACGAACCCGCGGGCGCGAGACGTCGAAACGGCGGTCGCGGACGCCTTCCGCGAGGAGTGGGGCCAGGTCGTCGCCACCCTGATCCGGGTGACCGGCGACTGGGACCTCGCCGAGGAATGCGCCCAGGACGCCTTCGCCCAGGCCCTCGACCGGTGGCGGCGCGACGGCGTGCCGCGCCGCCCCGGCGCCTGGCTGACCACGACCGCACGCCACCGCGCCCTGGACGTGCTGCGCCGGGAGGCGACCGGGGCACGGAAGCTGCGGGAGGTGGCCGTGCTGGCACGCGACGACGGGCCCCACGACCCGGAGTTCGAGGACGGGAGCGAAGTCGGCGACGACCGGCTGCGGCTGATCTTCACCTGCTGCCACCCGGCGCTGCCCATCGAAGCCCGGGTGGCGCTGACCCTGCGCACCCTCGCGGGTCTGACCACGCCCGAGATCGCCCGCGCCTTCCTCGTGCCCGAGGCGACGATGGCGCAGCGGCTGGTCCGCGCCAAACGGAAGATCCGCAACGCGGGCATCCCCTACCGCGTACCGCCCGCGCACCTCCTGCCCGAACGCATCACCGGCGTCCTCGGCGTGCTCTACCTCCTCTTCAACGAGGGCTACGTCGCCGGCGCAGGCGACGATCTGGTGCGCAGGGATCTCTGCGCGGAGGCGATCCGGCTGGCCCGCGTACTGGCCCGGCTGATGCCCGACGAACCCGAAGTGCTCGGCCTGCTCGCGCTGTTGCTGCTGCACGACGCGCGGCGGGACACACGCGTCGACGCGGCGGGCGACCTGGTGACGCTGGAGGACCAGGACCGGTCGGCCTGGGACCGGGCGGCGGCCGACGAGGGCGCGGCCCTGCTGGAGTCCGCGCTGCGCCGCGGGCGTCCGGGTGCCTACCAGATCCAGGCCGCCGTCGCCGCCTGCCACACCACGGCGGCCACCGCCGAGGACACGGACTGGGCCGACATCGCGGCGCTCTACGGCGAGCTGCGGCGGTTCGTGCCGTCCGCCGTGGTCCGGCTCAACCGTGCGGTGGCCGTGGGCATGGCCGAGGGCCCCGAAGCTGGGCTCGCCCTGGTGGCCGAACTGGAGGAGCAAGGAGAGCTTGCGGACTACCACCTGCTGCCCGCCACCAGGGCGGACCTGCTGCGTCGTGCGGGCCGCCGCGCCGAGGCCGCGGACGCCTACGCCAAGGCGCTGGAACTGGTGGAGAACGACGCCGAGCGGCGCTTCTTGACGAAGCGGCTCGCGGAGTGTCGATCGGCGTAGGCGCCGTTCGTCGGTGGGGTGACAGCACTCGATGACGACGACGGAGGACCCGATGACCACCGCGGCGACCACCACCACTACCACTCCGGCCGGCTTCGTGTCCGCCACCGACGGCGCGGCCGCCGACCCGTCCGCCCTCACCGCGACGGCGCCCCCGCCCCACTTCCTCGGAGCCCTGGCCGGGCGGCTGCTCCCCGCCCGCCGCACTCACCCGGGGACGCCCGCCCCCTTCCTGCGGGGGGACTCCGCCGGACCGGGACAGGACGGCCCCGACGTCTGGCTCGCGTTCCTGCGGCTGCGCGCCTGACGGGTCCCGCCAGCCGTCCTCAGTCCGGGGGCGCGTCGTCCCGCGGCGCCGCGGCGAGCTCGATGCCGCGGACACGGCGCAACCAGCGCACCAGGACGTAGAGGGCGCCGCCCACGATCGCGCAGGGCTCCCACACGTCCGTGACGAGGGCCGGAAGGCCCCCGTGGCCGACGATCCAGACCGCCTGGGCACCCACCACGGCGGCGATGAAGCCGTTCGTGCGGGACTCCACGGCGAGCGTCCAGTCGACCGGAACCCACAGGGGAGCGGCGAGGTCCCGGACGCGTAGCCGGACGGCCGCCCACAGGAAGCCGAGGGCGTAGCGCATCCTGGTGCGCGGGGACAGCACGATCCCGTGCTCGGGATCCCCGGCCAGGACGGCCGCCCACTCCTCGCGCAGATGGGTGCGGCGCCGCCCGGCAACGAACGAGGCGATCCCCAGGGTGCCGTTGCCCCTGCGGCTCTGCCGCTGCCGGGCGGCGGACGGGGTCCCGGTGCCCGGCTCCTGGGCGGCCTCACTGCCCGCGCGTAGAGCCGTGACCAGGAGGGCGACCGCGGCGATCAGGATGGATGCCGCGGTGACGGCTCCGAAGATCCAGCCGTTGGTGATCA
Organism: Streptomyces sp. Tue6028; assembly: GCF_002300165.1. GTDB lineage: Bacteria > Actinomycetota > Actinomycetes > Streptomycetales > Streptomycetaceae > Streptomyces > Streptomyces siamensis. The sequence continues at coordinate 36,703 of NZ_MLCE01000003.1, read as the reverse complement.
AGAAAGCGGAGAACGTGGAGCCGGGGCTCACCGTCTTCACGGCGTAGCCGATCAGCAGAAAGAGGACGGCCGCCGTCCCGGCCAGTACGGGCGCAAGGACCGCCACGATCGCGACGGGGCCGGCGCCGAAGGGGATCTCGTCGCCCCGCCGGTCCGTACTCACGCCGCACCCCCGTCGCCGGCCGGGCGCAGCCCGAAGAGCCGTGGCTTGCGCTCCCGGGCCTCGCGGGTGGCGAGCCGGCCCGCGGCGGTCAGTTCGTAGTAGTAGCGCTTCGGGCGGCCGGGGTGCTCGCCGGTCTCGGCCCGGCGGACCGCCCATCCGGCGTCGACGAGCCGTTCGAGAATGGGATACACGGTGCCGGAGCCGAGATCGGCCTCCTCGCAGATCCGCAGCCCCCACGCCGGGTCGTCCGGCGTGGCGGCCAGCAGCACCTTGAGGACCTCAAGTGTCGGTCGTGTCAGGCGAATTGATGCCATATCAAGAGTGAAGCAGGCCTCACGGCGTATGTCGAGAACGACAGTCGCACCGCTCTCCGCCGGGATCCCGCTAACCGTTCAGGCGGTAGACGCCGTACCCGAATCCCTGCGCGTCGATCGTGCCGTCGTCGGTGATGCGGACGCCGGAGGATTCCAGGGGTTCGGCGCCACGCACGCGGGCGGAGGTGCAACCGGCCGCGCCCTGCTGCGGGTTGATGACGACGAGATGGCGGTCCCCGCGGACGTACACGAAGGGATAGCCCGGGTGGAGGACTTCCACCGGACTCCGGGCTCCGAGGTCCGGTGTGCCGGCGCGGAGGGCCACGAGGCGGCGCACCAGGTGGAGGAGCGAGGTCTCGTCGGCGAGTTGGGCGGCGACCGTGGGGCGGGCGGGGGAGGGGTCCATCGGGAGGTAGAGGGCGTCGGCGGGGGCGGACGAGAAGCCGGCGTTCGGGCCGTCGTCCCACTGCATCGGGGTACGCGAACCCGCGCGGTTGTAACGGGGGCCCAGCACGCTGCCCTCCTTGTCGGGCAGCCCCGGGATGTAGCGCATGCCGATCTCGTCGCCGTAGTAGATCGCCGGCAGGGTCGGCCAGGTGAGCTGGAAGGCGAAGGCCGCGGGAAGCTGATCGGCCGTGCGGGGGCCGCAGTTGAGGCGGGAGAAGTCGTGGTTGGCGGTGGGCAGGGAGATGAACCCGCTGTCGCCGAGGGCGGTGACCGCCCGGTGCCAGGCCTCCACGAACGGGCGGGGCGAGCCCTTGCCGCTCGGGTCGAAGAAGCAGTCGAGCGGGTCCCAGGCCTCGTTGACCGTGCCCTCGGAGTTGCTCCACAGCGACCGCAGCGCCAGGCCGTCGGTGGGCCCGCCGAACTGGAGGAAGAAGTCGGTGTGGAAGCCCGCGGGCACCGACACCTCCGGCTCGCCCCACTCGGACAGCAGCGCCGCGTCCGGGTGCGCGCCGTCCAGCCAGTGCCGCAGCTCCGTCCAGATCCGGGCCGTCTCGGTCCTGCCGGGATCGTCCTTCACGAGTGAGGCGGCCATGTCGACCCGGAAGCCCGACACGCCGAGCCCCAGCCAGTGGTCCATGATCCCGCGCAGGGCCGCGCGGTTGGCGCGGGGACCGTCGGCGTCCACCGGGCTGCGCCAGGGTTCTGCCGGATCGGCGCGCGCGTAGCCGAAGTTGAGGGCGGGCTGGCAGGCGAAGAAGTTCGGCAGATAGGCGCCCGGCCGGGTCCCGGGAGAGGCGACGAAGCCGTCGGGGAGCCCGTCGGGTGTCCAGATGTACCGGTCGTCGGCCGGATCGTCCGCGGCTGCCTCGAACCACGGGTGCTCGTCGGAGGTGTGGCCCGCGACGAGGTCCAGCAGGACCCGGATGCCGAGGCGGCGCGCCTCGTCGACCAGCGCGGCGAGGTCGTCGTTCGAGCCGTAACGAGGGGCGGTGTTCAGGTAGTCGGAGACGTCGTATCCGGCGTCCCGGAACGGGGAGGAGAAGCAGGGGTTGAGCCACACGGTGTTCACGCCCAGCCACGCGAGGTGGTCGAGGCGCTCGGCGACACCGCCGAAGTCGCCGATGCCGTCGCCGTTCGAGTCGGCGAACGACTGCGGGTAGATCTGGTAGAAGACGGCGTCGGCCAGCCATGCGGGGGCAGGACGGAACGAAGTCATGCCGGCGACCATAGATCAGCCCGCACGGCGCGCGCTGCCCCTAAGCTGAAGGCGATGTTCACCCCGCAAGGTCCCAGCCTCCGCGAACTCGCCGTCCAGGCCCTGTCCTCCGTCGAGCACGGCTACGACCTGCTCGCGCCCAAGTTCGACCACACGCCGTTCCGGACGCCGGACTCGATTCTCGACGCGGTCGGGCAGGCGCTGCGGCCCCTGGGGCCGTTCCGGGCGGGCCTGGACCTGTGCTGCGGAACCGGCGCGGGCATGGACGTCCTGCGGGGGCTGTGCCGGGACTCGGTCACCGGGATCGACATCAGCGCGGGGATGCTGACCGTCGGACGCGCGGGGCACCGGGCCGGCACGGAGCCGTCCATGGCCTGGGTGCGGGGCGATGCTCGCGCGCTGCCCTTCGGTCCCGCGTTCGACCTGGTCGTCAGCTTCGGGGCGTTCGGGCACTTCCTGCCGCGGGAGCTTCCGGGGCTGTTCGCCGGGGTGCACGCGGTCCTGCGGCCTGGCGGGCGGTTCGCGTTCCCCGTCATGGCTCCGCCCCGCCCGAGCTCGCCCTGGTTCTGGGCCCTGCTGGGCTTCGACGCGGTGATGCGGGTGCGCAACGCCGTGTGGCGTCCGCCGTTCGTCATGTACTACCGGTCCTTCCGCCTGGGTGAGGTGCGGCGGGAGCTGGTTTCGGCCGGTTTCGACGTGGAGCTTCACGCGCTGCCCGAGTTCGGCACACGGCCCGACGGCAGCCCGCGGTGCCGCATGGTCGTGGCGACCCGGACCCCGGACGCGGCCTCCCGCTGAACCCTCAGGCCCGCCTGTCGTGGCCGAAGCATGTCCTTGGGTGCGTTTGTTTTCCAAACTTGCCGGGCTATAGTAAGTCTGTTTTTCAAACTAACTATCTCATGCCCGTCCTCAGGACCGACTGTGCGAGGAAACGCGATGAAGATCCCCCTGTCCGTCGGCGCACCCGCGCCGGACAACGCCGTTGCCGGCATCGACCTCCGCACAGGCGCCCCCGACGGGGTGCACGATGGCATCTGATCTGCGCGCCGCGGCGACCGCACCGCGCACGGCTCCCGGCGCGAGCCCGCTGCCGGTCCTCGTCGCCGCCTGCCTCGGCCTGTTCACCGTCTTCCTCCAGACCACACAGACCATCGGCACCCTCAGCGCGGTCCAGGACGACCTGGGTCTCGGCCCGGCCGACCTCGTCTGGGTGCCCAGCACGTACACGCTCGTGGTGGCCGCGTGCGTGCTGGGCGCCGGAGCGCTCGCCGACCGGTGGGGCCGGCGGAGTGTCTTCCTCGCCGGAGCCGTCACCATGGCGGTCGGCGGAGTCGTCCTGGTCCTCGCAGGCAACCTGGCCACCGTGCTCGCCGGGCAGGCGGTCGCGGGCCTGGGCGGCGCCCTCATCACGCCCAGCTCGCTCGCGCTCGTCACCCACGCGGTCCCCGACCCCAAGCGCCGAGCGGGCGCGATCGCCGCCTGGGCCGCCACCTCGGGCCTCGGTCTGGCGATCGGCCCCGTCACGGCCGGCCTCGCCCTGCGCTGGTGGACCTGGCACAGCGCGTTCTGGCTGAACGCGGCGGTCGCCGTCCTTGCCGCCGTGGTCGCCCTGCGGTTCGTCCCGGAGTCCCGGAACCCGTCCCAGCGCCTGGACTGGCCAGGCCAGGTGACGGCCATGGCCGGGCTGGGACTGATGGTCTTCTGGCTCATCGACGGCGGGCACCACGGTTACGGCTCGGCGCGCGCGGTCGCGGCCGTCGCCGCCTCGGTCGCGCTGCTCGCCGCGTTCGTCCTGATCGAACTGCGGCGCACGGCGCCCATGGTCGACCTGCGACTGCTGCGCGACCCCTCCTACGGCGCCTCGCTGGTGCTCGCCGCGACCGTGCTGTTCGGCTTCGTCGGCCTCTCGCTCCTCCAGGTGCTGTGGCTGCAGCGGGTCCGGGGACTGAGCGCCCTGGAGGTCGGTGCCCAACTCCTCGCACAGTTCGGCACGTTCATCGCCGCCTCCGTCCTCGCGGGCGTGCTCGTACGGCGACTGGGCCCGCGTACCCTGATCACCGCGGGGCTGCTGTTCGCGGCCGCCGGAGCCGCGCTCTTCGCGCAGGTCGGACCCGGCACCTCGTTCACCGGATACGTGGCCGCCTTCGTCCTGTTCGGACTGGGCAGCGGCCTCGCCAACGCGCCGTCCACCGCGCTCGCGGTCGGCCATGTGCCGCGCGGACGCGAGGGCGAGGCGGGCGGCACGGTGAACGCGGCCCGCCAGATCGGCGCCGTCCTCGGCACCAGTGTCCTCGGCACGCTCATGACCTCGCGCTTCGAGGACCGGGTCACCCAGGTCCGCGATCCGCGTGCCGCCTTCACCGACGCCGTCGGCTCCACCGTGTGGGTCGTCGTGGCGGTGCTCCTGGCCGGAGCGGCCGTCGCGCTCGCCCTCTCGGCGTGGACGCGGCGCACGACACCCGCCCGCAACGGCTGAGGGGTTCGCCCCGCCTCGGCGCCGAAGCCCGCGCATGCCCGGGGCCCCGAAACGGGGACCCGGGCATGCCGCACCCGATCCGGAAACCCGGCCCGCCGTAGGGGAAGCCGGGCCCCGGGGCGCTGCCGTCACGGCAGCCCCTGTCCGGTCAGCTACGGATGAATTCCAGCAGGTCGGCGTTGAAGGCCTGCTCGAACTCGCCCACCAGGCCGTGCGGTGCGCCCGGGTACACCTTGAGCGTCGCGTCCTTGACCAGCTCGGCCGTCTTCAGCGCGGCGGCCGCGATCGGCACGATCTGGTCGTCGTCGCCGTGCGCGACGAGCGTCGGCACGTCGATGCGGGCCAGGTCCTCGGTGAAGTCGGTCTCGGAGAACTGCCGGATGCAGTCGTACGCCGCCTTCAGACCGGCCTGCATGCTCTGCAGCCAGAACTCGTCGCGCTTGCCCTGCGACACGGCCGAACCCTCACGGTTGGCGCCGAAGAACGGCACGCTCAGCTCCTGGTAGAACTGCGAACGGTCCGCCGCCACACCGGCCCTGATCCCGTCGAAGGCGTCGAGGGGCGTGCCCTCCGGGTTCGCGTCCGTCTTCAGCATCAGCGGCGGAACGGCGCCCAGCAGCACCGCCTTGGCCACCCGCGCGCTGCCGTGCCGGCCGATGTAGCGGGCGACCTCGCCGCCGCCGGTCGAGTGCCCCACCAGGATCACGTCGGTGAGGTCCAGCTTCTCGATCAGTTCGGCCAGGTCGTCGGCGTACTGGTCCATGTGGTTGCCCTGCCACGGCTGCGCGGAGCGGCCGTGTCCGCGGCGGTCGTGGGCGACGGCGCGGAAGCCGTTCTCCGCGACGAGCCGCATCTGCCCGTCCCACGCGTCCGCGTTCAGCGGCCAGCCGTGGCTGAAGACGACGGGCTGCCCGCTGCCCCAGTCCTTGTAGAAGATGTCGGTGCCGTCGGACGTCGTGAACGTGCTCATGAGTGTTCCCTTTCGAATGGTGGTGCGCGGTGCGCGTGGTGGTGCGAAGTGGCGTGCGGGCGCCGTACGGCCGGCGGTCGCGCGCGGCCGGTCACACGGAACGGCGGACGAAGTCCGGCCCCGTGTCGGCTGCTTCCGGCCGGCCGTGGTCGATGGTCAGCGCATGCCCCGGTCCTTGATCTCGGTGATCTCGGAGGCGCAGGGGTTGTGCGGCGGCTTCTTGTGCGAGGGACGGGCGATGTGGGCCACGGCACCGCGTGGTCCTCCCGCCCGGGACGATCAGCGGCGGGCCGCCGTCGGGGTTCTCGGTACCGGTCTTGAGGGGGCCGCCGCAGGAGTGGCCGACGACGGGAAGCCGACCGGAAGGCGGTCCGCGCCGTCGGCCCGATCGGTCCGTTGTGCGTCGTTGGTGGTCACGTCGTCGACGCTAGACGTGATCGGCGCTCCTGGGATCGGTCACGTGACTGTCATCGGGTACCGGACACCGATCCGACCAGGTCGCGGCCCCGGCCGGCCCCCCGGCCGTGTCCTCGGGTTCCGCACCGGGGCGCAGTGCCGGCGGAGGCCGGTCCTCCTCGCGTAGCCCGGCCGGCGTCCCGGTACGGTCAGCCGGCCGCCGGGAGCGTGAACTCGTACACCAGGGCGTCCTGCCGGGCGTCGACGACGAGGTCGGTGATCTCCAGTGGGCGGTCGTACTGGTCGTGCACGCGACGGGTGACCCTGACGGACTCGGGGAGGCGGGTGATCGCGTCCCGGTGGTGCAGGGTCAGCCCCGCCTTGCGCATCCAGTCGTAGGCCCTGCGCAGTTGGGCCGACGCGGTGCCGTCGGCGCGGTCCCGGTAGCGGGCCAGCTCCTCGACCTCGGTGACCGCCACCGCGGAGAAGGACGTCACGGCCGTCCGCAGCCCCGTGCCGTCCGCCGCGGTCGACTCGTAGCGGTGGACGAGGGTCGGCCGGCGCGGAGCGAGGCCGAGGGCCTCCGCGTGTTCCGGCGGGGGTGTCTCCCAGGTCACGGTGGTCCGCTGGAGCGTGGGCGGTTCGGGGCTGAGCGCCCCGACCGGGAAGTCCAGGGAGGGGACGTGCTCGGCGGTGGTGCCGGGCAGCGTGGCGTGGCTGCCGCGCCGGTCCGTGGAGACCGTGCCCTCGCGGCGCAGCAGCTGCAGCGCCTGCCGCACCGTCTCGCGGCTCACGCCGAATCGTGCGGCCAACTCCCTTTCTGCCGGGAGACGTTCACCGGGTGCCACGGTTCCGTCGCGCAGCTCGCCGAGCAACTGCGTGGCGATCCTGGCGTAGAGCGGCTCGTGGTCGGTTGACTGGGTGGTGCGGGCCATGTCCGCGCCTCCTGCGTGGTGACAAGGCGTAGCCGTGCGGGCTCATTGCGCCACCACATCTAGCATTGGTCTAAACCACCAGGAAAGAGCAGCCGGGCAGTTCGGCCGATTTCAGTCCGCGCTCCCCGGCGGGCGTGGACCCTCTCAGAGCGTGCTGTACAGCGCGTCGACGAGCGCCGTCTTCCTTGGGTCGTCGGCGATGTGCGGGCCCATGCGGTTCATGACGTACCCCAGGGACACCCCCGTCTCCGGGTCGGCGAGACCGCAGGAGCCGCCGAACCCGTCATGACCGAAAGCCCTCGGGTTGGGCCCGTACGAGCCGTTGGCACCGCTCAGCCACAGCCCGAGCCCGATCTCCGTCTCGTTCTCGAACCCGGCACCGAGGACGAGGTCGCGGCAGCTGCCCTGCCCTTCGCGCACCCGCTCGGCGGCCCCCGGCGACAGCAGCTTCCGGGAGCCGTACGTACCCCGGCCGGCGAAGATCCCGTACAGCGCGGCGACCGCGCGCGCCGTTCCGTGGCCGTTGGCCGCGGGGATCTCGGCCGCCCGCCACCGGGCGGTGTTGGCTTCCCCGGCGCCGACCGCCGGATTGGTCAGCGCGGCCAGTGCGGCGGGCGCCAACTGGGCGAAGACGGCGGCCTGTTCGCTGGTCGTGGCGGCCGGCGGGTGCACCAGCTCGGCCGCCCGCTCCGCGTCCTTCTCCGGCAGCCCGATGGTGAAGTCGATGCCGAGCGGGCCGGTCACCTCGTGCTCCAGGAACGCGCCCGGCAGCAGCCCCGAGACCCGCCGCACCACCTCGCCGACCAGATGGCCGAAGGTGAGCGCGTGATAGCCGGACCGCGTTCCCGGCTCCCACCAGGGCTCCTGAGCGGCCAGCCGCTGCACGGTCAACTCCCAGTCGCAGAGCTGGGCGAACGAGTGCGGCTCACGCAGTCCGGACAGTCCCGCCCGGTGCGACAGCAGATGTCGTACCAGGACGTTCTCCTTGCCGGCCGCCGCGAACTCCGGCCAGTACTCGGCCACGGGGGCGTCGAAGTCGAGCAGCCCCCGGTCGGCCAGAATGTGGGCGCACAGGGCCGTCGGCCCCTTCGACGTCGACCACACGTTCACCAGGGTGTCCTGTTCCCAGGGCCGGGTGCGCGCCGCGTCGGCCCAGCCGCCCCACAGGTCGACGACCGTCTCCCCGTGCAGCGTGACCGCCACGGCCGCGCCCAGCTCCTCGCGGTCGCGGAAGTTCTCCTCGAACGCGGTGCGGACCGCCGCGAATCGCTCGTCGCAGTGGCCTTGGACGTCTTGGACGTCGGACGGGTGCTGGGACATGGGACCTCCGTCGTGCGAGCGCGGGCGTCCCCGGACGAACCCCGGGTCCGCCTGAACGTACCGACTGGTCGGACTGGAGGGAAGTGTGGTGGCCGGATCCACCCCGGAGGGCGGGCGCCCCGCCGACAGGCCCGGCGCCCCACCAGGTGCTCCCGGCCCGGGTCCAGCGCACCCGGGCCGGTCCGCACGACACCCCCTAGGTCAGGAAGCGCGAACCGGCCGGTTCCTGATGGCCCTCCAGCGTGTGCCAGTAGTCACGTGTCTCCACGGCCAGCCCGTCCGCGCCGAAGCGCACGAAGACGCAGCCCGCCAGTGTCGTCGGCTGCCCGTCCTCCTCGGCGAGGACGCGGAACTCGGCCACCGCGAGACCGTCCTGTCCGACGACCGGTTCGGAGAACCGAACATCGATCGTGCGCTCGGCCGCGAAGGACCACCGCACATACGCGGCGAGTTCGTCCCGCCCCCGGTGCGGTTCGCGGAAGGGCATCGACCGGTGGACGCAGTCCGCCGCGTACAGCTCCAGGATCGCGTCGACGTCGTGGTCCGCCCAGGCCCGCTCCCACACCCGGACGAAGTGCCGCGCCGCCCGCGCCGTGTCCATCGCGGCCCTCAGACGTGTGCGGGCAGCCAGTGCAACTGGGCCGCCTGCTGGTAGGGTCCGCCGCCTTCGTGGTCGTTGAAGTCGTACACCTCGATCTTCTTCCCCTCGTGCGCCCAGGCGTTGTACGCCGCGAACACCGTCGACGGCGGGCAGGTCTGGTCCTCCAACGCCGCCGAGAACAGGGCCGGCACCCGTCCGCGCGCGGCGAAGTGCACACCGTCGAAGTACGAGAGCGTGCGCAGCACCTGATCGGTGCGGCCGCGGTGGGTCTTGAGGTAGTTGCCGATCTCGCGGTAGGGGGCGCGGTCGGTGAGCACGGTGGCGCGCGGGAAGTCGCACAGGAACGGCACGTCGGGCGCGATCGCGGCCAGATCCGGCACCAGGCCGCCCACCGCGATGGTGATGCCACCGCCCTGGCTGCCGCCGAGGGCCGCGGTGCGGGCCGCGTCGACCAGCGGGTGCGAGCGCGCCGCCTCCACGGCGCGCACCGCGTCCGTGAACAGCCGCCGGTAGTAGTAGGTCTCGGGGTCCTCGACCCCGCGCGTCATGAAGCCCGGGAACGCGGGAGCGCTGCCCACCGGGTCCGGGGTCTCGCCGCCGCCCCACGCACTGGCCTGGCCGCGCGTGTCCATCACGAAGTGCGCGAAGCCCGCCGAGGCCCACAGCAGATGGGTGTGCGCGAGTCCGCGTCCGCCGCCGTACCCGATGTACTCGACGACCGTGGGCAGCGGCGCGTCCGCTCCGGCGGGCACCGTCAGCCAGCCCTTGACCGGGTGCCCGCCGAAGCCGGCGAACGTGACGTCGTAGGTGTCGACGGTCTTCAGGGGGGTCGCGAACGGTTCGAACCGGGCGGCGAGATCGTACTCGCGGGCCTCCTGGAGCGTCTTGGCCCAGAAGGCGTCGAAGTCCTCGGGCTCGGTGGACGAGCTGCGATAGTCGCGGAGTTCGTCAAGAGGGAGGTCGAACAGGGCCATGGAGGACCGCCTTTGGCATCGAAGGAGCGGATGATCACACCGTACGTGTGCGGTCAGGGGGCCGCCAGAGCCCGCCGCGCGCCGCCCGGCGTCACGCGGACGGGCTCGGCCGAACGGCTCGATCCTTGACGCGACGGCCCCGGCCGAATCGCCCGCCGAGCACCGGCGCCAGGCCTCGGCCGAACCGCCCGTCAAGGAAGAGCCGGTCTCAGCCGAACCGCCCGCCAAGGACGAGGCGCCCGGCCTCAGCCGAACCGCTCGATGCGGATGCGGTCCACCGGCTGGCCCGCCTCCACCAGCAATCGCGAGGCGTGCTCCGCGAAGGCGTTGGAGCCGCACACGTAGGCCTCCCAGCCACCGGGCGGCCGTTCGTCCAGGAGCGGGGCCACCTGTGCGGCCGTCATCCGGCCCACCGGTAGGCCCTCCGGCGCGCGGCGCGTGAAGACCGGCGTGGTCTCGGCGCCGAACTCGTCCGCGTAGATGAGCTCTTCGGGACCGCGTGCGGAGACGAGCAGCCGCAACGGTACGTCGAGCCCGCGCGCACGGTGGTGCCGCAGCATCGACATCAGGGGGACAACGCCCGAACCGGCGCCGATCAGCAGCGCGGGCCGGTCGCCGGGCCAGGCGAAGAAGCCGCTCAGCGGGCCGCGTACCTCCACCTGGTCACCGGGTGCGGCCACGGTGTGGAACCAGCCGGAGACCTCGCCGCCGTCGACGTGATCGAGGGTCAGCTCGATGTGGCCTTCGTCGTCGGGTGGTGACGCGAGGGAGTAGTGGCGCTGTGCCACGTACCCGTCCCCGGCCGTCAGACGCAGCAGCAGATGCTGTCCGGGCAGGTGCCCCGCCCAGTGCGGCACGGCGAACCGGAACGTGGAGGCGTGTGCCGTCTCCCGGCGGATCTCGGTCAGCGTGGCCGTCTGCCACGCCGCCGCGGCGCTCTCGCTCACGGCGATGCGGCCGGGCACGGCGAAGCGCGTCGGGGGCACGAAGGGCACGGTCGTCGTCTCAGTCACCGGAGTAGCGCTGCTCTTCCCAGGGGTTGCCGCGTGCGTGATAGCCGTTCTGCTCCCAGAAGCCCGGCTCGTCGTGGTCGAGGATCCGCAGCCCCTCGATCCACTTGGCGCTCTTCCAGAAGTACAGGTGCGGCACGATCAGCCGCGCGGGTCCGCCGTGCTCGGCCGGGAGCGGCCGCCCCTCGTACTCCCAGACGATCCAGGCGCGGCCGCCGGTGAGGTCGGCGAGCGGAAGGTTCGCGGTGTACCCGGTGTGCGCGTACGCGACCGCGTGGGTGGCGGCCGGGTCCGGGCGCACGGCCGCCAGGAACGCGTCCAGGGACACACCGCCGAAGCGCACCCCGAACTTGGACCAGCTCGTCACGCAGTGGATGTCGCCCTCGTACGCCGAGGCCGGCAGCGCGTGCGCCTCGTCCCAGTTCCACGAGCGCGGCTCGGCCACCAGGCCGTCGATCCGGAAGCTCCAGTCGGCGGGGGACAGGTCCGGGGTGACCTCGGCGGAGAGTACGGGCCAGTCGTCGCCCGCGTCGTACTGGCCGGGCGGCAGCCCGGCGTTGTGGACGCGCGGGCGTCCGGTGAAGCCTCGGGTGACATTCATGCGGCTGGTGCCTCCAGGCCGTCCGGGACGGCCCGCGGGTCGAGCGTGATCGGTACGCACGTGTGCGCGATGCGGACACGTGCTCAATGGTTACGCATTCAACCGTACGTGGCCGTGGGCGGTGCCGTGGGCCACGGCGGGCCGCCGTTCATTGCGGGCGCATGAACTCTCCGCGGGCCCGGGAATAGCCGCGCCGGGTTCCTCCTTGCTGCTGGAGCCGAGTCCGGTGGCCTGTACAACTACACCCGGTGTCCGGCCGCCACGACCGGTGACAGCGAGGGAGAGTGAGGGAGCAGATGCCCAAGGCGTACGTCTTCACGCGATACGGCGGCCCGGAGACGGAGGCGCTGGTGGAGCGGGACCGTCCGAGTCCCGGGCCCGGCCAGGTCCTCGTCGCGGTGCGCACGGCGGGGGTGAACCCCGTCGACTGGAAGCAGCGCTCGGGGTACCGGCGCCCGGGCGAGGCCGACCGCGAACTGCCCGTGGTGTTCGGCAACGAGGTCGCCGGGGTCGTCCTGGAGATCGGCGCGGACGTGACCGGGTTCGCCGTCGGGGACGAGGTCTTCGGCAGCCCGGTGGCGGGCGGATACGCCGAGTACACCCTGCTTCCCGTCGCCGTCACGGCGCACAAGCCCGCCGCGGTGTCGTTCCCGGACGCGGCGACGCTGCCCGTCGCGGCCGCGACCGCCTACGACGGCCTCCGCCAGCTCGCCCTGCCCGCGGGCGCGACCGTACTCGTCACCGGCGCGGGCGGCGGGGTCGGCGTGGCGGCCCTGCAGATCGCGCGCGCCTTCGGACTGCACGCGGTCGGCGTGGCCGCCGAGGCCAAGAGGGACCTGATGGAGTCGCTCGGGGCCGCGCACGTGGCGTCGGGGCCCGACCTCGCCGCACGGGTGCGCGCGGCGGCGCCGGACGGCGTGGACGCCGTCTTCGACCTGGTCGGGGGAGAGGTCCTGGAGGCCGAGGCGACGCTGCTGGCGGACCGAACGAAGCTGATCACCGGCGCCGACCGGCCGACGGTCGCCCGGCTCGGCGGCGCACCCGTCGAGCGGGCCCGTACCGCCGCCGTGCTCGACGAGGTGGCGCGGCTCGTCGTCGAGGGACGGCTGCGGCCCTTCGTCACGCTCACCGTGCCGCTCGACCGGGCCGGGGAGGCCCTGCGCACCATCGAGGAAGGCCACACCCGCGGCAAGATCGTGATCGAGGTGTCGGCATGAGCACGCGCCCCCCGAAGGACCGCGAGCCCGCGCTGCGCGCGGCCGGTGACCACGATGCGCTCCCGCACCCGGCCGGCAGACCGGAACCCGCCGCGCACCCCCTCGACAACCCCGCCCTCGGCTCGCTGACCGGCCCGCACGCGCACTTCGCGGAGCGTCGCGGGCGCGTCCTGCGCTATCCCGTGGACGTGTCGCCGTGGCTGGCGCTGCCCGACGAGCCGGACGCCGACGACTGGGCGGACCTGGCCGCACTGGCGGGCCCCGGAGCCGAAGCCCCGCTGGCGGGCTTCACGGGGCGGCTCCCGGACGGCTGGGAGGTGACGTTCGACATCGGCGGCGTCCAGCTGGTCGACGACGGGATCGCGGCGGCACCGGACGCCGAATCCGTACGGCTCGGTCATGCCGACGTGCCCGAGATGCTGGACCTGGTCGCCCGTACCCGGCCCGGCCCCTTCCTGCCGCGTACCGTCGAACTGGGCACCTATCTGGGGATCCGCCGTGACGGGGCGCTGATCGCGATGGCGGGGGAGCGGCTCCATCCGCCGGGCTGGACCGAGATCAGCGCGGTGTGCACCGACCCCGCCTTCCGGGGCGAGGGCCTCGCCACGCGGCTGATCCTGGCGGTCGCGCACGGCATCCGCGAGCGCGGCGAGACGCCGTTCCTGCACACCGCGGCGGGCAACACCAACGCCATCCGGCTCTACGAGTCGCTCGGCTTCCGCTTGCGCCGCACCACGCGCTTCCTGGCGGCCCGCGCGCCCGAGCGCCTGGGGGACGAACGGCCCGTAGGGGTCGGCTGACCCGCCGACGTGGCGGTGCGACGTACGTGTGTGGCGGTGCCACGCACGTGCGTGAGGCACCCGGCCCGTCCCGGGGTCAGCCCCCGGCGGGCCGTCCGGGCCGCGGTGCCTGCTCGACGGCCGCCGCGTTGTAGCGCAGCAGATAGGACGCGAAGCGCGCGAGGTCGTCCTCGGACCAGCCGGCGAGCCGCTCGCGGAACGCGCCGCGCCGGCTGCGGGTGACCTGGGCGAGGACGTCGCGGCCCGCGTCCGTGAGGTGCAGGACCTGGACGCGGTGGTCCTCGGGGTCGACCCGCCGCTCGATGAGTCCGTCGCGCTCCAGGGCGCCCACCTGGCGGCTCACGGTGGACTTGTCCAGCGCGTAGTGCGAGGCCAGGTCCGTGGCGCGGCAGCCCCCGCTCTCCTCCAGGTGACCGAGCAGGGTGTAGGAGACGAGGGACAGCTCGGGGTGCATGCGTCCCGCCGAGGCCCGCGCCCGCCGCGCGAAGGCGGTCATCTCGCGCTGGATGGTCTCGACGGCCGCGTCGACCGCGGGTGTGCCGGGGGTGACAACGGTCTCATCGGACCTCTCGGATGCCTTCACGGCACCTCCCTCCACTCTTCTGGTTGTATAGTACAACTTGATAGAGAGTTGTATATGCCAACCAATGGAGGATGAGGCTCGTGGCCACCGGTCTGCGTTCCCCGGCCCTGCGCCATGTGCTCACGCACCTGGTCACCCCGCTGCTGATGTGCCTCGGCATGGGCCTGGCCTACATGGGTGCGTTCGTGACACCGGAGCCGCACCACCTGCCCGTCGCCGTCGTCGGCAGCGGTCCCGAGGCGAAGGTCTTCGCCCAGACGGTCAAGGACACGGCGGGGGACGCGCTCGACGTCCGGACCGTCGCGAGCCGGTCCGATGCGGTGCATCTCCTCAAGTCCCGCGCCATCACCGGCGCCTACGTGCCGAGCGCCAAGTCCCCCGAGGTGGTCGTCGCCACCGCCGCGTCCGACATGGGTGCCATGGCCGTCGAGAAGGTCTTCAGGCCCGTCGCCGCGCACCAGGGCAAGCCTCTGAAGGTCACCGACGTCGCCGCGCCGGTCGACGACGACCCCACCGGCCAGGGCCTGTTCTTCCTGCTGATCGCGATCAGCATCGGCTCGTACGCCTCCGTCGCCGCGCTCGGCGCCGCCGGCGCCGGTCTGCCCATGCGGACACGGGCACTGCTGGCGGTGGGCGTGTCCGGCGTCGTCGGCGTCATCGGCGCGGCGCTCGCCGGGCCCGTCTTCCACCTCGCCCACCACGACCTCGCGAGCGTGTGGGCGATGAGCTGGCTCTACTCCGCCGGCATCCTGTTCATCGGCGTCGGGCTGCACACCTTCCTCAAGCGGTGGACCACGCTCGCGATGATGGTGCTGTTCGTGATGCTCAACTTCACCAGTTCCGGCGGCCTGTTCCGGCCCGAGCTCCAGAACGGCTTCTTCGGCGCCCTGCACGCCTTCTGGAACGGAGCCGGATTCGTCGAGGGCGTCCGCAGTCTCCTCTACTTCGACCACGACGGTCTGTCCGGCGACGTGGGCACGCTGGTCGCCTGGCTGGTGGTCGGACTGGGCGTCACGATGGTCGCCGGCGCCGTCGAGCGCGCCCGCGCCCGTGCGGCCGTACCGCAGAAGCCGGCCGCCCGACCCGCGCCCGAGCGCGCCCGGGAGACGGCGAACACGGCCGACGGGCAAGCGGCGGAGGAGGAGCTGGAGGAGTCGGTCGCCGTGTGAGCGGTCCTGCTAGGGTGGCGGTCCCGGCTGCGGACCGCCACAGCCGATGAGTTGCCGAGGAGGTGGGACCCATCACCGCAGTGACAGGTCGGGTGCTCTCACCTCGAGGCAGCGCGGCTCACCGGCGATAGGTGACCGCGAGAGCGCCCTTCGACTCATCGGAAGGCTCTCGGCTTCATGCCCCCTCTCTCCCCTGATTCCGTCGACTCCGTCGTGTCCGCGCTCCGCTCCGCCGGCTGCGTGTTCGCCGAGGACGAGGCGGAGTTGATCCTCTCCACGGCGCGCACCCCCGACGAGGTCGCCGTGATGGTGGACCGCCGCGTCGCGGGACTGCCCCTCGAACACGTCGTCGGCTGGGCCCGGTTCCACGGACTGCGCGTCCATGTGGAGCCCGGCGTCTTCGTACCGCGCCGCCGCACCGAGTTCCTCGTCGACCGGGCCGTCGCCCTCGCGCCCGGCGCACGGGTCGTGGTCGACCTGTGCTGCGGTTCGGGCGCGGTGGGTGCCGCCCTGGCCGCCGCTCTCGGCGCACCGGAACTGCACGCCGCCGACATCGACCCGGCCGCGGTGCGCTGTGCCCGGCGCAACGTGGCCCCCTACTCCGGCCGGGTCCACGAGGGCGACCTGTTCGCGGCCCTGCCCGAGGCGTTGCGCGGCCGCGTGGACGTCCTGGCCGCGAACGTGCCCTACGTCCCCTCCGAGGAGGTCGGTCTGCTGCCCTCGGAGGCCCGCGACCACGAACCCCTGGTCGCGCTCGACGGGGGAGCGGACGGGCTGGACCTCGTGCGCCGTGTCGCCGGCGACGCCTCCTCCTGGCTGGCCCCCGGCGGTTGCCTGCTGGTCGAGACGAGCGAACGCCAGGCACGGTCCGCCGTCGAGGCCTTCACGCGCGCCGGCCTCGAAGCCCGGCTCGCCGTGAGCGAGGAGATGTACGCCCACGTCGTGATCGGCTTCCGGCACTGAGGAGCGGGCGGTGCCGTGTCCGGCCGATGCGTTTCCGTGTCGGCCGGAGCGGGCCCGGTCGAGTGATCGATGTCGGCCGGAGCGGGCCCGGCCGAGTGACCCTCCTCATTGTGCAACTAGTTGCAAAAGGCGTGGCGCGTCCTCTACAACAGACTCACCACACCGTTTCCGGAGGGCCGCCCGATGAGCCGTTACCCGCACCTGCTGAACCCGCTCGACCTGGGCTTCACCACCCTGCCCAACCGTGTGCTCATGGGCTCCATGCACGTGGGCCTGGAGGAGGCCGAGCGCGGTTTCGAGCGGATGGCGGAGTTCTACGCCGAGCGGGCCCGCGGCGGTGTCGGGCTGATCGTGACCGGCGGCATCGCGCCGAACGACGCCGGTCGGCCGTACGAGGGCGGCGCCAAGCTCACCACCGAGGCGGAGGCCGACCAGCACGCCGAGATCACCGCGGCGGTGCACCGCGAGGGCGGCAGGATCGCGATGCAGATCCTGCACTTCGGCCGGTACGCCTACCACCAGGACCTCGTCGCGCCGAGCGCCCTCCAGGCGCCGATCAGCCCCTTCCCGCCGCACGCGCTCACCGACGCCGAGGTCGAGCAGACCATCGACGACTACGCGCGCGCCGCCCGGCTCGCCCGGCGCGCCGGATACGACGGTGTCGAGATCATGGGCTCCGAGGGCTACCTCATCAACGAGTTCATCGCCGCCGGCACCAACCGGCGCGAGGACCGCTGGGGCGGTTCGTACGAGAACCGGATGCGGTTCCCCGTCGAGATCGTCCGCCGTGTGCGGGAAGCCGTCGGCGAGGACTTCATCATCATCTACCGGCTGTCGATGCTCGACCTGGTGCCCGGCGGCTCCTCCCTCGACGAGGTCATCACGCTCGCCAAGGCGATCGAGGCCGCCGGAGCCACGATCATCAACACCGGCATCGGCTGGCACGAGGCCCGGATCCCCACCATCGCGACGTCGGTGCCGCGCGGCGCGTACGCCTGGGTGACCAAGAAGGTCATGGGCGCCGTGTCGGTCCCGCTGGTCACCACCAACCGCATCAACACCCCCGAACTGGCCGAGCAGTTGCTCGCCGAGGGGCACGCCGACATGGTGTCCCTCGCCCGCCCGATGCTCGCCGACCCGGACTTCGTCGCCAAGGCGCGGGACGGGCGGCCGGAGGCCATCAACACCTGCATCGGCTGCAACCAGGCCTGCCTCGACCACACCTTCAGCGGCAAGATCACTTCCTGCCTGGTCAACCCGCGTGCCTGCCACGAGACCGAGCTCGTCCTCGCGCCCACCCGGCTGCGCAAGCGCGTCGCCGTGGTCGGTGCCGGGCCCGCCGGACTCGCCTGCGCGGTCAACGCGGCCGAGCGCGGCCACGAGGTCACCCTCTTCGACGCCGCCCACGAGATCGGCGGACAGCTCAACGTGGCCCGCAAGGTCCCCGGCAAGCAGGAGTTCGACGAGACGATCCGCTACTTCCGTCACCAGCTCGAACTGCACGGTGTGGACGTCCGGTTGAACACCCCCGTCACCGCCGACGGGCTGGACGGATACGACGAGGTCGTCGTCGCCACGGGCGTCAGCCCCCGTATCCCGGAGATCCCCGGCGTCGACCACCCCAGTGTCGTCGGCTACCTCGACGTCCTGCGCGACGGAGCCGCGGTCGGCGAGCGTGTCGCCGTCCTCGGCGCCGGCGGCATCGGGTTCGACGTGGCCGAGTACCTGACCGACAGCGGCGACAAGGCGAGCGAGGACCCCGAGACGTACTTCCGCAACTGGGGCGTCGACATGTCCTACGGGACACCTGGCGGCCTCGCCGCGCCGGAGCGCCCCGCCCCGCCGCGCACCGTGCACCTCCTCCAGCGCAAGACCACCAAGGTCGGCGCCGGCCTCGGCAAGACCACCGGCTGGATCCACCGCGCCGAACTCAAGCACCGCGGCGTCACGATGGTTCCGGGCGTCCAGTACGACCGCATCGACGACGCCGGACTGCACGTCACCGTCGACGGCGACAGCCAGGTCCTGGAGGTCGACACCATCGTGCTGTGCACCGGTCAGGAACCGCGCCGTGACCTCTACGAGGAGCTGCTCGCCGCCGGCCGCAGCGTGCACCTCATCGGCGGCGCCGACGTGGCCGCCGAGCTGGACGCCAAGCGCGCGATCAAGCAGGGCACCGAGCTGGCGGCGGCCCTGTAGGCACCGAAGGCACGAGGGCCGTCCCGGGACCGACCCGGCGGCGGCCCTCCCTAGGATGAGGCCCATGTCACTGCCGCACGCGATCCTCACCGCCCTGCTGGAGAAGCCGTCGTCGGGCCTTGAGCTGACCCGGCGGTTCGACAAGTCGATCGGCTACTTCTGGTCGGCGACGCATCAGCAGATCTATCGCGAGCTGGGCAAGCTGGAGGCGGAGGGCTACATCCGCGCGCTGCCCTCCGAACATCCCGCCCGAGGACAGAAGAAGAGCTACGAAGTGCTCCCGGCGGGCCGCGCCGAACTCGCCCGCTGGACCGCGGCCGCCCAGGACCCGAAGCCGCTGCGCGACACGCTGCTGCTGCGGCTGCGCGCCTCGGCCGTCGTCGGCACCGAAGGTGTCGAGGCGGACCTGCGCCGCCATCTCGAACTGCACCGCAGGCAGTTGGCCGAGTACGAGGAGATCCAGCAGCGGGACTTCCCGCCGGGCAAGGACGCCACGCAGGACCGGCTGCGCCATCTCGTGCTGCGCGCCGGCATCGACCTGGAGACGTTCTGGACGCAGTGGCTCGCCCACGCGCTGGAGGAGTTCGAGCAGTTCGGCGACCGGCCGTCCGGGGCCGGACCGCAGGCACTCGAAGGCGCCGCACGCGAGGGTGCGTCCGGGGCGGACGCGGGACGCGCGGACAGCGCGCGCGACGAGACGCCGGGGGAGTAGACGCCCCGCGGGCGGGGGACCGGAGCGGGCGCCCGGAGAGGATGGCCGGCGGCCGTCCGTGGTGTCGGCCCGGTCGAGTGGGCGGCCGTCCGTGGCGCCGACCCGGTCGAGTGGGCGGCCGTCCGTGGCGCCGAGCCGGTCGAGTGGGCGGCCGTCCTTAGTGCCGACCCGGTCGGTTGGACGGCCGCGGGTGAGGCGGGCCCCGGCATCGGGGTCCAGGGCACCGGGGGGCCGGGGCCCGGGATCAGAGGCGGTGAGGCTTGGACCGGCGACGCAGGAACCAGGCCGCCGCCACACTGCCGGTGGCGACCAGTGCGGCGCCGCCCACGACGGTGATCGTCCCGTAGTCCTCGACGGCTCCGCCGAAACCGCCCATGACGCCTCGCGACGGTGCGGCCGAGCTCGTCGCGGAAATCGTGGGCGTGGAGGGGGCCGAGACGATGATGGACTGGGTGCCCGCGGTCGACCCGCTCTGGCACACCACGATGACGGTGTAGGTACCGGGGCTCACCCCGGTCCAGGACGCCGACTGGCTGGTGCTGGTGCCGGTCAGCGGCATCTGGCGCCCCTGGGCGAAGTTCGCCTGCCCGCTGGAGAGCAGCGAGGCGATGCCGAAGCTGCTGCCGTTGCTGGGGCAGGCACTCGTGGTGACCGTGACGGCGCTGCCGCTGGTACTCACGGAGATCCCGGACGCCCGCGCGACGGCCGACGGGGCGGCCAGGGTGAGCGGAAGCGCAGCGGCGGCGGCCACGGTCAGGCCGGAACGGAGAAATATCTGAGTCTTACGCATAGGAACTGCCCTCCAGCGGCACGGTTGGCGGTACATCCCATGCGCCGCCGAGGATTGGAAAGGCCCGTGCTGCCTCAGGGCGAGCCAACGTGTACCTGGCCCGACCCGCATGCGGACGGGGACCGGGCAGGTGAACAATTCCTTCGTCCGGCGGACGCCGGGTGGCCCGTCACGCGCGTCCGGCGGACGGCCCGGGGCTCGTCACGCGCGTTCCGCGGACGGGCGGTTGCTCCTGACTCGCGTACCGCGGACGGCCGGTGGCTCCTCACGCGCGGGCGGACCGTCCGTTCCGCGGCGTGGGCCGGCCGGTCGTCACCAGGTGCGGCCGGCCTGGAGCAGCCGCTCGCGGACGAGGGCCACGTGCGGATTGTCCGAGGCGCCGGGCCGCTGGGTGAGATATCCGGTGTTGATCGGCGGGTCCTCGGGGGTCAGCAGCGGGACCAGGGCGCCGGTGGCCAGCTCGTCGAGGCACAGATAGCGGGGGAGCACGGAGATCCCCGCGCCGGCGACGACCGCGGCGAGGACGCCACGCAGATCGGGCACCGTGATCGCGGCCTGCCCGGTCAGCCGCGTCCCGAAGACGTGCCGCCAGTAGCGGCGGGCGATGGGCAGGTCCTCCGCGTACGTCACCAGGGGCACCCCGTGGAGCGCGGCGGGTCCCTCCGCCGCGACCCGTTCCGGGCCGATCCGCTCGGCCCAGGCGGGGGCGGCCACGAGCACGAACTCCTCGTCCATCAGAGGAACGGACGTCAGGGTCCGCCCACGTGGCCGGATCGTGGCGATCACCAGGTCGAAGCGGCCACCGCGCAGGCCTTCCAGGAGTTCGTCGGTGAGGCCAGTGCTGATCCGGAGCCGGACGCCCTGCCGGGTGAGCGGTGCCAGCGCCGGCAGCGCCCTCACGCACAGCAGTTCGGCGGGGCCCGCCACATGGACGGGGTCCGGCGGCTGGTCCGCACCGAGGCCGCCGCGGTCCGCGACCGCCGCCAGCGCGTCCAGCGGGGCCGCCACCTGGGCGGCCAGTTCGTCCGCCACCGACGTGGGCACCACACCCCGCGGCCGCCGCTCGAACAGTTCTCTGCCGAGCTGCTCCTCCAGGGACCGCATCTGTGTCGTCACGGTCGGCTGGGACAGGCCGAGCAGCCGCCCGGCCGCCGTGAAGGACCCGCTCCGGTGCACCGCGAGGAAGGTGCGCAGCAGGGAGAGATCGAGCTGTGCCGCGACATTGGGTTCCCTATGGGCCATGCGGGCAAGCCTAGGTCGTACCTATCACTCAGCTCCCTCAGGGGCCGGGTCCCGTTCCGGTCGACTCCCGGCCCCGTGGGTCAGTTCGTCTCCCGGCCCCTGGATCAGTTCGTCTCCTGGTCCGTGGAGCCGGTCGTCACCGAGCGTTCCGCCGACAGGCCGCCCCAGGTCCCGTCCGGCAGCTTCGCCCGGATCCGCACCCGGTGCGCGACCCCGGCCTCCCGGCCCACGTAGAAGCTGTACGTCGACCTCCCGCTGGGCGGGGTGCCGCCCCACACCAGCGAGGTCACCGGAGCCCCGTCGAGGTGGATCTGATACTCCGTGATCACGCCGTCCACCTCGGGCGGGACCCACGACAGGTCGATGTAGTAGGCGCCGTCCGCGCGGTGCGTCGCGGCGCGGAAGTCCGTCGGGGCCGTGCCCCTGTTGTCGGCGGCACCCCGCGCGGTGGTGACCGGGACCGTCGCGCTGGGGGCGGAGAGGTTGTCCGCCGCGTCGCGCGCCCGCACCGTGAAGCGGTAGTGCGTGCCCGGCCTCAGCCCGGTGACCACGGTCGCCGTCTGCCCGCCCCCGACGCTGTGGATCTTCGAGGTGCCCTGGTAGACGTCGTACGAGGTCACGCCCCGGTCGTCCGTCGACCGCTCCCAGGACAGCTGCACCGCCCGGCTCCCGACCGCCTTGCCGTGCGGCGTGCCGGGGCGGGTGGGGGCCGTGCCGTCGGCCGCTGCCTGGGCCGGCGTGGTGGCGCGCACCGGCTTGCTGGGCGGCCCCGCGTCCCCGGCGGCGTTCCGCGCCCGGACCGTGAAGACGTACGTGGTGGCAGGTTCGAGTCTGGAGACGTCCACCATGTGCTCGGCGCCGGAGACCTCCTCGACCTTCGTGGTGCCGCGATAGATCTCGTAGCGGGTGATCTTCGGGTCGGCGGACGCCACGTTCCACATGACGTGCACGCTGGTGGCGCTGCCCGCCGCGGCGGTGACCCCCAGGGGCGCCGAGGGCAGCCGTTCGCCCGGGTTCTGGTCGCCCCCGCCCCAGGCGCAGGACGTCAGGACGAGCAGCGAACCGCACAGCGGTCCGCACATCAACGCAAGGGGAACGCGTCGCACGGCACTGCCCTCCCTCGACGGGATTGGTCTGTACCTATAAGACAACGGTTGGCGTGGTCGCTTCAAGAGGGAGGGTCGCCGTTCGTCGGGCGGTCGCGCGGTACGTATGCTGATCCCTGACGCGGCGTGAACTCACGCTTGTCCCAACGGAGTTCATGTCCACGGCGCGGACCGCTGTCGTCGCTGATCCCGCGCCGGCGAGAGCGGCCGGGCGGCCCGAGCCGGGGTCGGCTCCGGCCGCCCGGCCGCACGGCGCCCGAGCGTATCTCCCCTGCCCAGTCCGGCCCCGCCCGGCGGTGTCCGAGTGGACGCACCGTCAGATGCCCACCAGGCTTCCGGGGCGGGTGGGCCCGTGTCGTCGGCCGCCGCCTGGACCGGCGTGGCCACGCCGTCCCTGACGGGCGGTCGCCGACGGCCGGAGCACCGGGCGGTCAGGACCGAGCGTGCGACGATTCCGCCGCTCAGGTCTTCCGGTAGCTGTACGCCTCCGCGGCAGCCGCCTCGACCGCGTCCAGATCCGCGCCCGCCGACGCCGTGACGACCGCGGCGACCGCGCCCTCGACGAAGGGGGCGTCGACGAGACGCGCCCCGTCGGGGAGCTCGTCGCCCTCGGCGAGCAGGGCCTTGACGGTGAGGACCGCACTGCCGAGGTCGGTGAGGACGGCGATCCCCGCGCCTTGGTCCACGGCGGCGGCAGCGGCGGCGATCAGTTCCGCACTCGTGCCGAGACCCCCGTCGGGGGTGCCGCCGGCAGGGGCGACGGGAGCGGTCGTGCCGCCGCCCGCGAGCCCCTTCGCCAGCTCGGCGACGGACGCGGCGACGGCCGCGCTGTGGGAGACCAGCACGATGCCTACGAGCTTCTCCGTCGTGTCACTCACCGGCCGCCTCCACGAGTGCCCCGATCAGCAGTGCCGAGGACGTGGCGCCCGGGTCCTGGTGCCCGATGCTGCGCTCGCCCAGATAGCTCGCCCGGCCCTTGCGTGCCTGCAAGGGTGTGGTCGCGACCGCGCCCTCGTCGGCGGCGGCCTTCGCCGCGGCGAACGACTCGGAGAGCGCGTCGACCGCCGGCACCAGCGCGTCGATCATGGTCTTGTCGCCGGGCGAGGCGCCGCCCAGCGCCATGACCGCGTCGACGCCGGCCCGCAACGCCAGGGCCAGCTGCTCCTCGGTGACCTCGGCGGCGTCCCCCAGCTCCTTGCCGGTCTTGCGCAGCAGACTGCCGTACAGCGGCCCGCTGGCTCCGCCGACCGTCGAGATGAGCTGCCGTCCCGCGAGTACGAGGACGGCGCCGGGCGTGGCCGGCGCCTCCTTCTCCAGTGCGGCTCTCACGGAGTTGAACCCGCGCTGGAGATTGCTGCCGTGGTCGGCGTCACCGATCGGGGAGTCCAGGTCGGTGAGCCGCTGCGCCTCGCGGTCCACCGACACGGCGGTCGCCGTCATCCAACGGCGGAAGAAATCGACGTCGAGCACGGAGTCTCCTTGCCTGGTACGTACATTGACTGCGCCGATGTAGACGGGTGCGGGTGCGGGTGCCGCTGCCGGAGCGGGGTGGCGCGGTGGCTCCCTGGCCGGGCGTCGACCGTGTGATGCGGCGGCCCGTAGGTGGCCAGACCCCGACGGCGCTTCGGCTGTGAATCGAGCTCACAACGTCCCGTCGTCCCGATCATCCCGCCCCCTCCGCCTGGCTCCTCGTGAACCGAGCTCACAAGGCATCGGCGGCTCCCTCCGGCCAGCCGCCGACCGCTGCTGACCGGGTTCACCTGACCACCCCGCCTCCACCCGACTGCCTGTTGACCGGGTTCACACGCCCCAGCGCAGTCCGGGCGTATTCACCGGTGCGTCCCACAGCCGCAGCAGCTCCTCGTCGACCTGGCACAGCGTCACTGAAGCGCCGGCCATGTCCAGTGAGGTGACGTAGTTGCCGACCAGTGTGCGCGCGACGGGCACGCCTCGCTCGCTCAGCACCCGCTGCACCTCCGCGTTGAAGCCGTACAGCTCGATCAGCGGGGTCGCGCCCATGCCGTTCACCAGGACCAGGACGGGGTTGCGCGGTTCGAGGTCCTCCAGGATCGCGTGCACCGAGAAGTCGGCGATCTCCCGCGAGGTCATCATCGCCCGCCGTTCCCGGCCCGGCTCGCCGTGGATGCCCACGCCCAGCTCCAGCTCCCCGGGCGGCAGGTCGAAGGTGGGACTGCCCTTGGCCGGGGTCGTGCAGGCGCTGAGGGCCACGCCGAAGCTGCGCGAGTTCTCGTTGACCTGCCGGGCGATCGACTGGACGCGTTCCAGCGGCGCGCCCTCGTCGGCCGCGGCGCCCGCGATCTTCTCCACGAAGAGGGTCGCCCCGGTACCGCGTCGTCCGGCGGTGTAGAGGCTGTCGGTGACCGCGACGTCGTCGTTGACGAGGACCTTCGCGACTTGG
Source organism: Streptomyces sp. Tue6028 (assembly GCF_002300165.1). Lineage (GTDB taxonomy): Bacteria > Actinomycetota > Actinomycetes > Streptomycetales > Streptomycetaceae > Streptomyces > Streptomyces siamensis. Next base: position 12,080 of record NZ_MLCE01000003.1, on the reverse strand, counting down.
ATGCCCTCGTCCTCGGCGAGCTCCGCCGCCATGTCGAAGTTGAGGACGTCGCCCGTGTAGTTCTTGACGATGAACAGCACGCCGGCGCCGCTGTCCACGGCCGCCGCGGCACGCACCATCTGATCCGGCACCGGCGAGGTGAAGACCTCGCCCGGACAGGCCGCCGAGAGCATCCCGGGACCCACGAAACCACCATGGAGCGGCTCGTGCCCCGAGCCGCCGCCGGAGACGAGGCCCACCTTGCCGGCCACGGGGGCGTCCCGCCGTACGATCACCCGGTTCTCGACGTCCACCGTCAGCTCCGGGTGCGCTGCCGCCATGCCCCGCAGCGCGTCCGCGACCACCGTCTCGGCCACGTTGATGAGCATCTTCATGGAAACCTCCTGGTGGGCCTGGCAGCTGTGCCTCCGACGGGTGTCCGCCCAGGTCGGAGGAGCTGGAGGTGGTGTGTGGTCTGGGTGCTCCGGGGCGTCGGGAAGCGGACCGCGGCGGGGTTGACGCCGATCCGTCGACGGCGGCGGTGCACGGCCGTCGGACGGGGGAGCGCTGAGGACGGGCTGAATCGACAGTCCATGGTCAATCGGCAGTCCATAGTCAGAAGTATCGGCGCTCGCCAGGTGATGGTCACGTGGGCGGACGCTTCCGGCGCCGACGAGTCGTGTTCGACCCCCGCCGGATGCGTGCGCGAGGCGGGGACGGAGCGCCGGTGTCCCCGGGGCCGCCCGCAGGCGCGGACAAACGGCCGGGGGCACCGCGCCGCGCACGCCCGATCCGCCCGGTGCCCGGGCGGCGCCCCCCGGTACCGCGACCGGTGAGCGGCGCCCCCGCTACCGTGACCGGTGAGCGGCGCCCCCGGCACCGCGACCGGTCTCCGGAAGCGGGAAGGCCGCGGGAACCGGCGGGGCGGCACCGCCGGGTGGACGGCCGCCGGTTCAGCGGTACAGCGCGGGCCGGTCGATCAGCTCGACCTCCGTGCGGCAGCCCTCCGCCTGGGCACGCACCCCCGCCTCGCAGACGGCGGCCGCCGCGTAGCCGTCCCAGCTGCTGGGGCCGGTGACCTCGCCGCGCAGAGTGGCGTCGACCCAGGCCTGCACCTCACGGTCGTAGGCGTCCACGAAGCGCTCCACGAAGTCGGGGGCGATGGAACCGCCCCACCGTCCGGCCGTGTTGACCATCATGCCGTGGGCCTCGCCGATGCGTGCCGTGCCGTTCTCGCAGACCGCCTCGGCCTGCACCTGGTAGCCGAAGCGGCAGTTCGCGTAGATCTCCACGTCGACCAGGACGCCCCCGTCCGTCTCGAACACGACGAACTGCGGGTCGGACAGACCCTCGGGCGCGTTGCCCGAGGGCCTCGGCTTCATCACCGTGATCGCGGTGATCTCCTGGTCCAGCAGCCAGCGGGCGACGTCCATCTCGTGCACGACGGAGTCGTTGATGAGCATCTGCTCGGTGAAGTACGGCAGGACGTCGGCGTTGCGGTGCCGGTTGTGCAGCATCAGCGGCCGGCCCAGCTGACCGCTGTCCAGCAGCGCCTTGAGCCGCAGGTACTCGGCGTCGTAGCGCCGCATGAACCCGACCTGGACCCGCCGGTGGCCGAGCCGCTGTTCGGCCTCCATGACCCGCAGCGCCGACGCCGCGTCCGGGGTGAGCGGCTTCTCGCACAGCACCGGCAGGTCGTGTTCGAAGGCGGTGAGGAGCGCCGCCTCGTGCGCGGGTCCGGGGGAGGCGACGATCACGGCGTCGACGTCGTCCGCGGCCAGCGCGGCGGCCGGGTCCGTGTACGCGGTGCAGCCGCCGATGCCGTCGGCGAGCTGCTTGGCCCGCTCGGCGTCGATGTCCACGACGGCGCTCACCCGCGCCCCGCTGGTCACCTCGGAGATGCGACGCACATGGTCGGCGCCCATCCGGCCGGTGCCGATGACGGCGACCCCGAGGGTTGCGTGCTGGGTCATGGTGGTCGGTGGTCCCTTCGGGTGGTCAGGCGCCGCAGGAGCGGAGGAACGCGCGGGTGCGGACGGCGATGGGCAGCGGCTTGTCCGGCTCGCAGGGGTACATGTCCTGCTCGACGATGCCGAACAGGTCGACGCCCAGTCGCTGGGCGGCGGCCAGCACCGGCTCCAGATCCGGTACGCCCGTGGGGGGTTCGCACATCACACCGCGCTGCACGGCGGGACCGAACGGCACCTCGTTCTCGACGACGTCGGCGAGGACGGCCGGGTCCACCTGCTTGAGGTGGAGGTAGCCGATGCGTTCGCCGTAGGTCTCGATGAGCTTGACGCTGTCGCCGCCGCAGTAGGCGTAGTGCCCGGTGTCCAGGCACAGGTTGACGAGGTCGGAGTCGGTGGAGTCGAGGAAGCGTTCGACGTGGTCCTCGGTGTCGATGTGGGTGTCCGCGTGCGGGTGGACGACGATGTCGAGACCGTACGTCTCCCTGACCTCGTGACCGAGCCGTTCCATGCCCTTGGTCAGATGGGCCCACTGCTCGGCGGTCAGCTCCCGCGGTTCGAGGAGCTCGGCGGTCTTGTCGTCGCGCCAGAAGGAGGGGATGACCACCAGGTGCCGGGCGCCCATGGCGCGGGTGAGCGCGGCGACCTGGCCGACGTGCTCCCAGGTCGCGTCCCACACGGCCGGCCCGTGGTGCAGGGAGGTGAAGACCGTCCCGGCCGACACCCGCAGGTCGCGCGCGGCCACCTCGTCGGCGAGCCGGGCCGGGTCGGTCGGCAGATAGCCGTACGGGCCGAGCTCGATCCAGGAGTAGCCCGCCTCGGCGACCTCGTCCAGGAAGCGTTCCCAGGGCACCTGGTGCGGGTCGTCGCGGAACCAGACGCCCCAGGAGTCCGGGGCCGAGCCGACCCGGATGCGGTCCAGGGCTTGGGTCATGTCAGGGGGTCCCTTCCGGAGTGGCCGATACGGGGGCGGTGGCCTGGAGGTCCTCGGCTTCCGGGAGCCCCTCGACGTCGACGCCGCGCACCTGCGCCAGTTCGTGCTTGAGCGCGGCGAGTTCGGCGCCGCCTGCCATGTGGTTGGTGAGCTCCTCCAGGCCCACCTCGTCGCGGTCCGCGCTGAGCTCCATGGTGCCGAGCCGCAGGACGCTGAAGTGGTCACCGACCATGTAGGCGTGGTGCGGGTTGTGGGTGATGAAGATGACGCCGAGTCCGCGGTCGCGGGCGGCGGCGATGTACTTGAGGACGACGCCGGACTGCTTGACGCCGAGCGCCGCGGTCGGCTCGTCGAGGATGAGCACGCGGGCGCCGAAGTAGACGGCGCGGGCGATGGCCACGGACTGGCGCTGGCCGCCGGACAGGGTGCCGATGGGCTGGTCCAGGTCGTCCAGGACGATGCCCATGTTGCGCAGTTCCTGGTCGGCGGTCCGCTTCATCCGCGCGATGTCGAGGCGCCGTACCGGCCAGGGGCCGCGGGTCATCTCGGAGCCCAGGAAGAAGTTCCGCCAGACCGGCATCAGCGGGACGGTGGCGAGATCCTGGTACACGGTGGCGATGCCGGCGTCGAGGGCCTCGCGCGGGCTGCCGAAGCGGACCGGCCGCCCGTCGACGAGGAACTCGCCCTCGGTGTGCTGGTGCAGCCCGGAGATGATCTTGATGAGGGTGGACTTGCCGGCACCGTTGTCGCCGAGGACACAGGTGACCTGGCCCGGGCGGACGGTGAGGGAGACGCCGTGCAGGGCGCGGATGTTGCCGTACGACTTGCCGGCGGCGCGGAGTTCGACGATCGGGGCGGTACCGTCGTCGGGCGGGGTGTCCTGGAGTACGGCGCCGGAGGGGCCGGAACCCTTGCTGGTCATGAGTCGGTTCACCTCCGGGTCGCCGTGCGGCGGACCCACAGATTGATGAGCGTGGCGCCGAGCAGCATCACGCCGAGGAAGGCCTTGAACCAGTCGGGGTTCCAACCGGCGTAGACGATGCCCTGGTTCACCATGCCGAACATGAAGGCGCCGAAGACCGGGCCGATCGCGGAGCCGTAGCCGCCGGTGAGCAGGCAGCCGCCGATCACCGCGGCGGCGATGTAGATCAGCTCCTGGCCGACGCCCTCGCCCGACTGCACGGTGTTGAAGGAGAACAGCTGGTGCATGCCCACGAACCAGGCGCCGAAGCCCACGGTCATGAACAGCGTGATCTTGGTGAAGGTCACCGGCACGCCGACCGCGCGGGCGCTCTCCTGGTTGCCGCCGACCGCGAAGATCCAGTTGCCGTACTTGGTGCGGAGCAGCACCCAGGTGGCGAGCGCGGCGAAGACCAGCCACCACACGATGGTGATCTTCACCTGGACGCCGCCGACGTCGAAGGACGAGGCGAAGATCTTCCGCGCCTGGCCGAAGCCGTCCATGTTGCTGATGTCGTCGGTGGCCACGTTGCCGGTCACCGATTTGGTGATCGCGAGGTTCACGCCCTGCAGGATCAGGAAGGTGCCGAGGGTGACGAGGAAGCTCGGCAGCCCGGTGCGGACCATCATCCAGCCGTTGAACGCGCCGATCGCCAGGGACACCACGAGGGCGGTGATCACGCCTGCCCAGACGTTCATGGTCAGTTGGTAGCTGAGCATGCTCGCGGTGAGCGCCGAGGTGATCACGGCGACGCCGGAGGACAGGTCGAACTCGCCGCCGATCATCAGCAGGGCCACCGGCAGGGCCATGATGCCGATCGTCGACGACTGGTAGAGCACGGTCGCCATCGAGCTGCCGGAGCGGACCGACGGCGCCGCCGCGAGGAAGAAGACGAACACGGCGACCGCACCGAGGAAGACACCGACCTCGGGGCGGGCGAGCAGTCTGAGCGCCAGGGGGCGTTGCGCCGTCCGCCCGTCGGTCTCCTTGGGGCCGGGGGCCGGCGGTGTGGTCACCGCCGGCTCAGCCTGTTGGGCCATGCTCATCACCGGGTGCCCTTCGAGGCGAACTTGGCGACGGCGTCGACGTTGCTCTTGTCGACGAAGGCCGGGCCGGTCAGGGTCGGCTGCTCACCGCCGCCGCTGTAGTTGCCGTTGTTCTTGTAGAGCCAGAGGGAGTCGACCGCCAGATAGCCCTGGAGGTAGGGCTGCTGGTCGACGGCGAACTGGATGGTGCCCTTGCCGATGGCCGTGGTCAGGTCCTTGTTGAGGTCGAAGGTGGCGATCTTCGCCTTGCTGCCGGCGTCGCCCACCGACTGCACGGCGGTCAGCGCGAAGGGGGCGCCGAGGGCGACGACGTAGTCGATGGCCTTGTCCTGCTTGAGCTTCGCGGTGATCGTCGACTTCACGGACGGCATGTCGGTGCCGTTGACGTAGAGCGTCTCGGTCGAGCCGCTGAACGTCTTCTTCACGCCGTCGCAGCGCTGGGTCAGACCGATGTTGCCCTGCTCCTGGATCACGCAGACGGCCTTCTTGGCGCCTTCCGCGTTGAGCTTGTTGCCGAGCGCCTCACCCGCGACCGTCTCGTCCTGGCCGAAGAACGACATCAGGCCCAGCTTCTTCCAGTCGCTGACACCGGAGTTGAGCCCGACCACGGGTATGCCCGCCGACTTCGCCCTGCCCACGACGTCCTTCATGGCGTCCGGCTTGGCGAGGGTGATGGCGATGCCGTCGACCTTCTGGTCGATCGCGTTCTGGACGAAGTTGGCCTGGGTGCCCGCGTTCGGGTCCGCGGAGTAGACGAGCTTGATGTTGTCCTTGGCGGCCGCGGCCTCCGCACCCTTGCGGACGATGTCCCAGAACGTGTCGCCGGGGGCCTGGTGCGTGACCAGCGCGACCGTCATCCGGGGCGTGTTGGCCTTGCCGGCCGACCCGTCGGCGCTGCTCTCCTCCGCCTTCTTGCCGCCCGAGCTGCTGGAACAGCCGGCGACCAGGAGGGCGGATGCCGCCGCCACCGCTACGAGCGGGGCGATTCTGCGTGAACGGGCGTGAAACGTGCGGTCCATCTTTCCAGCACCTCACTGTGCGACGGGGGAAAGGGAAGGGGACGGCGCGGGGCGCAAGACCCAGCGGGGCCCGGACCGGGGGTCCGGGTCGTGTGGTGGTGCCGCGGCTGCTTCGTTGGGACGGGATACAAGTCCCTGTTGTACCCGCCTGTCAATACTTTGTTAAGACATCATTTCAGGAGCAGGTCCGAATGTCCGTACATACTCTTGACAGGGGAGAACGGAGGGTCCTACACCTAAGAGGCATCGGGCGCCCCATCGGCCCGCATCCCACGCATCAGGAGCGTCACGCATGCCTGAGTCCGCTGATTCCTTCGACCTCATCACCATGGGACGCATAGGCGTCGATCTCTACCCCCTGCAGACGGGTGTTCCACTCGCACAGGTCGAGTCCTTCGGGAAGTTCCTCGGCGGCTCCGCGTCCAACGTCGCGGTCGCCGCCGCACGGCTCGGCCGGAGCACCGCGGTGATCACCCGCACGGGTCGGGACCCCTTCGGCGGCTACCTCCACCAGGCACTCAAGGAGTTCGGCGTCGACGACCGCTGGGTCATACCGGTGGAGGCCTACCCCACACCGGTCACGTTCTGCGAGATCTTCCCGCCCGACGACTTCCCGCTGTACTTCTACCGGCAGCCCAAGGCGCCGGACCTGGAGATCCACACCGACGAACTGGACTTCTTCGCCATCCGCTCGGCACGCGTCTTCTGGATCACCGGCACCGGCCTCAGCGAGGAGCCCAGCCGCTCGGCCACGCTCGCCGCGCTCAAGGCGCGCGGCAGGTCGGGGATCACCGTCTTCGACCTCGACTGGCGCCCCATGTTCTGGAAGGACCCCGAATCCGCGCGCCCGTACTACGCCGAGGCACTGCGCCACGCCACCGTGGCCGTCGGCAATCTCGACGAGTGCGAGATCGCCACCGGCGTCCGCGAACCGCACGCCTGCGCCCAGGCGTTGCTCGACGCGGGCGTCGAACTCGCCGTCGTCAAAAAGGGCCCGGACGGAGTCCTCGCCGTCCACCGCGACGGCACCGTAGCCGAGGTCCCGCCCGTCCCCGTCGAGGTCGTCAACGGCCTCGGCGCGGGAGACGCGTTCGGCGGCTCGCTCTGCCACGGTCTGCTGGCCGGCCTGCCGTTGGAGAAGACCATCCGGTACGCCAACGCGGCCGGGGCGATCGTCGCGTCCCGGCTCGCCTGCTCCTCCGCCATGCCCACCGAGTCCGAGGTCGAGGACCTTCTCGCGCGCGGCTGACCGAGGCCACCCCCGAACGGAGCCCGACTTGAGTATCAGCATCCCCGACCTCGTCACGGTGCGTGCCCGGCACCCGGAGGCCATCGCAGAGGCGGCCGCCCGCCGTGTCCGCCGCCCGTTCGTCGGCGACAGCGGCCGGCTGATGATCGTCGCCGCCGACCACCCCGCCCGCGGCGCGCTCGGCGTCGGCGGTCACCGGCTCGCCATGGCGAACCGCGCGGATCTCCTCGAACGTCTCTGCGTCGCGCTGTCACGGCCCGGCGTGGACGGGGTGCTCGGCACCGCCGACATCCTCGAGGACCTGCTGCTCCTGGGCGTCCTGGAGGGAAAGGTCGTGATGGGCTCCATGAACCGTGGCGGGCTCGCCGGGTCGTCATTCGAGATGGACGACCGCTTCACCGGCCACCGCGCCGAGGACATCGAACGGCTCCGCTTCGACGCCGGCAAGCTCCTGCTGCGCATCGACCACGACGACCCCGGATCACTGGAGACCCTGGAGAGCGCCGCCCGTGCCGTCGACGACATGGCGGCCCGGCGACTCCCGCTGTTCGTCGAGCCGTTCGTCTCGCGCCGGGTGGACGGCACGGTCCGCAACGACCTCGGCGCCGAGGCCGTCACCCGTTCCATCGCCATCGCCTCTGGGCTCGGCGGCACCTCCGCCTACACCTGGCTCAAACTCCCCGTCACCACCGACCCCGACGACATGGCCCAGGTGCTGGAGACCTCCACCCTGCCCGCGGTGCTGCTCGGGGGCGATGTGGCCGGGGACCAGGAGGGCGCCTACGAGAGATGGCGCAAGGCCCTGCGGCTGCCGACCGTCCAGGGCATGGTCGTCGGCCGGTCGCTGCTGTATCCCGCCGAAGGCAGCGTGGAGACCGCGGTGGACACCGCGGTCGGGCTGCTCTGAACCACCGTGCGGGAGCCTCCCGCCGGCCCTGCGCGGCAGCCGCTTGCCCGAACTCCGGGCAGGAGCAACCCGATTGACGCCCTGCGCACGGCCTCCCGCCCGGTCCGGTGGGCGAGCCTCCCGCCCGGTCCGTGGACGAAGCCACTCGCCCGATCTTGTGGACGAGCTTCCCGCTCGGTCCTGTGGACGAGGCACCAGCCCAGTCCCGAGGACTAGGCACCAGCCCGATCGGCGCACGAGCCACCCGTCCGAACCCCCTTGCCCGAGCCACCGCCCGAACCCCATGCACGAATCACCGTCCCAACCCCCTTGCAGGAGCCGCCCGATGACCACCGCGCACCATCTCCCCGCGGGCAAGGCCGCGACCGGCGCCTACGCCGTGGACGTGAACCCCGGGTCGGCGGGCTGGGGCCACTCCAGCCTGCGCGTGCTGGAACTGCCGCCCGGCGGCACGCACGGCCTCGACACCGGCGACAGCGAATGGATCGTGCTTCCGCTGTCCGGCGGATGCGCCGTCTCCGTCGACGGCGAATCGTTCCCCTTGACCGGCCGGGCCGATGTCTTCAGCGGCGTCACCGACTTCGCGTACCTGCCTCGCGACGCCCACGTCTCGATCGTCTCCGAGGGCGGCGGACGGTTCGCGCTCACCGGAGCCCGCTGCACCCGCCGGCTGCCCGCACGCTACGGCCCCGCCTCGAACGTGCCGGTCGAACTGCGCGGCAGCGGCACCTGCTCCCGGCAGGTCAACAACTTCGCCGCCGCGGCCCCCGCCGGAGCCGGCCCGGAGTACGGGTTCGAGTGCGACAGCCTCATCGCCGTCGAGGTGATCACCCCCGGCGGCAACTGGTCCTCCTTCCCTCCGCACAAGCACGACGAGCACCGGCCGGGCACCGAGTCCGAACTGGAGGAGATCTACTACTTCGAGTTCGCCGGCCACCGGGGCACGCCGGGCCTCGGCTACCACCGCGTCTCGCCCTGGGGAGACGGACGCGGCACGGACGTGCTCGCCGAGGTCCGCGACGGGGACGTCGTCCTCGTCCCCGACGGCTGGCACGGACCGTCCATGGCCGTGCCGGGCCACCACATGTACTACCTGAACGTCATGGCGGGACCCGGCACCGAGCGCGCCTGGCTGATCTGCGACCACCCCGACCACGCCTGGATCCGCGACACCTGGGCCGAGCAGCCCGTAGACCCCCGACTGCCCCTCTACACCGCCCCCGAGAGGTCCCGATGAGCCCCACCACGCGCCGCCTGACGACCGCTCAGGCCCTGGTGCGCTTCCTGTCCGTCCAGTACAGCGAGCGCGACGGCGTACGCCACCGGCTGATCGCCGGCACCTGGGGCATCTTCGGACACGGCAACGTGGCCGGCATCGGACAGGCGCTGCTGGAGGCCGGCGAGGACGCCATGCCCTTCCACCAGGGGCGCAACGAACAGGCCATGGTGCACGCGGCCGTCGCCCACGCCCGCCAGCTCGACCGCCTCTCCGCGCAGGCCGTCACCACCTCGATCGGCCCCGGCGCCACCAACCTCGTCACCGGCGCGGCCCTCGCGACGATCAACCGGCTGCCCGTACTGCTCCTGCCGGGCGACTACTTCGCCGCCCGCTCCGCCGATCCACTGCTGCAGCAGCTGGAGCACCCCGTCGAGGCCGACGTCTCCGTCAACGACGCACTGCGCCCGGTCTCCCGCTACTTCGACCGGATCACGCGCCCGGAGGCACTGATCCCGTCCGCGCTGAGCGCCATGCGCGTCCTGACCGACCCTGCCGAGACCGGCGCCGTCACGCTCGCGCTGCCCCAGGACGTACAAGCGGAGGCGTACGACTGGCCCGAGGCGTTCTTCGCGGAACGCGTGTGGCCGGTACGCCGTCCCGCGCCCGACCCGGTCGAACTCGCCGAGGCCGTACGGGCGATCCGCGCCGCCCGGCGCCCTCTCCTCGTCGCGGGCGGGGGAGTGCACCACAGCGAGGCCGAGGACGCCCTCCTGGCGTTCGCCGACGCCACCGGAGTCCCGGTCGCCTCCACCCAGGCCGGCAAGGGATCGCTGCGCCACGACCACCCCGCCGACCTCGGCGGCATCGGCCACACCGGCACCGCCGTCTGCGACGCCGTCGCGCGCACCGCGGACCTGGTCATCGGCGTCGGCACCCGCTACAGCGACTTCACCACCGCGTCCCGGACACTGTTCCAGAATCCCGCCGTCCGCTTCGTCAACCTCAACATCACCGGCCTCGACGCCCACAAGCTCGCCGCCCGGCCCCTGGTGGCGGACGCGCGCACCGGCCTGGAGGCGCTGACCGCGGCCCTCACCGGGCACCGCGTCGACCCCGCGTACGAGGCCGAGTACCGCGAGGGCAAACGCCGTTGGGAGGGGATCGTCGGGGCGGCCTTCCGCGCACCGGACGAGCACGCGGTCCCGACCCAGACGCAGGTCCTCGGCGTCCTGGACTCCGTCGTCGGCGACGACGACGTGATCGTCAACGCGGCCGGATCGCTGCCCGGCGACCTGCACAAACTGTGGCGGGCCCGCGGCCCGCGCCAGTACCACCTGGAGTACGGCTACTCCTGCATGGGCTACGAGATCCCGGCCGCCGTCGGAGTCCAGCAGGCCGCGCCGGACACCCCGGTCTGGGCACTGGTCGGCGACGGTACGTACCTGATGATGCCCACCGAGATCGTCACCGCCGTCCAGGAGCACCTGCCCGTCAACCTGGTGCTGATCCAGAACCACGGTTACGCCTCCATCGGAGGCCTGTCCGAGGAGACCGGCGGCGAACGCTTCGGAACCGCCTACCGCTACCGCGCCCCCGACGGCACCTTCTCCGGCGACCCGCTCCCGGTGGACCTCGCCGCCAACGCCGCCAGCCTCGGCATGGACGTCCTCCGCGCCAAGACCGTGGGCGAACTCCGCCACGCCCTCGCCGAAGCGCGCGGCTCGCAGCGGCCGACCTGCGTGTACGTCGAGACCGACCCGGCGCCCACCGCCCCGGCGGCCGAGGCCTGGTGGGACGTGCCCGTCGCGGAGGTCGCCTCCCGCGAACCCGCCGTACGTGCCCGTGAACGGTACGACCGTCGGGCCGCCGACCGCCGGCACCACCTCTGAACTCCCCGCCGCCCGAGGACCCCCGCACCGGGGGCCCGGTGGACCGACCGTCAGGAGGACACGATGCCAAGGGGGCGAACCCGGCAGGCCGCCGGATCCCCGCGGGCGACGACCGCAGTCCCGCCCGCGGACCTCGACTTCACGCTCGACCGGAACAGTCCCGTGCCGCTCTACTACCAGCTCGCACGGCAGTTGGAGGCAGCGATCCAGCGGGGCACACCCGCCGCCGGAAGCCTGCTCGGGAACGAGGTCGAACTCGCGGGACGCCTCGGCCTGTCCCGCCCCACCGTCCGCCAGGCCATCCAGACCCTGGTCGACAAGGGACTCCTGGTCCGTCGGCGCGGCGTGGGTACGCAGGTCGTGCACAGCCAGGTGAAGCGCCCGCTGGAACTCACCAGCCTCTACGACGACTTGGAGAGCGCGGGCCAGTGCCCCACGACTCTCGTCCTGCACAACGCGGTCGAGCCGGCGGACGCCGAGGTCGCCGCCGCGCTGGGCATCGCGGAGGGCGGCGGAGTCCACCGTCTGGAACGACTGCGCCTCACCCACGGCCGGCCCGTGGCCGTCCTGTGCAATCACATCCCCGAGGGACTCCTGGACCTCGACACCGCCCGGCTGGAGTCGACCGGGCTGTACCGCATGATGCGTGCGGCCGGCATCACCCTGCACAGCGCCCGCCAGTCGGTCGGCGCCCGCTCGGCCGGCGCCGGCGAAGCGGAACGCCTGGACGAACCGGCGGGCGCGGCCCTGCTCACCATGCGACGCACCGCGTACGACGACACCGGCCGCGCGGTCGAGTACGGCACCCACATCTACCGCGCCTCGGGGTACGCCTTCGAGTTCCAACTGCTCGTCCGGCCCTGAGCGCGGAACGCGGGGCCGACCGGACGCGGAGGCGGGTGCCAGGCGG
>NZ_MLCE01000020.1:90682-98974 GCF_002300165.1 Streptomyces sp. Tue6028 | reverse complement strand
TGCCCGGTGCCCACCCCTTCGACCCCGGCCTCCTCGCGGCCACCACCGACGAGCGCATGGTGCGCTGGTGGTGGACCAACCGGCCGTCGGCATCCGTCGTGCTGGCCACCGGCGGCAAGGCCCCGTGCGCGGTGAGCCTGCCGGCTCTCGCGGCGGCCCGTGCCCTCGACGCCCTCGACCGCAAGGGCATGCGCCTCGGCCCGGTCGTCGCGTCCCCGACGCGCTGGTCGATCCTCGTCGCGCCCTACTCCATGGAGCAGCTCGGCGAGCTCCTCTACGCGAAGGACTTCGTCCCCGGCTCCCTGCGCTTCCACGGCGAGGGCGGCTATCTCGCACTGCCGCCGTCCGAGACGGGCCAGGGCCAGATCCGCTGGGAGCGTGCCCCGCTGCCCGGCTCCGCCGCCCCCTGGGTGCCCGACGTGGAGGCCGTCGTGGACGCCGTCGTGGAGGCACTCACTCGTACGGGTGTGAGCGCGCCCGAGTTGTAGGAGCGCCCGGCGCGCGGTCGACCGCGCGCCCGCCCGCGCTCGTTATCTTCCCCTTCATGAACCTTCGCCTGCTCGCACTCGCGGGCGTAGTGGCGTTCACGGTGGCTCTCCCGCTCGCCGTGGCATCCGCGGGGCCCGTCGCGGACGCCGGAGATCCCGGCCGCGACGGCGCCGCGGCCGCAGGGACCCCGGGACGTGACGACAAGGGGACGGCGGCTCCCGTCCCCACCCGGTCGCCCCGGCTGCTGGGACTCGGCCTCGCCACCGCCGCCCGGTGCGGTCCCGAACTCTCCTCCCCCGACGGCATCGAGGCCCAGACCTGTGTCCTCACGCAGGGTGAGGACACATGGGCGCGCACGTACTACCGCAACGCGACCGGCGACGAGCTGAGCTCCGTGCTGACGTTGATGGGGCCCGGCGGGCGCACCGTGCAGATGAACTGCGCGGTGGGCGCGGAGGACGATCCCGGGGTCTGTGAGACCCCCAGGGAACGCACCGACGGCGACGTGGGGGGCTATTCGGCGGTCGCGGAGTTCGCGGAACGGACCGCGGCCGGAGGGCCGCTGCTGCTGCGCTCGGGGAGCAACTCGGGGCAGTGGCAAGGTGGTTGATGTCGCGCACGGTTGCGGACATGGAAAGACCCGGTTGCTGGCGACGGGGGATGCACCAGCAACCGGGCTACTCGAACGGTAACAAGAGATCGGCGGTTCGCAAATTCGATCTCGGCTATTCGGACACGGATTTACCTGTCACAACGGGGAGTTGTGACAGGAGTCACCCGTTCTGTGGGGCTCTGCCCAGCTGACCGGTCGGTCAGTTCGGCTTCCTGTGGGTCAGCTGAGTGTGACCTGTCGGTTGGTGAGGCCGCCGCGCGCCCTGCGCTCCTCCGCGGTGAGCGGTGCGTCGGTGGCCAGGGCGGTGGCGAGGCGCTCGGCGAACTCGGCCGCGGGCTTCTCGATGTCGTCCGCCGTGACGCTCGTCGGCAGGTCCCAGACCGGCACCGTGAGCCCGTGGGCACGGAAGGAACCGACCAGACGGGTGCCCTCGCCGAGGTTCGAGCGGCCGGCCGCGTGCAGCCGGGCCAGCGCGTCCAGAAGCTGCTCCTCCGGGTGCGGCATGACCCAGCGCAGGTGGTTCTTGTCGGGGGTCTCGCACCAGTAGGCGGCGTCGACCCCGGCGAGCTTCACGGTCGGGATGGCGGCGGCGTTGGCCCGCTCCAGGGAGGCCGTCACGTCCGCCGTCGCGTTCTCCGCGTCCGGAACCCAGAATTCGAAGCCGCTGTGCACAACTGGCTCGAACGCGCCTTCGGGGGCGAGCAGGTCCTGGAGTCGCGGGCCCTCGGCGGGCGCGCGCCTGCCTTCGACCGGAGTGCCCGGCTTCGCGGTGAGCGCGCGCTGGAGGGTGTCGGCGAGGTCGCGGCTGATGTCGCCGGACGCCGTGTCGTTCTGCAGGCCCAGGAGCACCGAGCCGTCCTCGCGGCGCAGCGCGGGCCAGGCCATCGGCAGGACCGTGGCGAGCGTGACCGACGGGACGCCCTCGGGCAGGCTCTCCTTGAGGTTCAGCTCGACCGTCGCGGCGGGCACCAGCTCGCGCAGCGCGACCCAGTCGCACTCGCCGGGCAGTCCCTCGAAGGGGCGCTGCACCAGCTCGGTCACGGCGTGCGCGGCGGCCCGGCCGTGGCAGGCCTTGTAGCGGCGGCCGCTGCCGCAGGGGCAGGGCTCGCGAGCGCCCACAACCGGGACGTGCCCATCGGCGCCTGCGGCGCGGGCCCCGGCTTTCGAGGTGGGCTGCTTGGCCTTGGTGTGGGGTCGCTTCTTGGCCATCGTGGGTGTCTCCCGATCACGGCTCGTCTCGTACGGGCGCGAGCCTAGCCGTTCCTACGTGGGCTGACGGGACCCTGTGGACAACGCACCGCGTCGTCCCGGAGCCGGTGATTCGGTCCGCGTGCGCCACGACCGGCACGTCCGCTCCGTCCACTCCCCGCCCGGCGGTGTCGCCGCGTCGGCGTGTCCCCGTCGGTGATTCCGAAGACGTGATCCCCGGCGGTGACCCCGAGGGTGTGTCTCCGGAGGGTGACGCCGAAGGCGTGCGTCCGACGACGGCCCCGGGAGCGAGACTTCGAGGGCGTGTCCCCGGCGACCGGGAGTGTGTCCCCGCAGCGACCGGGAACGTGTCCCCGGCGGTGACCGAGGGCGTGTGCGTCCCCGAAGGCGTGCTCCGAGGCGTGCCCCGATGACCGTGCTCCCGCCGGCGCGGTCCCGGCGGCCCGCTTCCCTTGCGCCCCGGAGGGCCGGTGTCCTCAGCCCAGTTCGTCGAAGGCGTCCGCGAAGTCCAGCTCCGGTATCCCCGCCGACACGTTCGGTGACGCGACGCGCGTAGCGAAATCATCATGCCTGCGCGCGGATTCCACGTCGTCCTGGACGACGACCCACACCGTGACCTCGCCGCGGACGTCGTCGCGCACACCCCAGTCCTTGGCCAGTGCCGAGATGATGTTCAGCCCGCGGCCGCCGCGCGCGGTGACCGAGGGCGTTGCCGGAACGGGCCGGGTCGGACCACCGCCGTCCGTCACTTCGACGACGAGCCGTCCGGACGTATCGACGCGCCACGCCGCACGGACGTCGCCGTCACCTGCCAGGGCGTCACCCAGCGGCCTGCCGTGCCGGCAGGCATTGCTGAGCAGTTCGGAAAGGATCAGTACGGCATCGTCGATGACCGAGTCCGCCACGCCACCGGTACGCAATTGATCACGCATACGGTGTCTTGCTTCCCCCACGCCCGCAGGACCATGGGGTACGGCCATGCTCGACGACGTGGGCACCTCCTGTGCCACCACCAACGCCACCCCCGAGACCTCCTTTGCCCCACGCCACGTTGTGGATGCCCCTTTGGACTGGACCGGAAACCGGCCAATCAACGTCTACTGACGCACTCGTAACGATCGAATACGGAGCGAACGCGCCGGTGCACTCCCCGTAATCGCGTGACTGGATTTCGGTGGTGATGTCCGGGGTTCGTGGAGGCCCCTGCCTGGGGGAACGTGGTGGGATCAGCGGCCCAACTGGCGCAGGACGGCGCGCGGCCGGTTGGTGATGATGGCGTCGACGCCCAGCTCAACGCAGAGATCGACGTCCTCGGCCTCGTTCACCGTCCAGACGTGCACCTGGTGTCCGGCTCGTTTCAGCCGTTCGATGTAACCGGGGTGACTGCGTACGATCCGCATCGAGGGGCCCGCGATCCGGACACCGGCGGGCAGCCGTCCGTCGCGCAGGCGCGGGGAGATGAACTGCAGCAGATAGACCGTGGGCAAGTTCGGCGAGGCGGCCCGGACGCGATGCAGTGAGCGCGCGGAGAAGCTCATGACACGTACAGGTGACTGGGCGGGGGTCTCGGGCGCGTCCAAGCCGAAACGCTTCAGCAGGACCAGCAGCCGCTCCTCGACCTGGCCGGCCCAGCGGGTCGGGTGCTTCGTCTCGATGGCCAGCTCGACGTGGCGGCCCGCGTCGGCGACGAGTTCGAGCAGCCGCTCCAGGGCGAGGACGGAGGTGTCCTCCGGGTCCCCGGGTCCGTGCTCCCAGTCGGGGGCCTCGTCGCGGTTCTTCCAGGATCCGAAGTCCAGGGCGGCGAGGTCGGCGAGCTCCAGGGCCGAGACCGCTCCGCGGCCGTTGGACGTACGGTTGATCCGGCGGTCGTGCACGCAGACGAGATGGCCGTCGGCCGTCAGGCGCACATCGCACTCAAGGGCGTCCGCACCGTCCTCGATCGCCTTCCTGTACGCGGCCAGCGTGTGCTCGGGAGCGTCTTCGGAGGCTCCGCGGTGGGCGACGACCTGGATGGGGTGCTGTCGTGCGAGGGTCACCGCGTCATGGTGCCACCGTCGTGCGGCAGGCGTGAGGCCGAGGAGGCGGGGATCCGTCCGTTTCGCCAGACTGGTCCGATATAAAGGATGGTCGCGGACCCACAGCCACCGCTTATGGTGCTCTGACGGCCGGTGGGAAAAGCTGACGTCGTACAAAAGCGCATGCACAGCTGAATCGCGCCGGACCGTCGACAAGCGTGAGTGAGCGTGACCGAGTGCGACCGAGAACAACAGCCGTGGATCTAGGAGTAGAGCTGTGAGCACCGAGAACGAGGGCACTGCAGTACCCCCGGCCCCGTCCGCACCTCCCGTGCCGGTGGAAACTCCCGCTGCCTCCGCGCAGGCCACTGCGCCCGAGGGGGGCGCGCCGACCGCTCCGATCCCGGTGGTGCCTCCGAGCGCCCCCGGCGCGCCGGAGCAGGCACCGGCGCCCGCGCAGCAGCCGGCGTACGCGCACGCCGGAGTCGGGTACGGCGCCGCACCGCACGGGCAGGGCGCCGGAGTCCCCGGATCCGCCGCCGAGGCGGGCTGGCCGCCTCCGCCGCCGCCCACCCCGTCGTACGCGGACGGTGGCGGCTCGGGCCACGGCGGCTGGGGCTCCTCCTACCAGCAGCCCGCACCGAAGCCCAAGAACGGGCGCGGCGGCCTGGTCGCCGCCCTCCTGGTCGCCGCCCTGGTCGCCGGCGGCGTCGGCGGTGGCATCGGCTACTCGCTCGCGAAGAACAACGACGACTCCACCGACTCGACGACGGTCTCCGCCCCGAGCGGCAGCGGTGACGTCAAGCGTGCCTCGGGCACCGTCGCCAACGTGGCGGCCAAGGCGCTGCCGAGCACCGTGACGATAGAGGCGCAGAGCTCGAACGGTGAGGGCGGAACCGGCACCGGCTTCGTCTTCGACACCCAGGGCCACATCCTCACCAACAACCACGTCGTCGCGGACGCGGTCGACGGCGGCAAGCTCACCGCGACCTTCCCCGACGGCAAGAAGTACAACGCCGAGGTGGTCGGCCACGCACAGGGCTACGACGTCGCGGTGATCAAGCTGAAGAACGCGCCGTCGGACCTGAAGCCGCTCGCCCTCGGCAACTCCGACAAGGTGGCCGTCGGCGACTCCACGATCGCGATCGGCGCGCCCTTCGGCCTGTCGAACACGGTGACCACCGGAATCATCAGTGCCAAGGACCGCCCGGTGGCGTCCAGCGACGGCAGCTCCGGCAGCAAGGCCTCCTACATGAGCGCCCTGCAGACGGACGCCTCGATCAACCCGGGCAACTCCGGCGGCCCGCTCCTGGACGCGCAGGGCGCGGTCATCGGCATCAACTCCGCGATCCAGTCGAGCAGCGGAGGCGGCCTCGGCGGCAGCAGCCAGTCCGGCTCCATCGGCCTGGGCTTCGCGATCCCGATCAACCAGGCGAAGAACGTCGCGCAGCAGCTGATCAAGACCGGCGAGCCGGTCTACCCGGTGATCGGCGCTTCGGTCTCCCTGGAAGAGGGCACCGGCGGCGCGAAGATCACCGAACAGGGTGCGAGCGGCTCCGACGCGGTCACCTCCGGCGGCCCCGCGGACAAGGCCGGCCTCAAGCCCGGCGACGTCATCACCAAGCTCGACGACCACGTGATCGACAGCGGACCGACCCTGATCGGCGAGATCTGGACCCACCGCCCCGGCGACACGGTCAAGCTCACCTACACCCGGGACGGAAAGACCCAGACCGTCGACGTCACCCTGGGACAGCGCGAGGGCGACAGCTGAGCGGTTAGTCTTGTCCCCGCGCCGTCGACGATCGTGGACGGCGCGGGGTGGGTTGCCCGAGCGGCCTAAGGGAACGGTCTTGAAAACCGTCGTGGCGCGAGTCACCGTGGGTTCAAATCCCACACCCACCGCAGCAGTTCGGCACGTGTGCCGAACCGAAGGGGTGTCTCTCACCGAGAGGCACCCCTTCGGCCTGTGCGGGGCGGTTCTCCGGCGCGCAGCGATGAGTTTTCCCCGCTCGCGCGGTCGTATCAGCAACCAGTCGGAGTGCGGCGGCGTGCCGGTGCTCCGAGACCGCTTCCCGCACACGGATGGGACACCGCCGACATGACCGAAGCCGTGAAGGGCCCCGCCAGCTACTTCCCCTCCATAGAGAAGAAGTACGGGCGGCCCGTCGCCGAATGGAAGGACCTCATCCGGTCCTCGCCGCTGACCAAGCACATGGAGCTCGTGTCCTGGCTCAAGGCCGAGCACGGGCTGGGGCACGGCCACGCCAACGCCCTGGTCGCCCACACCCTCGCCGAGGACAGCGGCAAGTAGACGCTCCGGCGCCGCCGCCGTCAGCTTCGCCGTGGCGGTGCCGGAGCCGTCATCCGTGCCGCCGAGGCGATCGTCGAGCGGGCCTCGCGTTCGGTGAGACCCGTGCGGACGGCGGCCTCCACGAGAGGGTCGGTCAGCTCGGTACCGATGCCGTTCTCGTACGCGCGGCAGGCGGCCCAGAACAGGCGGGTGTTGCGCTGGCCCTCGTGGGCGGCGAGCACGAACTGGACGAGCCCCTGGCCCTGCCTGCCGGTCGCCGGAGGCGCGGGAGGGTGCCTCCGGGGCGGGGGCGCGAGCAGGCGCAGGAGCTCGCTCGGGCAGGACGCGGGCGCCAGACGGGCGGTGCCCGGTGCGGTGCTGTAGACGCCGTGGTCGGTGCGTGAGCCGGGGCCGACGAGGTAGCCGCCGGCGCCGCGGATGTCGATGCCCGGGGCCAGGCGGCCGGCGGAGTTGGGGACGACGAGGTCGGGCGGTCCGCTCAGCCAGAGGTGACGACCGCCGCTGGGGGTCAGGACGACGACGGTCTCCGGGATCGTGAAGAGGTGGCGCAGGGCCAGTTCACGCAGGGCGGCCGACGAGTCCGTGCCGGATTTGGTGTCCAGGTCGATGCCGATGAGGTGGTGGGGGTGCAGCCCGCAGGCTATGCCGTAGCCGGTGGCCCAGGGGGCGGCGGCGAACAGTTCTCGGATGCGCCGCGGGTCGGCCGACGCGTCGTACACGCCGTGCCCGAAGCGGCCGCATTCGCCGTGGCAGGGGGCGGGGTCGGGGTCGTCACGGTGGGGGGAGCGCAGGGCCGGGAGCTTTGTCCGGGACAGCGGGATCACCGCCAGCCCGCGCTCGGCTGCGGACAGGGCGTGGGCCAGGGCCAGGGTCGTGGCCTGCCGGTCGATGGTGGCCATGCCTCCATGTTCGTACGAGTGTTCGAAAAAAGGAAGGGCTTCCCGGACACGCGCGGGTGCGGGGTGGCCGACGGGTGTGATTGGCCGAAAACGTGCCGGAACGCTTCACCCCGTGCGGCGTCTGGGATTGAGCGGTCAGTCGCGGGCTGAGCAGGGATTTCTCGGGCAGGAAGGGGGTTTATCGACATGTCCTCACGCTTGAGGGGGAATCAGGGCTTCCGGGGTGGTTCGCCGGGGATCCGCTGGGCAACTCTGGAGTCGCGACGTCGTGCACAGCGCCGAGGCGGTCGGCCAACTGCCTTGGAACAAGCCGAATTTCACGTACATCCCGGTTCATCGCCGGTGCGTACAACCGGTTCTGGAGGAACTCACATGGCAAGCATCCGTACCGCCCGCGTTCTCGCCGCCGTCGCCGCCCTGCCTCTCGCGGCCGCCCTCTTCACGGGCGTCGCGGCAGCGGACAACGGCGCCTTCGCGGACGACGGATCGAACGCGGGGGTGGCGACCGTCGGCCGCAGCGGAGTCGGTCACGACAACTTCGGCAACTCCTCCACCACCCAGCAGCAGGCGGTCGGCTCCGGAGCCTCGAACCAGAGCAATACCGCCCAGGTGAACGGCTCGGCCTTCACCGCCATCGACCAGTCCACCGCCGTCATCAACTTCACCAACCTCTGGTGAGCCGGGGGCCGATGCGCTCCCATCGGCCCGGAACATCCAGCGTGTGGTTGTGCTCTGTGGGGTGGTAGCGCGTCT
>NZ_MLCE01000020.1:39377-90631 GCF_002300165.1 Streptomyces sp. Tue6028 | reverse complement strand
CCCGGACGTCCTGCTCCCGGCCTTGACACCCCGCAGTATCTGACGGACAGTCAGAAACCCTTGTCCGTGCGAGGCCCGGGAGGGCAGCCGCCGTGCACCTCGCCCCCACCGAGCGCCAGCAGCGGCTGCGCGCCGAACTCCGTACGTATTTCCGGGACCTGATGCCCGAAGGGCCACCGCCCGCGGACGACCCCGGACGGCAGCGGGCCCTCCTGCGCCGCATCGGCGCGGACGGACTGCTCGGGCTCGGCTGGCCGGCCGCGTACGGGGGGCAGGGGCGGGGCCCCGACGAGCAGTTCGTGTTCTTCGACGAGGCCTACCGTGCCGGCGCGCCCGTGTCGATGGTCACCCTGAACACGGTCGGACCGACGCTCATGAAGTACGGGAGCGAGGAACAGAAGGCCTACTTCCTTCCGCGCATCCTGAGCGGCGACCTCGTCTTCGCCATCGGTTACTCGGAGCCCTCGGCGGGGACGGACCTCGCCTCCCTGCGCACGCGGGCCGTGCGGGTGGAGGGGGCCGGGAGCCCCGGACCGGGAGACAGCGGTGTCCGTGCGGCCGGGGAAGACGGCGTCCACGGGCGCGGGGAGGCCCGCGGCGACTGGATCGTCGACGGACAGAAGATCTTCACCTCCAACGCCCAGAACGCCGACTGGATCTGGCTCGCCTGCCGGACCGACCCGGACGCCCCCAAGCACCGGGGCATCTCGATCCTCCTCGTGCCGACGGACGCGCCCGGCTTCTCCTGGACCCCGATCGAGACGGTGGGCGGACAGACGACCACCGCCACGTACTACGACGGCATCCGCGTGCCCGCCGCGAACCTCGTCGGCGAGGAGAACGGCGGCTGGGCGCTGATCACCAGCCAGCTCAACCACGAACGTGTCGCGCTCGCCGCGATCGGGATGCAGGCCGAGGACTTCTACACGGCGGCGCTGGAGGCGGCGCGTACGCCCGATCCGGTGACCGGTCGGCGCCGGATTGACGAGCCGTGGGTGCGGTCGAGGCTGGCCGAGGTGCATGCCCGGCTGGCGGCGACACGCCTGCTGAACTGGCGTTTGGTGGGGGATGTGGGGGCCGGCGGACCGGCCCCCGGCGACGCCAGCGGCGTGAAGGTGATGGGAACCGAATCCGCGGTGGCGGTGTACCGAATGTGTCAGGAGATCGTCGGAGAGCGAGCGCTCGTGCGCTCCGGCTCGCCAGGGGCCTTCGGGGACGGCGGGCTGGAGCGGATGAACAGGGCGGCGCAGATCAACACGTTCGGGGGCGGGGTGAGCGAGGTGCAGCGGGAGATCGTGGCGACGATGCGGCTCGGGATGAAGAGGGGGCGGCGGTGAGCGGGGAGCAGGGGCAGGGGAAGTGGGCCGAGTCGCGGGCAGGGGACCGGACGGACGGTCCGGAGCCCGTCGCACGCGCTCGGTCGGATGGTCCCCAGGCCGTGGCGCCGGCCCGATCGGACGGTCCGGTGCCTGCCGTCCCGGAGCGTGCGGACGGTCCGGACGAGCTGTACGGGCGGCTCAAGGCGTACGAGGGCCGGGTGGCCGCCGTCGCGGCCGTCGGCAAGGACCGGGTCAACGAGGCGATGATCCGCCACTGGTGCGAGGCGATGGGCGACACCAACCCGGCGTACGAAGGGCCGGACGCCGTCGCGCCGCCCACCATGCTCCAGGCGTGGACGATGGGTGGCCTGTCCGGGCACACGGGTCGCTCGGAAGCGTTCGACGAGTTGCTCGGACTGCTCGACGACGCCGGGTACACCTCGGTGGTCGCCACCGACTGCGAGCAGGAGTATCTGCGTCCGCTGCGCCCCGGGGACGAGATCACCTTCGACGCGGTGATCGAGTCGGTCTCCGAGCGCAAGACGACCAGGCTGGGGACGGGCCACTTCGTCACGACCCGGATGGATGTGAGGGCGGGAGGCGACCCCGCCGGGACACACCGGTTCCGCATCCTGAAGTACGCGCCCGCCCGCCGCACACCGAAGGGCAGGCGCCCCCGACCGGTGGTGAACCGGGACAACGCCGGGTTCTGGGAGGGCGTCGGGCGCCACCGCCTGCTGATCCAGCGGTGCACGGGCTGTCGCGCGCTGCGCTTCCCCTGGCTGCCGGGATGCAACGCGTGCGGCTGCCCGGAGTGGGACACGGTCGAGGCGAGCGGCGAGGGGACCGTCTATTCGTACGTCGTCATGCACCACCCGCCCTTCCCGGCCTTCGACCCTCCCTATGCGGTCGGCCTGATCGAGCTCGCCGAGGGAGTACGGATCGTCAGCAACGTGGTGGGCGTTCCGCACGACCAGGTGCGGATCGGAATGCCCGTGCGGCTCGAGTTCCAGCGCTGTGACGAGGAGCTGGAGCTGCCGGTCTTCCGGGCCGACGCGGTCGACGGCGCCGTGGCCGGCGACGGAGCGTTCCGTGGCGCTGTGACCGCCGGCGGGGGGCGCTGACATGGACTTCGCGCCCACCGAGGAGCAGACGGCCGCCCGTGACCTGGCCGCCCGGATCTTCACCGACCTGGCCACCCCCGAGCGGCTCGCCGCGGCCGGGACCGGAAGCGATCCCGAACTGTGGAAGGAGCTGTGCGCGGCCGGACTGGTGGCGGCCGTCGGGGACACGGGACTGCTCGGCCTGGTGCTCCTGCTGGAGGAGCAGGGACGCACCACGGCCCAGGTGCCGTTCGCGGCGAGCTGCGTCCACGGGCTCCTCGCGGTCATGGCGCACGGTTCGACGGAACAGCGCGACCGTCTGCTGCCGGCCGTCGCCGACGGGACGGTGGTGGTGGCCGGCGCGCTCTCCGGGCCCTCGGCCGTGCGGGAGGCGGCAGGGCGGCTGGCCGGGGTCGTCCCGGTCGTGCCCTGGCTGCGGGACGCCACCCATGTCCTGGTCGCCGACGACCGGCGCCGGCTGTGGCTGGTGCGCACCGCAGATGCCCGGTGCCGTCCCGTGGAGCTGACGGCGCCCTGGTCGGCGGGGCGGCTGATCCTGGACGGCACCCAGGGCGAGCGACTGGGCGGCGAGGGCGCGTACGACGACATGCTCGCCACGGCCCGCACCGCCTTCGCCGGTCTTCAGGCCGGGGTCTGCGCGGGGTCGCTGGCGCGTGCCGTGGAGCACACCAACGCGCGCGAGCAGTTCGGCCGTCCGCTAGCCGCCAGACAGGGCGTGCAACTCCGCGCGGCCGACGCCCACATGGACACCGAGGCGATACGGGTGACGGCGTACGAGGCGGCCTGGCGACGGGACGCGGGACTGGCGTACGCCACGCACGCCCTGACCGCCGCGTGGTGGGCGTCCGAGGCGGGCCACCGGGTCGTGCACACGGGCCAGCATCTGCACGGCGGGGCGGGGGCCGACGTGGAGCATCCCGTCCACCGGCACTTCCTGTGGGGGCGCCAGCTGGACGCGTATCTGGGATGTGGCGGCGAAGTGCTGCAGGAACTGGGCGAGTTGATCGCCACCGAGGGAGTGCAGGCCGCGCGGGCCGTGGGAGACGGGGAGGGAGAGGGATGAAGAGCGGCGACCGACTGCCACCGTTGGAGATCGACATCACGCGCACGCTGATCGTCGCGGGCGCCATCGCGTCCCGCGACTACCAGGACGTGCACCACGACGCCGAGCTGGCCAGGGCGAAGGGCTCGCCGGACATCTTCATGAACATCCTGACGACCAACGGCCTGGTCGGACGGTACGTCACGGACCACTTCGGTCCGTCCGCCGTCCTGCGCAAGGTGGTCATACGTCTCGGCGCACCCAACTACCCGGGGGACACCATGGTGCTGACCGGCACGGTCGAGGAGGTCGACGGCGACACCGCCACGATCACGGTCGTCGGAGCCAACGGCATCGGCAAGCACGTCACCGGCACGGTGACCGTGACGCTCCCCGAGACCGGCCGCCCGGGCAGCGGTACGGCCTTGGGCACCGACACCGCCGCGGGCACCGGCACGACCTCGGACGTCGGACCCGGCCCTGGCCCGGACGTCGGCCCCGGATCCGCCGGTGCCCCGGTCTCCGAGGGAGGGGTGTCGTGAGTGTGCGCGGACGGGACGGTCTCGGCGGCCGGGCGGCGATCGTCGGGATCGGGGCCACCGAGTTCTCCAAGGACTCGGGGCGCAGTGAGCTGAGGCTCGCGGTGGAGGCGGTGCGGGCCGCGCTCGACGACGCCGGCCTGACGCCCGGCGACGTGGACGGCCTGGTCACGTTCACCATGGACACCAGCCCGGAGATCACCGTCGCCCAGGCGTCCGGCATGGGAGAGCTGTCGTTCTTCTCACGGATCCACTACGGGGGCGGGGCGGCCTGCGCGACCGTCCAGCAGGCGGCGCTCGCCGTGGCGTCCGGGGTGGCCGAGGTGGTGGTCTGCTACCGGGCGTTCAACGAGCGGTCGGGCAGGCGGTTCGGGTCCGGGGTGCAGCAGCGGGAGCCCTCCGCGGAGGGGGCCGCGCTGGGCTGGTCCCTCCCGTTCGGACTGCTCACGCCCGCCTCCTGGGTGGCGATGGCGGCCCAGCGGTATCTGCACGCGTACGGGCTGACGCCCGAGGCGTTCGGGCATGTCGCCGTGATGGACCGCAAGTACGCGGCGACGAACCCCGCGGCGTACTTCCACGGCAGACCGATCACCCTCGCCGAGCACGCGGCCTCGCGGTGGATCGTCGAGCCACTGCGGCTGCTGGACTGCTGTCAGGAGACGGACGGCGGCCAGGCGCTGGTGATCACCTCCGTGGAGCGCGCCCGCGACCTTTCACGTCCCCCGGCGGTGATCTCGGCCGCCGCCCAGGGCGCGGGCCGGGCCCAGGAGCAGATGACCAGCTTCTACCGGGACGACCTGACGGGGCTGCCGGAGATGGGCGTGGTGGCCCGGCAGTTGTGGCGGACGGCCGGGCTGAATCCCGCGGACATCGACGTGGGGATCCTGTACGACCACTTCACGCCGTTCGTGCTGATGCAGCTGGAGGAGTTCGGGTTCTGCAAACCGGGTGAGGCGGCGGATCTCGTCGCCGAGGAGCGGCTCCCGCTGAACACGCACGGCGGGCAG
The DNA here is from genome assembly GCF_002300165.1 of Streptomyces sp. Tue6028. Taxonomy (GTDB): domain Bacteria; phylum Actinomycetota; class Actinomycetes; order Streptomycetales; family Streptomycetaceae; genus Streptomyces; species Streptomyces siamensis. The sequence goes on along the minus strand of NZ_MLCE01000020.1, from coordinate 85,600 downwards.
CTCGGGGAGGCGTATCTGCACGGGATGAACGGAGTGGCGGAGGCGGTCCGGCAGGTGCGGGGCACCTCGGTGAACCAGATACCGGGGGCGGGCCGTGTCCTGGTCACCGCCGGGACCGGGGTCCCGACCTCGGGGCTGATCCTGAGTACGGACACCTGAGGGGGCCGCCGGGGCACGCCCCGCGATGGGGGTGCCCGGCGCGAGGTGACATCGGGGCAGGTCCGGGGCCCGGCGCACGGCCCACGGGCGCGGGCGCGCACCGCGCTCCCGTACTGCGGGCGGAGTCGTCCCTCAGGGATGAACCCTCAGGGGGTGTGCCTGCTCGTCCACCTTCAGGAGGTGAGGTCAGCCCCACTCCTACAACCTGAGGCGGACACGGCTTCGGGACCTGCGGCCGATCCGCGGGAGTAGGGGGCGAACCTAGCGTGGAGCCATGACCACACCCGTCTGCACCAGCGCTTCGGACGCCGCCACACCGGCGAGGCAGACCCGTCCGTACGCGCCGTACCCGTCGTTCGCGTCGTACGTGAAGGCCCGCCAGCCGGTGCTGCTGCGTACCGCTCGCTCGCTGACCGCGAACCCGAGCGACGCGGAGGACCTGCTGCAGACCGCCCTGACGAAGACGTACGTCGCCTGGGACCGGATCGAGGACCACCGGGCGCTGGACGGCTATGTGCGGCGCGCGCTGCTGAACACGCGGACGTCGCAGTGGCGCAAGCGCAAGGTCGACGAGTTCGCCTGCGACGAACTGCCGGAGCCGGAGGTGCTGCCCACGGGGGACCCGGCCGAACAGCAGGCGCTGCACGACGCGATGTGGCGGGCGATCACCAAGCTGCCGGCGCGGCAGCGGGCGATGGTCGTCCTGCGGTACTACGAGGACCTGAGCGAGGCCCAGACGGCGGAGGTGCTCGGAGTCTCCGTCGGGACGGTCAAGTCGGCGGTGTCGCGCGCGCTGGGCAAGCTGCGTGAGGACCCCGAGCTCAGCCCGGTGCGCTGACAGGAGGCGCGCGACCAATACGTGACGCGATCGATCGCCCGGACCTAGTGACATACCGCGCGGTATGTGCGCAGAATCAGCGCAACCCTTACTGCCGCGTAGGCAATGTCGCCCCCGGGAGGACGCCGTGCTGAGCACGATGCAGGACGTACCGCTGACCGTGACCCGCATTCTCGTGCACGGAGTACTCGTGCACGGGACGTCGCAGATCACGACCTGGACGGGGGAGGGCGAACCCCAGCGGCGCAGTTTCCGTGAGGCAGGTACGCGTGCCGTCCAGCTCGCCAACGCCCTGCGCGACGACCTCGGTGTGACGGGCGACGAGCGGGTCGCGACGCTGATGTGGAACAACGCCGAGCACGTCGAGGCGTACTTCGCGATCCCCTCCATGGGCGCGGTCCTGCACACGCTGAACCTCCGCCTCCCCGCCGAGCAGCTCGTCTTCATCGTCAACCACGCCGCCGACCGCGTGGTCATCGTCAACGGCTCGCTGCTTCCGCTCCTCGCCCCGCTCCTCCCCCACCTGCCGACCCTCGAGCACGTGGTCGTCTCGGGGCCCGGCGACCGCTCGCTGCTCGACGGCGCGAACGTGCGGGTGCACGAGTACGAGGAGCTGATCGCCGGGAAGCCGACCACGTACGACTGGCCGGAGATCGACGAGCGGCAGGCCGCGGCGATGTGTTACACCTCCGGCACCACCGGGGACCCGAAGGGCGTCGTCTACTCCCACCGTTCGATCTACCTGCACTCCATGCAGGTCAACATGGCCCAGTCGATGGGGCTCACCGACCGCGACACCTCGCTCGTCGTGGTCCCGCAGTTCCACGTCAACGCCTGGGGTCTGCCGCACGCCACGTTCATGACCGGCATCAACATGCTGATGCCGGACCGCTTCCTCCAGCCGGGGCCGCTCGCCGAGATGATCGAGAGCGAGAAGCCGACGCACGCCGCGGCCGTCCCCACCATCTGGCAGGGCCTGCTCACTGAACTCCGGGCCAAGCCCCGCGACGTCTCCTCGCTCACCCAGGTCACGATCGGCGGCTCCGCCTGCCCGCCCTCGCTCATGAAGGCCTTCGACGACCTCGGCATGCGGGTCTGCCACGCCTGGGGCATGACCGAGACCTCGCCGCTCGGCACGATCGCCCGGCCCCCGGCGCACGCCGTCGGCACGGACGAGGAGTTCGGCTACCGGCTCACCCAGGGTCGCTTCCCCGCCGGTGTCGAGGCCCGCCTCACCGGCCCCGGCGGCGAACGGCTCCCCTGGGACGGCGAGTCCGCCGGCGAGCTGGAGGTGCGGGGCCCCTGGATCGCGGGCGCGTACTACGGCGGACAGGGCGCCGAACCGCTGCGTCCCGCCGACAAGTTCAGCGAGGACGGGTGGCTCAAGACCGGTGACGTCGGCACGATCAGCGCGGACGGCTTCCTGACCCTCACCGACCGCGCCAAGGACGTCATCAAGTCGGGCGGCGAGTGGATCTCCTCGGTGGACCTGGAGAACGCCCTCATGTCCCACCCGGACGTCGCCGAGGCCGCCGTCGTCGCCGTCCCCGACGAGAAGTGGGGCGAGCGGCCGCTGGCCACCGTCGTCCTGAAGGCGGGTTCGACCGCCGACTTCGAGACCCTGCGCGGCTTCCTCGCCGAGGAGGGGAAGATCGCCAAGTGGCAGCTCCCCGAGCGCTGGACGATCATCGAGTCGGTCCCGAAGACCAGCGTCGGCAAGTTCGACAAGAAGGTGCTCCGCAGGCAGTACGCGGAGGGTGAGCTGGACGTGACCAAGCTCTGACACGCACGACGCAGGCCGGGCCGGGAGTCACGACTCCCGGCCCGGCCTGCGTCGTGTCCCGGCCTGCGCATGTCCTGGTCGGCTCGGCGGCCCGTCGGTGCGGGCCGCCGGACGGTCAGTCGGTGCGGGCCGCCCGACGGTCAGTTGGTGCCGATCTTCGCGAGGAGGTCGACGATCCGGTCCTGCACCTCCGCGCTCGTCGAGCGCTCGGCGAGGAACAGCACCGTCTCGCCCGCGGCCAGGCGCGGCAGTTCGGCCTGGTCGAAGGCGGCGGTGTAGACGACGAGCGGAGTGCGGTTCAACTGGCCGTTGGCGCGCAGCCAGTCGATGATCCCGGCGCGTCGCCGCTGCACCTGCATCAGGTCCATCACCACGAGGTTCGGCCGCATCTGCGAGGCCAGCGTGACGGCGTCCGCGTCCGTCGACGCCCGGGCGACCTGCATGCCGCGCCGCTCCAGCGTCGCGGTCAGCGCCAGCGCTATCTCCGCGTGCTCCTCGATCAGCAGCACGCGCGGCGGGTGCTGATCGGAGTCCCGGGGCGCCAACGCCTTGAGGAGCACGGCGGGATCGGCGCCGTAGGCCGCCTCCCGCGTCGCCTGGCCGAGCCCGGCGGTCACGAGGACGGGCACCTCGGCGGCGACGGCCGCCTGACGCAGCGACTGCAACGCCGTCCGCGTGATCGGCCCGGTCAGCGGGTCCACGAAGAGCGCGGCCGGGAAGGCGGCGATCTGCGCGTCGACCTCCTCCCGGGAGTGCACGACGACGGGCCGGTAGCCGCGGTCGCTCAGCGCCTGCTGGGTGGTGACGTCGGGTGCGGGCCACACGAGCAGCCGGCGCGGGTTGTCCAGCGGCTCGGGGGGCAGTTCGTCGTCCATCGGCCGCGGCTGCGGCGGGTCGGCGATCTCGACCGCACCGCCCGGGCCGTCGAGCGGCTCGGGGCCCTCGTCGGCGTTTTCGTCCGGTGCTCCTATGGCGTAGGACCGTCCGGCACCCTCGGTGGCTCCGGGCCGCCGGGACCCGGGGGCCGCCGAGCCCTGGCCGCCCTGCGGATGAGGCCGTGCGCCCGTCTCCGGACGCTCCGCGGCGGGCTCGGGAGGTGTGCCGAGCTTGCGGCGGCGGCCCGAGCCGTTGGTCTGGTGCGGGGGCGGCGTGGCCGTCTGGGACGGCGCCGGCGCCTGGGGGCCCGGCTGGCTCGGCGCGGGCTGCCGGGTGAACGGGACGCCCTGACCGAGCGTGCGCACGCTTATGGCGCGGCCCTGCGTCGAGTTGGGGTCGACCGGTGCCGCGGCCTCGGCGGGCAGCGGCTGGGCGGCGCGCGGCTGGACCGGGCGCTCAGGGGGCAGCGGGGTGCCCGCGGCGGGGGTCGCACGGGCCGCGTCCGGCGCGGGGAGCGCCTCAGGCGCGGGCTGCACCGGGGTGCCGCCGGCGGGAGTGCCCGCGGCGTCGTCGGCGTGCGCGTCGGGCCACGCCTGCGGGGCAGCGCCCGGCACCGCCGTGGCGGGCTGCGGCCGGGCTGCGGTGCCCGCGGCGGGAGTGGCCTGGGCGGCAGCGGTCCGCGGCCTCTGTGCGGGAACCGGCTGCCCGGCGGCGTCGGCAGGCACCGCCCCGGGAACGCCCTGCGCGGGAACACCCGGCACCGGCACGGCCTGCCCGGGAGCCACCTGGGCCGGAACGCCCTGCGCGGGAACGCCCTGCGGCGGGGTCCCCGTAGGCTCCGGCCGGTCCGCGGCCGGACGGGCCCGCCGCCGGCCCGTGGGCGCGGAGACGGGGTGCGGCTGCGGCGGCGTGTGATCGTCGGCCGGGTCGTGCGCCATCACGTCATGACGGCCGTCGTCGGCCTGTGTGTGACCGGCGGCGACACTCGCGGCGTACTGCGCCTGCGCCTGGGCCTCGGCCTGGACGTACTCGGGAGAGCGGTCCGCCTCCGCGGGCGGCAGCGCGAACACCGTACGGGCGCCCGCGTCCTGCGTGGCGGCACGCTCGGCCGCGGCGGCCAGCGCACGACGGCGCCGTCCGGTCGGCTGCGCCGCGTCCGTGGCGGCCGGCTCCTGCGCGGCCGCGGCGGCGGGCGCGCTCGGCGCCGCGGGCAACGCCGCGGGAAGCGCGTGCTGTTCGCCGTCCCGGCGCGCGCGCCGCCCCGAGGGCACGGGCACACCCTGCGGAGGCACCGTCCCGCCCAGCCCCGTGCCCGCGGCGGCGGTCCCCGCCGCGTGCTCGGCCGCGGTGACGACCGCGCCCTCCGAGACGTCGTCCGTGGCGCCCGGGCCCGTACCACCGCCCGTGCCCTCGGCGGAACTCGGCCGGCCGCGTCGCCGCCCGGTACCGCCGGAACCGGCCGCACCGGCGTCACCGGAATCCTCGACCGCCGTCCCCTGCGCGGGAACGGACACCTCGCCGGCCTCCTGCCCCTCGGCCGCACGCCGGCGGCGGCGACCGGTGGGGGCGGAGTCGCCGGCCTCGGCCGCGGGTGCGGAACCCGCCACCTCGCTCTCCAGGAAGGCGTCCACGGAGGACCGCCGGGCCCGCCGCCTGCCGCCGCCCTGGGGCGCGGCCTGCTCGGGAATGGCGACCTCGGCGCCGGGCGCGTCCTCGACCCGCCCGGCCGGAACCGCCCCCGCGCCACCGCCGATCGGCACCTCCAGGACGAACGCGCTGCCGCTCATCCCCGGCACCTCGTGCGTCTGGAGCACACCGCCGTGCGCGCGGACGATGCCGCGGACGATCGGCTCGTGCACCGGGTCTCCCCCGGCGTACGGGCCGCGCACCTCGATGCGGACGACCTCACCGCGCTGCGCCGCCGCGACCACGACGGTGTTGTCCATGTAACCGCCCGCCGACACCGGCGCGTTGCCCGTCGCGTCGACCCCGGCCACATCGGCGATGAGGTGCGCGAGGGCGTTCGCCAGCCGGGTCGGGTCGACCTCCGCCTCGATGGGCGGCGCGTGCACGGCGAACTGGACGCGGCCGGGCCCGATCAGGTCCACGGCGCCCTCGACCCCGGCCGCGACGACCGCGTCGAGCATCACCTTCGTACGGGCGACCTCCTCGGCCCCGGAGTCGAGCCGCTGGTAGCCGAGCACGTTGTCGACGAGCGTCGTGATCCGCGAGTAGCCCGCGGCGAGATGGTGCAGGACCTGGTTGGCCTCCGGCCACAGCTGGCCGGCGTCGTCGGCGGCGAGCTTGGACAGTTCGCCGCGCAGCTGGTCCAGGGGGCCGCGCAGGGACTGGCCGAGCACGGCGAGCAGCTGCTCGTGGCGGGCGGCCAGCGCCTCGTACCGGTCCTTCTCGCGCTCGCCGAGCGCCGCGTAGCGCTCGTCGCCCGCGGCCAGTTCCTCCGTGTGCCGCTCCTGCTGCTCGGCCAGCTCGGCGGCGTGCTGCTCGCGCAGCGCCCCGAGCTCCTCGGCGTGCTCCTCGGCACGCTGTCCGAGCTCCTCGGCGTGCCGGGTGGCCTCGGCGTCCTTCTCCTCGGCGAGCGTGTCGTAGGGCCGCCGGTCGGTGAAGGTCATGACGGCGCCGACGAGCTGGTCGCCGTCACGCACCGGAGCGGTCGTCAGGTCGACGGGCACCTTGTCCCCGGACTTCGACCACAGCACCTGCCCGCGCACCCGGTGCTTGCGCCCGGAGCGCAGGGTGTCGGCGAGCGGGGACTCCTCGTACGGGAAGCCCTCTCCGTCGGCGCGCGAGTGGAGGATGAGGGCGTGCAGGTCCTGGCCGCCGAGGTCGCTGGCCCGGTATCCGAGGATCTGGGCGGCGGCCGGGTTGACGAGGACGACGCGGCCCTCGGTGTCGGTGCCGACCACGCCCTCGGCCGCGGCCCGCAGGATCATCTCGGTCTGCCGTTGCGAACGCGCGAGTTCGGCCTCGGTGTCGACCGTGCCGGACAGATCGCGGACCACCAGCATGAGCAGCTCGTCGGCGGTGTAGCCGTAGCTGTCGTAGGCCTGCTGGCCGTTCTCCAGATTCGCACTGGTGACTTCGACCGGGAACTCGCTCCCGTCGGTCCGCCGCGCGATCATCCTGGTCGGCTTGGTCCGCCCGCTCTGGTCGATGGTGTCGGGCCGTCGCATCGAGCCGGGGATCAGCCGGGAGTCGAACTGCGGCAGCAGGTCGAGCAGTCCGCGGCCCACCAGAGCCGTGCCCGGGGCCTCGAAGGCCTCCAGGGCGATGGTGTTGGCGTTGACGACGGTCCCATTTGCGTTGACCAGCACCAACGCATCGGGCAGCGCGTCCAGTATGGCTGCGAGGCGAGCAGCGCCTCGGGATGGCCTGCTGCTCACGAGACGCTTCCTCCCTGTTACCGCACCTTGCCGACCGCGGATGCCATCTTGCCAACCGGCCCGCAGCGTGTCACGCGAGGGAGTCTACGGGCAGTGGTTGCGCTCGCGACGCCGGATGAGAGGGAGGTCGCACGCAGAACAGACGCAGAAGAGACGTAGAACCTGTGACCACGCATTTCGTCCCACTCCACCGGCGCTCCCACTCCACCGGCGCTCCCACTCCACCGGCGCTCCCGCTCCGGTCCGGGCTCCGGTCGTCCCTCGCCCGCCCGGACCGGCCGTGGGTCCGGCGGACGCCGGACCGGGGTTCCGGTTAGGGCCCCAGGCTGGGCAGCAGCGGTACGAGACCGTCCCAGCGCGCGATCTCGCAGCCGTCCGTGCGGTCGAAGCGCGCGTCCACGGGCCGTCCGGCCCAGGTCCCGGTGACATGCGCGGTGGCGGGACCGCCGTACAGCATCGTGCACATCGTCCCGGGCGGCACGGGGGCGAAGGGGTCCTTGCCCCACGTGGTGTTCCGGTCCAGCTCGGCGCAGGCCTCGGCCGCGTCCGGATGACTGCCGCCGCTGGGGTGGCACCGCAGTTCGTACGTCCCGTCCGCGTCGCCGCCGGCGCCGTGGACGGTCACGGTCAGCCGGTCCCCGGAGTCCTCGTCCCGGGCGGGCGGGGGCATGAGGACCGGCCGCACGTGGACCGGTGTGCCGTGCGAGACCGGGCCGGGCGCGGACGCGACGGCCGGCACCGCGGACGCCGCGGGCACGGCCGGTACGGCGGCGGAGGCGGTCGGTGCGGTGGAGAGCGCGGCGGCGGACGCCGCGGCGGTGAGAACGATTCGGTGGAGCATGCCCTGTCTAACGCCGGGCGCCCCGCACGGTTGCGCGCCGATCCGGTCACGCGGCCGGCCGCCACCCGGCCGGGCGTCCGCGGCCGGCCCCGCCGGGTGTCCGTTCCCGGCCCCGCCCGGTTCTTCGCCGCGACACCCGTGTCCACCTCATACGGGCTTTGCCCTGCGGCCCGCCTGCCTAGTACCGTGGGGGGCGATTGGTGACACCGCGCTCGACTGTGTCATCATCTGCACGCACCACTCGCGCTCGCGCGGGCGGCTGTGCGGGAGGCGTCGCCTAGTCCGGTCTATGGCGCCGCACTGCTAATGCGGTTTGGGCCTTAAAGCCCATCGAGGGTTCAAATCCCTCCGCCTCCGCCTCAAGATCCGAAGCCCCGGTCCAGTTGGACCGGGGCTTCGGCGTTCATGCGCCCCCGACCATGGCCCCGGCGGGCCGGCGAAACGGTCCGGAAGGGCGTTTGCCCAGCTCACAAGGGGTGCGGCAAACGGATTTCACATGGCGGCGGCAGTCATGTAATGTTCTTCCTGTCGCCGCGAGCGGGCCGAAAGGCCGGGGAGCGGAGGCGAAAGCACAACAGAACAAGCACTCGTAGCTTAACGGATAGAGCATCTGACTACGGATCAGAAGGTTGCAGGTTCGAATCCTGCCGAGTGCACATGGACAAGAGGCCCCGGAGAGATCCGGGGCCTCTTGCGTTTCGGTGATCCGCCGTGCGGCGGGTCGGCTGGAAAGCGTGCAGTCGGTGGGAAAGCGCGGCGGGAACCGCCGGGACCGCGGCACCCGGAATACGGAGCGCGGATGCGGACCCCCGGCAGTGCCGGTGCGCCGCGGGGATTGCCGGTGCGGGTCCCCGGACAAGTGGCGCCGAGCCGTGGAGGCCGGGCCGCACTGCTCGTAGGCTGAAGTCATGACGAGGCTGATCGTCGCAGCGGGAGGCGGGGGTGACGCCGTCGCCGCCGCGATGCTCGACGGCGCTCTGCACGGCGACGGGGACCGGACGGTGATCCTCACCTACGCCTGGGACCGCCTGCTGAGCGATGCGGTGCCGGGCCCCCGCGGGCCGGGCCGCTTCACCGGCCTCGAACGGCTCACCCCGGCGGTCCGGACCGTGCCGGGCGGGGCCCGCCCGATCGCCCCGGCGGGTTCCACGCTGCCGCGCCTGGCGGCCGCCCTCCCGCAGACGTTCGCCCTGATCGACCCGGACCACGGTGCCGAGGGCATCACCCGCCAAGTCGAAGAGCTGATCAGCCATTTGGAGCCGGACTCGATCGATCTTCTGGACGTCGGCGGGGACATCCTCGCCCGCGGCGACGAGCCGACGCTGCAGAGTCCCCTGGCGGACGCGCTGACCCTCGCGGCGTGCTGCCAGGTGAACGCGTCCGTACGGCTCCTGGTGGCGGGCCCCGGGCTGGACGGCGAACTCCCGCCCGACGAACTGCGCGACCTGCTCGGCCCTGTCGTCCACACCTTCACGGCCGAGGACGTCGAGGCGGTCGGCACGGTCCTGGAATGGCACCCCTCCGAAGCGGCCGCGATGCTCGCGGCGACCGCCCGCGGAGTGCGCGGCGTCTGCGAGGCGGTGGGCGCCGGGCGCGCCGTGCCCCTCACCGACGAGGGCCCGACGGTCCACGTGGCCGACCTGGACGCCGCCCTCGCCCGCAGCCGGCTGGGCAGCGCGATCATGGAGACGGAGACCCTGCGCGAGGTCGAGGCGAGCAGCCGGGAGATCTGCGGTTTCTCGGAGATCGACCGTGAGCGGGAGAACGCCGCACGGCTCGACGAGGAGCCGGCGGAGGAGCTCGACGCGCGCGTCCTGCTCGACCGGCTGGACCGGTTCGAGGCGCAGGCGCGTGACCGAGGGGTCACGCATGCGACGTTCGGCCGTCTCGCCGAGGTGCTGGGCCTCGGCGGAGCGCGGCACGACGAGCTCCGGCGGCTCCTGGCCGAGGAGCGCCCCGGGCGGTACGGACCGCCGCTGTGGCCGCTGTCGTCGTAGGAGCCGTCAGCCGTTCGGCTCGCGCAGCTCTTCCAGGTAGTCGCTCATCAGCTCGCCCGTGCGGGTGAACAGGTCGTCGAGCAGGGATAGTTCGTCGGGGGTGTACTCGGCGAGGAGCGCGTTCAGGCGCGTGTAGTACGGCTCGTAGAGCGCCGTGACGCGGGCGACGGCGTCGGGCTGTGCGGCGATGCGGACGCGGCGGCGGTCGGCGGGGTCGGGGCGGCGGGCGACGTAGCCGGCACGTTCGAGGCGGTTGAGGATGCCGGTGACGGCGCCGGTGGTGACATGGGCGCGTTCCGCGAGGTCGCCCGCCGTGAGCAGGTCGTCGCCCGCCTCCAGGACGAACGCGAAGCACGTGAGGTCGGTGACGTTCAGGTTCAGCCGCTGGGCCATCTCCTGCTGGCCGAACATGCTCGTCGCGATCAGGTGGTCCATCGCGGAGAGGGTCCGGGCCGGTGTCGCGGGCGGGCGCGGCGTGCCCTGAGCCATCGAAATTCCCTTACATCGTGAGAGGTTTAGGTGCTAAATTGCTTAGGTAGTGAGGTAGGTGTGAGTTTAGTCGTCACGGCATGAGGGGGTTGCGGATGAGCCAGTGGGACGAGGGGCACACGCTCGCGGGATGGACCGGGTTCGCCATCGCCACCGTGGGTGCGACGGGCAGCGGGCTGGGCCTCTGCACCGGCAGCGCACTGGGGCTGTGGGGCGGGCTGGGCGTCGTGCTGATCGGCGTGCTGACCACGTGGGCGCTGCATCTGGCCGGCTGGGGCAAGCCGCCCGGCCGTCGGCCCGTCGACGAGTGGGGCTGGCGGGTCAGGGACCTCGGCGCGCGGGACGGGCACCCCGGGTGCCTCGGCTGCCGGCTGGCGGGACGAGGGCGGCCCGCGGGGGTCCCCACGCGGGTGAGCGGCGACGCGGGCCGGGACGGCACGGGTGAGGCCGTGACCGAGTCCGCTCTCTGACGGGCGGGCCGGGGCCGGTGTCAGTGGCGGCCTCTACTGTCGTTCCTGTGCGGCGGGTGTGGAGATGTTCGGGTCTGCGGTGGTCGGCGGACGGGCCCGTGCTGATGTGGGGAGGTGGGCAGGGGAGCCCACTGGTCCGCGGTCGGCGGGTGGCGTTCGCCGTGCCGGACGACGCCGCGCGCACATGCGTGGGGGCCCGGGGCCACGCGTGCCCGGTGAGGGCGGTCGTGCCGGGGCGGAGCACGGGCGCCCGGTGCGAGGAGTGCGCCCGGCTGGAGCGGTCGCACTCCGTGGCCGCGGACACGATGGCCGACGACCCGCGGCCGTACCACGTGTATCTGGCGTGGTTCGGCCCCGGACTCGTCAAGGTGGGGATCACCAGGGTCGAGCGGGGCACCGCGCGCCTCCTGGAGCAGGGCGCCGTCACGTTCGGCTGGCTGGGGCAGGGACCCTTGATGTCCGCACGCCGCACGGAGGAACTGCTGCGGGCGGCGCTCAAGGTGCCCGACCGGATTCCGTACGCCGAGAAGCGGGCGGTGCGGTCGGCGCTGCCGGGGCCCGAGGAGCGGGTGGCCGAGATCCGCGAGCTGCACGAGCGGGCGGGGCGGCTCGACGCCTGGCCAGAGTCGCTCCGGCGCCTGCCGTTCGAGCCCGTCGACCACACCGGCGTGTTCGGGCTCGCGGGGCTTCCGCGCGCGGAAGCCGTCGTGAGCGGGCTGGTCGCCGGGGGCGTGGTGAGCGGTGAGCTGCTCGCCGCCGCCGGACCCGACCTGCATCTCGCGACGGAGCGCGGGGTCGCCGTGCTGGACACCCGGCTCATGACCGGCTGGGAACTGACCGCCGCGCCCGAGGGGGAGACGGGACTGCGCGTTCCCGTGCGGGAGTTGAAGGACGACGGGGTGCAGGACGGCCTGTTCTGACGAGCGGCGGAGCGGAGCCGACGAGGGGCAGCGGGGGCCGACGAGCGGCGAAGCCGGAGCCAAGGGGAGCGAGCGCCCAGGGGGCCAAGGGGAGCGAGAGCCCAGGGAACCAAGGGGAGCCGGAGCCCAGGGAGCCAAGGGGAGGAGAGCCCAGGGGCGGGACTCCGGCGGATCCGGCAGGGGCGGGACGGACCGGGGCGGACCGGGCGGGGGAATGGTCAAGACTTCGATCCCTTTTGGGTCCCGTACGGAAAGGCGCTGGACGGAGCCGGGCGCCCGACCCGAGAGTGGCGACATGAGCGATCACTCCGTTGCGCCTGTCGCCGCACATGAACCTCCTTACTACGCCGTCGTGTTCACCTCCGTGCTCACGGAGGACAACGACGGTTACGACGAGACCGGCGAGCGGCTGGGCGAGCTGGTGAAGGAGATCCCGGGCTTCCTCGGGGAGGACGCCGCCCGCACACCCGGCGGACTCGGGGTCACCGTCGCCTACTTCCGCGACAAGGTGGCCATCGACGCATGGCGGAACCACATGGAGCACCGGGCGGCGAAGAAGCACGGCCGCGACCACTGGTACACGCGCTACACCCTGCACATCGCCAAGGTCGAACACAGCCACGGGTTCGAGCGTGCCGAGCGGTAGCGGGCAGCGGGCCGGCGACGGCACACCGGGCGACGGTACGGCCGACGACAGCGGACTCCCGGCAGGCGGTCCCGGCGACGGCTCCGCCGCCCCGGCCGACGCCGCCGACGTCACACGGTTCTGGCGGCGCCTCGGCCTGCCCGGTCTCGTCGACGTGCACACCCACTTCATGCCCGACCGCGTGCTGCGCAAGGTGTGGGACTACTTCGACGGACTCGGCCCGCTGACCGGCGGCGTCGAGTGGCCGATCACCTACCGCGCGGACGAGGACGAACGGCTCGCCGTGATCCGGGCGTTCGGAGTGCGGGCCTTCACCGCCATGCTCTACCCGCACAAGCCCGGCATGGCCGAATGGCTCAACTCCTGGGCCGTCGGCTTCGCCCGCCGCACCCCCGACTGCCTGCACACGGCGACCCTGTTCCCCGAGCCGGGCGTGGAGAGGTACGTACGGGAGGCGGTGGACGCGGGCGCACGGGTCTTCAAGGCACACGTGCAGGTCGGGGCGTACGACCCGGGCGACCCGCTCCTCGACCCGGCGTGGGGGGCACTGGCCGAGGCGGGCGTGCCCGTCGTGATGCACTGCGGGTCCGGGCCCTCGCCCGGCAAGCACACCGGACCCGGTCCGGTCGCGGCCGTCCTGGCGCGCCACCCGAGGCTGCGGCTCGTCGTCGCGCACATGGGCATGCCGGAGTACGAGGACTTCCTCGACCTGGCGGAGCGGTACGAGGAGGTGCGGCTCGACACGACCATGGCGTTCACCGACTTCGCCGAACGGCTCGCCCCCTTCCCGGACCGGGCACGCGACCGCCTCGCCGCCCTCGGCGACAGGGTGCTGCTGGGCAGCGACTTCCCCAACATCCCCTATCCGTACGCCCATCAGCTGCACGCCCTGGAACGGCTCGGACTGGGCGAGGTGTGGCTGCGCGCGGTCTGCTGGGAGAACGGCGCACGCCTCTTCGCGATCGACCCGTGATCCGCGCCGCCCGGAACAGCCGATGATCTTCCCAGGAGTTCCCTGAGAGACTCCTGTGGGTTTCTCAGACAAATCACAGGTTCCCGAAAGGATGCTCTCAGCGGCGCCCAGCAAGGTGTCCGCTATGACCACGACCTCGCCCCAGGGGCGCACCGAACTGCTGAGGCCGGACGGGAGCCCCGTCCGAGTGCTTGTGGTGGACGACGAGTTGTCGATCACCGAGCTGCTGTCCATGGCCCTGCGCTACGAAGGCTGGCAGATCCGCAGCGCGGGCGACGGACAGGGCGCCGTGCAGACCGCGCGCGAGTTCCGGCCCGACGCCGTCGTCCTCGACATGATGCTGCCCGACATGGACGGACTGGCCGTCCTGGGCCGGCTGCGCCGCGAACTGCCCGACGTGCCGGTGCTGTTCCTCACCGCGAAGGACGCCGTCGAGGACCGCATCGCGGGCCTGACCGCCGGCGGCGACGACTACGTCACCAAGCCGTTCAGCCTCGAAGAGGTCGTGGCGCGGCTGCGCGGACTGATCCGCCGTTCCGGCGCGGCCGACCGCCGCTCCGACTCCGTGCTGGTGGTCGGCGACCTCACCCTGGACGAGGACAGCCACGAGGTGTCGCGGGCGGGCGAGAACATCCACCTCACCGCGACCGAGTTCGAACTGCTCCGCTTCCTGATGCGCAATCCGCGCCGGGTGCTCAGCAAGGCGCAGATCCTCGACCGGGTGTGGTCCTACGACTTCGGCGGCCAGGCCAACGTGGTCGAGCTCTACATCTCCTACCTGCGACGCAAGATAGACGCGGGCCGCGAGCCGATGATCCACACCCGGCGCGGTGCCGGTTATCTGATCAAGCCCGCCGCGTCATGAGCGGACGACGACGGCCGCGTACGCAGAAGAGGCGAGGACAGCCGCGCACCCTGCGGACGCGGCTCGTCGTCGCGTCCGTGACGCTGATCGCCGTCGTGTGCGCGGTGATCGGCACCGTCACCACGATCGCGCTGCGCTCGCACCTGTACGACCAGCTGGGCGACAAGCTGCACGAGACCGCCATGCGCGCGGTGGGCGGCCGCCTGCCGGACAAGTTGGGCGGCGGTCCCGGCGCCCCCATCGGGGACAGCGGCGCCCTCGACGACAGCACCACGCCGAGCGGCAAGGTCCGGGACTTCGTCACCAAGGGCCCGACCCAGCCGAGGACCATCGCCGCGTACGTGGCGGACGGCGAGATCACCAGCGCGGCGGTGGCGGAGCAGAAGAACGACACCAACGGCATCTTCAAGACGATGAACGCCGCCGAGCTCTCCACGGCGCAGAAGACGGCGCTCGCCACCGTGCCCAAGGACGGCAAGGGGCACTCCGTGGATCTCCCGGGTCTCGGGAGCTACTTCGTCGAGTACGCCACGAGCCGGGACGGCGGCGACTCGTACTACGTCGGCCTGCCGACCGAGGACACCGACGAGAACGTCAACACCCTGATCCTCGTCGAGATCAGTGTCACCGCCGCCGGCCTGGTGGCCGCCGCCATCGCCGGCTACGTCCTGGTCGGCTTCGCCACCCGCCCCCTGCGCAAGGTCGCCGCCACCGCCACCCGCGTCTCCGAACTCCCCCTGCACAGCGGCGAGGTGAACCTCAGCGAACGTGTCCCGGAGTCCGAGACCGACCCGCACACCGAGGTCGGCCAGGTCGGTGCCGCGCTGAACCGGATGCTCGACCATGTGCACGGCGCCCTGCACGCCCGCCAGCAGAGCGAGACGCGGGTACGGCAGTTCGTCGCGGACGCCAGCCATGAGCTGCGCACCCCCCTCGCCTCCATCCGGGGCTACGCCGAACTGACCCGGCGCGGCAGGGAGCAGGTCGGGCCCGACACCCGGCACGCGCTCGGCCGGATCGAATCCGAGGCGGGCCGGATGACGCTGCTCGTCGAGGACCTGCTGCTGCTCGCCCGCCTGGACGCGGGCCGCCCCCTCCAGTTCGAGCACACCGACCTCGTCCCGCTCGTGGTGGACACCATCAGCGACTCGCGCGCGGCCGGCATGGACCACAACTGGCGTCTCGACCTGCCCGACGAACCGGCCCTGGTGGCCGGGGACGCGGCACGCATCCAGCAGGTGCTGGTCAACCTGCTGGGCAACGCCCGCAAGCACACCCCGCCGGGCACGACGGTCACGGCGCGCGTCCAGCGGCGCGGACCGTGGATGTGCATCGACGTCGAGGACAACGGCCAGGGCATCTCGTCCGAACTGCTGCCGCACGTCTTCGAACGGTTCGCGCGCGGGGACTCCGCGCGGTCCCGGGCCACCGGATCCACCGGTCTGGGGCTCGCTATCGTGCAGGCGGTCGCGACCGCGCACGGCGGTGCCGTGACCGTCGACAGCGTGCCCGGCAGGACCGTGTTCACGTTGCATCTGCCCGCGCTCGGCCCCGCCGTGCCGCGGCCCGCACCCGAAGCGGCGTGGTCATCGCACTCACAGGCGCAGCACAGCACCACCACATGGGCGCAACAGGGCGCTTGACGAGAGTCGTTCGCATGCGAACCGACCCTTCTCCCGGCAATCTGCCGGCGCGGGAGCACCTCCCGGCCACAGACGCCGGTACGCCTGTCCTGGACGTAGTGATCCCCGTCTACAACGAGGAGAAGGACCTCCAGCCATGTGTGCTCAGACTGCACGAGCACCTGGAGCGCACGTTCCCGTACGCGTTCCGCATCACGGTGGCGGACAACGCGTCCACGGACAGCACCCCTCGGGTGGCCGAGCGGCTGGCGGCGGAGATCCCCGAGGTCCGGTCCTTCCGGCTGGAGCAGAAAGGCCGCGGCCGGGCGCTGCGGGCCGTGTGGTCGGCGTCGGACGCGCCGGTCCTCGCCTACATGGACGTGGACCTGTCCACCGACCTCAACGCCCTGCTGCCGCTGGTCGCGCCGCTGATCTCCGGCCACTCGGACCTGGCGATCGGCTCCCGGCTGTCACGGAGCTCCCGGGTGGTGCGCGGCGCCAAGCGGGAGTTCATCAGCCGCTCGTACAACCTGATCCTGCGCGGTTCGCTGCAGGCCCGCTTCTCGGACGCGCAGTGCGGCTTCAAGGCGATCCGCCGTGATGTCGCCCAGGCGCTGCTGCCGCTGGTCGAGGACACCGGCTGGTTCTTCGACACGGAGATGCTGGTGCTCGCCGAGCGGGCCGGACTGCGCATCCACGAGGTGCCCGTCGACTGGGTCGACGACCCGGACTCGACCGTGCACATCGTGAAGACCGCGACCGACGACCTCAAGGGGGTGTGGCGGGTGGGCCGCGCCCTCGCCACCGGTTCGCTGCCGCTCGACCGGCTCGGCCGGCCCTTCGGGGACGATCCGCGCGACCGGGACCTCACCGACGTGCCGGGCGGTCTGGCCCGCCAGCTCGTCGGGTTCTGCGTCGTCGGCGGCCTGTCCACCCTGTTCTACCTGCTGCTCTACAGCGCCTTCCGCTCCTTCTCCGGGGCGCAGATCGCCAACGCGCTGGCCCTGCTCGTCTCCGCGGTCGCCAACACGGCCGCCAACCGGCGGCTGACCTTCGGGGTGCGCGGCCGGGGCGGCGCCGTCCGCCACCAGGCGCAGGGCCTGGTCGTCTTCGGCATCGGCCTCGCTCTCACCAGCGGCTCCCTCGCCGCGCTGAAGGCGGCGAGCAGCGACCCCTCGCACTCCACCGAGCTGGCCGTACTGATCGCCGCCAACCTCGCGGCGACCGTGCTGCGGTTCCTGCTGTTCCGGGCCTGGGTCTTCCCGGACCGGCGCGACGAGCGGACGTCGCACGTCGTGGCCTCGCACCGTCCGGCCTCGTACGACCCGACCTCGCACGGCCCGGTCGCCCCGTACGGCCCGGCGTCGCAGGTACCGGCCCCGCACGGCCCCGCCCCGCACGACCAAGCCCCGCACGACCAAGCCCCGTACGACACGACCCAGTTCCGCGCCGGTGAGGCCGCGGACCGCACCTGGGGGGACTCGACCATGCAGTTGCAGGCGGTGCGCCCGCACGATCACGACCCGAGGAACGCACGATGACCACTCAGCCCGACACGACCCGTCCACAGGGTGTGAGTCCCTCGTGGGAGCCGCCCACGGCGACGGCCCCGCAGCAGCAGGGCCTGCCCGCCGGCGCTCCGCCTCCCGCTCCCGGCCCGGGCTCCGACTCCGGTTCCGGCTCGGGTGAGCCCCGGCAGCCGTTCCACCGTCGCCTCTGGCGCGGCCGGCCCGAGGACCCGCGCTGGGTGCGACCTGCCCTCCTCGGCCTGCTGGCCGCCACCGCGCTCCTCTACCTGTACAACCTGAGCGCCTCCGGGTACGCCAACTCGTTCTACTCCGCGGCCGTACAGGCCGGCAGCCAGAGCTGGAAGGCCTTCTTCTTCGGCTCGCTCGACTCCGCCAACGCCATCACCGTCGACAAGCCCCCGGCCTCGCTGTGGCCGATGGCCCTGTCGGTCCGGATCTTCGGCCTCAGCTCCTGGGCGATCCTCGTGCCCGAGGTCCTCATGGGCGTGGCCACGGTCGGCGTCCTCTACGCGGCCGTGCGCCGTCGCTTCAGCCCCGCCGCCGGCCTGATCGCGGGCGCGGTGCTCGCGCTCACTCCCGTCGCCGCGCTGATGTTCCGGTTCAACAACCCGGACGCGCTGCTCGCGCTGCTCATGACCGTCACCGTCTACTGCGTCATCCGCGGTCTTGAGGACGGCCGGACCAAGTGGCTGGTGTGGGCGGGTGCCGCGGTCGGCCTCGCCTTCCTCGTGAAGACGCTCCAGGCCTTCCTGATCCTGCCGCCGCTCGCGCTGGTGTACGCGGTCTGCGCACCCGTCTCCCTGAAGAAGCGGTTCGGGCAGCTCGGTCTGTCCGCGCTCGCCATGGTCGTCTCCGGCGGCTGGTGGGTCGCGATCGTGGAGCTGTGGCCCGCGTCCTCCCGCCCGTACATCGGCGGCTCGCAGAACAACTCCTTCCTGGAGCTGACCTTCGGCTACAACGGCCTCGGCCGCATCAACGGCGACGAGACCGGCAGCGTCGGCGGCGGTGGCGGTGGCGGCGGGACCGGTCAGTGGGGCGAGACCGGCTGGGACCGGATGTTCAACTCCGAGATCGGCGGCCAGATCTCCTGGCTGCTGCCCGCCGCGCTGATCCTGCTGGTCGCCGGGCTCGTGCTCACCCGTTCCCGGTTCCGTCCGGGCGAGGGGACCGTCGCCCGCGCCGGGCGTACCGACCTGGCCCGTGGGTCGTTCCTCGCGTGGGGCGGCGCGCTGCTGATGACCGCGGTCGTCTTCAGCTACATGGCCGGCATCTTCCACCAGTACTACACGGTGGCCCTCGCCCCCTACATCGCCGCCGTCGTCGGCATGGGCGCGACGGTCCTGTGGGAGGAGCGGTCCAGGATCTGGGCCTCGCTGAGCCTGGCCGGCGCGGTCACCGCGACCGCCGCCTGGGGGTACGTCCTCCTCAACCGGACGCCCGACTACCTGCCCTGGCTCAAGTGGCTGGTCCTGGTCGGCGGACTGGCCGGTGCGCTCGGCCTGATCTTCGTCACCCGGATCGGACGCCCGCTCGCCCTCGCGGCGGTGGGGCTGAGCGTGGTGGCCTCGGTCGCGGGTCCGACCGCGTACACGCTCTCCACGGTGGACACCGGGCACACCGGTTCCATCGTGACGGCCGGTCCCGCCGGCGCGAGCATGATGGGCGGTCCCGGTGGCGGCCGTGGCGGCGGTGGCATGCGGGGCGGCTTCGGCGGCGGCATGCCGGGCCAGAACCAGCAGAACGGGAACGGCAACACCCAGCAGGGCGGCGGTACGGGACAGCCTCCGACCGGCGGCTTCCCCGGCGGCGGCATGCCGGGACAGAACGGCAACGGCAACACGCAGAACGGCAACGGCGCGGGCGGCCAGGGGCAGAACCAGCAGGGCGGTCCCGGCGCGGGCGGCATGGTCCAGGGCGAGGGCCCGATGGGCGCAGGCGGCGGTGCCGGCGGGCTGCTGAACGGCGCGAGCGTCAGCTCCGCGGCCAAGAAGCTGCTGGAGGAGAACGCGGACGACTACACCTGGGCCGCCGCGGCCATCGGCTCCCAGAACTCCGCCGGCTATCAGCTCGCGACCGGCAGGCCCGTGATGGCCATCGGCGGCTTCAACGGCACCGATCCGTCTCCGACCCTGGCCCAGTTCAAGAAGTACGTGGCCGCAGGGAAGATCCACTACTTCATCTCCGGCGGCGGAATGGGCGGCGGAATGGGCGGTGGCTCCGGCTCCTCGTCCCAGATCAGCTCCTGGGTCACGGCCAACTTCAAGAAGGTGACGGTGGGGTCCGCGACGTTCTACGACCTGACGCAGCGGAACGGCTGATCGCTGGCCGTGTGCGGGGTCGGGCGGTGGCCCGGGGCGATTCTGCTCCGGGCCACCGGTCTGTGTGTGGTGGGTTCCGGCGGGGTGCGGGGGCTTTGTGGCGGGCGGAAAAAACCGGCTGTACGGTGTATGGGTCTTGTTCTACGGTGTAAAGCATGTCAACCGTGCCGGCTCCCCAGGGCCACCCCCAGCGATGGCTGATCCTCGGCGTCATCTGTCTCGCGCAGCTCACCGTGCTGCTCGACAACACCGTCCTGAACGTGGCTATCCCCTCCCTCAACCGGGAGCTCGGCGCGGCGACCTCCGACATCCAGTGGATGATCAACGCGTACTCGCTGGTGCAGTCCGGGCTGCTGCTCACCGCGGGCAGCGCGGCCGACCGCTACGGCCGCAAGAAGATGCTGATCGCGGGCCTCGCGCTGTTCGGCCTGGGCTCGCTCGTCGCCGGACTCGCCGACTCCACCCCGCAGCTGATCGCCGCGCGGGCGGGCATGGGCGTGGGTGGCGCGCTGCTGCTCACCACCACCCTCGCCGTCGCGATGCAGATCTTCACGCCCGACGAGCAGCCCAAGGCGATCGGCATCTGGAGCGCGGTGAACGCCCTCGGATTCGCCGCGGGGCCGTTGCTCGGCGGCTTCATGCTCAATCACTTCTGGTGGGGGGCGATCTTCCTGATCAACCTGCCGGTGGCCGCGCTCGGCCTCGCCGCCGTGGTCGCCCTCGTGCCGGAGTCCAAGGCCCCTCGCGGTGACCGCCCCGACCTGCTCGGTGCCCTGCTGTCCACCATCGGTATGACCGCGCTCGTCTACGCGATCATCTCCGGGCCCGAGCACGGTTGGACCTCGGGGCGGGTGCTGCTGACCGCGGCGATCGCGCTCCTGGTGCTCGGCGGCTTCGCCTACTGGGAGTCCCGGATTCCCCACCCCATGCTCGACCTGCACTTCTTCCGGGACCGGCGCTTCACCGGCGCCGTCGCGGGCGCCGTGCTCATCACCTTCGGCATGGGCGGTGCGCTGTTCCTGCTCACGCAGCACCTCCAGTTCGTCCTCGGGTACGGGCCGCTGGAGGCCGGACTGCGGACGGCTCCGCTCGCACTGTCCGTCGTCGCGCTGAACTTCACCGGGCTCTCCGCGAAGTGGACGGCCCGGCTCGGCACGCCCCTGTCCATCGCGCTCGGCATGGTGCTGATGTCGGGCGGACTCGTGTCCATCGCGACGCTCGCCGGGCACGGCTACGGCGGCACGCTGCTCGGGCTGCTGCTCATCGGCGCGGGCTGTGCGGTGGCCAACCCCGCCATGGCGCACGCGATCATGAGTGCGATCCCGCGGGAGAAGGCGGGCGTCGGCGCCGGGATCAACGGCACGCTCGCCGAGTTCGGCAACGGGCTGGGGGTGGCGGTGCTCGGCGCGATCCTCAACTCGCGGTTCGCGGCGCTGATTCCGGTCGCGGCCACGTCGCTGCCGGCCGCGCTCGCCTCGGCGGGCTCGGGGGACGAGCGGGAGCGGATCACGGACGCGTTCTCGTCGGGGCTGGAGACCAGCCAGTTGGTCGGTGCGGTCGCGGTGCTTCTCGGCGGACTGCTCGCGGCCGCGTTGCTGCGGCGGGCGGAGAGGGCAGACTCCGCGGTGGCGGTCTCCGCGTAGCGTTCTCGCGTGGCGCTCCTCGCGAGGTGCTCTCCGTGTGGCGCTGCGCGGTCTCCGTAGCGGTTTCTCCGAAACGCGCGCTTAGCATCATGTGGGAGGGCGGACCGGGGAATTCCGGACCGTCCCGCGGTACGAGCTCCGAGGAAGGTGCGCCATGGTGAGGGCAGCCGACCGGGCCAAGCGTCCGGCGCGGACCAGTGTCTGGCTGGAGGGCAAGGCGTCCCGGGGCGGGTCGGCCCGCGGTGGCGGTCAGCCGTCGGGGCTCGACCGGGAACGGATCACCGAGGCCACGGTGCGACTGCTGGACGCGGAGGGGCTGGCGAAGTTCTCCATGCGGCGGCTGGCGGCGGAGCTGAACGTCACCGCGATGTCCGTGTACTGGTACGTCGACACCAAGGACGACCTGCTCGAACTCGCCCTCGACGCCGTCTTCGGTGAACTGGGGCTGCCGGATCCGGAGTCGGGCGAGGACTGGCGGGAGCAGTTGCGCGCGCTCGCGGTCGGGTACCGGGCGCTGCTGGTACGTCATCCCTGGGTGTCGCCGCTCATCGGCAACTTCCTGAACATCGGGCCGTGCTCGATGTCCTTCTCGCTCTGTGTGCAGCAGGTGGTCCGCAACACCGGGCTGCCGCCGCACGGGCAGATGGGGGCGCTCTCGGCCGTCTTCCAGTTCGTCTACGGCTTCGGCACGATCGAGGGGCACTTCGTGCAGCGCTGCGCCTCGGCGGGGATGTCGCAGGACGAGTACTTCCGGCAGGCCATGAGCACGATCAGCGAACAGCCGCAGTTCGCCGCCAACCTGGAGAGCGCCGCCGATCTCATGGAGGCGCGGGGCGGTGACACGGTCGAGGAGATGCGCGAGCGGGACTTCACGTTCGCGCTGGAGATGCTGGTCGCCGGGATCGAGACGATGGTCGCCCGGGGCTGAGCGTGACTGTTTCGCCGCCTTCGGTTCGGTGGGTGGGTCGTCGCCGGTCCGGTGGGTGGGTCGGGGCCGTGCCGGTGATCCGCCCGTTGCAGCCCTTGTGTGGTCCGGTGGGTCAGTGCGGTGGGGTCGTGTTGCCGTCCGCAACGGGCATGTGATGCACCGGCACGGCCCCTTCGGTGCGATAGCGGCTGCGGGTGCGAGGGGGCTGGGACCTGACCGCTGGCCCGCCGGGCGGCAACTCCCTTCCCGCCGGGGGCAATCCCCGCCCCGCCCCGTCTTGAGGGCAGAGAGCAACCTCTCAGCCCGTCCGGCGATTGAGGACGAGGCCGTCCAGGCCGATTTCCCCACCCCCGGGGTCGTCGTAGTCGGGGTTGGGGGCAGTGCCCCAGCCCGTCCGGCGTTTGAGGACGAGGCCGTTCAGGCCGAGCGGGGGTCCGGGGGCGGAGCCCCCGGGGGTTCGGGTCGGGTAGGGGCGGAGGGGGCGAAGGAACCCGGGGTCAGTCCTGGGACAGGTGCGCGGGGAAACCGCCCGTCGCCACCGGTCCCCAGCGCGTGGGGGTGACGCGAATGATCGACTTGCCCTGCTTCCGCATCGCCGCGCGGTACTCGTCCCAGTCCGGATGCTCCCCCGCGATGTTCCGGTAGTACTCGACGAGAGGCTCGACGGAGTCGGGGGAGTCGATCACCTCGGCCGTACCGTCGACCTGGACCCAGGGACCGTTCCACTCGTCGCTCAGAATGATCAGGCTGACATGCTCGTCACGCTTCGCGTTGCGGGTCTTGGCCCGCTCCGGGTAGGTCGACACGACGATACGGCCCGAGTCGTCGACACCACAGGTCAGAGGCGAGCCCTGCGGGCTTCCGTCGGCACGGCGGGTGAGCAGGATGGCGCGGTGCCGGGGACGCACGAAGTCCAGCAACTCGTCCCGGGAGACAGCGGTGTTCGTCGCGATGTTGGGAGCCATGCGGACAGCCTACGGCGCGGGCGTGGACGGCGGCCGTGGCAGCCACCCGGCGGGTCGCGCCCAGCCGCGTCGGAACAGCTAAAGTGCTGCTCGTCCTAATGCTCGCAGTCAGGAATGTGCTGCGGAGCTCTCCTGCGCACGGCCGTTCGGCCGTGCATGCCGAAGAGGTTCGTGGTGACTGCGTCCGAGTTTTCTGAATTGTCCCGCTTTACGGCGGGTGTTGAGCTGGCCGATGCGCTGACGGCGGCCGCTCAGCGACTGCACGAGACGCCGAGCCCCCACGGCACCCTGCGCACCGCGGCCCGGCTCGCCGTGCACCTGCTGCCCGGCGCCGAGCACGCCGGGATCTCGGTCATCGAGCGCGACACGCACCGGACCCTCGTGTGGACCGACGAGGTCGTGCGTCTGGCCGATTCCCTGAACACCGGCCGGGAGGACCATCCGTACTGGAGCCGGCTGTGGACCGCGCCCGTCGCCAGCATCGAGGACAGCGCGTCCACGGACGAGCTCGGGCTCTCCGGTCTCGGGCTGCGCTCGGTGCTGTCGCTGCGGCTGCGTGCCGACCGGCGCCGGATCACCGTACTGACGGCGTACGCGCGCGAGCCGCGGGCCTTCGACGACTCGGCCACCCGGATCGGCCGGCTGTTCACCGCGCACGTCAGCATCGCCCTGGAGTCGGCGACGGTGCGCGAACAGCTCACCGAGGCCATGCGCACCCGCGACCTGATCGGGCAGGCCACGGGCATCCTCATGGAGCGCCTCGACACCGACGCGGCGGAGGCCTTCGACAGTCTGGTGCGGATATCCCAGCGGGAGAACGTCAAGCTGCGCGAACTGGCTCGTCGGATCGTCGACGCGGGCCGGGGCGACGCGTGAGCCGGGCCCGGCGGCTCAGGCGGCCGGCAGCGACTCGCCCTGCACCGCCTGGATGTCCAGCTCCACCTTGAGCGTCGTACCGATCGCCGAGATGCCCGCCTGGACCACCTGGTTGTAGTTCATGGCGAAGTCCTCCCGGTGGAGCTCGGCGGTGGCCCGGAAGGCGGCGCGCGTGCCGCCCCAGGGGTCGGCGCCGGTTCCGAGGTAGGCGAGGTCGAGATCGACCGGGCGGACGACGCCGTGCATGGTGAGCTCGCCGTGCACCGTCCAGCGGTCGGAGCCGGCGGGGCTCACCCCCACCGACCGGTAGGTGATCACCGGGTACTGCTCGACGTCGAGGAAGTCCGGTGACCTGAGGTGCCCGTCGCGCATGCCGTTGCCGGTGTCGATCGAGGCGGCGGAGATCGTCGCCTCGACCCGGGACCCGGCCACGTGGTCGGGCGCGATCTCGATCGTGCCGGAGAAGTCGGTGAAGCGGCCGTGGACGCTGGAGATCCCGAGGTGCTGGGCCACCGCGCCGACGGAGGAGTGGGCCGGGTCGATGGTCCAGGGGCCGGGCGGCGGGAGTTCGGTGCCGCCCTGCCGGGCGAGGGTGACCTGACCGATCTCGGCGCGGCCGCTCGCCGTGACGATGGCGCTGGACGCGGCGGGCGCGTATCCGACCGCGGTGACGATCACGGTGTAGGCGCCGGGGGCCAGGGCGGTGGTGTCCTGCACGGCTCCGTCCGCGTCGGCCTCGGCCCGCACCACCTGGCTGCCCGTCGTGTCGGTCACCGTGACGACCGCGTGCGACACGGCCCATCCGTCCCGCGTACGGATCTTCGCGGTCAGTCCCATGGTCAAACTCCTTGCGATCCAGCAATGAGACCGGCCCGTGGGGGCGCTCCTCCGCTCAGAGTGCGCGCGTCCCCACGGGCCGGGGTTCGAACTACTCGCCGGGGTGGGCGAGTTCGATGGTGTGGTCGTCGACGCCGGAGCCGTTGACGGTCAGCGCCGTGGCCACCGGCGGGTAGCCCGTGGCGATGACGGTGTACTCGCCGCCGTCCAGGTCGGTGAAGGCGTACGCGCCGTCCGCACCGGTCCTGGCCGTGCCGACCACGTTGCCCGCCGCGTCCACCAGGGTCACGCGGGCGTCCGCGAGGGGACCGAACGGCGCCCGTACGACGCCCTGGACCTGGGCACCCGCGCTGAGCTCGACCTCGACCCGGGTGACCCCGGTGCCGCCGACCTCGACGGGCAGGGCCTGCGGACGGTGGCCCGCCGCGTTCACCGCGATGGTCACCGGACCCGGGACCAGCTCGGCGAAGGTGAACTCGCCCTGCTGGCCGGTGGTGCCGGTGGCCAGCACGTCACCACGCACGTCGGTCACGATGACCATGGCGTCCTTGACCGGGGTGCCGCTGTCGGCGGCCCGCACGACACCGCTCAGCCCGCTCGTGCCGCTCAGCAGGATGTCGTAGGCGACCGGCTCGTCGTGTACGACGATCGTCGAGGCCTGCGGCTGGAAGCCGTCGGCGGACGCGATCAGGACGTAGGAGCCGACACCGGGAGCGTCGAGCGCGTAGGAGCCGTCGAGCTGTGCGACCGAGCGGCCCAGCTGGCGTCCCGCGAGCGAGATCAGCGTGACGGCGGCCTGCGGGACGGGGGAGCTCTCCGCGCCGCGGACGTAGCCGCGGACCGGGATGCCGCCGGACGCGGGCAGCGGGGTGGTCCCCTGCGTCGCGGTGGCGACGGCGGCGAGCCGCTGGGTGCCCTCGAGGGCGGTCTCCGCATCCGACCCGGCGACGGCCGACGCCCAGCTCGGGATCTTCTCGGCGGGGGCCTCCACGGCGGGCGCCGCAGCGGCGGCCGGGGTCTCGGCGGCCGGGGTGCCGGTCTGCTCGGCCGCGGCCTGGGCCAGCGCGCCCGAGGTCCGCAGCGGGACCTCCTTGATGAACAGCACGATCAGGAAGGCGATCAGCGCCATGCCCGCGGCGATCATGAAGACGTCCGCGATGCCGTGGCCGTACGCGCTCTCCATCACGGTGCGCAGCGGCCGGGGCAGCTTGTCCATGTCCGGGATGCTCGCGTCGGAGCCGGAGCCGGCCAGGGAGGCGTACTTCGGGCCGAGGTCGGTCAGGCCGTCCTTGACGTAGTCGGTGATCCGGTGGGCCATGATCGCGCCGAGCGCGGACACGCCGATCGCACCGCCGAGGGAACGGAAGAACGTCACCGTGGAGCTGGCCGCGCCGAGGTCGGCCGGCGTCACCTGGTTCTGCGTGGAGAGCACCAGGTTCTGCATCATCATGCCGATGCCGAGGCCCAGCAGCGCCATGAAGATCGCGATGTGCCAGTAGGTCGTGTCGTAGCGGATGGTGCCGAGCAGGCCGAGGCCCGCCGTGACCAGGAGGCCGCCGGAGACCAGCCAGACCTTCCACTTGCCGGTCTTGGTGATGATCTGGCCGGAGACCGTGGAGGAGACGAACAGGCCGCCGATCATCGGGATGGTCATGACGCCCGACATCGTCGGGGACTTGTCGCGGGCCAGCTGGAAGTACTGGCTGAAGAAGACCGTGCCGGTGAACATCGCGACACCCACGAAGAGGGACGCGAGGGAGGACAGGGTGATGGTGCGGTTGCGGAACAGCCGCAGCGGGATGATCGGCTCGCTGGCCTTCGACTCGACCAGGATGAACAGCAGGCCGAGGACGACCGCGCCGCCGACCATCGCGTAGGTCTGCCACGAGATCCAGTCGTACTTGTCACCGGCGAAGGTGACCCAGACCAGCAGCAGCGAGACCGCGGCGGAGATGAAGAACGCGCCGCCCCAGTCGACCTTGACCTCGCGCTTCACGACGGGCAGGTGCAGGGTCTTCTGGAGCACGATCAGCGCGATGACCGCGAAGGGCACACCGACGTAGAAGCACCAGCGCCAGCCGAGCCAGCTGGTGTCGGTGATGACACCGCCCAGCAGCGGGCCGCCGACGGTTGCGACGGCGAACGTGGCGCCGAGGTAGCCGGAGTAGCGGCCGCGCTCACGCGGGGAGATCATCGCGGCCATCACGATCTGCGCGAGGGCGGACAGACCGCCGACGCCGATGCCCTGGACGACACGGCAGGCGATGAGCATGCCGGCGTTCTGGGAGAGACCGGCCGCGGCCGAGCCCAGCACATAGATGATCAGTGCTATCTGGACGAGCGCCTTCTTGCTGTACAGGTCGGCGAGCTTGCCCCACAGGGGCGTCGCCGCGGTCATGGACAGCAGGGCGGCCGTGACGACCCAGGTGTAGGCGGACTGGCCGCCGCCCAGGTCACCGATGATCTCGGGGAGCGCGTTGGAGACGATCGTCGACGACAGGATCGCGACGAACATGCCGAGCAGCAGCCCGGAGAGCGCCTCCATGATCTGCCGGTGCGTCATCGGAGCGCCGTCGGCGGCGCCTCCGTGCTTGGCGTGAGAGCCCCGCACACCGGTTGGTGTGGTCGTTGCCATGGGCTTCCTTTTCTTACGTACTTACGCGGGTGTACGGGTGGTCAGTTCTGTTGCGTCTGTCGCATGCGGGTGCGGAGGCCGCGGGGTGGCCCGGCAGTCGCCGAAGCTCTCGCGCAGCCGGCCCATGAGTGCGATGAGCAGTCCGACCTCGTGGTCGGACCAGTCGCTCAGCCGGTCGGCGAGGAGTCGTGACGTGCGCAGGGACAGCTCGTCGAGCTGCTCCTGGCCCGCGACGGTGAGGCGCAGGATGCGTGAGCGCTTGTCGGCCGGGTCGGGGAACCGTTCGATCCAGCCCCGGTCGGCGACGTGCGCGACATGGCGGCTGGTCACCGACATGTCCACGGAGAGAAGCTCCGCGAGCCGGCTCATCCGCATCTCGCCGTTGTGTCCGAGCAGGGTGAGCACGGCTGCGGACCCCCCTGGGCAGTCGGGCGGCAGGATGCGGCCCATGTCCCTCTTCACGGCACCGATGGCGCTGAGCTGACGAGCCAATTCCTCGTACTGCTCCTGCTCGGCCATCGCACCTCCCGTATTCGTTGCTTAGGGCAACCATAAGAAGGTTGGTTGCCGCAGGCAAACTAAATGGGGCCCACCGGGATAAAAACTTGGCAAAGGCAAGTATTGGCGAACGTAAACCCGCAGGTGGGGCCGGGTGCCTTCGTTCGGCCCCGCTGTGGGCCCCACCGGCGGCCCGGCGGGCCGTCCCGGCGGACGGGGCGGCCGGCGCCAGGGCCGGGAAGCGCGTCACGTGCGATGAAGGGGAACCCGGCACTTGGGCAGGCCCCGCGTATTCGCTAGGGTCCTGGCTCATGGCTAACACCCAGGGCCCCGAGGGCAACTACGACCCCGCGGGCAGCACCCAGATGTTCCGCGCCTTCGTCGACGAGGCCCCCCAGGGCCGGCAGCAGCAGGCGGCCGCTCCGGCGGGTCCCCGCGTCGGTCTGATCGTCGGCGTCGTCCTCGCCGTGGTGGTCGTGGCCGCCGTGGCGTGGCTCGCGCTCAAGTAGTCCGGCCGACAGCCGTCCCGGGCCGGACGGACGGCCCGGGGAGGGCTGCGCAACGGCCCGGGCGCGCACTCGCGCCCTGACGGCCGGGCCTGGCGTGCGGCCGGGCCCGCCTCGGCCTACTTCCAGTGGACGGACACGTCCTGCGTCTCGATGTGCATGCCCAGGGGCACGCGCCAGGCGTCGACGCACACCGTCCACGTCTTGTCCTTCTTCGCGCCGGCGGCGATCGGCGCGGGGAGGTCGTCGGACGACTCGATCGTCGCCCAGTCGATCCCGAGTGCCCCGATGATGTGCGTCCCGAAGGTCACCGTGCCCGAACGCACCGCTGTCCCACCGGTGTTGCGGAAGGAGACGGTCACCTTCTCGCACCACCGCCGATCGGTGGCCTCGCGCCTGGGATCGCCCACGTCGAGTGCCGCGGGGCCGGCGGGTGCCGTGGACGATCCGGACGGGGGCGCGGCGGGCGACGACGGGCCGTGGCTCGAAGTCCCGCCCGAACCCGTGCCCGTACGTCCGGGTCCGCCGGTCCCGGACGGCGGGGTCTGTGTGCTCCCGGAGTGACCGGAGGCGGCGGGGCCCGGAAGCGCGCCGGACGAGCCCGAGCCCGGGGCCGATGCCGTGGCCTCCGCTCCCCCGGACTCCGCACTCCGCTTGCCGCCGGCCGTCCCGGAACCCTCGGCCGCGCCGTCCAGCGGCATCAGCGACACGTCTCCCGTGGGGGCCACGACGGCCCCGGACGCACCGGGCGTCCCTCCGGCAGCCCCTACGGCGACATATCCGTCACCGTCCCCGCCGCTCCCGCAGGCGGCCAGGACGGCACCCAGGCAGACCACGGTCGCCGAGGCGGCCACAAGGGCACCACGGCGACCGCGTATCGACTCTCGACGCATCGCGCCAGTGTGGCTGACGATCCGTCAATTATGAACCCTCGGTCGGGGCTTCAGTCCGAGATGAGGCCTTCGCGCAGCTGCGCCAGGGTCCTGGTCAGCAGTCGCGAGACGTGCATCTGCGAGATGCCGACCTCCTCGCCGATCTGCGACTGGGTCATGTTGGCGAAGAAGCGCAGCATGATGATCCGGCGCTCGCGGGGCGGCAGCTTGGCCAGCAGCGGCTTGAGCGACTCGCGGTACTCCACGCCCTCCAGAGCCGTGTCCTCGTAGCCGAGGCGGTCGGCGAGGGAGCCCTCGCCGCCGTCGTCCTCGGGGGCCGGCGAGTCGAGGGAGGAGGCGGTGTACGCGTTGCCGACGGCGAGACCGTCGACCACGTCCTCCTCGGACACGCCCAGCACGGAGGCGAGTTCGGTGACGGTCGGGGAGCGGTCGAGCTTCTGCGAGAGCTCGTCGCTGGCCTTGGTGAGAGCCAGGCGCAGCTCCTGGAGGCGGCGCGGGACGCGGACCGACCACGACGTGTCGCGGAAGAACCGTTTGATCTCGCCTACCACCGTGGGCATCGCGAACGTCGGGAACTCCACGCCGCGTTCGCAGTCGAAGCGGTCGATCGCCTTGATCAGGCCGATGGTGCCGACCTGGACGATGTCCTCCATCGGCTCGTTGCGGGAGCGGAAGCGGGCTGCCGCGTACCGCACGAGCGGGAGGTTGAGCTCGATGAGGGTGTCACGGACATAGGCGCGCTCGGGGCTGTTCTCGTCGAGCGCGCTCAGCCGCAGGAACAGGGAGCGGGACAGGGTGCGGGTGTCGATGGCTTCCGGGGCCGGGAGGGCCGTGACGGCTTCCGGGGCCTCGGCGGCAGGGACGTCGTGAAGCGCGTCGTGCGCCTCGGGCGCTGCCTCGCTCTTCGTGAGCGTGAGCACCTTCGAGCTGCCCTGGTCTGCGGACATGCCACCCCCTTTGGGTCGCGGACGGTCGCGGCAGTCGCTCCCGTCGGAGGAACGCAGCCTCCACCTGAATACCGGAGGCGGGGCCGCGGCAAACGCGCTTCCGGCAGAATGTCACATGTCGGCAACACGCTGTAGTGACATGTCGACATGGAGAAGGTGAATCGGCCCTGGAAAGAGGGGGTCTGACGGTTTTTCAGCACTCAACTGTCGGAAAAGGCGCCGTTGAGCGATTCGCTCTTGTCGGTTACGCCTCGATCCTGTTTGCGGATCGAAGACGCGCGAAGCTGCGGGCGAGCAGCCTTGACACATGCATCTGCGAGACACCCAGTTCGGCGCTGATCTGGGACTGGGTGAGGTTGCTGTAGTAGCGCAGCAGCAGGATCCGCTGCTCGCGTTCGGGCAGTTGTACGAGCAGATGCCGTACGAGGTCGCGGTGTTCGACTCCGTCGAGCGCCGGGTCCTCGTAGCCGAGCCGGTCGAGCAGGCCCGGCAGGCCGTCGCCCTCCTGGGCCGCTTCGAGGGAGGTGGCGTGGTACGAGCGCCCCGCCTCGATGCAGGAGAGCACCTCGTCCTCGCTGATGCGCAGCCGCTCGGCGATCTCTGCCGTCGTCGGCGAGCGCCCGAAGGCGGTCGTCAGGTCCTCCGTCGCGCTGTTCACCTGCACCCACAGTTCGTGCAGGCGGCGCGGTACGTGGACGGTGCGGACGTTGTCGCGGAAGTACCGCTTGATCTCGCCGACGACCGTCGGCATCGCGAAGGTCGGGAACTGCACGCCCCGCTCGGGGTCGAAGCGGTCGATCGCGTTGATCAGCCCGATGGTGCCGACCTGGACGACGTCCTCCATCGGCTCGTTGCGGGAGCGGAAGCGGGCGGCCGCGTACCGCACGAGCGGGAGGTTCGCCTCGATGAGCGCCCCGCGTACGCGGTTGTGCTCCGGCGTACCCGGTTCCAGGGTCTTGAGCTGGCCGAAGAGGACCTGAGTGAGGGCCCGGGTGTCGGCGCCGCGGCGCCGTTCCGGCGTGACGTCCTGGGGTGGCGCCTGGGCCGGAGCCGAGGCCCCCTCCTGGGGCGGCGCAGTACTGGCCGACACGGTCAACGCCACCTCTTCATCCGTCAACTCATCCGTCAACTCTCCGTCAAAAGCGGTCATAGCATCACAAGACATGTGCACTGTGTGCAAGCACCGCATAACCCCGTGTTGAGGGTGAGTTGAGGTGCGGTACGCGAAAGGCCCCCCGCCCGTTGCGGCGAGGGGCCGACGAGGTGGCGAGGGGGCCGAGGAGGAGGTGGAGTGTGGGTGGAGCACGGCCGGGGAGCCGTGGCCGCCGGGAGGGCTCAGAAGGGGTAGTCGGCGATCACCCAGGTCGCGAACTCACGCCACAGAGTGACACCCGCCTGGTGGGCAGGGTGCTCCAGATAGCGCTTCAGGGCGTCGGTGTCCTCGACGGCGGAGTTGATCGCGAAGTCGTACGCGATGGGCCGGTCGGTGATGTTCCAGTCGCATTCCCAGAACCGGAGCTCGGGGATCTGGTCGCCGAGCGCGCGGAAAGCGGCGACACCCTCGACGACGCGCGGGTCGTCGCGCTCGACGCCCTCGTTGAGCTTGAAGAGGACCAGATGGCGGATCACGGGCACTCCCTGGTGGTGCGGTTCTGTGCGCCGCCCGTCGGCCCGGTTCTTCTCAGTTCTTCGCCCCGTCGGCGATCCACGTCATGAAGTCGCCGATGGCCTGAGCGGCGCTCGATATGCCCTCGAACCCTATCTGCACGTAGTCCGCGGCCTTGGCCGGATCGGTGATGATCACGTACAGGATGAAGACCACGAGCACATAGATGGCGATCTTCTTCGAGTTCACCGCCATCGCGGCCTCCCTGTGACTTCTGCGCCCGGTGGGCCCCCTGTTGCCGGCGGCGAGTGTAACCTTCACGCCGCTTTTAAGGACCAACGGCCCGCTGGTCCAGGCCTTTTGCCGGGCCGGTCCGGGCGCGCCGCGGCCCAGGATGGAAGGTGCCCGGCGGTTCCAGCAGGAGTCCGCGGGGCCGGGACGGACTCCACTGCGGGGTCCCCGCCGCCGCTTCCCCGATGGCGCGGCGTGGACTTGTGGGTCCTCTCCGTCGGGGGAAGCGGCTTGTCCCCCCGATGCCGCTTCCCCCGTTCTCCTCGGGCGAGGGAAAGAAGAGCCCCGGCGACTGAGCGGCGCCGGGGCTCTTCCGTACGACGGCCCGGGCGCGGACACGACGGCACGGCGTGTGCGGCCGGACGCCGAAGGGATGCGGGACGCACGAAGGGCCCCGTCTTGCGACGAGGCCCTTCTCAAGCGGTAGCGGAGGGATTTGAACCCTCGGTGACTTGCGCCACACTCGCTTTCGAGGCGAGCTCCTTCGGCCGCTCGGACACGCTACCGAGGGAGACACTACCCCAAGGTGGGCCGTGGTCTGAAATCCGTTTCCGGGGCCTCGTCGATCAGCCGTCAGCGGTCGCGGAAGAACTCGGTGAGCAGCCGGGCGCACTCGTCCGCGAGGACGCCCTCGATCACCTCGGGGCGGTGGTTGAGCCGGCGGTCGCGCACGAGGTCCCAGAGGGAGCCGGCCGCGCCCGCCTTCTCGTCGCGGGCGCCGTACACGACCCGGTCCACCCGGGACTGCACGAGCGCGCCCGCGCACATCGTGCAGGGCTCCAGGGTGACGACGAGCGTGCACCCGGACAGCCGCCACTCGCCGACCTCGGCGGCGGCACGGCGCAGCGCGAGAATCTCGGCGTGCGCCGTCGGGTCGTGGGTGACCTCGCGCTCGTTGTGCCCGGTCGCGAGCACCGTCGTACCGTCCGCGGACAGCACGACGGCGCCGACGGGAACGTCCCCGCCCCGGACGGCCCGGTGGGCCTCGTCCAGGGCGAGCCGCATCGCGGCCCGCCAGCGGTCGCGCACGGGGTCGGGTCGGGGTGCCTGATAAGTGGTGCTCACCGGGGGAACCTAGCGGACGGTCTCCAGGACCTCGGCCGCTCCCAGGGCGTCGGCGATCGTGCTGAGCGCGTCGCCTTCGTCCAGGGCGAGCAGTTCCTTCTCGCTCACTCCGAGGTCCGCGAGGATGTCGCGGTCCCCGACGGGGCTGTGCGACACGGCGTCGCCGGCCTCGTTCTCGTCCTCCTCCTCGTCGTCGGAGGACTCGGGTTCGCCGTCCTCCGTGCCGTCGAGGTCGAGGGAGTCCAGGTCGGCGTCGTCGTCGCCGGGCTCCCGTCCTAGTAGTTCGTCCGTGAGCAGGATCTCGCCGTACGAGCTGCGAGACGCCGCGGCGGCGTCCGAGACGTAGATACGAGGGTCCTCCTCGCCGTCCACGCGGACGACGCCGAACCAGGCGTCCTCCTGCTCGATGAGCACGAGAACCGTGTCCTCGTCCGAGGCCTCACGGGCCAGGTCGGTCAGATCCGACAGGGTTTCCACATCGTCGAGCTCTGTGTCGCTCGCTTCCCACCCGTCTTCGGTGCGCGCGAGCAGTGCGGCGAAGTACACCGTGACTCTCCCACTGGTCATAGGCGTGCCGGTTGGGGGTCCCCCCGGCGGAGGCTGTGGGCGGGGCGTGCAGCTCCGAGCCCCACCCACTCGGAATCGTGGCAGAAACAGAGCGTTCAGGGGACGTCTTCGGCCTGCTGTGTCTGCCTCTTTTGATCGCTAACAGCGGATCGTACGCGGCCCTCGGCGTCGTGCGGGCACCTCTTCGTCCGGACACGAGGTCACACGGCGTGGGCGGGACACCGGTTCGGAGCGGTCGGCTACCAGCGGAAGGTGCGCATGCGCATGGCGTGGCGCAGTCGTGCGGCCTTGGCGCGGCGGGGCTGGACCCGGTCGCGCAACTCGCGTGCCTCGGCCAGGTCGCGGAGGAACTGGGCGCGCCGCCTCCTGCGCTCGGCGTCGGTCTCGGGCTGCTCGGCGGGCTCCTCGTCCCGGTTCCGCATAGACACACCACCCCAGGTCAGTCCCTCCCACTTTCCCTCCGACGGGCGGTTTGATGCCAGCATCCGGGCGAACGTACGGGCGGGGCCTTGCCGGGCTGGGCAGTGGCGGGGTGCCGGACCCCGGCTACTGTTGTGGACATGCGTCTCCACGTCGTCGACCACCCCCTGGTCGCCCATAAGCTCACCACCCTGCGCGACCGGCGCACCGATTCCCCGACCTTCCGGCGGCTCGCCGACGAGCTGGTCACCCTGCTCGCCTACGAGGCCACCCGCGACGTGCGCACGGAGCAGGTCGACATCACGACCCCGGTCGCCTCGACCACGGGCGTCAAGCTCTCCTACCCGCGCCCGCTCGTCGTGCCGATCCTGCGGGCGGGCCTCGGCATGCTCGACGGCATGGTGCGGCTGCTGCCGACGGCCGAGGTGGGCTTCCTGGGCATGGTGCGCAACGAGGAGACGCTCCAGGCCTCCACGTACGCCACCCGTATGCCGGACGACCTGTCCGGCCGTCAGGTGTACGTCCTCGACCCGATGCTGGCCACCGGCGGCACGCTCGTCGCCGCGATCCAGGAGCTGATCAAGCGCGGTGCGGACGACGTCACCGCCGTGGTCCTGCTCGCCGCTCCCGAGGGCGTCGAGGTCATGGAGCGCGAGCTCGCCGGCACGCCGGTGACGGTCGTGACCGCGTCGGTCGACGAACGGCTCAACGAGCACGGCTACATCGTGCCGGGGCTGGGCGACGCGGGTGACCGGATGTACGGCGCCGCGGAGTAGGCAGCGGGTTTCCAGGAGCCGCCGCGGGCCCTCGGGCCGGCGGCGGCTTCTCGCATCAGCAGCTCTTCTTGGAGGCGGAGGGCGCCGGCGTCGGCTGGGCCAGGACGGCCAGGGCCTTGTCGGCGTCCGCCTTCTTCGTCAGCGAGGTGAAGGCGGTACCGATGATGAGGTCGACCTCGGTGGCCTTCGCGCGTCCGTCGGTCTTCAGCTCGGCGCCGGAGAGCTGGGTGCCGAGGACGGGGAGCACGGTGGCGTAGGCCGCCTTCGAGCCGAGCAGCAGCCCGGGGCCCTTGACCTTCTTGTCGTACGCGGCCGTCGCGTTGCCCACGTCGCCGATCTTGAAGCCGCGCTTCTTCAGCTCGTCCGCGGTCTTCTTGGCGAGCCCGCTGCGGGGCGTGGCGTTGAGGACGTTCACGGTGATCCGGCCGGGCTCGGGCACGGCCCCGGCGGCGGCGGACGTCGTGGAGGTCCGGGCGGCCGGGGACGCCTCGGCCGCGGCGCCGGTCTTCTTCGTGCAGCCCGCGGAACTCGCCGAGGCCTTGTCGCCGCCCGTGAAGACGTCGATGAGCTGCAGGGTCCCCCACCCGATCAGCCCGAGTGCGGTGACGGAGGCGACGACGAGGAAGGCGAGCCTGCGGCGCCCTCGGGGTCGGCGCATCCGCGGGTACTTGTCCCCCGTGATCCGGTACTGGCCGCCCATGCCAGGGGGAGTCAGCATGCTCATGGGCGCAGCGTAGTGCGCCCGGACCATGATGCCTACTAAACGATCATCATACGGAGCTCAGTCCAACCCAAAAGGGTCAATGTTCGGAGCGGCGCCAGGTCGACGCGGGGTTTTCCGGGGCCGTACGGGCGCACCCGAGCCGGCGGCCGTGTCGCTCCGGGCGGCCGGATCGGCCGGGAGGTGCGGACGGCCGTCGGCTGCAGCGGTCCGTGGGGCGAGTCGCTCCCGCCGGACCGGCCGGTCGCGTCAGTCGAGTTCGAGTACGCGCGCGTGGAGCACCTGGCGCTGCTGGAGCGCCGCGCGGACGGCGCGGTGCAGGCCGTCCTCCAGATACAGGTCGCCCTGCCATTTCACGACGTGCGCGAAGAGGTCGCCGTAGAAGGTGGAGTCCTCGGCGAGGAGGGTCTCCAGGTCCAGCTGGCCCTTGGTCGTCACGAGCTGATCGAGGCGGACCGGGCGCGGCGCGACGTCCGCCCACTGCCGGGTGCTTTCCCGGCCGTGGTCGGGGTACGGCCGGCCGTTTCCGATGCGCTTGAAGATCACACGGAAAGCCTACCGGCCAAGAGCTTCCGGGCGCAGCCATGGCGACGGAGTGCGACGCTGGAAAAGGCGCCGTAAATCCGTGCAAATGGGGAACAGGGGTCCGATATGAGCGACAGTGAGACCGTGCCGGCGGCCACCGGACCCCGGACGGATCCCGCCCCAGCCGCTGCGACGACGGGCGGCGCACCGGACGCCGCTCCCCGGACTGCGGGCACCACTCCCGAGGGGCACCCGGAGGCGACCGGCGGCGCACCCGCGCTCCCCGAGGAGGCCCTGAAGATCGCCTCCGGGTACGCGTTCTCCGGTCCCGCTCTCGATCTGGGCGCCCTGATCTGGGACGGTCGGTGCCTGCCCGACGCGCAGATCCGCGTCCCGCTGCCGATGCTCAACCGGCACGGCCTCGTCGCGGGCGCCACCGGTACCGGCAAGACCAAGACGCTCCAGCTGATCGCGGAACAGCTGTCGGCCCAGGGTGTGCCCGTCTTCCTCGCCGACGTCAAGGGCGACGTCTCCGGCGTCTCGGCCCCCGGCCTGCCCGGCGCGAAGGTCCAGGAGCGTGCGAGCGAGGTCCACCAGGAGTGGGCGCCGGCCGGCTGTCCCGCCGAGTTCTACGCGCTCGGCGGCATGGGCCACGGCATCCCGCTACGCGCCACGATCACCAGCTTCGGCCCGGTGCTGCTGTCCAAGGTGCTCCAGCTCAACCGGACGCAGGAGCAGTCGCTCGGCCTGATCTTCCACTACGCGGACCAGAAGGGCCTGGAGCTCGTCGACCTCAAGGACCTGCGCGCGGTCGTCGCCTTCCTGACGTCGGACGAGGGCAAGCAGGAACTGAAGGGCATCGGAGGGCTGTCGACCGCGACCGCCGGGGTGATCCTCCGGTCCCTCACGGCGTTCGAGGCGCAGGGCATGAGCCCGTTCTTCGGGGAGCCCGAGTTCGACACGAGCGAGCTGCTGCGCACCGCGTCCGAGGGGCGCGGCGTCGTGTCCGTGCTCGAACTCCTCGCGGTCCAGGACAAGCCGCAGCTCTTCTCGACCTTCCTGATGTGGCTGCTCGCCGACCTCTTCCACGATCTGCCGGAGGTCGGCGACGCGGACAGACCGAAGCTCGTCTTCTTCTTCGACGAGGCCCATCTGCTGTTCAACGACGCCTCGAAGGCCTTCCTGGACTCCATCACGCAGACCGTGCGCCTGATCCGTTCCAAGGGGGTGGGCGTGTTCTTCGTGACGCAGACCCCGAAGGACGTCCCCGGCGACGTCCTCGCCCAGCTCGGCAACCGCGTCCAGCACGCGCTGCGGGCCTTCACGCCGGACGACCAGAAGGCGCTGAAGGCCACCGTGAAGACCTTCCCCGACTCCGCGTACGACCTGGAGGAGGTCCTCACCGGTCTCGGCACCGGCGAGGCGGTCGTCACCGTGCTCAGCGAGAAGGGCGCGCCGACGCCGGTGGCGGTGACCCGGCTGCGGGCGCCGCGGTCCCTGATGGGGCCGGTCGAGGACGGGGCACTGGACCGGGCGGTGCAGGGGTCGCCGCTGTACGGGCGGTACGCGCAGGCGGTGGACCGGGAGTCGGCGTACGAGAAGCTCACGGCGGCGCAGGCCGCGCAGGCGGCGGAGCGGGACGCCGTCCGGGAGGCGCCGCGGGCCGCGCGGTCCGGCGGCGGACGCCGTCCGAAGGAGGAGGCCTCGGTCGTCGAACAGGTCGTCGGCAGCGGTCTGTTCAAGTCGCTGGCCCGGTCGGTGGGGACGCAGATCGGGCGCGAGATCACCCGGTCGATCTTCGGGACGGCCCGGCGCCGTAGGTAGGGCGGCCGCCCCGGGCAGGGCGACCGCCGGGTCGGGCAGGGGCGACCGCCGGCTCGGTCAGTCGCCGCCCTGTTCCTTAGGGGGTGTGTGCGGGGGTGGCCCGTCCGGCAGTTGTGCGTCCGGCTCGGTCCGGGGTTCCGGCTTCGGTGCGTTGCGTACGGCCTCCGCGCGCAGCAGGGCGCGCAGCACCGCGTAGGGGTCGCTGGGCATGGCTGTGTCCTGAGTCCTTCGTGTGTGTGCTTGTTCGCGCTGGTGGGCGACCGGTCGAGGGCCGGGACCGTCAGCAGCGCAGCACCACGCAGCGGAGGGACCGCAGGGCGGGGGAGTGCGACGCCGGCGCGGGGGCCGGGAGGAGGACGAGCCGGTGCTCCGGCTCCGGGAG
Source organism: Streptomyces sp. Tue6028 (assembly GCF_002300165.1). GTDB lineage: Bacteria > Actinomycetota > Actinomycetes > Streptomycetales > Streptomycetaceae > Streptomyces > Streptomyces siamensis. The sequence continues at coordinate 46,968 of NZ_MLCE01000020.1, read as the reverse complement.
TCCCGCGACGGCGGGTACGCGCAGCGGGGAGAGCGTGCCGTGTCCCTGGCGGACCGGCGGACGCAGAGCGGTGTCGAGTACGTCGTGCTCGGCGGCGCCGGGTTCGGCGGTGATGCTGGGCGCGGAGGCGGCGAGGGACTCGGGGTGGGGTCCGGCCGCGAGCATCGCGACGACCAGCAGGACGAGGAGTCGTGCGCAGCGGCGGGCCCGAGTCCCTTCCCGCGCCCGCGCGCACCGGCGCAGCGGGTGCGGGGGGCGCGGGAAGGGACTCATGAGAGGTCATGTCCCCCTCGGACCCCGTCACCGCACCGGTCCGAGCGGCAGATCCGCCCTGTTGGCGTACCTGCGGGCCCCGCGGCCGCCGTCTCTCCGCATCCGGGCCGCGGATCCGGACGCCCGGGACTCCAGCTCAGCTGCCGGGGCCGCAAGGCCGGGCTCAGCCGGCAGGGGTCGCGCGGTCGGGCCCGGCGCCGGGGGTCACGAGGCGGGGCTCAGCCGCCGGCGACCGTGTGGTCGGGCCCGGCGCCGGGGGTCACGACGCCGGGCTCAGTTGCCGGAGGCCTTCGCGGCCTTGGCGGCGGCCTTCATCTCCTGCTTGTGCGCGCGCACCTTGGCGAGCGACTCGGGTCCGGTGATGTCGGCCACGGAGCGGTACGACTTCGCCTCGCCGTAGGCGCCGGCGGCCTCGCGCCAGCCCTTGGGGCGCACCCCGAGCTGCTTCCCGAGGAGGGCGAGGAAGATCTGCGCCTTCTGGGGCCCGTAGCCGGGGAGGTCCTTGAGGCGCCGGAGCAGTTCGTCGCCGGTGGCGACGTCCTTCCACAGCGCCGTGGGGTCGCCGTCGTAGTGCTCCACGAGGTACTGACACAGCTGCTGGATGCGCTTGGCCATGGAACCGGGGTACCGGTGCACGGCGGGTTTGGCGGACAGCAGCGCGGCGAACTCCTCCGGGCCGTACGCGGCGATCTCGTGCGCGTCGAGGTCGTCCGCCCCCATCCGCTGGGCGATGGTGTACGGCCCCGCGAAGGCCCACTCCATGGGCACCTGCTGGTCCAGCAGCATGCCGACGAGGGCCGCGAGCGGGCTGCGGCCGAGGAGTTCGTCGGCCTCGGGCTGCTGGGCGAGGTGAAGGGTGACGTCCATGGACCGATGATCCCGCGTACGCGGCGGGGCCGCGCGGTCGTGGCCCCGGCGCACGCACTCTCCACCCCGCACGTACGATTCCGCAGCGAATGAGTTAGGTTAGCCTAACCTGAGGGAAGTGGGGATGGTCCGTGACCGTCGAGATCCGTCGTGACGCCTGGGGCATCCCCCATCTGCGCGCCACCGGCGTGCGAGAACTCGCCCACGCGCAGGGCCGCGTCACCGCCGTGGACCGGGCCTGGCAGCTGGAGGTCGAACGCCACCGCTCGCGGGGCACCTCGGCCGCCTTCCTCGGCGCCGAGGCCGTCGCGTGGGACCGCCTCGCCCGGCAGGCCCGCCTCGACGACACCGCGCGCCGCTGCTTCGCGGCCCTGGAGAAGAACGACCCGGATACCGCCGACTGGATCCGCGCGTACGTCGCCGGGGTCAACGAAGGGCTCGCCGAAGGGGCGCGCAGGGCGCCGGAGTTCACCACGACGGGGCTCGCCCCCGGCCGCTGGGAACCGTGGAGTCCGCTCGGGGTCTGGCTGGGGACGCACATCCTGTTCGCCGGATTCCCCGCGAAGCTGTGGCGCGAGCACGTCGTACGGCGGCTCGGCGCCGACGCGGTCGCCCTGTTCGCCACGGACGGGCCCGGCACGTCCGGGAGCAACGGGTGGCTGGTGAGCGGCGCCCGCACGGTCAGCGGGCACGCGGTCATCGCCGGTGACCCCCACCGCTTCGTCGAGGCCCCGGGCGTCTACCAGCAGATCCGTCTGGCCTGCCCCGAGTTCGACGTCGTCGGACTCGCCGTCCCCGGTGTGCCCGGCATCGCCCACTTCGGCCACACCGGATCGGTCGCCTGGGCCATCACGAACGCGATGGCCGACTACCAGGACCTGTACCGCGAACGTCTGCGCCGGGCGCCCGGCGGCCCGGCCGACGGGGACGCGGCGTCCGGCGCCGGTCCCCGCGAGACCGTCGAGGCCCTGGGCCCGGACGGCGCGTGGCGGGCCGTGGCGCGGCACGTGGAGATCGTCGAGGTGGCCGGCGGCGAGCCCGTCGAGGTCGAGGTGATCGAGACGGAGCGCGGGCCCGTGGTCGTCGGCGGGGTCGGCGCGGAGGACACCATCAGTCTGCGCTGCCCGCCCCGGGTGACGGAGGACCTCGGTTTCAGCGCGCTCCTCCCCCTGCTGCGCGCCCGCCGGGTCGCGGACGTGGACCGGGCGTTCGAGCGGTGGGCCGAGCCCGTGAACGTCGTGCAGGCCGCCGACACCGAGGGCGGTCTTCTGCACCGGGTCGCGGGACGGGTCCCGGTCCGCGGCGAGGACAACCGCACACGGGTCGTGCCCGCCTGGGAAGCCGGACACGAGTGGCACGGCTGGCACGAGATGCCGTACGGCCCGGTCGAGGACGGCCTCGCCGTGATGGCGAACCAGCGCGGCCCGGCCACCCCGCTGGGCGTGGAGTTCGCCCCGCCGCACCGCGCCCGCCGCATCCGGCAGCTCCTCGACGGGGCGCGGACGTGGTCCGCACAGGACATGCCCGCCGTGCACATGGACACCCGTCTCGCCTCCGCCGCGGCCCTGTTGGACCGCCTGCCCGGCATCGGGGAGGACCTCGGCACCGACGCGGTCGCGCTGCGGGACCGGCTCCTGCGCTGGGACCGGCACATGGACGCCGGCAGCGCCGACGCGGCGGCCTACGCGGCGCTGCGCGACGCGGTCGTACGGCGCCTCGCCGCGCACCCCGCGCTCGCCGTCCTCGCCGACCCGCCCGCGTACCCGGAGATCTTCCTCCCCTGGCTCGCCCTCACCCCGCGTGTCGGCTTCGCCCTCGAGAACCTGCTGCGGGCACAGGAGTTGTACGGCATCGACCGCGACGCCGTGGTCCGGGAGGCTCTGGAGGAGGTGGCCGCCCGGCGGACGTCCCGCACCTGGGGGGACACCCACCGGCTCGCGCCCTGGCGTGCCGTCCCCGGTACCCCGTACGACGAGCCGGGGCTCTCCGGCGACCACGACTGCGTGCTGTGCACGTCGGCGGTGCCCGGCGTCACCGACCTGAGCGCCCGGGGCCCCGCCGCCCGGTACGTGTGGGACCTCGCCGACCGGGACAACAGCCTCTGGGTGGTGCCGTTCGGCGCCGACGGCGTGCCCGGCTCGGACCACCACCGCGACCAGCTCCCCCTGTGGATCGCGGGAGAACTCGCCCCCGTGTGCACGGACTGGGACCGGCTCATGGCGGACGGCGGCACGACCCGGCAGAACACGGAGGACCACGATGACTGACCGGTACGGCGACGACCGCGAGGCCGTGCACGAGCAACTGGTCGACGGCTTCGGCACGCTGCGGGTCCTGCCCCTCGACCCGCGCGCCGACCTCGACGTCGTCCACCGCTGGGTCACGCACGAGCGGGCCGTCCACTGGGGGATGAACGGGCTCACCGAGGAGCAGGTCCTGGAGACCTATCTGCACCTGGACTCCCTCGACACCCACCACGCCTTCCTCATGGTCAAGGACGGTGTGCCGGCGGCCCTCTTCCAGACCTACGAACCCGAGGCCGACCGCGTCAGCGAGTGCTACGAGGTGCGGCCCGGCGACATCGGCGTCCACCTGCTGATCGGGCCGGCGGGACCCGGAGGCGGCCGGCCGGGCTGGTCGGCCGCCCTGCTGGGCGCGTTCACGACGTACGCGCTGATCGGCCTCGACCGGCAGCGGATCGTGGTCGAACCCGATGCCCGCAACGCCAAGGCGATCGCCCGCCTGACCCGGCAGGGCTTCGTCCCCGCCGGGGAGATCGTGCTTCCCGAAATCGACCTTCCCGAGGTCTACTTGCCGGAGAAACGCGCCCGACTCGCCTTCCTGACACGGGCGGCGGCCTTCGGAGAGGGTTCTCCGGCGCCGCGGTGAGCACCGCACCGCACGCGTCCGTATCTGTCCGAGAGCCTGTGAACGCGGATACGGAGACGGCGTGTGAGCGGACAGCGAGACCGACGGCGGCACCTCGTCCGGGGCCTGGCGCTGCTGGGCGGCGTCCTGTTGCTGGTCCTCTTCGGCGGCGTGGGCGGCGCGTCCGCGCACGCCGCGCTGACCGGCACCGACCCGCGGGACGGCAGCGTCCTGAAGACGGCGCCCCGTCAGCTGACCCTGACGTTCAGCGAGTCCGTCGGTCTGCTCGACGACTCCTTCCGCGTGCTGAGCCCCGACAACCGGCGCCTGCACACGGGCAGGACCGGGCACGCGGACGGACGGTCCGACACCGCCCGGGTGACGCTGCCGCGCGGCCTGGGCACCGGCACGTTCACCGTGGTCTGGCGGGTGGTCTCCGCCGACAGCCACCCCGTCTCCGGCGCCTTCACCTTCTCCGTCGGCAAACCCTCCGAGACGGCCGTCGCGCTGCCGGCCACCGAGAACCCCGCCTCCAAGACCCTCTACGACATCGCCCGCTACGCCGCGTACACCGGTCTGGCCCTGCTCATCGGCGCGACGGCCTTCACGCTGGCGTGCGGCTACCCCGGCGACGTACGGCGCCTGCTGCTGACCGGCTGGTGGACCCTGCTGACGGCCACGCTGGCGCTGCTCCTGCTGCGCGGCCCGTACGAACGCGGCATCGGCCCGGCCGCCGCCTTCGACCCGGACGTGCTGCGCGCGACGCTCACCGGCCGGCCCGGTGTGGCACTGGTGGTCCGGCTGGTGCTGCTCGGCGCGGCGGCCTTCCTCCCCGTCCGAGCGGTCCTGCGCGGGACCGCGGCGGACGCCCCGGACACCGGTGACGCCGGGGACGCGGGGACGGGCGGCGCACGGCGTCCCGCGCCGGGATCCGCGCCCGGAAGGGAACGGGCCGTCGTCGTCCTCGGCGGGCTGCTCACCCTCGGCCTCGCCGTCACCTGGGCCGTCGCCGAACACGCGTCCGCCGGCATCCAGGTGCCCGCGGCGATGGTGTCCTCCGTGCTGCACCTGCTCGCCATGGCCGTGTGGCTCGGCGGACTGACCGCCCTGCTCCTCGCGCTCCACCGGCCCGCCGAGCACCTCCCCCGGACGGTCGTCGCCCGCTTCTCCCGGCTCGCCCTCGGCTCGGTCGCCGTCCTCGCCGCGACCGGCCTCTACCAGTCGTGGCGCGGCCTCGGCTCCTGGGACGCCCTGACGTCGACGTCGTACGGCCGGCTCCTCGTCGTCAAGCTGTGCGCGGTCCTGCTCCTGCTGGCGGGAGCGGCGTACTCGCGGCGGTGGACACGACGGTGGGCACTCACGGACGGCCAGGAGACGGCGGCCGGGCAGCGCGTGTCCACCGGGGCGAAGGCCACGGTCCCGGCCGCCCGGGTGCCGGAGCCGGTCGGCGGCCCGCCCCTCACCGACACCACGACCGCCCCGGACGCCCCGGACGGAACCGACGCCGGCGACCGGGCGGCCGTGTACCGCCGCGGACTGCGGCGCTCGGTCCTCGCCGAGGTCACCGTCGCCGTCCTCGTCCTGGTCGTCACGACCGTGCTGACGGGCACGCAGCCCGGCCGGGCGGCCACCGAGACGGCTGCCGCGACCGTCGCCGCGGACCGCCCGACGTCGTCCACGACCCTCGTGCCCTTCGACGTCGGCACGCCGGGCGGGCACGGCAAGGTGCAGATCGAGATGAGTCCCGCCGGGGTCGGTGAGAACACGGTGCAGGCCGTCGTCCTCGGCCCCGACGGCGGCATCTCGACCGTCCCCGAGCTGCGGCTCACCTTCACCCTCGCCGCGCAGCAGGTCGGCCCCATCGACGCGGAGCTCACCGACAAGGGCGGCTACTGGGGAACCGACGGCGTCACCCTCCCGATCGCCGGCACCTGGACGATGAAGGTCACCGTGCGCACCACCGACATCGACCAGGTCACGGTCGAGAAGTCCGTGAAGATCGGCTGAGCCGCGCGAAGGTGTGACACGCCTCACCAGGACGGCCGACTTCGAGGAGCCCCGACGGCGTGCTCCTGTCGGCCGTCGGACGGAAACGGCTGCACCGTCCGGGGGAGCGCCCCGCGTGCCCGTAACCGCCGGAGACCGGCGGGGGAACATCGACTCCGCTCCCCCGAGCCTGCGGCGCTGCCCGCTCCGATGCCGGGAGCACCCTGCGGATCCGGGACTTCGAAGGAGCGACCTGCCCATGTTCACCCGTAAGTCGTCAGCGCTCATCGCCCAGGCCATGTGTGCCGGAGCCGTCGCGACGGTCGTGGTCACCGCCACTCCCGCGTCGGCACAGACGATCGTCCCGTGCAGTGCGACCGCCCTGTCCGCCGCCATCGCCGCCGCCAACGGCGCGCAAGGCGGAGACCTGGTGCTGGCGCCGGGCTGCACCTACGCGCTGACCACGCCGCTGCCGGACATCACCAGCACGATCACCGTCAACGCCCGGCACAGCACCCTCACACGGTCGTCCACGGCCTCCTTCGGCATCCTCTCCGTCGCCTCCGGCGGAAAACTCTCGATCAGCGACGCCACCATCACCAACGGCGACGCCCCGGACTTCGGCGGCGGCATCGCCAACCGCGGCGTGCTGCACGTGACCGACAGCGTGTTCCGCGACAACCACGCCACCTACTCCGGCGCCATCGGCGGCGGTTCCGGGAGCACCACCTGGATCGAGAGGACCACCATCCAGCGCAACACCGCCAAGGTGAACGGCGGCGGCGTCGCCAACGACGGGAACATGACCATCCTCAACAGCCGCCTCATCGGCAACACGGCCGGCGCCGTGTCCGGCAACGGGGTCGGCGGGGGAGTGGCCAACGACGGCACGCTGAACATCGTGCGCTCCGACATCAACGAGAACCATGCCGACAGGGCCGGCGGCGTCGCCGACATCGACGGCGGCACGACGACGATCAAGGACACCAACGTCAACGCCAACACGGCCGACGTGGCGCCCGGCGGCGTCCTCAGCACCCCCGAGCCGAACAACATCAGCGGTACCGTCAACCTGATCTCTTCCTGGGTCAGGAACAACCGGCCCACCAACTGCGCCGGCAGCAACATCGCCATCGCGGGCTGCACGAACTGAGACCCGGTTCCCGGCCGGACAACGTCGAAGGGCCCCACCGCGAACGGTGGGGCCCTTCGACATCGTGCCCGGTGAGGCACTGGCGGAGGATACGAGATTCGAACTCGTGAGGGGTTGCCCCCAACACGCTTTCCAAGCGTGCGCCCTAGGCCTCTAGGCGAATCCTCCGCGGCAAACAATACAAGACGTTGAGGAGTGCTCGCGAACTCGTTCCCCCGGTCAGGATCCTGTACCCTGTGCGGAGCCCCTCACGTGGCGCTATCTGACTGAACTCCCCCAGGGCCGGAAGGCAGCAAGGGTAGGTCGGCTCTGGCGGGTGCGTGGGGGGCGCTTGCGTTTGCGGGGCGGGGCCAGGCTCCCGCCGCGGAGGCCGAGGGGCCGGCAGGGACGCTGTCGGGCCGGGCTGCGTGCGGCGGGGATGCCGCGGGCCGGTGGAGGCCGCGG
>NZ_MLCE01000020.1:0-38153 GCF_002300165.1 Streptomyces sp. Tue6028 | reverse complement strand
CTCCGGCCGCTCCGCGCCCGGCCGCCCAGCAGCCCTCCGCCCCGGCCCCGCGTCCCACGGGCCCGCAGGGCGGCCCGTCCGCGAGCCACGCCCCGGCCGCGGCCCCCGCTCCCGCTCCGACGCCGCCTCCGGCCCCGGAGCCGCCCCCCGTCTCCATCGAGGACGACATCCCCGAGGACGACGACCCCGACCTCGACGAGTCCGCCCTCTCCGGACACGATCTGATCGTCCGCGAACTGGGGGCGACCGTGGTGGAGGAGTTCTCGAACGAGTGACGGTGGTCCGCGCCGCGTCGGCACCCCTTCTTCTGGAGGATCCCACCAACGCCCGAGGCCCTTCGCTTCGGAAGCCCCCACAAAGGCATCGGCCTCCGGCGGTTAGGCTGACCCCGTGAAGGTCCTCGTCATCGGTAGCGGCGCCCGCGAACACGCCCTGTGCCGTTCCCTGTCCCTCGACCCCGACGTCACCGCCCTGCACTGCGCCCCCGGGAACGCAGGCATCGCGGAGGTGGCCGAGCTGCACGCGGTCGACGCCCTCGACGGTGCCGCCGTCGCCGCGCTGGCCACCGAGCTCGGCGCCGAGCTGGTGGTGGTGGGCCCGGAGGCCCCGCTCGTCGCGGGTGTCGCCGACGCCGTGCGCGAGGCGGGCATCCCCTGCTTCGGCCCCTCGAAGGAGGCCGCGCAGCTGGAGGGCTCCAAGGCCTTCGCCAAGGACGTGATGGCGGAGGCGGACGTGCCCACCGCCCGCTCCTACGTGTGCACGACGCCGGAGGAGGTCGAGGAGGCGCTCGACGCCTTCGGAGCCCCGTACGTCGTGAAGGACGACGGTCTCGCGGCCGGCAAGGGCGTCGTCGTGACCGCCGACCTGGAGCAGGCCCGCGGGCATGCCAACGCGTGCGACCGCGTGGTCATCGAGGAGTTCCTCGACGGCCCCGAGGTCTCCCTGTTCGCGATCACGGACGGCGAGGCGGTCGTCCCGCTCCAGCCCGCCCAGGACTTCAAGCGCGCCCTGGACGGCGACGAGGGCCCGAACACCGGCGGCATGGGCGCGTACTCGCCGCTGCCCTGGGCGGACCCGAAGCTCGTCGAGGAGGTCGTGCAGACCGTCCTCCAGCCGACCGTCGACGAACTCCGCCGTCGCGGCACGCCCTTCTCGGGCCTCCTCTACGCCGGTCTGGCGATCACCAGCCGCGGCGTCCGGGTCATCGAGTTCAACGCCCGCTTCGGCGACCCGGAGACCCAGGTGGTCCTCGCCCGCCTGAAGACCCCCCTCGCGGGTGTGCTGCGCGCCGCGGCCGACGGTACCCTCGCCGACCTGGCACCGCTGCGCTGGAGCGACGACGCGGCCGTGACCGTGGTCGTGGCCTCGCACAACTACCCGGACACCCCGCGCACCGGGGACCCGATCACCGGACTCGACGAGGTCGCCGCCCAGGACGCCCCGCACGCCTACGTCCTGCACGCCGGCACGAAGCGCGACGGCGACGCCGTGGTCAGCGCGGGCGGCCGGGTGCTGTCCGTCACGGCGTCCGGCACCGACCTCACCGAGGCCCGTGCGCGCGCCTACGCGGCGGTCGCCCGGATCGGCCTCGACGGTTCGCAGCACCGTACGGACATCGCGGCGAAGGCCGCCGCGGAGGCCTGACCCCCGGTCGCCTCCGGTCGTCCCGGGCCGTCTCCGCCGGCCCGGGCGGCCCGCTCCGCTCGTGCGGGCCGCCGCCGTCGTGCGAGGCCCAGGGCCCCGGACTCCGCACGGAATCCGGGGCCTGATCATTGCCCACTGTCATTCACCTTTCCCCAAAGCCATTCCATCGAGTGACCGATGTTCTATCCGGCTGACGGGGGCCGGGGCCCCAACTAGGGTGCGGCGAAAGCGTTCCGGCACTTGGCCCACCGGCATTGCGATGTCCGTGGCGGGTGCCACAGTGGGGGAGTGAGCAACGCCAGGACATCCGTCGGCACGGGCTGTGCGACAGCCGGTGCCGGACGGACACGTAGGGGGTGACGTCCGGTCGTGACCGGTATGGGTGTGGAGGTGGGCGCGCAGGCAGCGCGCTCCCGGGCTCTCGCCGTGCTGCGCATCCGCAGCAGAGCGCTGGCCGTCGCCCTGCTGCCCGCGGCCGTCGCCGTCGTGCTGCTCGTCGGCGGCTCCACCGGCCACATCGTCGGCGGGCACTGGGGCGTCACGCGCTGGGTCGTGACGGTCCTGGCCGTCGTTGTCCTCCTCGCGGCCGCGGGCATCGCCCTTGTTGTCGCCCGGGCCCGGCCCGCCGTCAGCCCCACGGTCCCGATCGCCGAGGAATCCGCCCCGGACCTGTATCGCATGGTCCGCGACCTGGCCGACCGCCTCGACGTGCCGGCCCCCTCCGCGATAGCGCTCACCCCCGACTGCGACAGCTGGCTGGAGGACCGTACGCATCCGGCGCACGGCCCGCCGCCAGCGGAGCGGGACGACAGGGACGGCCTGGACGCACTGCGCGGCATACGCGGAGCCCAAGGCGTGCGGGGCCTGTCCGCACGGTCCCGCCGCTCCCCCTCGGCCCCCGTCCTGGTCATCGGCTCCCCCTTCCTGTGGTGGATGCGGGTCGGCGAGCTGCGCGCGGTCCTCGCCCCGGTGGTCGCCGGGACGGGCCCGTCCGCGCAACCCGACATAGCCGCGGCCCGCCGGTTCGTACGGGGCCTGGACGCGGCGGTGGCCGTGACCTCGGCGCCGGCCGGCGGCTCCCTGTCCCGGACGGTCCACGCGGGTGTCGGCTGGGTGACCCGTCTGCTGCTGCGCAGCTGTCGCGGCCACGCGGCCGAGATGGAGCGCGGTGTGGCGGCCGCCGCGGCCGAGCGTGCACAGGCTGTGGACTACGGCCTGCGGATCGTCGCCCAGGAACAGGTGGGCCTCGCGTACGCGGGCTGGGACCGGCTGCTGACCCGCGTCGCGCTGCCCGCCTGGCGGATGGGCCGCTGGCCGTCCCGGCTGGACGCCGGCGTGGTCGCGGCCCTCACCGAACTGTCCCGCCGCGACCGTCTGGCCGAGGGATTCGCCTCCCGTCTCGGCGAGCGCCCCGCCTGCGACCTGCTCGAAGAGCCCGGCGCGATCGACGAGGCGACCTCCCTCCTCGCCGCCCGCCTCTTCCACGGCGGCCCCGCCGAGCCAGGTCCCGACTGGGCGCCGGTGGACTGGCAGGAGTACCCGGACGAGGTCGTCGACCGCAAATGGCGCACCGACGCGGCCCGCCTCCACCGGGTGCTGGACGCACTGGGCATCCGGCAGTCGGCCGACCCGGCGGCACCCGACCCGGAGGGGCCGACGCTGGCGAGGGTGATGGACCACCTCTCCGTGCCGCCGGAGGACCGGACCGCGGCAGGCCCGGACGCCGATGACGACACTGTCGGGGGCCCGGCGGCGTACGCGGGGATGGGGATGGACGAGGACGAGCTCGGCCTCGGGAGCGAGCGTTCGGCCGCGCTGGCGGCCGGGCTCACCGCGGAGCTCGCCCGCGAGGAGACGGCGGCTCCGGCCGCGGCGCCCGCACCGGGCGGGGGAGCGGAGCAGCAGGACCCGGACCGGGCCCTGTGGGACGACGGGACGCTTCCCCTCTTCCCCCTCCAGCCGCCCAGGAGCGGCCGGGAACTGCTGGCCGACCACGTCACGGCGATGGTGTGCTGTTCCGCGATGGACACGGTGGGGGCGGCGCCCGGTCTCGACTGGCTGGACGGGCCCTCCCTGCTCGTCGGCGGCGAGCGGGCCGGCGACCTGGGGTCGCGTGTCCGCATCCTCGTCGAGACGGGGGATCCCGATCCTCTGCGGGAGTGGCTCTCGCACCTCGGCGTCCGGCCCGAGAAGCCGGTACGCCTCGTCTGACCCGAGGACGCCAGCCGGCTCGACGGCGCCGGTTGCCCACACGGGTGCGGTGGCGCGTGCCGACCCGACGGTTCCCGACCGTTCTCACCCGTCCGCGGCGCGCGGCTCACCCGGGGCTCTCTTCCGTCCGCGGCGCGCGGCTCGCCCGGGACGGCGGCGGGTGTCGGCGATTTTCTGCCCCGTGTGTCCCCGTCCGCCCGGCTCCCGCCGACTCGGCCCGCACCCCCGGTCCGGGCGGGACGGCCTCGTCGTGGCGCCCCGGACGGGCCCGGACGCGGCGACGGGACGGGCCCGCGACCCGCACGCACGGGCGGAGCCCAGGGTTCCAGTCGCGTCAATTCGCGACGAACGGTGACGGAGTGCGTGCGTAATGTGATGTGCTGGGACCGATCGCGCACAGGGCAAGGGCTTGCGGACGGACGACGGGGGCACGAGGGAGGGGAGCAGGCATGGGGTCTGAGCAGATTCGCCGCTGGGAGTCGGGCGCGCTGGCGCACGCCGTGACGGATCCTTTCGGCCAGGGTCCCGTGCCGTGGCTCCGCGGCGACGAGCACTACTTCGACGACACCGGTCACGTCGTCCCCTGGTACATCGACCACATCGACCCGGCCCAGGGCGCCACCCTCGTGCGCGACGAGCGGGACGCTAAGGCGCGGGCCGTGCGGGCCATCCCGCACCCCCGGGCCGGCGGCCCCCGCTCCGCCGACGACGTCCACCGCCAGATCAAGGGCTTCACCTCCACCGGCGCCGCGGCGCCCGGCGAGGCCATCGACTTCCACATCACCGTCGACCCGCCCCAGGAATTCAGCGTCGACATCTACCGGATCGGGCACTACGGCGGCGACGGCGCCAGCAAGATCACCACCAGCCCGCGGCTGTCCGGCATCGTCCAGCCCCCGCCGCTCACCGCCGACCGCACCGTCTCCTGCCACCACTGGTGGCTGTCCTGGCGGCTCCAGATCCCGTCGTACTGGAGCATCGGCGCCTATGTCGCCGTGCTCACCACCCTCGACGGCTATCGCTCCCACGTGCCGTTCACCATCCGCGACAACCACCCCGCGGACCTGCTGCTCCTGCTCCCGGACGTCACCTGGCAGGCGTACAACCTGTACCCGGAGGACGGTCACACGGGCGCCAGCCTGTACCACGCGTGGGACGAGGCCGGCCGGCTGCTCGGCGAGGCGGACGCCGCGACGACGGTCTCCTTCGACCGGCCGTACGCGGGCGCGGGCCTGCCCCTGCACGTCGGCCACGCCTACGACTTCATCCGCTGGGCCGAGCGCTACGGCTACGACCTCGCGTACGCCGACGCCCGCGACCTGCACGCCGGCCGCGTCGACCCCTCGCGCTACCGCGGTCTGGTCTTCCCGGGCCACGACGAGTACTGGTCCGCGCACATGCGCCGCACCGTGGAACTCGCCCGCGAGCACGGCACCTCGCTCGTCTTCCTCTCCGCCAACACCATGTACTGGCAGGTGGAGTTGGGGCCCTCCCCGTCGGGCGTCGCCGACCGCCTGCTGACCTGCCGCAAGCGCCGCGGCCCCGGAAGGCCGGCCCTGTGGCGGGAGATCGACCGCCCGGAGCAGCAGATCATCGGCATCCAGTACGCGGGACGGGTCCCCGAGCCCCACCCTCTGGTCGTCCGTAACGCGGACCACTGGCTGTGGGAGGCGACCGGCGCGCACGAGGGCGACGAACTGGAGGGCATGGTCGCCGGCGAGGCCGACCGGTACTTCCCGCGCACCCCGCTCCCCGAGCACCAGGGCCGGATCCTGCTCGCCCACTCCCCTTACGAGGACAGTGAGGGAACGGTCCGGCACCAGGAGACCTCCCTGTACCGGGCCCCGTCCGGCGCCCTCGTCTTCGCATCCGGAACGTTCGCATGGTCCCCGGCGCTCGACCGTCCCGGGCACGTGGACACCCGTATCCAGCGAGCCACGGCCAACCTCCTCGACCGCATCTGCAAACGCGACTGACCGGGCACCTGACGCTGGGCTTGCCGCGCGCCGTCCGGCACCCCCGTGGCCGGAGCCGCTCCCGGCATACGGGAGAATCGAGCCACTTGGACAGAACCACGGGGAGGAACCGTGTCCGGATTCGTCGAAAAGCCCGAGCCCCTTCAGGTGCCGGGTCTGGTGCATCTGCACACCGGCAAGGTGCGCGACCTGTACCAGAACGAGGCGGGCGACCTCGTGATGGTCGCCAGTGACCGTATCTCCGCCTACGACTGGGTGCTGCCCACGGAGATCCCCGACAAGGGCCGCACCCTCACCCAGCTCTCCCTGTGGTGGTTCGACCAGCTCGCAGAGCTGGCGCCCAACCACGTGCTGAGTGCCGAGCTCCCGCCGGGCGCCCCCGCCGACTGGGAAGGCCGGACCCTGATCTGCAAGTCGCTGCGGATGGTCCCGGTGGAGTGCGTCGCGCGCGGCTATCTCACCGGTTCCGGCCTCGCCGAGTACCAGGAGTCCCGGACCGTGTGTGGCCTCGCCCTCCCCGAAGGCCTCGTCGACGGCTCGGAGCTGCCCTCGCCGATCTTCACCCCGGCCACCAAGGCCGAGGTCGGTGAGCACGACGAGAACGTGTCGTACGAGGAGGTGGCCCGGCAGGTGGGCGCCGACACGGCGGCCCAGCTGCGCCAGACGACCCTCGCCGTCTACGGCCGCGCCCGCGACATCGCCCGCGAGCGGGGCATCGTCCTCGCGGACACCAAGTTCGAGTTCGGCTTCGACGGGGAGACGCTCGTGCTGGCCGACGAGGTGCTGACCCCGGACTCCTCCCGCTTCTGGCCCGCCGACGAGTGGGAGCCGGGGCACGCCCAGCCGTCCTTCGACAAGCAGTTCGTCCGCGACTGGCTGACCTCCGCCGAGTCCGGCTGGGACCGCAGGAGCGAGCAGCCACCGCCCGCGCTGCCGCCGCAGGTGGTGGAGGCGACCCGCGCCAAGTACATCGAGGCGTACGAGCGTCTGACGGGCACCAGCTGGTCGTAGCCCGCGCGGCGCGACTTCCGGCGGGACCCGGCGACGAGCCGGGTCCCGCCGCACGTGCGGCGGCGCTCCGGCTCATGGCGTGCGGCTGGCCGTGTCCTGGCTCCCCGGCTTCCCGACCCCCCGGCTTCCCGGCGCAGGCGCACCCGCCCCCCGGCAGGCACACCCCGCTCCCGGACACACGACGAAGCCCCCGACCTGAGACAGATCGGGGGCTTCTCACCGGAGCGGACGACGAGGCTCGAACTCGCGACCTCAACCTTGGCAAGGTTGCGCTCTACCAACTGAGCTACGTCCGCATTGCGCCGTGGCGCGACAGCCACTATACCCAACCTCGCTCACGTGCGAGACGCACCGCCGCGTGCCGGTTCTCCGCCCCCAGCTTGGAGGCGGCCGACGACAGATAGTTGCGCACGGTTCCCTGGGACAGCGCGGCCCGCTCCGCGATCTCCGCGACAGGCGCCCCGTCGGCGGCGAATTCGAGCACCTCGGCCTCGCGAGGCGTCAGTGGCGAGTCCCCGGCGGAGATCGCGTCGGCGGCCAACTCGGGGTCCACGTAACGGTTTCCGGCGTGCACCGTGCGGATGATCTCGGCGAGCCGCTGTGCGCTGACCGTCTTCGGGACGAACCCGCGCACACCCGCCTCAAGCGCTCGCTTCAGATGCCCAGGCCGTCCGTGACTCGTCACGATCAGCACCTGGCAGCCGGGCAGTTCGGCCCGCAGGGATGTGGCCACCCTCACACCGTCCGCCCCCGGCATCTGAAGATCCAGGACGGCGACATCGGGTTCGTGGGCCCGCGCCATCGCGAGCGCCTCGGGCCCCGTCGCCGCCTCGGCCACGACGACCAGGTCGTCCTCCAGGGCGAGCAGCGCGGCGAGCGCTCCCCGGATGAGGTGTTCGTCGTCGGCGAGCAGCAGCCGTACGGGCCGAACGGATGGGGCCGGTGTGACGGGTGTGGCGGGCGGTACGGATGTCATGGGGTGACCTCACTGACGTGTCGCGGAACGGAGGACGCCGAGGCCCGTTGGTCCGGGACCGGTGGGAGGGGCACCTCGGCCGTGAGCCGGAACACCCCGTCACCGGCGGGCCCGGCCCGCAGCACGCCGTCGACCGCGCCGAGCCGCTCCCGCAGCCCGGCGAGCCCGGATCCCGGCCGGGGCGGGGAACCGTCGCCCGGGCATCCGGAGTCCGTCACCGCCGGTGCCCCGTCGTTCTCGACGGTGAGCGTCACCCGGCCCGCCGCCAGGCGCAGCGAGACGGCGCACCGCCCGGCGTCGCCGTGTCTGAGCACGTTGGTGGTCGCCTCCCGTACGACCCAGCCGAGCGCCGACTGGACCTGCGCGGGCAGTCCGGCCGCCGAGCCGGTCACCTCGCAGTCGATGCCGGCGGCCGACAGTACGCCCTGGGCGCCCGCGAGTTCGGCGCCCAGGTCGGCGTCGCGGTAGCCGCGGACGACCTCGCGCACCTCACGCTGGGAGTCGCGGGCGATCCGCTGCACCTCGACCATCTGCTCCACGGCCTCGGGCCGCCCGCGCCGCGTCAGCTGCACGGCGAGCTCGCTCTTGAGCGCGATCACCGCGAGGTTGCGGCCCATCACGTCGTGCAGGTCGCGTCCGAACCGCAGCCGCTCCTCGGCGACGGCGAGACGGGCACGGGTCTCGCGCGCCTCGTCGAGTTCGTAGACGGCGTTGAGCAGCCAGACCGAGAACGCGGCGGTGAAGGTGAGGAACCCCGCGGCGAGCAGCACCACCCCGGCCGTGACGAGCGCGGCGGGGCCGGGGAGGCCGAGAGGGAAGGAGACGGCCCCCGCGCCCACACCGGCGCCGACCACCACCTGTGTCATCCGGCTCCGGTTGCGGGTGGCGAGCGCCAGGGTGCCGGCACCGAAGGCGACGACGCCGACGAAGAGCGAGGTGCCCACCCGGGCCTCGGCCTCGGTCGCCGGACGCCAGTCGGTGCCCTCCAGCGTGAGCGCGACGAGCGCGATCACGAACGTGGCGGCGGCCAGCGCGGCCGACAGCCGCCGGGGCTGCTCCCGGCTGCCGCGGATCCAGTCCAGCGCCCGGGACGAGGTCGTCGCACACAGCGCGGAGTGGCCGCACACCAGCACGAACAGGAGCCAGGCCGGTGCCGGCGACACGTTCCCGAAGAAGGGGAGACCGAGCGTGACGGCCTCGATCACGGCGAAGGAGTGGAAGGACCACCGGGTGTACGTCTCGACCTTCGCGGGTGTGCTCTTCGCCCGCCACCAGCCGTCCGGCCCGCTCATATGCACCCCCGCGACCGGCCGTGCGGCCCGCTCGTTCCCGTCTTTGCCGTCGGCCGTCCGGCCCGGCTCGTGCCCGGCCGGCTCCGCCGCTCGCGCGCCCGGCTCCGTCCCGGTCATCGCCGCGGCTCCCAGCGGAACCACCGTCGTACAGCAAACACCGCGATCGCGGTCCAGGCCACCGCCGTGCCCACGGCGCCCAGGGTGTCGTGCGCGGAGAGGTGCCCGGTCCAGCCGCCCCGAAGCAGGGTGATCACCGGGGTGAGCGGGAGGAGTTCGCAGAACGAGGCCAGCCGGTCGGGCAGGGTCTCCAGCGGGATGAAGGTGCCGGAGCCGAGCAGCGACACCATCATCAGCGGCAGGGCGGCCACCTGGGCACCCTCCACGCTCCTGCTGAAGCTCGCGGTGACCGCGGCCAGCGCGGGCCAGGTCACCAGCCCCAACAGCAGTCCCAGCACGACTAGGTGGGGCGATGCCGGTGCCCCGACGTCGAGCGTCACGACGTAGGCGACGGTCAGGACCAGACACTGGGCGAGACCGATCGCCACCGACGGCAGGGCCGCTCCGGCGAGGATCTCGGCGTCGCGCGACTCCCCGGTGCGCAGTCGTTTGAGGACGAGTTCCTCCCGCCGGGCCGCGTACACGCTCACGAGCGAGCTGTAGACGGCGACGAGCAGGGAGAAGCCGATCGAGGAGGGCAGCAGCACGGAGCCGACCGTGAGCCCGGTGCCCTTCAAGTCCATCCCGTCGACCGTCGAGCGGAACATCAACGGCATCAGGAGCGGCACGGACACGGCGGTCGCCAGCGTCGCCTTCGTGCGCCCCAGCAGGGTCAGCTCGGCACGTGCGAGCGCGCGGAGCCGTGCCGCGGCCGTGGTCCTCACCGGCGCCCGGCCGGGGCCCACCGTCGTTGTGCTCATGCCGCCGTCTCCTTGTCCCGGTGGTCCGTGCCGTGGGCCGCCGCATCCCGGGCGATCCGCAGGAACGCCTCCTCCAGGGAGGCGGAGCGCACGTCGAGCCGGCGCAGCTCGACCTGCGCCCGGTCCGCCCACAGCAGCAGCTCGGTGGCGGTCCGCTGCGGGGTGTCGGTGCGCAGGCGTACGGCGCGGCCGGCCGTCTCGTGGTCGGAGACGCCGAGCCGGGCGAGCGGGGGCAGGTCTCCGAGGTGATAGCCGTCGGGCAGTTCGAAGGAGATGCGGGACGGCTGGGTGCCGGTGACCTCGGCGGGTGTGCCGGAGGCCGCGACGCGCCCCTCGTGGAGGATCGCGAGCCGGTCGGCGAGTTCCTCCGCCTCCTCCAGGTAGTGGGTGGTCAGCAGCACCGTCGTGCCGCCGTCGCGCAGGGCGCGCACCAACTCCCAGGTGCCGTGTCGCCCTTCGGTGTCGAGTCCGGTGGTCGGCTCGTCGAGGAAGAGGACCTCGGGGCGGCCGAGGAGGGCGAGGGCCAGGTCCAGGCGGCGCTTCTCACCCCCGGACAGCTGCTTCACGCGTACGTCCGCCCGCCGGGTGAGGCCGACCAGGTCGAGGGCCTGGGCCGTGGGCCGCGCTCCGCTGGTGCAGCCCGCCCACATCCGCAGGGTCTCCGCGACGGTCAGTTCGGAGGGGAAGCCGCCTTCCTGGAGCATCACGCCGATCCGGGGCCGTACCGCGGCCCGCTCCCGGTAGGGGTCGTGCCCGAGGACCCGTACCCGGCCGCCGGCCGGGGGAGCGAGGCCCTCCAGTACCTCGACGGTGGACGTCTTGCCCGCGCCGTTGGTGCCGAGGAGGGCGAAGATCTCACCGCGGCCGACGGAGAACGTGACGTGACGCACGGCCTCGAACGCTCCCCGGCCCCGCCCGTCTCCCCCGTACACGCGCCGCAGATCAGTGACCTCGATCACGTCGCCGTGCTCGTTCGTGTTCATGAATTCAGCGTCGCCGCGGACCGGGCGGGTCGGCAGTGCGCGGTGTCATCGCTCCGCATGACAAATGTCAGTCGCCGCCGAAGCGGACACGAGAAAGGCCCCGGTCGAGGACCGGGGCCTTTGCTCCGTGGAGCGGACGACGAGGCTCGAACTCGCGACCTCAACCTTGGCAAGGTTGCGCTCTACCAACTGAGCTACGTCCGCATTGCCTCCGACCGGCTCTCACCGATCGGCGCGAGCACCACCCTACCTGATCGACAAGCGCGATCGGTAAGAGGTGCAGAGCGGGTGACAGGAATTGCACACTGCGCCTTCCCCCTGGAAGGGGGATGTTCTGCTACTGAACTACACCCGCACGACTCCTCGGGGTCCGGCCCTTCGGCCTTGCCCCTCGGCGTGCTCCAGACTTTAGCTGATCAGCGGGGGGTCAGCGCAAGTCGGTTGTTCCCAGGGCCCGGTGACGGGTCCTCGCGGGTGCCCCCGAGGACCCGTGCGGTCAGTGCGCCTCGGTGAACGCCTCGTAGACCTTCTTGGGGATGCGTCCGCGGGGCGGCACGTCCATCTTGTTGGAGCGGGCCCAGGCGCGGACGGCGGCGGGGTCGGGGGTCAGCGCGGTGTGCGTGTACGCCTTCCCGGACTTCGCCCGCTTGCGGCCGGCCTCGACGTAGGGCGCGAGCACCTTACGCAGTTTTTTGGCATTGGCTGGATTGAGGTCGATCTCGTACGACTTGCCGTCGAGTCCGAAGGCGATCGTCTCCGCCGCTTCTGAGCCGTCGATGTCGTCAAAGAGAGTGACCACGACACGCTGCGCCACGAATATCGGTCCCTTCGTGCGACACCTCTGCGATCAACGGTCATGACGTGCACGGACGTCACGGAGTTGTCGGGAAGATGTCGACTGTCCGGCTGTTATTGGGCAAAGTATCGGCTATTGCCAATTCCTTTGTACAGTGCCCGGCATTGCATTGTGAAGCCCGACTAAAACCTTGCGCGTGTCCGAAGGCAATGGCCCCCTGCCGTTCTTCTGCGGTTTTTCCCAGGATTTTCCGTGCAGGTCCCCGCGTCGATGCGGGATCGTGATGGGGGTCACGTAGGATTCTACGAATCTACGCGAGTAGAAATTTTGTGCGGGTAGTCTGAAGGGACCTGCTCAGCACCACACACCGGGAGTGCCAGTGGCACGCGTCGTAGTCGACGTCATGCTCAAGCCGGAGATCCTCGACCCCCAGGGCCAGGCGGTGCAGCGTGCACTGCCGCGCCTCGGTTTCGAAGGTGTCTCCGACGTACGTCAGGGAAAGCGATTCGAACTGGAAGTGGACGGACCGGTGGACGACGCCGCGCTCGCCCGCATCCGTGAACTCGCGGAATCCTTCCTCGCCAACACCGTGATCGAGGACTTCACCGTCAAGGTGGAGGACGAGAAGGTGGGGGCCGGAAAGTGACCGCTCGTATTGGAGTCGTCACCTTTCCCGGCAGCCTCGACGACCGCGACACGCAGCGCGCGATCAAGCTCGCCGGTGCCGAACCCGTCGCTCTCTGGCACAAGGACAAGGACCTCAAGCAGGTCGACGCCGTCGTGCTGCCCGGCGGATTCTCGTACGGCGACTATCTGCGGGCGGGCGCCATCTCGCGCTTCTCGCCCGTGATGGAGACCGTGATCGAGCAGGCGAAGTCCGGAATGCCGGTCCTCGGCATCTGCAACGGCTTCCAGATCCTCACCGAGGCGCACCTGCTCCCGGGCGGGATGCTCGGCAACGACCACCTCCACTTCATCTGCCGCGACCAGAAGCTGCGGGTGGAGAACGCGGAGACCTCCTGGACCGCCGACTACACGGCCGGCCAGGAGATCCACATCCCGCTGAAGAACATGGACGGCCGGTACGTCGCCGACGAGCGCACGCTCGACATGCTGGAGGCCGAGGGCCGGGTCGCCTTCCGCTACCTGGACTTCAACCCGAACGGTTCGCTGCGGGACATCGCCGGCATCACCAACGAGGCCGGGAACGTCGTCGGCCTCATGCCGCACCCCGAGCACGCCGTCGAGCCGCTGATCGGCAGCGGTCGTA
Source organism: Streptomyces sp. Tue6028 (assembly GCF_002300165.1). Classification (GTDB taxonomy): domain Bacteria; phylum Actinomycetota; class Actinomycetes; order Streptomycetales; family Streptomycetaceae; genus Streptomyces; species Streptomyces siamensis. Next base: position 25,077 of record NZ_MLCE01000020.1, on the reverse strand, counting down.
CCGACGGCCTCCCCTTCTTCACCTCGATCCTCAAGAAGCTGGTCAACGCATGAGCCGGACGCCTCTGGACACGGTCGAGCACGCGGCCGAGACCCCCGACGTCGAGCTGCCCTGGGCCGAACTCGGTCTGAAGAAGGACGAGTACGAGCGGGTCGTGGAGATCCTCGGCCGCCGCCCGACCGGCGCCGAGCTCGCCATGTACTCGGTCATGTGGTCCGAGCACTGCTCCTACAAGTCCTCCAAGGTGCACCTGCGCCAGTTCGGCGAGAAGGCCCCGCAGTCCGACGCGCTGCTCGTCGGCATCGGCGAGAACGCCGGTGTCGTCGACGTCGGCCAGGGCTACGCGGTGACCTTCAAGGTCGAGTCGCACAACCACCCGTCGTACGTCGAGCCCTACCAGGGCGCGGCCACCGGCGTCGGCGGCATCGTGCGCGACATCATCGCGATGGGCGCCCGCCCGGTCGCGGTCGTCGACCCGCTGCGCTTCGGCGCCGCCGACCACCCCGACACCAAGCGCGTCCTGCCCGGCGTGGTCGCCGGCATCGGCGGCTACGGCAACTGCCTGGGCCTGCCCAACATCGGCGGCGAGGTCGTCTTCGACGCCTGCTACCAGGGCAACCCGCTGGTCAACGCCGGCGCCATCGGCGTCATGCGGCACGAGGACATCCACCTCGCGAAGGCCTCGGGCACCGGCAACAAGGTCATCCTGTACGGGGCCCGCACGGGCGGCGACGGCATCGGCGGCGCGTCGATCCTCGCCTCCGAGACCTTCGACGACGCCAAGCCGTCGAAGCGTCCGGCCGTCCAGGTCGGCGACCCCTTCCAGGAGAAGCTCCTCATCGAGTGCACTCTGGAGGCCTTCCGGGAGAAGCTCGTCGTCGGCATCCAGGACCTCGGCGCCGCCGGGCTGTCCTGCGCCACCTCGGAGCTGGCCTCGAACGGCTCCGGCGGCATGCGCGTCACCCTCGACGACGTACCGCTGCGCGACTCCACGCTCTCGCCCGAGGAGATCCTCATGAGCGAGTCGCAGGAGCGCATGTGCGCGGTGGTCGAGCCGGCGAAGGTCGACCGCTTCCTGGAGATCTGCGCGAAGTGGGACGTGATCGCCACCGTCATCGGTGAGGTCACCGACGGCGACCGCCTGGAGATCTACTGGCACGGCGGCAAGATCGTCGACGTCGACCCGCGCACGGTCGCGCACGAGGGTCCGGTCTACGAGCGCCCGTACGCCCGTCCGTCCTGGCAGGACGCCCTCCAGGCCGACGACGCGAACAAGCTCCCGCGCCCGGAGACCGCCGAGGAGCTGAAGGACCAGGTCCGGAAGCTGGTGGCCTCCCCCAACCAGGCGTCCAAGAAGTGGATCACCTCGCAGTACGACCACTTCGTGCAGGGCAACACGGTGCTGGCGCAGCCCGAGGACTCGGGCATGATCCGCATCGACGAGGAGACCGGGCTCGGCGTCGCCATCGCGACCGACGGCAACGGCCGGTACGCGAAGCTCGACCCTTACGCGGGTGCGCAGCTCGCCCTCGCCGAGGCGTACCGCAACGTCGCGACGACCGGTGCCAAGCCGCTCGCCGTCTCCGACTGCCTGAACTTCGGCTCGCCCGAGGACCCGGCCGTCATGTGGCAGTTCGCGGAGGCCATCCGCGGGCTCGCCGACGCCTGCCAGCAGCTCGGCACCCCGGTGACCGGCGGCAACGTCTCCCTCTACAACCAGACGGGCGAGGCGGCCATCCACCCGACCCCGGTCGTCGCCGTCCTCGGCGTGATCGACGACGTGGCCCGGCGCACGCCGGTCGCCTTCCGGGAAGAGGGCCAGCTCCTCTACCTGCTCGGCGACACCCGCGAGGAGTTCGGCGGTTCGGCCTGGTCGCAGGTGATCCACGACCACCTCGGCGGTCTGCCGCCGCAGGTCGACCTGGAGCGTGAGCGGCTGCTCGCCGAGATCCTCATCTCGGCCTCCCGCGACGGCATGATCGACTCCGCGCACGACCTGTCCGACGGCGGTCTGGTGCAGGCCGTGGTCGAGTCGGCGCTGCTCGGCGGGAAGGGCGCGCGCCTCGTCGTGCCCGACGGTCTGGACGCGTTCACCTTCCTCTTCTCGGAGTCGGCGGGCCGCGCGGTCGTCGCCGTCCCGCGTTCGGAGGAGCTCCGCTTCACCGACATGTGCGGCGCGCGGGGTCTGCCCGTCACCCGCATCGGTGTCGTCGACGGTGACGCGGTCGACGTGCAGGGCGAGTTCGCGCTCTCGCTGGAGGAGCTGCGCGAGGCCCACGAGGCGACCATCCCGGCGCTGCTCGCGTAGCCCGCAGGCGGTCGTATACGTCGGAAGGCCCCGCCCGTTCCCACGGGCGGGGCCTTCGTCATGCCGTGACCGATTCGGTGCGCTCCGCGGAGGACCCGGCGATCGTCCGCGTGCGGTGGGGCCTCGGGAGCCTGAGCGCCAGCACCGCGGCCAGTCCCATCAGCGCGGCACCGCCCCAGAAGACGAACCGGGTCGCGTCGACGAAGGCGTGCACGCCGTCCGCGTGGGCGGCTCCGGTCAGCCGGGCCAGCGCGCTGATGTCGCCCCCGGGGCCGTGTGCCGCGTACAGGCGGGCCAGCAGGGTGCCGAAGGCGGCGGTGCCGAGGGCGTTGCCCAGGGTCTGGAAGAAGCGGATGCCGGTGGTGGCGACGCCCAGCTGGTGGCGCGGGGCGGAGTCCTGCACCAGCAGGATCAGCTGGCCGACGAGCTGGCCGAACCCGGCGCCGGCCAGCAGGAGCTCCCCGCGGACCAGCCACAGGGAGGTGTGCGGTCCGGTCGTGGTGGCCAGCAGGGCGAAGGCGACGGCGGTGGTGACCGTGCCGCTGACGGTGAAGGTGCGCGCGGACCAGCCGCGGGCGCCGAGCGGGCCGGAGAGCAGCCCGACCGCGGTGAGGCCGACGGCCAACGGGACCAGGTAGAGGCCCGCCGAGGAGCTGCTGATGCCGCGGGCGACCTGGAGGTAGACGAGCACGTAGTAGATGGCGCACATCATCGCGCCGCCGAGGATCGCCTGGACGGCGAAGCCGAGGCGCACCTCACGGACGCGGAACAGGGAGAGCGGGAGCACCGGTTCGGGTGCCCGGGTCTGCCGCCACAGGAAGAGGGCGAGGGTCGCGACGGCCGTCACGATCAGTCCGACGACGGCGGGGGAGGACCACGCGTACCGGTTGCCGCCCCAGTCCGTGACCAGGAGCAGGGCGCTGGAGAACGCCGCGGCGAGCAGGGCGCCCGGGTAGTCGATCGGGCGGCGCACGTGCTGTCCGGGGAGCTTCAGGGCGAGGGCGGAGGCGGTCAGGACCACCAGGCCGATCGGCAGGTTGACGTAGAAGATCCAGCGCCAGTTCGCGTGGTCGGCCAGCAGGCCGCCGATCCAGGGGCCGATCGCCATCGCGCCGCCGGCGACCAGTCCGCCGGTGTTGCCGCCCTTGCCCGCGCCCTTCTCCTCGGGGCCCTTGAGGTGGGCGATGACGACCATCGTGACGCTCATCAACCCGCCTCCGCCGAGGCCCTGCACGGCGCGGGCGGCGATGAGCTGGGTCATCGACTGGGCGGCGCCGCACAGGGCGGAGCCGAGCAGGAAGGTGGCGATGGCGCCGGTGAAGACGCGCTTGGGGCCGAGGGTGTCGCAGAGCTTGCCGTAGAGCGGGAGCATCGCCGCCGAGGCGAGGGCGTAGGCGCTGACCAGCCAAGGAATCTTGTCGATGCCGTGGTCGGGGTCGAGGTCCCGGACGATCGGGACGGTGGCCGCGGACACGATCTGGAGGTCCAGGAGGGCCAGGACGATCGTCACGAGGCAGACGAGGAAGCCGATTCTGCGCTGGGTCTCGGTCATGAGGACCAGCGTGGACTCTATCTGTGGACCGAGTCAATGTTTTTGCTCGGATCATTTTTCGGCCTGGCTCAAATTTCGCCTTGGTACAGTGCCGGTATGGCCGAAGCGATGGGACTGCGCGAACGCAAGAAGATCCAGACGGCGAAGCGGATCTACCGGATCGCCGTCGCGCTGTTCGTCGAGCGCGGCTTCGACAACGTGTCCGTGCAGGAGGTCGCCGACGCCGCCGAGGTGTCGAAGATGACCGTCTTCAATTACTTCGGCTCCAAGGAGGACCTGGTCTTCCGGCCCATGGAGGAGCACTTCGGCGACGCCGCCCGGGCCGTGCGGGAGCGACGCTCCGGCGAGTCCGCGGTGGACGCCGTGCGCCGGCAGTTCCTGGAGATGGTCGAGACCCGTGACCCGGCGGTCGGCCTGCACGCCGAGCCCTTCGCCGGCCAGGTGCGCCGGCTGGTCATGGAGACCCCGGTCCTGATGGAACGCGCCGTCCTCGGTGCCCAGAAGGGCACCCGCGACCTGGCCGCGCTCCTCGCCGAGGAGACCGGGGACCCGATGCTCGCCGTCATCGCCGCCGCCACGCTGAGCGCCGCCCGCAACGCCCTCATCGAGGAGCACCACGACCGCATCGCCGCGGGCGAGAGCCCGGACGCCGTCGCCGGGGACGCCGCCGAGCGCGCCCGGCACGCCTTCGCCCTGATCGAGGACGGCCTGAGCGGATACGCCGTGAAGGCATAGGCTCGCGGTCATGCCCCCGGCCAAGAAGCGCGTGCGCACGTACGACCCCGCCAAGATCCGCGCGGCGGTCCTCGCCCAGTTCGGGAACGTACGGCAGGGCGTCGACTCCCTGACGCCGGGGCAACTCGCGCTTCCCTCCGGACTGGGCGACTGGAGCGTGCGGGAACTCGTCGCGCACATCGGGACGGCCCTCGGCGCGGTGGGCGTGCTGCTCGGCCGCCCGGAGCCGGCGCGGCAGGACGGCACGCTGCTCGACTGGCCGTCCGCCATCCACGCCGACTCCCCGGCCATCGCCGCGTACGCCCATGAGCTCGCCGAGCGGACCCCCGACCTCGCCGACATCGAGCGGCACTTCTCCGCGCTCCTCGCCGAACACCCGGGCACCCGGCTGCTCGACACCAGCGCCGGTGGCCTGCCGCTCGCCGACTACCTGGTCACCCGCACCGTCGAACTCGTCGTCCACACCGACGACCTGAACCGCGCCGTGCCCGGACTCGACATCCCGTACGACCGCCAGGCGCTCGCCGCCTGCACCCGACTGCTCGCCGACACTCTCGCCGTGAGGGCGCCCGGTGCGTCCACGGAGGTGCGGATCCCGCCGTACGCCGTCGTGCAGTGCGTGGAAGGCCCCCGGCACACCCGCGGCACCCCGCCGAACGTCGTCGAGACCGACCCGCTGACCTGGATCCGGCTGGCGGCCGGACGCACGCAGTGGAAGGCGGCGGTCGAGGACGCGAAGGTCAGCGCGAGCGGTGAACGGGCGGATCTCGGCGCCCTGCTGCCCCTCATGAGCTGAGCCCGCGCCCGCGCGGAGAGGCCCCGGTACCGCCGCCCGCGCGGCGAGCCCGCCGCGCCCTGTCCGCGGGGCCCGCCGGTCCCCGGCCGCGGGTCCGCCGTCACCTCAGGGACGGGTCCGCCGCCCTCCAGGGACGGGTCCGCCGTCACCCCCGAGGGGAACCGACCACCCCACCCCTCCCGTCACATCGGCATGGACAAGCAGCGACTGACCCTCACCGCCCTGACCCTGCTCCCCCTCGCGGTGGCCTGCGGCACCGAGCCGGGCAGCGGCAGCAACTCCGTGGGACCGGGCTCGTCACCGGTCACCGGCGTCCACTGGACCGTCGACAGCCTCACCGTGGACGGCACGACGACGAAGGCGCCCGCGAGCGCCTACCTGCGGATCGGCGCGGACGGCCGCGTCAGCGGCAACGCCGGCTGCAACAGCTTCGGCTCGACCGCCACCGTCAAGGGCGACCGCGTCGACTTCGGGGACGTCAGCATGACCGACATGGGGTGCCAGAAGGCCCCCATGGCCTTCGAGCAGCGCCTCGGCCGCGCGATCGCCGACGGCGGGCTCACCAGCGAGGTCAAGGGCGACAAGCTCACCCTCACCACCCGTGACGGTGACCGCGTCAACCTCACCGAGGAGCAGGACGCCCCCCTCTACGGCACGAAGTGGACCGTCACCGCGCTCGGCGACGCGAACGTCTCCCAGTCCCTGCCCAAGGGGGCCGACGCCTACTTCGTGCTCGACAAGAAGGACGGCACGCTGTCCGGCCGCCTCGGCTGCAACCACGTGTCCGCCGAGGCCACCGTCCGCGACGGCCACCTCACCCTCGGCAGGGCCAAGACCACCCGCATGATGTGCGACGGCTCACTCATGGCCACCGAGAAGACCCTCCTGGGCCTCTTCGACAGCACGGTCCGCTACGACTTGGATCATCGGACACTCACGCTGACCAGCACAAACGGCTCCGTCGTCAGTGCCGTGGCCGAACGGTGACCCATCAGGGTCCCGTATCCCCAATTCGGACCAGTGGTCGATCTCGCCTACACTCGGAGCCGTGCCACGTGGTGACGGTCGACTCAATCATGATCTGCTCCCCGGTGAGAAAGGCCCCCAGGACGCCTGCGGCGTCTTCGGAGTCTGGGCCCCGGGCGAAGAGGTCGCCAAGCTCACTTACTTCGGGCTCTACGCCCTCCAGCATCGGGGTCAGGAATCCGCGGGAATCGCGGTCAGCAACGGCTCCCAGATCCTCGTCTTCAAGGACATGGGCCTCGTGTCCCAGGTCTTCGACGAGACCTCCCTCGGTTCGCTCCAGGGTCACATCGCGGTCGGTCACGCCCGCTACTCGACCACTGGCGCCTCCGTCTGGGAGAACGCCCAGCCGACGTTCCGTGCCACCGCGCACGGCTCCATCGCGCTCGGCCACAACGGCAACCTCGTCAACACGGCTCAGCTCGCCGAGATGGTCGCCGACCTGCCCAAGCAGGACGGCCGCACCACACGCGTGGCGGCCACCAACGACACCGACCTGCTGACCGCGCTGCTCGCGGCCCAGGTGGACGACGACGGCAAGCCACTGACCATCGAAGAGGCCTCCGCCAAGATCCTCCCGCAGGTCAGGGGCGCCTTCAGCCTCGTCTTCATGGACGAGCACACCCTCTACGCGGCCCGCGACCCGCAGGGCATCCGCCCGCTGGTCCTCGGCCGTCTGGAGCGCGGCTGGGTGGTCGCCTCCGAGTCCGCCGCCCTCGACATCTGCGGTGCCAGCTACGTCCGCGAGATCGAGCCGGGCGAGTTCGTCGCCATCGACGAGAACGGCCTGCGCACCTCTCGGTTCGCGGAAGCGAAGCCCAAGGGCTGTGTCTTCGAGTACGTCTACCTGGCGCGCCCCGACACCGACATCGCCGGCCGGAACGTGTACCTCTCGCGTGTCGAGATGGGCCGCAAGCTCGCCAAGGAAGCCCCTGTCGAGGCCGACCTGGTGATAGCGACCCCGGAGTCCGGGACGCCCGCCGCGATCGGATACGCGGAAGCCTCCGGCATCCCGTTCGGTGCCGGTCTGGTGAAGAACGCCTACGTCGGCCGGACCTTCATCCAGCCCTCGCAGACGATCCGCCAGCTCGGCATCCGTCTGAAGCTGAACCCGCTCAAGGAAGTCATCAAGGGCAAGCGCCTGGTCGTCGTCGACGACTCGATCGTGCGCGGCAACACCCAGCGCGCCCTGGTGCGCATGCTCCGCGAGGCGGGCGCCGCCGAGGTCCACATCCGGATCTCCTCGCCCCCGGTGAAGTGGCCCTGCTTCTTCGGCATCGACTTCGCGACCCGCGCCGAGCTGATCGCCAACGGCATGACCATCGAGGAGATCGGCGTCTCGCTGGGTGCCGACTCCCTCTCGTACATCTCCATCGACGGCATGATCGAGGCGACCACCATCGCCAAGCCGAACCTGTGCCGGGCCTGCTTCGACGGCGAGTACCCGATGGAGCTCCCGGACCCCGAGCTGCTGGGCAAGCAGCTCCTGGAGACCGAGCTGGCGGCGGGTCCCGCCGCCACGGCCGCGGCTGACGCCATCCGTCGCCCGTAAGCGCCGTAGAGCCCCGTTTCACCAACCCGAAAGATCCCAGGCAATGTCTGAGACCAGTCCTTCCGGTGCTTCCTACGCGGCTGCCGGCGTCGACATCGAGGCGGGCGACCGCGCCGTCGAGCTGATGAAGGAGTGGGTGAAGAAGACGCAGCGCCCCGAGGTCCTGGGCGGCCTCGGCGGTTTCGCCGGCCTCTTCGACGCCTCGGCCCTCAAGCGCTTCGAGCGCCCGCTGCTCGCCTCCGCCACCGACGGCGTGGGCACCAAGGTCGACATCGCCCGCCAGATGGGCGTCTACGACACGATCGGCCACGACCTGGTCGCGATGGTCATGGACGACATCGTGGTGTGCGGCGCCGAGCCGCTCTTCATGACCGACTACATCTGCGTCGGCAAGGTCCACCCGGAGCGCGTCGCCGCGATCGTGAAGGGCATCGCCGAGGGCTGTGTCCTCGCCGGCTGCGCCCTCGTGGGCGGCGAGACGGCGGAGCACCCGGGCCTGCTCGGTCCGGACGACTTCGACGTCGCGGGCGCCGGTACCGGCGCGGTGGAGGCGGACCTGCTGCTGGGCGCGGATCGCATCCGTACGGGTGACGCGGTGATCGCCATGGCGGCCTCCGGTCTTCACTCGAACGGGTACTCGCTGGTCCGGCACGTCCTCTTCGACCGGGCGAACCTGAGCCTCGACCAGCACATCGAGGAGTTCGGCCGCTCGCTCGGCGAGGAGCTCCTCGAGCCCACCAAGATCTACTCGCTGGACTGCCTGGCGCTGACCCGGACCACCGAGGTGCACGCCTTCAGCCACGTCACCGGCGGTGGACTCGCGGCCAACCTGGCCCGTGTCGTCCCGGACGGCCTGCACGCGGTCGTCGACCGCGGGACCTGGACCCCCGCCCCGGTGTTCGACCTGGTCGGGAAGCGGGGCGAGGTCGAGCGGCTGGAGCTGGAGAAGACCCTCAACATGGGCGTCGGCATGATCGCGATCGTCCCCGAGGAGTCCACGGACGTCGCCCTCGCCACCCTCGCGGACCGTGGTGTGGACGCCTGGATCGCCGGTGAGATCACCGAGCGCGGCGACCACACGACGGGCGCGGAGCTGGTCGGCGACTACGCGAACTGAGCCCCGTCGGGCAGCACGAAACCCGGTCCGGCGCTGACGGCCCGGACCGGGTGAGGTGCACAGGTGCAGTTGCTACGAGATGTCCGCTAGGCGAGATCTACGAGAAATCCGCTACGAGAGATCGCGGGAACTGCGAAGGGCGCTTGCGTCAAGCGCCGCGACGCTGCGACTGGGGACCGGACTGATCGTCCTCGTCCTCGTCGTCGTCGTTGTAGAGATCCGCGTACTGGGCGTACGGGTCGTCTTCCTCGTCGTCGTCCTCGAACGGCTCGCCATTCGGCGGCTGGTTCGAAGTCGAAGCGCCCAGCTCGTTGGCCAGACGCGACAGGTCAGTCCCGCCGCTGTTGTACTTCAGCTGGCGGGCGACCTTCGTCTGCTTGGCCTTGGCCCGGCCGCGCCCCATGGCTCGACCCCCTCGGTGACGGGGCTCGACGGCCCCAGAGTCTTGACACGCGTTCATGATCTGGAACGGGCTCTCCGTGGAGAGACCGGTCCGTAGGGCTTCCACGGTACCTGAGCCCGCGCCCATACGGTACGTCGCCCGCAGGACGCGCCTTCGCCCAGAACCCGCGAGGTGCCCCGTCCCCGCTGGTCAACCGCGATTTTAACCTCTTCTTGGCGTACGACCCGCCGACAGACGTGAGAGTTCTCTCTAAGCGTTCCGTCGGCGGGTCCCTGACAAGTGCCCGAGGGGCCGGAATGTGTGGTTCCGGGGTCAGTGGCGCCGCGCCTCGGCCATCCTCTGCTCGGCGATCCGGTCGGCCGCGGCGGCCGGCGGAATCCCGTCTTCCTTCGCACGTGCGAATATGGCCAGCGTCGTGTCGAAGATCTTCGACGCCTTCGCCTTGCACCGGTCGAAGTCGAAGCCGTGCAGTTCGTCGGCGACCTGGATGACACCGCCCGCGTTGACGACGTAGTCGGGGGCGTACAGGATCCCGCGGTCCGCGAGGTCCTTCTCGACGCCCGGGTGCGCCAGCTGGTTGTTGGCGGCACCGCACACGACCTTGGCGGTGAGCACCGGCACGGACAGATCGTTCAGCGCGCCGCCCAGCGCGCACGGCGCGTAGATGTCGAGGCCCTCGGTGCGGATGAGTGCCTCGGTGTCGGCGACGGCCGTGACGCGGGAGGGGTGCCGCTCCAGGATCCGCTGCACGGACTCGGGCCGCACATCGGTGATCACGACCTCGGCGCCGTCGTCCAGCAGGTGCTGCACGAGGTGGTGCCCGACCTTGCCGACACCCGCGACGCCGACCTTGCGGCCGCGCAGGGTGGGGTCGCCCCACAGGTGCTGGGCCGAGGCCCGCATGCCCTGGAAGACGCCGAAGGCGGTGAGCACGGAGGAGTCGCCGGCGCCGCCGTTCTCGGGCGAGCGGCCGGTGGTCCAGCGGCACTCGCGCGCCACGACGTCCATGTCGGCGACGTAGGTGCCGACGTCGCAGGCGGTCACGTACCGGCCACCGAGCGAGGCCACGAACCGTCCGTACGCGAGCAGCAGCTCCTCGGACTTGATCCGGTCCGGGTCGCCGATGATCACGGCCTTGCCGCCGCCGTGGTCGAGACCGGCCATGGCGTTCTTGTACGACATCCCGCGCGACAGGTTGAGGGCGTCGGCGACGGCCTCCTCCTCGCTCGCGTACGGGTAGAAGCGCGTACCGCCGAGGGCGGGGCCCAGGGCGGTGGAGTGGATGGCGATGACGGCCTTGAGGCCGGTGGCGCGGTCCTGGCAGAGCACGACTTGCTCGTGGCCGCCCTGGTCCGAGTGGAACAGGGTGTGCAGGACGCCGTCGGTTACGTCGGTCACTGTGGTGACTCCCAGGTAATAAGCGGCGGTTGAGTGCGGAGCCCGTGCGGGTGGCGGGCTCCGTGGGCATGAGGGTAGAGCCTGCACCCGCCCGCTATCGGTGCAGTGTTCAGGATCACCTACCTGTGGCGTACAGCCATGGTTCGATTTGCATAGATTTCTCGTCAGGTCGTGCGTGGATTTCGCTGGTTTTCCCGGTTGCCGACGGGGGAGGGAGCAGGCGTGCCGAAGGTGTCCTCCGTGATCGTCCCCTATGCGTCGTACCTACGGGTGTACGAACCGCTGGCCGCCTTTCCGGAACCGGAGCGCGGTCGCTGGGCGCGCTACGCCCGTCGTGCCGACCGCCCCTCGTACCAGGACGAACTGCGCCGCTCGCTGGCCGACTTGCTGCCCACCCCGCCCGTTCCCGTCCCGGTGCACGAGAGCGGAGAGGCCTTCGTGCTGGAGGTCGACGGGGTGGTGTGCGTCTGCCCCTGGCGGACCCGGCTGCGCGGCTGGCTGGCGCTGGGCGACCTGGCCGAGGAGTTCCCGGCGCCCGTGCTCGACGCGGTCCTGCCGCCCCTGGTGCGCCACCAGGCCACCCAGGACTACGAGCGCTGGCTGGCCGCCAACCCCGACGCCCGCCCGTGGATCCGCACCGCGACCTGGCAGGTGCCGCTGAACTGGTTCGTGCTGGTCTCCGACGAGGAGCGGGAGTACGAGAAGGGGGCGGGGCCCGGCGGGGCCGAGCCGGTGCTGCGCTACCGGACACCGATGGTGCAGGCCCGGCGGCGGACGGCCCGGGCCCTGAAGACGCTCAAGGACACCCTCGACGACGGCCCCCTGATCGAGGGCCTGGTGGACGTGGGGCGCTGGCTGGAGGAGTTCCACCCGCGTTCGCTGGTGGAACTGGACTACGGGGGGCTGGTGCACGCCCTGCCGGCCGGGCACCTGGAGGGCGACCACTCGGCCGCGGACGTCGCCGAGGGCATCGAGGCGCTGCGTGCCGGGGACGGCGCCGCGGCGGGCGAGGCGTACGGGCGGCTGGTGGAGCGCTGGCGCGCGGTCCGGGACCGGCGCTCCGCGAACTGACGCACGGCGGGCGAAGGGCCCGCCCGGGGCCGTCTCCGGCGGTGTGACCTGCTTCTCACCGGCCGGGTCTCGAACTCGCGTATGGTCCTCACACGCTGAAGAACCCTCACCCCAGGACGTAGGTCCTGATCCGGGCTTATGCGTCAAGCGTGTGTCAAGGGTGACGGATGGCACTTACCTGACTCTTGCATCGCTTACCCCTCCCCATGCCAAAATAGGACAAGGAGTCCGGGGGAGGACTCTATCCGCCCACGTATGGGTGGAATCTCAGCATTGCACGCTATGGGGGGTCTGATGACTCCTGATCGCCCTGTGACTGATCGTCACAGTGGCGTGACTGTCCGCTATGGCATGGTCCATCGGCTTCCGTCGCTGATGAACACCTGGGAGGGCAATTCCATCGGTTTGGCCGACGCGGCTGGACAGATGGTGTAGTTGTAGTGCCGAGGACAAGCCGTTCGTCCTATAACCGACTCGACCCGCGTCCACCATTTCGGGCAACGCGGGTCAAGGTGCAGAATTTAGAGGAAAGAACCGAGAAGGTTCGGTTCTCCCGAGGAGGCCGCTCATGACCGCTCGCACCCCTGATGCCGAGCCGCTGCTGACCCCGGCTGAGGTCGCCACGATGTTCCGCGTCGACCCCAAGACGGTCACGCGGTGGGCGAAGGCCGGCAAGCTCACATCCATTCGCACGCTCGGCGGGCACCGCCGTTACCGCGAGGCTGAGGTCCGCGCGCTGCTCGCGGGTATCCCGCAGCAGCGCAGCGAGGCCTGAACAACTACATAACCGGGCAAATCGGCAGGTCCCCCAACCTGTCGAGGCGTCCACACCAAAGCTCCAAGCGACGCGGGTTCTGCCCCAACAGAGCCCACGCCCAGGCTTTCTAGGCAAGTGACAAGGGTGCGTCGTCGATCGCGCTGGACTCCGCCGGGTCCAGCGCGATCTTTTTTGTGCCTGGACCATGCCCCGGTGGCCGGCCTGTGAGCGGCCTTGTCGGAGTCTGGGGGGCGGTGTCGGATCTCCTGTGCGAGGCCCCGATCAGCGGTGCAATTGCACATATTAAATTGACCAGTTGTAGGTGGGGTGTAAGTTCCGCACTTCTGAAAACTTATGCGGTGACTCCCGTCACATGCCACAGTCCTTGTTACGCACGAGCCTTCTGAGCTAAAGGAGTTGGGGCCGTGTGCGCCGGGGCGCACGCCCAGCGTGCCATTGGGTGGTGACCGCGTCGCACGCCTTTGGTCACGCCTTCGAGGGGCTTTCGTCCTCGGCGGCGCTCTCGATGTCCTCCTCGCCGCGCGGGCCGGGTTCCATCGCCAGTCGCAGGAGCTGGTGGCAGATCGGGCAGTGCCGCGTCAGATGGCGGTACCCGGAGGCGGCCGACAGGTGGGCGCGGAGCAGTGCTCGCGTCTCGTGCCTAGCGGTCGCCGCCATACACACCTCCAGGGGGTCGAGGGCCCTGGTTTCCGGGGTACCGGCGGAATGTGACGCCGTCAAGAGACGGTGCGCCCTCGCGGTCCCCCTCCGGGCCGCGCACGGCCGCTGTGGACGCGTACGGGCCGCTGTGGGCGCTCACGGGTCTCCGGGCTTCGGGGGCGTGCCGACGGGCCCCGCCGCTGCCCGCACATGCGAAAGGCCCGGAGCCGAAGCTCCGGGCCTTTGTCCACTGCGGTCCTGACGGGATTTGAACCCGCGGCCTCCACCTTGACAGGGTGGCGAGCACTCCAAACTGCTCCACAGGACCAGGTTTCGCAGTGCGATTCGTGCGTTGCGCTGCGAGAAGAGACTGTACAGGAGGGTGGGCCCGGGGTCGAACTCACCCAGCGTGCAGGCTCGATTACGGTGCTGCCGCGTCGATCGCCTTCACGATCCGCTTGTCGGAGACGGGGTACGCCGTGCCGAGCGCGTGGGCGAAATAGCTGACCCGGAGCTCCTCGATCATCCAGCGGATGTCCAGGACCTGCTGCGGGACCGGACGGCCCTGCGGCAGCTGCTCCAGCAGCCACGCGTACTCGTCCTGCATCTCGTGGACCTTCTCCATGCGCGTGGTGTCCCGCTGCACGTTCGTCGGCATCTGCTGGAGCCGGCGGTCGGCGGCGACCAGGTACCGCATCAGGTCGGGCAGGCGGCGCAGCCCGGTCGCCGTGACGAAGCCGGGCTTCACGAGGGCGTCCAGCTGGCCACGCACATCCGTGAGGTTCGTCAGCAGCGTGGGGCTCCTGACGCCCTTCAGACGGCGCTCACAGGCCTGCCAGGCGGCCAGCACCTGCTGCACCTGCTCGACCGTGCGGACCGTCGTGTCGACGATCTCGGCGCGCACCTTGTCGTACAGCTTCCGGTACGACTCCTCGTCCCACGCCGGGCCGCCGAAGTCACCGATGAGCTTGTCCGCCGCCGCCATGGCGCAGTCGTCGAACAAGGCCTGCACCGAGCCGTGCGGGTTCGCCGACAGGGCGAGCTTCTGGGCGTTGCTGAGCTTGTCCGACGCGAACTTGCCCGGGTTGACCGGGATGTTGCGCAGGATCAGCCGCCGCGTGCCCTTCCACATGGCCTGCTGCTGCTCGGCCTCCGTGTCGAAGAGCCGTACGGAGACGGTGTCGCCGTCGTCGACGAGCGCCGGGTACGCCTTCACGGGCTGGCCCGCCCGACGCGTCTCGAAGACGCGCGTCAGCGAGCCGATCGTCCAGTCCGCCAGCCCGGTGCGCTCCAGGGACTCGCCGCCCGTGCGCTCGGCCGTCGCCGCCGCGGCCTGCGAGATCGCCTTGCGTGCCTTCGGCTTCAGGCGCAGCTTCAGCGACTCAAGATCCTTGTCCTCGGCGAGCTTGCGGCGCCGCTCGTCGACGATCCGGAAAGTGATCTTCAGGTGGTCGGGGACCCGGGCCCAGTCGAAGTCGTCGGCCGTGAGCGGCACGCCGACCATCCGCTTCAGCTCGCGCGCCATGGTCACGGTGAGCGGTTCCTGGAGGGGAACCGCCCGCTCCAGGAACCGCTGGGCGAAGTTCGGGGCCGGGACGTAGTTGCGGCGGATCGGCTTCGGGAGGGAGCGGATGAGCTCGGTGACGACCTCTTCGCGCAGGCCCGGGATCTGCCAGTCGAAGCCCTCGTCCGTGACCTGGTTGAGGACCTGGAGCGGAATGTGGACGGTCACGCCGTCCGCGTCCGCGCCCGGCTCGAACTGGTAGGTGACCTTGAACTTCAGCCGGCCCTGCCGCCACGTGTCCGGGTAGTCGTCCTTGCTGACGTCGCCGGCGCGCTCGTTGATCAGCATCGAGCGCTCGAAGTCGAGGAGTTCGGGCTCGTCGTGGCGCTTGTGCTTCCACCAGGAGTCGAAGTGCGCCCCGGACACCACGTGCTCGGGCACCCGCTGGTCGTAGAAGTCGAACAGCGTCTCGTCGTCCACGAGGATGTCGCGGCGCCGCGCCCGGTGCTCCAGCTCCTCGACCTCGGTCAGCAGCTTGCGGTTGTCGGCGAAGAACTTGTGGTGCGTGCGCCAGTCGCCCTCGACGAGGGCATTGCGAATGAAAAGCTCCCGGGACGCCTCCGGGTCGATCCGCCCGTAGTTCACCTTGCGCTGGGCGACGATCGGCACGCCGTAGAGCGTGACCTTCTCGTACGCCATCACCGCGGCCTGGTCCTTCTCCCAGTGCGGTTCGCTGTACGTGCGCTTCAGCAGGTGCCCGGCGAGCGGCTCGACCCACTCGGGCTCGATCTTCGCGTTGACGCGCGCCCACAGCCGCGAGGTCTCCACCAGCTCGGCGGACATCACGAACCGCGGGGGCTTCTTGAACAGAGCGGAGCCCGGGAAGACCGCGAACTTGGCGTTGCGGGCACCCAGGTACTCGTTCTTCGCGCCGTCCTTGACGTCCTTCATCCCGACGTGCGAGAGCAGGCCCGCGAGCAAGGACACATGGACGCTCTGGTCGGCCGCGTCCTCCTCGTTCAGGTGGATGCCCATCTGCTTGGCGACCGTACGCAGCTGGGAGTAGATGTCCTGCCACTCGCGGATGCGCAGGAAGTTCAGGTACTCCTGCTTGCACATGCGACGGAAAGCGGACGAACCGCGCTCCTTCTGCTGCTCGCGGACGTACCGCCACAGGTTCAGGAAGGCGAGGAAGTCGCTCGTCTCGTCCTTGAAGCGGGCGTGCTGCTGGTCGGCCTGCGCCTGCTTGTCGGAGGGGCGCTCGCGGGGGTCCTGGATGGAGAGCGCGGCGGCGATCACCATGACCTCGCGCACACAGCCGTTCCTGTCGGCCTCCAGCACCATGCGGGCCAGGCGCGGGTCCACCGGCAGCTGGGCGAGCTTGCGGCCGGTCTGCGTGAGCCGCTTGCGTACGTCCTTCTGGGCCGGATCCAACGCGCCCAGTTCCTGCAGGAGTTGGACGCCGTCACGGATGTTGCGGTGGTCCGGCGGGTCGATGAACGGGAACTTCTCGATGTCTCCGAGGCCGGCCGCGGTCATCTGGAGGATGACGGAGGCGAGGTTCGTACGGAGGATCTCCGCGTCCGTGAACTCCGGGCGTGCGTCGAAGTCGTCCTCGGAGTACAGGCGGATGCAGATGCCGTCGGACGTACGGCCGCAGCGGCCCTTGCGCTGGTTGGCGCTCGCCTGCGAGACCGGCTCGATGGGCAGCCGCTGGACCTTGGTGCGGTGGCTGTACCGGGAGATCCGGGCGGTGCCCGGGTCGATGACGTACTTGATCCCGGGGACGGTCAGCGAGGTCTCGGCGACGTTGGTCGCCAGAACGATCCTGCGGCCGGTGTGCGGCTGGAACACCCGGTGCTGCTCGGCGTGCGAGAGGCGGGCGTACAGCGGCAGCACCTCCGTGAACCGGTAGTTCTTCTTCGTCAGCGCGTCGGCGGTGTCACGGATCTCCCGCTCGCCGGAGAGGAAGACCAGGATGTCGCCCTTGCCCTCGGCCTGGAGCTCCTCGACGGCGTCGCAGATCGCGGTGATCTGGTCGCGGTCGGCGTCCTCGGAGTCCTCCTCCAGAAGGGGCCGGTACCGCACCTCCACGGGATACGTCCGCCCGCTGACCTCGACGATCGGGGCGTCCCCGAAGTGCCGGGAGAAGCGCTCCGGGTCGATGGTCGCGGAGGTGATGACGACCTTGAGGTCCGGCCGCTTGGGCAGCAGCTGGGCGAGGTAGCCCAGCAGGAAGTCGATGTTGAGGGACCGCTCGTGGGCCTCGTCGATGATGATCGTGTCGTACGCGCGCAGCTCGCGGTCCGTCTGGATCTCGGCGAGCAGGATGCCGTCCGTCATCAGCTTGACGAAGGTGTTGTCCTGGTTCACCTGGTCGGTGAAGCGGACCTTCCAGCCGACGGCCTCGCCGAGGGGGGTGTCCAGCTCCTCCGCGACGCGCTCGGCGACCGTGCGGGCGGCGATGCGGCGGGGCTGGGTGTGCCCGATCATGCCGCGCACGCCGCGTCCCAGATCGAGACAGATCTTGGGGATCTGGGTGGTCTTGCCGGAGCCGGTCTCGCCCGCGACGATCACGACCTGGTGATCGCGGATGGCGTCCGCGATCTCGTCCCTCTTCTGGCTGACCGGCAGCTGTTCGGGGTACGTGACGGCAGGTATGCGCGCGGCACGCTCGGACATGCGGGCCTCGCCCTTGGCGACCTCGGCCTCGATCTCGGTGAGGACGGCCGTGCGGGCCTCGGGCTTGCGGATCTTGCGTGCGCCTTCGAGCCTGCGCCCGAGCCGGTGCGCGTCGCGCAGGGACAGCTCGGCCAGGCGGGGGGCGAGATCGCCCAGGGCGGGGGCGGGATGCGTAGACATACGCGGTCCAGGATCTCACCTCGGCGAAATGACTGGCGAACGCTTTTGCCTCGGGAGCGGTCGCGGGCTCAGGGCGCGCGCTGCGCAGGGGGTTCGGGCGCTGCGGCGGCGGGTGCGGCGGGTGCGGGCTCCCGGGTGGGTGCGGACTCCCGCCGGTGACCGGCCGGACCGGCTCCCGGTGCCATGGACCGGGCGGTGTTGGAGATGGCCTTGATGCCCAGGTAGGCGGTGGTCATGCTGCTCACCGCGGTGAACGCGGAGGTGAGCACGCCGACGATCACGGCCTTGTCGCCGTCGAGCCGCCAGACCCCGAAGACCGCGACGCCGGCGATGGCGAGATTGCTGATGACGACCGACAGCAGCCCGTACCGCGCCCGGTACTTCTCCAGCTCGGTGTCCCGCACGACTGTGGCCTCGTCCCGGCTCATGTCTTCCCCGCCCCCCAAGGAACCCGCTCGATCAGCCAGAAGGTAGCGCCGACCGAGTGCGGTGCCAAGCGAGCCGACCGCACCGGCGATCACGCCTGTCCCGGTGCACGGACAAGGGGCGAACCCGTTCGGGTCCGCCCCTGCTCAAGCCGTCCGCGCGGGTGTCATCGCACGTCGACGTAGTCCTCCCGGCCCTCGCCCACGAAGTGCTTGCTGTCGGGATACAGGAAGACGGGTACCCAGGTGCCGTCCTGCTGGGCCTTGAAGCCCTTGCTGAAGGACCCGCTCGACGTCGTGGTGACGGTGGACATCAGGTACCAGGTGGTCTTGCCCTTGGGCCGGAAGAGGATCTGCACCTTCTTGGCGCCGTACGCCTTCCAGGTGGTGGTGCCGGCCGCGCGCGACTGGAGCACGCCCTTGACGGTGATCGTCCGGCCCTTGGTGACAGGCTCGGGGGACGCGTTGGCGTCCTTGATCCGGGTGAGGGCGCGGTACCGGTGCAGGCTGGTGCTGACCCCGCCCTTGATGTCCTTGGTGGTGGAGCCGGCGTAGTGCAGCCGCCAGTAGCCGTCCGTGTAGCCCGGCAGTTTCTCGACGATGAACTGCGAGCCGTTGGTGGTCTGCACCGTCTTCTTGGTGCTCCAGCCGGTCGTGCCGTTGGCCGAGTACTGGATGTCGACGGCGATCCGGTCGTCGGTTTCCCGGCCGACCAGGTCGACCACGCCGGTGACGTCCAGCCGGGCGTACTCGTCCAGCCGCGCCGTGAACTCGCTGAACTTCGTCGTGGCGGTGGCCGCGACGGTGACGTCGGCGGTCGCGGTGCGCTGGATGAAGGGGTTGTACGGGTACGGCGTGAAGCCGACCTCGTAGATCACCTTGCTGCCGTACGCGTACCGCGTGAAGGAGAAGCGGCCGTTCGCGTCGGTGGTCGACTGGACGGGGCTGCAGGTGGTGCAGTCCTTGTAGTCCATCTCCAGCGGGATGCCGGACAGTGGCTTCCACTCCGTGCCGCTCTGGTACTGGAGCGTGCCGGTGACGGTGAACTTGTCGTTCGCGGTGACGTGGAAGCTGCTCTTGTCGAGGACGAACCGGGTCGGCGCGGCCTTCGGCCTCACATCGACCCAGGGGACGGAGGCGAAGCCCAGGTCTCCGCGGTACTCGGCGAAGGCCCAGCCGCCACTCGTCGTCTCGTGGGAGGCGGAGAAGTGGCCGGAGTCGTCCGTGACGGCGGTCGTCTCGTCGTTCCCGTCGAACGTGAGGTCCACGGTGGCGCCGGGCAGCGGCACCGTCTCACGGGTGCTGGGGTCGCGGACCACCATGTCGCCGGTGGCCGTGACCGTCCTGTGCTCGATGTCCGGCTCGTTCGGTGTGACCGAGTAACCGGTGATCACGGGCTGCTTCGCGTAGTGCAGCGTGCCGGCGTCCTGCCGGACGGTGGTCTCGCCCGAGGAGTTCGTGGCCTCGATGTCGACCGTGTAGTCGCCCAGGGTGTCCAGATGGATGGGCTGGGAGGCCCAGGTGCCGTCCCACGGGCTGTAGTCGTACTTGTGCGTGAAGTCGGTGATCGTGGCCACGGGTGCGTCCGACCCGGTGCTGCCGACCGGACGGAGCCTCGCTGTGATCTTGTCGATCGAGCCGCTGTAGTTCAGGCGGACGTCGAGCACCGACCAGTCGGCCTGGTCGCTGTACGCGTTCGTGACGTTCGGCCCCGCGGCGTGGGCCGTGCCAGGTATGGCGAAGGTGCCGACCAGGACGGCGCCGGCCGTCACGAGTCCTCTGGCGATATGTCTCAAGAAACCCCCCTAAGGTTCCACGAGCGACGAAAACCCCCTCCGGTACACCCGGAGGGGGTTTTCGTTCTTGTGGCTGGGGCCGGGGTCGAACCGGCGACCTATCGCTTTTCAGGCGATCGCTCGTACCAACTGAGCTACCCAGCCACGAGGCTTCCGTGGAAACCTCAGCGGTCCTGACGGGATTTGAACCCGCGGCCTCCACCTTGACAGGGTGGCGAGCACTCCAAACTGCTCCACAGGACCAAGCTGTTGTGTGCGAACAGGCGAACCTAGTGTCGCACACCGTCTTGCGTGCCCCCAACGGGATTCGAACCCGTGCTACCGCCTTGAAAGGGCGGCGTCCTAGGCCGCTAGACGATGAGGGCTATCGGCCCGCCTGCGCGCTTCTCAGCGCGTCGGGGACGTGAGAAGCATATGGGATGGCGGGAGGTATCGCCAAAACGGTTTACGGGGCGCTCGGGGAGGGAGTGCGGGAGGGGGTCGGCGTCGGTGTGGCGCCGGGCTGGTTCTCCTTCGGGAGATGGCGGCTGACCTCGGCCGTCGTCAGGCCCAGGCCGCCCAGTTCGATCTCGTCCCAGGCCTGCAGGCGCCGGGTGTCGCGGTCCAGATAGAGGACCGACGCCTCGATGGGGTCCGGGTACTTGCCCTCCACGGCGCGCAGGCCGCTGCCGCCCGTCGACCCCTCGACGCGCAGCCGGGTGCCGTACTTCATGACCTCCATCTCCTCGTGGTGCAGATGGCCGGACAGGACGAGGGGCACGTCGCCGTCGGTCTCGCGCGCCGCGGACGGCTCGTGGGCGACGGCGACGTCCACGGGCGTGCCCGCCGCCCGCTGGTCGCGCAGGGCCGAGGCGAGCCGCGCCCCCGCGAGCTCCTCCGCGGCGCCGCCGCCGGGCTCGACGGAACGGTCCGGGGTGAACTGGGGGTCGCCGATGCCGGCGAACCGCACGCCCGCGACCGTGACCGCCCGGCCGTCGTCCAGGACGTGCACGTTCTTCATCCGCTCCAGATAGCGCTGGGTGACGCGGGAGTCGTGGTTGCCCCGGACCCAGACGTACGGGGCACCGAGGTCGGCGACGGGGTCCAGGAAGCCGTTCTCGGCGGCCGTGCCGTGGTCCATGGTGTCGCCGGAGTCGACGATCACGTTGATGGAGTACTGCTTCACCAGCGAGGCGACGATCTTCCAGCTCGCCGGGTTGAGGTGGATGTCGGAGACGTGCAGCACACGGATCGTCGTCGGGTCGGGCTCGTACGCGGGAAGGGTGGACGTGACGTCGTACAGCTTGGTCACGTTCGTCACCAGACGGGCCAACTCCTTCTGGTAGACGTCGAATTCGCTGACGATGCTGCGTGCGTTGCCGACCAGGGAGGGGGCCGAGGAGAGCAGCCCGGAGAACTTCGGCTCCAGGACCGAGTTCGGATTCCAGGTCGCGAAGGCGGTCGCCCCGGAGGCGGCCAGCAGGGTGAGCGCGAGCCCGCCCGCGGCGAGGGCGCGGCGTGGGCGGCGGTAGACGGCGAGGCCGAGGGCCGTGGCGCCGGACACGACGGCGATGCACGACCGCACGGCGACGTCGAGGGTGCCGTGCTCGACGTCGCGGGCGACCTCGTCCTGGAGGCCGGAGAGCCGTTCCGGGTGGTCGACCAGGGCCTGTGAGCGGACCGGGTCGAGCTGGTCGACATCCACGTCGAGGCGGATCGGGGCCTCGTGGCTGCGCAGTTCCAGCGCGCCGAGCGGAGACACGTTGATCTTGGTGCCGCCGGTCAGGGAGGGGCGCAGGGTCATCGTGGTGTTCATGGGGCCGACCGGCACGCGGACGTTGCCGACGACCAGCAGCCCCAGCCAGGCGCCCAGGAGGACGACGCAGAGCATGCCGAGCGCACGGGTCCAGGGACGCGGCTGGGGGGCGAGGTCGACCGCCGTGAGGGTCCGGGGCGAGCGGTGGCGGCGGGTCAGGGCGCGGGGCACCGTGCGCGCGCTGTTTCGTACGCGGTGCACGGTGGCGGTCACGGCAGCGGGGACGCGGGCCATTGGTCCCGTATGCCCAGGTGCGCGGGCGGGTATGCGGGCGCGGTCCGCCGGTGTACGGACCGTCGCCCGCCGACTCCCCCCGCGCCGGCGCCGTCCGCCCGCGTGTGCCGTCGTCGGCGCCCCCGTATGCCGTCGTCGTGGGCTCGCGCGCGCGGGCGTCGCCGACTCTCGTACGGCGGTGTCGTGCCGGACAATGGCCGTGTGCTGGAGATGACGCGCGAGGAGTTCGAGGAACTGGTCGCCGAGGCGTTGGACCGGATCCCCCCGGAACTGACCCGGCTGATGGACAACGTGGCGGTGTTCGTCGAGGACGAACCGCCCGCCGACGATCCCGAGCTGCTCGGCCTGTACGAGGGGACTCCGCTGACGGACCGTGGGGAGTGGTACGCGGGCGTGCTCCCCGACCGGATCACGATCTACCGGGGCCCGACGCTGCGGATGTGCGACACCCGCGAGGACGTCGTCGCCGAGACCGAGGTGACCGTGGTGCACGAAGTGGCCCACCACTTCGGGATCGACGACGCCCGGCTGCACGCGCTGGGCTACGGGTGACGGCGGCCGGTTTCGCCGGGCCGGCCCGCCGGGGCGCGTGTCCTCTTGCGGGCGGCGGGAGTTGGGCAGGGGGACTCCCGTACCCGCCCTCGGAGGTGGCTGCCCGTGCGCGCCATGTACGTACCCGTCCGACTGGCCGTCACGGTCCTGGCCGCAGCCGCGGCGGCCGGCTGCATGAACGTCGGTGACGACGGGCAGCAGCCGGGACCCTCGCACTCGGCGGGACAGCACGGCGGGCAGGCCCCCGACGGCGGCGGCGCGGTGAACGGAGGCGGCGCCGGCTTCCACGGGGGCAAGGGGGCGAAGGGGGGTTCCCGCGCGGCGAAGCCCGGCGAGTCCGCGTCCGGCGACGAGTCCGCGTCGGCGTCGCCCTCCAAGGGCGGGAAACCTTCCGCCAAGGCCCCGGACAAGGGCGGCAAGGGATCCTCCACGGTGCCCGAGCCGCCGCCGGGGCAGCCGACCCCCACGCACACGACGGCCGAGCCGACACCTCCCCCGCCCCCGCCGGAGACACCGCCGCCGGCCACCGATCCCGGCACGGCGGAGCCGTCCTCCTCGGCGCACGAGCAGCAGGCCGCGCAGCTCGTGGAGCGCGAGCCGGCACCCGAGGCGGGGGCGCCGGCCTGACCGGCGCGCGGGCCGCGGACCGCCGCGGACGCCGCTGACCTGCTTCTTCGGGCTCGGTTTGCCTTCAGGGGTGGTGGGTGCGTATGGTGGTAGATCGTTTGATCCCATTTGCCCGGCGCCATTGCAGAGAGCGCCGCGTTGGCGCGTACTCTCCCTTGCCGTGGCCGGACCGCATTGAGGCGGTCGTTTGCGACTTCACGGAGTTTGGGCGCGTGCCGTAGAACTCCGGAAGGTTCGCATTTCGCATGTCCGTTTCCAGTACTGATCACGTCGTCGTGCCCGAGAACAACGAGAACGAGGGCGCCGAGGCCGTCGAGAGCACGCAGAGCGCCCCCGAGATCACCTTCGGTGACCTCGGTCTGCCCGAGGGCGTCGTCCGCAAGCTCGCCCAGAACGGCGTGACCACCCCCTTCCCGATCCAGGCCGCGACCATCCCGGACGCCCTGGCCGGCAAGGACATCCTCGGCCGTGGGCGCACCGGCTCCGGCAAGACCCTCTCCTTCGGTCTGCCGACCCTGGCCCGGCTGGCCGACGGCCGTACCGAGAAGAAGAAGCCGCGCGCCGTCATCCTCACGCCGACCCGTGAGCTCGCGATGCAGGTCGCCGACGCGCTCCAGCCCTACGGCGACGTCCTCGGCCTGAAGATGAAGGTCGTCTGCGGCGGTACGTCGATGGGCAACCAGATCTACGCCCTGGAGCGCGGCGTCGACGTCCTCGTCGCCACCCCGGGCCGACTGCGCGACATCATCAACCGCGGCGCCTGCTCCCTGGAGAACGTCGAGGTCGCCGTCCTCGACGAGGCCGACCAGATGTCCGACCTGGGCTTCCTGCCCGAGGTCACCGAGCTGCTCGACCAGGTCCCGGCCGGCGGCCAGCGCATGCTGTTCTCGGCCACCATGGAGAACGAGATCTCCACGCTGGTCAAGCGCTACCTGGTCGACCCGGTCTCGCACGAGGTCGACGCCGCCCAGGGCGCGGTGACGACCATGTCGCACCACATCCTCATCGTGAAGCCCAAGGACAAGGCGCCGGTCACCGCCGCGATCGCCTCCCGCAAGGGCCGCACGATCATCTTCGTCCGCACCCAGCTGGGTGCCGACCGCATCGCCGAGCAGCTGCGCGAGGCCGGCGTGAAGGCCGACGCGCTGCACGGCGGCATGACGCAGGGCGCGCGTACCCGCACGCTGGCCGACTTCAAGGACGGCTACGTCAACGCGCTCGTCGCGACCGACGTCGCCGCGCGCGGCATCCACGTCGACGGCATCGACCTGGTGCTGAACGTGGACCCGGCGGGCGACCACAAGGACTACCTGCACCGCTCCGGCCGTACCGCCCGCGCGGGCCGCTCCGGCACCGTCGTGTCGCTGTCCCTGCCGCACCAGCGCCGGCAGATCTTCCGGCTGATGGAGGACGCGGGCGTCGACGCCTCGCGCCACATCATCAACTCCGGTACGGCCTTCGAGCCCGAGGTCGCCGAGATCACCGGTGCCCGCTCGATGACCGAGGTCCAGGCCGAGTCCGCGGGCAACGCCGCGCAGCAGGCCGAGCGTGAGGTCTCGCACCTCACCAAGCAGCTGGAGCGTGCGACGCGCCGTGCGGCCGAGCTGCGCGAGGAGGCCGACCGTCTGGTCGCCCGTGCCGCGCGTGAGCGGGGCGACGACCCGGAGGCCGCCGTCGCCGCGGCGGCCGAGGCCGCCGAGCAGGCCGTCGTGGCGGAGGAGCCCGCGGAGGCCGCCGCCGAGCAGCCCGCCGAGCAGTCCGCCTACGAGCAGCCGCGTCAGCGCCGCGACGAGCGGGGCAACTACGAGCGCCGTGACGACCGCGGTGGCTTCAACCGTGACCGTCGTGACGACCGTGGTGGCCGTTCCTTCGAGCGCCGTGACGACCGTGGCGGCTTCCGTCGGGACAAC
>NZ_MLCE01000019.1:379766-411541 GCF_002300165.1 Streptomyces sp. Tue6028 | reverse complement strand
CTTCCGTCGGGACAACGACCGTGGCGGCCGTTCCTTCGAGCGTCGTGACGAGCGCGGTGGCCACCGTGGCAGCGACCGCCCCTTCAACCGCGACCGTCAGGGCGACCGCCCCTCCGGCGGCTTCCGCTCCGGCAGCCACGACCGCCCGTACGGCCGTCGTGACGACCACCGCGGCACCGGCTCCTTCGGCCGCCGCGACGAGAAGCCGCGCTGGAAGCGCAACGGCTGACGGCCGCTGAAGCAGTGAACTGACGTGGCCCCCACCCGATTCGGGTGGGGGCCACGTCGTCGTTCGCGCGGCGGGAGCCGCGCAGATGTCCTTCCGTTCGCCCGAGAACGCGGGACGGGAACGGCACGCCGTACCGCGACGGCGGAAAGGGGAACGGCTCCTTCGGTTCGCGCGTGAAGATCGCCTGCGGACGGCAGGGCTTCAAGGGTCTCTTTTGGCCAACCGAGGGACGCATGTCATGGCCCCGGCAAGGGAATCGCTGGGGGCATGAAAGATGACGCCATCGCGAGTGGGCTGTCGGACGAAGAACGGCTTGCCCAGCTCGGCTACACGCAGGTTCTCGCCCGCCGCATGTCGGCGTTCTCCAACTACGCGGTCTCCTTCACCATCATCTCGGTCCTGTCGGGCTGTCTGACGCTGTATCTGTTCGGCATGAACACCGGCGGCCCCGCCGTGATCACCTGGGGCTGGGTGGCGGTCGGACTGATGACGCTGTTCGTCGGGCTGGCGATGGCCGAGATCTGTTCGGCCTATCCGACCTCGGCCGGGCTGTACTTCTGGGCGCACCGGCTCGCCCCGAAGCGCAGCGCGGCGGCCTGGGCGTGGTTCACCGGATGGTTCAACGTCCTCGGCCAGGTGGCGGTGACCGCCGGTATCGACTTCGGCGCGGCCTCCTTCCTGGGGGCCTATCTGAACCTCCAGTTCGACTTCGAGGTGACCCCGGGCCGCACCGTCGTCCTGTTCGCCGGGATCCTGGTGCTGCACGGCCTGCTGAACACCTTCGGCGTCCGGATCGTCGCCCTCCTCAACAGCATCAGCGTGTGGTGGCACGTGCTGGGCGTGGCGGTCATCGTGGGCGCGCTCGCCTTCGTGCCGGACCACCACCAGTCCACGTCCTTCGTGTTCACGGAGTTCGTCAACAACACGGGCTGGGGCAGCGGGGTGTACGTCGTCCTCATCGGCCTGCTGATGGCCCAGTACACGTTCACCGGGTACGACGCGTCCGCCCACATGACGGAGGAGACCCACGACGCGTCCACGGCGGGGCCCAAGGGCATCGTGCGGTCCATCTGGACGTCGTGGATCGCCGGCTTCGTCCTGCTGCTGGGCTTCACGTACGCCATCCAGTCCTACGACGCGGAGCTGAACTCGGCGACGGGCGCGCCCCCCGCCCAGATCCTGCTCGACGCGCTGGGCGCGACGGCGGGCAAGCTGCTCCTGCTCGTCGTGATCGGCGCGCAGCTGTTCTGCGGGATGGCGTCGGTGACGGCCAACAGCCGTATGATCTACGCCTTTTCGCGGGACGGGGCGCTGCCGTTCTCCCATGTGTGGCACACCGTGAACCCGCGGACGCGGACACCGGTGGCGGCGGTGTGGCTGGCCGCGATGGGAGCGCTGGTGCTCGGCCTGCCGTACCTGATCAACTACACGGCCTATGCGGCCGTGACCTCGATCGCGGTCATCGGACTGTACGTCGCGTACGTCATCCCGACGCTGCTGCGGGTGCGCAAGGGCGACGCCTTCGAGCGCGGCCCCTGGCACCTGGGCCGCTGGTCCCGCCCCGTGGGCGTGGTCGCGGTCTCCTGGGTCGTGGTCATCACGGTGCTGTTCATGCTGCCGCAGGTCTCGCCCGTCACCTGGGAGACCTTCAACTACGCCCCGGTGGCGGTGCTCGTGGTCCTCGGGTTCGCGGCGACCTGGTGGCTGGCCTCGGCCCGCCACTGGTTCCTCAATCCCGACCACGAACGGACGATCGCCCGTGAGGCGGCGCGCAGGGGTGCGCCCGAACCGGTCGATCCGTGACCTAGCGCGCTTTTGGCGTGGCCGGTGCACCGATACCCGATCGGAGTCCCGGCCACGTCCGGCTATGCTCGGGGATGCATCGGCGCGGACCGGTGCGGCGCGTCGGCATCGGCCGGTGCGTGGACCCTTAGCTCAATTGGCAGAGCAGTGGACTTTTAATCCATTGGTTGTGGGTTCGAGTCCCACAGGGTCTACCGCGGACGGCGCCCCACCCGGTCTCGGGTGGGGCGCCGTCGTCGTCCGTGCGGGCGGGCGCCGCGGGGCGGCGGGGCGTCAGCCCGCCGTCAGTTCCGGCAGGGGCAGCGTGTGCTGGGTCTGGAGGACCTTGGCGCGCAGGTAGCGGACGTTGTGCGCGGTGGTGAAGACGCCCGTCGGGACACGCCGGGCGACCGTGATGCCGAGGTCGCGGAGCTGGTCGGCCTTGTCCGGGTTGTTGGAGAGCAGGTCCACGGAGTCGATGCCGAGAGCCCGGAGCATCTGGGCGGCGGCCGTGTAGTCCCGGCCGTCCTCGGGCAGCCCGAGCGCGGCGTTGGCGGCGTAGGTGTCGAGGCCCTGGTCCTGGAGGGCGTACGCGTCGAGCTTGTTGTAGAGGCCGATCCCGCGGCCTTCCTGACGGAGGTACAGGAGCACGCCGCCCCGGTCCGCGATCCGTTCCACCGCCTCGCGCAGCTGCGGGCCGCAGTCGCAGCGGGCCGAGCCGAAGACGTCACCGGTCAGGCACTCGGAGTGCAGCCGCACCAGCGGGTCGGGCCCGGGCTCGCCGAGCACGACCGCCAGGTGCTCCTGCTCGTCGGCGAGGCCGTGGAAGGTGACCAGCTCCGCGTCGACCGAGTAGCCGTCACCGAAGCGCAGCGGCACGCGGACGCGGGTGCGCACCGTGGCGGTGGGGTAGTCGCGCATGTTGTCTCTCCGTCCAGCGGGTTCGTTCCAGGCGGTGCTTCAGATTTGAAGCAAGCCCTCGGAGGGAGACAGTACACGGTGCTTTAAAGTTCAAGCAATGCGTTCTGTGTCGCGTGGCGCCCGGTGTGCCGTGCGGCGCGGCCCGATGCCGGCGCCGACTCGCGTGTCCCCCCGGTCCGCGCGCCTCGCGCGGACCTCAGGAGGAACGCCGCCGCCAGGGCAGATCTTCCCCGCAGGCCCCGGCCTGTTCGCCCTGGATCGCCCGCGTGATGGCCCCGCAGATCTCCTCCAGCTGGCCGACCTGCTCCGGGGTGAGATGGTCGAAGAGTGCCGCCCGCACCGTCTCCACGTGCCCCGGCGCAGTCCGCTCCAGGACGGCCATGCCCTCGTCGGTGAGGGCCGCCACGTGGCCGCGCTTGTCGGTGGGGCAGCCCTCGCGGCGCACCGTCCCGTCGTTCTCCAGCCGTGTCACCGCGTACGTCAGCCGACTCCGGGTGATCTTCAGGATCTCCGCCAGCTCGGTCATGCGCAGCCGTCGGTCCGGCGCTTCGGAGAGCATGGCGAGGATGGAGTAGTAAAGGTGCGGCATGCCTGCCTCCGCCTGGAGCCGGCGGTCGATCGTGTCCTCCAGGAGCGAGGAGGCGGAGACGTACGAGCGCCAGGCGCGCTGTTCGGCGGGGGAGAGCCAGCGGGTCGTCATGCTGCCAGTCTAGGTATTGTTTAAAAGTTGAACCACTGAGTCAGCCGGGCCGGACCGCCGCGAGCCGGTTCGAACCGCCGAGAGCCGGAGGGTGCGTCTCCCATGCCCCATCCCTACGTCCTGCTGTCCGCCGCCGTCTCCCTCGACGGCTTCCTGGACGACACCGGCCCCGAGCGGCTGCTGCTCTCCGGAGCGGCCGACTTCGACCGGGTGGACGAGGTGCGGGCGTCCAGCGACGCGATCCTCGTCGGAGCCGGCACGATCCGCGCGGACAACCCGCGCCTGCTGGTCAACTCGGCCGAGCGCCGCGCGGCACGCGTCGCCGCGGGACGCCCGGAGTACCCGCTGAAGGTCACCGTCAGCGGGTCCGGCGACCTCGACCCGGCGGCGCAGTTCTGGCACACGGGCGGTGAGAAGGCCGTCTACACGACCGACAAGGGCGCGGCCCGGGCGGCCGAGGCCCTGCGGGGGCTCGACCACCTCGGCATCGACATCGTCTCCACCGGCCCCGAGCTCGACTGGCGCGCGCTGCTGGAGCACCTGCACGACGTGCGGGGTGTGGGCCGCCTCATGGTCGAAGGGGGCGGGCGGGTCCACACCCAGCTGATGCGGGAAGGACTCGCGGACGAGCTGCAACTCGCCGTCGCACCGCTCTTCGTGGGCCAGCCGGACGCGCCGCGGCTGTTCGGCCCGGGCGCGTATCCCCCCGGGCGGATGCGCCTCGTGGAGACGCGGGCCGTCGGAGACGTCGTCCTCGTCCGCTACGTCCCCACGGCACCCGGCACCGGGGAGCTCGCCGGGGCCGCGGACCGGCAGTGGCTGGCCCTCGCCTGCGAGCTGGCCGCGCTGTGCCCGCCCTCGGAGACGGCGTTCAGCGTGGGCGCGGTGGTGGTCGCGGCCGACGGCACCGAGCTGGCCCGCGGTCACTCCCGGGAGGGCGACGACCCCGTCGTGCACGCCGAGGAGGCCGCGCTCGCCAAGATCGACCCCGCCGACCCGCGGCTGGCCTCCGCCACCGTGTACAGCAGCCTGGAGCCGTGCGCCCGACGCGCCTCCCGGCCCGCGCCCTGCGCCCGACTGATCCTCGACGCCGGGGTGCGGCGCGTGGTGACCGCGTGGCGCGAGCCCGACACGTTCGTCACGGAGGCCGACGGGAGCGGGCTGCTCACCGCCGCGGGCGTCGACGTCGTCGAACTGCCGGAGTTCGAGGAGCGGGCGAAGGCGCCCAACCGGCACCTGCTCGGCTAGGGGGTTTCGTTCGGATCAGGTCGGATCGGGCCGCGGCGTCCGGTGCGGTGCGTCGCAAGGCGGAGGATCGCCCGCGTCCTGGGCGTACTCGGGTGGTCCGACAACGCGGCGAGGTGCCGTGCCGGGCGCCGCGGACCCGGGCTGATCCGAACGAAACCCCCTAGTCCCCGCCCCGCGCGACACGCCGGGCGGGGGCGCGAAGAAACGTGTGTGCTTCGGGTCCCGCGGATGGCGTACACTGGTTTCACCGACGCGGGGTGGAGCAGCTCGGTAGCTCGCTGGGCTCATAACCCAGAGGTCGCAGGTTCAAATCCTGTCCCCGCTACTGAAACAAGGGCCGGACTCGGAATGACGAGTCCGGCCCTTGGTCTTTCCCCCGGCCCCTTCCCGCTCAGCGGCCCCTTTTTTCGTCCCTGCCGCGCGTTTCCAGGCGGCGGCCAGGCACGACCTCGCGCATTCCCCCGGTCGGTCCACACCGGTCGCCGCCCGCCCCCGTGCCGGGAAATCTGGACGGGTGGGGCGACCAGGAAACGAGCGGCGAGCGGCCACGGGCCCGTACGACCGGTCCGGTGGACGGCTGCCCGGCGACCCCGTGCCCGACCCCGGCCTCGGGGACACCCCGCGGCCCCGCCCGGCGGGCACCGGGGAACGTGGGGTCTCCTCCGTGCGGACCTTCGTCCGGGTGCTGCCCGCGCTGCTCCTCGTCGCCGGGGTCCTCTACGACTACCTGACCCCCACGGAGTTCACCGCCGCCCCCCTCTTCACCGCAGCCCCGCTGGTGGCCGCGCCGCTCTACACGCTGCTGAGCACGGTGCTCACCGGCCTGCTGGCCGTCGTCGCCGTCCTCGGGGTCCACCTCAGGCTCGGGACCGTCATGCACGTCGACGCGGTCACGGAAGTCGTCACCGTGGCGACCGCCGCCGGCCTGGCGGCGCTCATCAACGTCCTCGTGCGCCGCAGCGACGAACGGCTCGCCTCGGTCCGGGAGGTCTCCGAGTCCGCGCAGCGCGCGGTGCTGCCGGAACCGGCCGACCGGATCGGCGGCCTGGAGGTCGCCGCACGCTACGAGGCGGCGCAGGCCGACGCGTTCATCGGCGGCGACCTGTACGCGGTGCAGGACTCGCCGCACGGCGTACGCCTGGTCGTGGGCGACGTGCGCGGCAAGGGCATGGGCGCGGTGGCCGCCGTCGCCGTCGTGATCGGCGCCTTCCGGGAGGCGGCCGAGCAGGAGGCGACCCTGGAGGCGGTCGCCGGCCGTCTCGAGCGGGCGCTGGCGCGTGAGGGCACCCGGCGGGAGGGCCTCGACGCCTTCGAGGGCTTCACCACGGCCGTGCTCGCGGAGGTCCCGCACGGTGAGTGTGCCGTGCGGATCCTCAACCGCGGTCATCCGCCGCCCCTGCTGCTGCACGCCGACGGCACGCTCGTCACGCTCGACTCCGGTCCGTCGGCATTGCCGCTCGGGATGGGCGAGTTGGGCAGCTGGCCCGACCGCGCGGTGTGCGAGAAGTTCCCGCACGGGGCGACGCTGCTCCTCTACACCGACGGTCTGTCCGAGGCGCGCGACGGGCGCGGGGACTTCTACGACCCGGCGGCGCGTCTCGCCGGGCGCGTATTCCCCGGTCCCGACGCCCTGTTGACCGTCCTGGCCGAGGAGGTCCGGCGGCACGCGGGAGGCGGCACGACGGACGACATGGCGCTGCTCGCCGTACGACGTCCTTGATCGTTGTCACCCGGGGTGACCGGACCGTACCCCTCCGCATAACAACTGACGCACCATCAGGAGGAGGTGTGTTTACGAGGTGTGGTCAACTCGCCCGGTTTCCGGCAGTGGTGCCCCCAAAGTCCAGGCCAAAAGCGTTAACGATCAACCCGAACGGCTTGGAATCCGGGGCCCGCGTCTATTAACGTTCGATAACGCAGCGCGGTCGTCCCAGCCGTCACAAGAGGCGGCTCCGTGCGCACGCGCCGAATCCCGCAAGGGAACCGGGGAACCACTAACTTGGGGTGAATCGGGCGTTCTTCGCGGTCATATCCGTGAGGGACGCGCGTAGGAGACCTTCCTGCTCCGAACCCGTCAGCTAACCCGGTAGGCGAGAAGGAAGGAAAGGAGCGCGCCCACGTGGCGTCCAACCGGCCTGCCCAGCCAACCTCGTTCGCGCCGGACGAAACCCAGTCCATCGGCTACGCGTACGGCAACGACGAGGGCCCCTGGGAGGAGTGGAATCCCACCGCGGATTCCGTCCGTCCCGTCCGCGGCCGGCACCGCGTCAGCAAGCAGCGCGGCGGAGGACTCGCCCGCAGCTCCACCGTCCTCGGTGTCGGTGTCATAGCCGCCGTCGGCGC
The DNA here is from genome assembly GCF_002300165.1 of Streptomyces sp. Tue6028. GTDB lineage: Bacteria > Actinomycetota > Actinomycetes > Streptomycetales > Streptomycetaceae > Streptomyces > Streptomyces siamensis. The sequence continues at coordinate 404,318 of NZ_MLCE01000019.1, read as the reverse complement.
GGGTGGCATGGCCACCGCGGCGCCCGGCAAGCCGCCGGTCTCGATCTCCCTCCCCGACCTCTCCTCGGTCACCGAGTCCGCCAAGGCCCTGATCTCCGACGGCGGAGAGTCCGGCGCGCCCAAGGGCTCCAGCACCCCGCTCACCACCGCCGGACTGACCAGCGCGGACGCCGCGCAGGGCAGCGCCGACGCCGGTGAGGCGCTGCGTGCCCGCATCATGCAGCAGGCCGAGTCGCAGCAGGACCAGGTCGACACCGCGGCCCAGGAGGCCGCCGAGACCGCCGCCGCGAAGCAGGCCGCCGAGACCGCCGCCAAGCAGCAGGACGCCGCCGAGGCCAAGGCCGCCGCCGCCAAGAAGAAGGCGGAGGAGGAGGCCAAGGCCAAGGCCGAGGCGGAGCGCCTCGCCAAGCTCGCCAAGAGCTACTCGCTGCCCACCTCCTCGTACACGCTGACCTCCACCTTCGGTGAGGCCGGCTCCATGTGGTCCTCCGGCTACCACACCGGCCTCGACTTCGCGGCGCCCACCGGGACGCTCATCAAGGCGATCCACGGCGGCACCATCACGGAGGCCGGCTGGGCCGGCGCGTACGGCTACCGCACGGTCCTCACCCTCGACGACGGCACGGAGCTGTGGTTCTGCCACCAGTCGTCGATCAGTGTCACCGCCGGGCAGAAGGTCACCACGGGCGAAGTGATCGGGCGCGTGGGTGCGACGGGCAACGTCACCGGGCCGCACCTGCACCTGGAAGTGCACCCCGGCGGAGGCGACTCCATCGACCCGATGGCCTGGCTGCGGGGCAAGGGCCTCACCCCCTGAGCCGACCGTCTCCACCCTTGCGCCGAGGGGCTCCGGCTCCGGGCTGAGGGTTTCCCGACTCGTGCCGAGGGGTCCGACCCCCGACTGAGGTGCTCCACCCTTGTGCCGGGGGATCTCCCCTGGCCGAGGGTCTCCACCCTTGTGCTCAGGGATCCGACCCTGGGCCGAGGGTCTTCACCCGAACCCAGGGCTTCGTGCTCTGGGTGCACGGGCTTCATCCCTAGCCGAGGGCCCTGACCCCGGTGCGAGGGATGCCACTCCTGAGGCGCGACCACGCATCCTCCGCCGCGGCAGCGCCACTTCCTCCGCGGCAACGGTCTCCGGCGGTCCTGACGACAACCCCCCGACGTCAGGGCTGCCGGTCAGGTGCATTCGGGTGGCTTCGGATGCATGTGGAATACACCCATCCGGTAAGGGTGTTGGGGCGAGGTATGACTCCTCTCCGCAAGCTCGGTCCGTCCGACCTCGAGGTCTTCCCGCTCGCCCTCGGGGGCAACGTCTTCGGCTGGACCGCCGACGAAGCACACTCCTTCGCGGTGCTCGACGCGTACACCGCCGCCGGCGGCAACTTCGTCGACACCGCCGACTCCTACTCGGCGTGGGTCGACGGCAACGAGGGCGGCGAGTCCGAGACCCTCATCGGCTCGTGGCTGAAGAAGCGCGGCAACCGCGCCGATGTCGTCCTCGCCACCAAGGTCAGCCAGCACCCCCGGTACCCGGGCCTGTCCGGTGCCAACATCAAGGCGGCGGCCGACGCGTCCCTGCGCCGCCTCGGCACGGACCACATCGACCTGTACTACACGCACTTCGACAAGCCGGAGGTGCCGGTCGAGGAGATCATCGGCGCGCTCGACGAACTGGTGCGGGCGGGCAAGGTGCGGCACATCGCCGCGTCCAACATCTCCCCCGAGCGGCTCCGCGAGTCCCTGGAGTTCTCCGACCGCGAGGGCCTCGCGCGCTATGTCGCCCTCCAGCCCCACTACAACCTCGTCTCGCGGGACACGTACGAGGGGCCCCTGCACGACGTCGCCTCCCACGCCGGCCTCGCCGCCGTCCCGTACTTCGCCCTCGCGTCCGGCTTCCTCACGGGCAAGTACCGCCCGGGCGCGAGCGTCGACTCGGCCCGGGCCGCCGGGGCGGGCAAGCACCTCGACTCCGAACGCGGCATCCGCGTCCTGGCCGCCCTCGACGAGGTCGCCGAGGCGCACGGCGCACCGGTCGCCACGGTCGCCCTGGCCTGGCTGGCCGCCCAGCCGACGGTCGCGGCCCCCATCGCCTCCGCCCGCACGGTCGAACAGCTCCCGGCGCTGCTGGGCGTGGCCGACCTGGTCCTCACGGAAGGGGAGCTGGCGACGCTGACGAAGGCGTCGGCCTGACGAAGGCGTCGGCCTGACGGGAGCAGCCGCTAGGTCCGGTAGGGGTTGTAGGCGGGGTACGGGGCCACCGGGCCGTACGGGTTCCCGTGCGGCTGTCCCTGCGGTTGGTCCGCGGGCTGTCCGTACGCCCAGGCGTACCCGTAGCCGTACCCGCCTGTGTGGGCGGGCCACGGCGGTGCCGGAATCCGCGGCGCGACCACCCGTGCCGCGTACGCCAGGGCGGGCCGGGCGATCTCCCTGCGCCGCCACAGCTCGTCGAGCAACTCCCGCTCCCGCACGACGAAGTCCGCGCCGGCACGGCCGCGGCGGCCCCGGTGACGCAGGAACGCGAGCGAGGTCGCGTACGCCTCGTACTCCGCTACCGAGCGCGCCGCGGCCTTCCCGCCGTGATGCCCCGCGTACTCGCGGGCGAGCCGCCGCGCGCGCATGGAGCCGAGCACATGGGGTTCGACCGGGGTCAGCCAGCCGGCGACGGCGTACGCCGGAAGCTCCGTGCGCACGGTGCGCAGTTCACGCTGCCGTGTCCAGACGACCAGCCAGGTCAGCAGTCCGAACGCGGGCACCATGAACGCGGCGTACACCGCGAAGAACCCGTACTCCCCGAACGTCGAGGAGCCGTTCCAGACGGAGTGCATGCCCATGGCGAGCAGCAGTCCGCCGAAGGGCAGCAGCACGCGGCGCAGATGCTGGCGTTCCGCGGACAGCGCCGCGATGCCGAAACCGATGCCGGTCAGCACGGTGAACAGCGGATGCGCGAACGGTGACATGACCACGCGGACGAAGAAGGTCGCGGCGGTGAGGGAGGCGAGCCCCCGCTCCCCGCTGAGCTGGTCGGTTCCGAACGCGGTGCCGAGGTAGAGGATGTTCTCGGTGAACGCGAAGCCGGTGGCCGTGATCCCGGCTATGACGACCCCGTCGACGATCCCGGTGAAGTCCCGTCTGCGGAAGAGGAAGACCAGCAGCACGGCCGCCGCCTTCGCGGATTCCTCGACGATCGGCGCTATGACGGTCGCGCCGAGCGTGTCGGCGCTCGACGGGTCCGCGGTCGAGGTCGCTATCCATCTGGTCGCGAAGCTGTTGGCGACGATCGCTATGAGCGCGGCGGCACAGGCGCCCCAGGCGAACGAGAAGATCAGATTGCGCCAGGGGCCCGGTTCGACACGGTCCAGCCAGCGGAACGCGGCGATGAGGAGCGGCACGGGGAACACGGCGAGACCGAGGCCGACCAGAAAGCCCTCGGTGCCGGTCTGCTCGCGGACGAGCGCCAGGATCACGAGCCCCGACATCGCGAGCAGGGTGATCAGCGCGCCGTACCGGACCCATCGGCGCTGCCACCAGTGCGCGTGCCGCAGCCCACCGCCGGCGGGACCGCCGGGGTGCGTCGGGTACGTCGGGTACGGAGGGCAGGTGGCCACGGCATCGACCCTAACGAGGGAGGGGCGCAGCCCGCGACGGTGCCTGGTGCTGCCCGGGGCACCCGCGCGGACACCGAAGGGACGCCCGGGTGGCTCCCGGGGCTTCAGCGGCCCTTCAGCCGTCGGCGGACTGCTGGTCCGGGTGCTCTTCGAGCTGCTGTACGCGCCGGAAGAGGAGGTCGTTCACCACATGACCCTTGTCCAGTCCCTGGCCCTCGAAACGGGTCAGTGGCCGGAAGCCGGGACGTGGCGCGTAACCGCCGTCGGGCTGGGTGTTCTCGAAGTCGGGGTGTGCGCTCAGCACTTCGAGCATCTGCTCGGCGTAGGGCTCCCAGTCGGTCGCGCAGTGCACGATCGCGCCCGGCTTGAGGCGGGTCGCCACCAGGCTGAGGAACTCGGGCTGGATCAGCCGCCGCTTGTGGTGCCGCTTCTTGGGCCAGGGGTCGGGGAAGTACACCCGCAGACCGCTCAGGGACTCCGGCCGGAGCATCTCCCTGAGCAGGATGATCGCGTCGCCGTTGGCCACACGGACATTGGACAGGCCGTTGTGGTCGGCGAGATTGAGCAGGTTGCCCTGGCCCGGCGTGTGCACGTCGACCGCGAGGATCCCGGTCTTCGGGTCCTCGGCCGCCATCTGCGCGGTGGCCTCGCCCATCCCGAAACCGATCTCCAGCACGACGGGGCAGTCGGTCCCGAACAGCTCGGCCAGATCGATCGTCCGCTGCCCGTCGATGTCCAGACCCCACTTGGGCCACAGCCGCTGGAGCGCGTCCGCCTGCCCGGCCGTCACCCGGCTGCGACGCGGCTGGAAGCTCCGGATGCGCCGCTCGAAGTGCGACCCGGCGGGGTCGGCCTTCGGGCCGTCGGGGAACCGGGGCTCGCCCTTCGCACGGGTATGCCGCAGCGAGCCGGCGTCGGTGGCCGGCCCGGCCTCTTCGGGGGAGTCAAGGAAGTCAGACACAGTGGTGTCGATTTTACGGGGGTGTGCGGGGTGGGGGATCCGGGTCCGGGACAAGGTCCCCCAGGGGCAGCAGGGGCAGCAGGGGCCGGGTCCGGCCGGGGGACCGGAGTGTCATGTGCCGGCCAGTGCGGCCAGTGCCCTGCGGGCGACCTCCCTTCCGATGGGCAGCGAGGCCGTGGCCGCGGGTGACGGCGCGTTCAGCACGTGGACCGTCCGGGGGCCCTCCTTGATCAGGAAGTCGTCCACCAGGGTGCCGTCGCGCAGGACCGCCTGGGCCCGCACCCCGGCCGCCGCGGGGACCAGGTCCTCCGGGGCCACCGCGGGCAGCAGACGCCGGACGGCCGTGGTGAACGCCGCCGTCGACAGGGAGCGCCGCAGCTCCCCGGCGCCGTACCGCCAGTGCCGTCGGGCGATCCGCCAGGAACCGGGCCAGCTCAGGGTCGAACCGAGCTCACGGGGGCGTACGACGCTCCAGTCGTACCCCTCGCGGGCGAGCGCGGGCACCGCGTTCGGGCCGATGTGGACGCCGCCGTCGATGCCGCGGGTGAGGTGCACCCCGAGGAAGGGGAACGCGGGGTCGGGCACGGGATAGACCAGTCCTCGGACCAGCTCGGGCCGCGCCAGCGTGTAGTACTCGCCGCGGAACGGCACGATGCGCATCCCGGGGTCGTCGCCCGTGAGCCGGGCGATCTCGTCGCAGTGCAGCCCCGCGCAGTTCACGAGGACGCGGGCGCGGACGATCGTGCCGTCGGCGGTGCGCACCGCGGCGCCCAGGGCCGGGCGGCGGTCGATGCGGACGACCTCGGCCCCGTACCGGATCTCGGCCCCGGAGGCCTCCGCCAGCTGCCGGGCCACCGCGACGAAGTCGCAGATCCCCGTCGTGCCGACATGGATCGCGGCGAGGCCATGGACCTCCGGCTCGTACTCCGCGATCTGGGTGGGGCCCAGCTCGCGCACCGGAATGCCGTTCTCCCGGCCGCGCTGCACCAGCGCGTGCAGCCGGGGCAGCTCGGGCTTCTCCGTGGCGACGATCAGCTTGCCGGTGACGGCGTGCGCGATGCCGTACTCCGCGCAGAACTTGACCATCTCGGTGGCGCCCCGCGTCGCGTACTGCGCCTTGAGGGAGCCCGGGCGGTAGTAGACACCGCTGTGGATCACCCCGCTGTTGCGTCCCGTCTGGTGACGGGCGGGGCCCCGCTCCTTCTCCAGCACCGTCACCCGCGTGCCCGGCGCCGCGCGCGTGATCGCATACGCCGTCGACAGGCCGACGATCCCGCCGCCGATCACCAGCACATCGCAGTCGTACGTGCTCCGCACCTGCCACACCTCCCGACTCGATAGTGCACTGCGCCACTGACAATGCCCTCAAACCCGGAAGGTGCCCCGAGGACGCGCAGGACGCATCCCGGCCCGCGTCGCGCCCGCTCCTCGGGGCCCGGCCCCGGCGCCGCTAGGCCGGAGCCATCAGCAGCGGCCGTGCGCGCTCCCGCAGCTCGACCACGCGCGGCTCGTCGCCGTACGGCTCCAGCCGGTGCAGGAGATCCTTGACGTACTCGGTGGTGCGCGCCGAGGAGATGCGCCCCGCGACCTCCACCGCCCGGACGCCCTGCTCGCACGCGGCGTCCAGATTGCCCGACTCCAGCTCCGCGACAGCCGACACCACCAGGCGCAGGCCGTGGGAGCGGACGAACTCCTCCGTCGGTTTCGACAGAGCCTGCTCGGTGAAGCGGCGCACCTGGCGGGGTGCCTTCAGGTCGCGATAGCACTCCGCCGCGTCGGCGGCGAAGCGGTCGTAGGAGTAGAAGCCGAGCCAGGACGGGTCGTTGTCGCCCTCCCGGGACCGCTCCAGCCAGCCCTCTGCGGCCTTCAGGGCGGCGCCCGCCGCCTGCGCGTCACTCGCGCGTGCGTGCGCGCGTGCCTCGACGAGACGGAAGAAGCTCATGGTGCGGGCCGTGGCCAGTCCCCTGTTGCGCTCCAGGGCGGCCTGGGCGAGGTCGACGCCCTCGTCGCCGAATCCGCGATAGGTCGCCTGGAGGGACATCGACGCCAGGACGTAGCCGCCGAGGGGGACGTCGGCGGCCGCGCGCGCGAGCCGCAGCGCCTGGATGTAGTAGCGCTGGGCCGCCTCCTGCTGGCCCGTGTCGAAGGCCATCCAGCCCGCGAGACGGGTGAGTTCGGCGCTGGCCCCGAACAGGGCCCTGCCGACCTCGTCGGAGTACGAGCCGAGCAGCAGCGGAGCCGCCTCCACCCGTAAGCACTCGGGCACCATCGACGAACGCCAGTCGCCGCCTCCGTACTTGGAGTCCCAGCGCCTGGCGTCCTCGGCTGCCTCGCGCAGCTTCTGCACGTCGCTGTGGCCGACTTTCAGCGGTGCTCCGGAGCCCTCACCGGGGTTCACCTCGCGCGCCACCGAACTGTCGGCCGGTGTTATCAGCCAACGGGAAGCGGGAGTTGCGTATGCGCTCACTGCGAAGGAGCCGGCCAGCGACTGCCAGATGCCGCCGCCACCTGCGCGGCGACCTGCGAGGTCGAGGCGGTACAGCTCGGTGGCCGACCGCACCGCCTGTCCGACGTCCCGGGGGAAGGCGAGGCCCACTTCCGGCGCGGGGTCCGCGTCCGCCAGGCCGATCTCGTGGAGCGGCACGGGGCGGCCGAGCTTCTGGCCGATGGCGGCGGCGATGAGGTGCGGCGCCGCACCTTGCGGCACCATTCCCTTCGACACCCAGCGTGCCACCGACGTCTTGTCGTAGCGAAGAGTCAACCCGCGTTGGGCGCCAAGGTCGTTGACGCGTCGCGCGAGTCCTGCGTTGCTGATTCCCGCGAGGGCGAGAACGGCGCCGAGTTTTTCGTTCGGCCCGCGTTGCTCCCTGGACATGCGCCACCCCTCGACACAGACGGCTGCCGCGCTGGCATAACCACGCGGCATTCGTAAACCCAGCGTAGTTCGCCCGATCCCAAGCGTTAAGGGGCGTTCTTCCGGATGGCGGGATTGTGGTCCGTACGACTGTACGGACGGTTGCGATGTGCTCCCGCTGTGTGGCTGTGCGCCTGCCCGTGCGCTCTTCTCCGGCCATCCGGGGAGCGCTTCCATGAACCCTGCGTGGGTCGGCCCGCTGTACTGGATCCAGTGGGCTGGGGGACACCGCCGCCTCCATCCCCGCGGGCGGCGGACCGGTCCGGGAGGCGAACTCCGCCTCCCGGACTGTGCGTTGCCGAAGCGGTGCGCAGGGCCTGTACGGAGAGTGTGCATGCCTGCGCGCCCGTAGCCGATTTGGCTGAAAATCGATGGCGGCTTTCCGCGGCGAATAGGGCTCCTACCACGTGAGTTGAGGGCGCGTAGGGGGTTTTGGGGGAGCGTATCGGGGGCGCATTCGCGTCGGCCGGGTGGGGGCGGGGGGAGCCCGCGTGGGCCCCGTGCGGACTGCGGCGCGGGGTGGGCGCGCCGGGTTCCCGGGTGGATTCGCCTGTGGGCCAAGGCGGTTGAGCGCCGGCTCGCTGTGCCCGGGTGGGCAGGTCCCGGTGGGCGCGTGGCGGGTGCGGAGCGGCGCGGACGCATGCACAGGGGCGCATTTCAGGGAGCGCAAGCCGCCGCAGGGGCCCTCCCGCGCGCTTCCTTCGTGGCAGCATGGTGCCCAGTTCGTACGGTGCACTGGTTGTCCACAGCCTGTGGAGGCGGCGATGCGATGGTTGGTGGGGTGGAGCAGTACCGCCGCCAGAGCGCCTGAGATCGGCTCGGCGGGCGCTACCGGCAACGACGGCGAGACCGTGCATCCGGTCGGCTCCCAACTCCTGTGGGGCGATCCCGATCCCCTCTGGGCCGTCGGCGACTGGCGCCCCGACGAGGTCCGCGTCGTGAAGGCCGACCCGCAGAACCGCATCGCCGTCCTCGGCACCTGCGCGGCCTCCGACGAGGAGCTCCGCGTCGGGCTGTTCGCCGCGCGCGGCGGGGCCCTTCGGCACCTGACCAACTGGGCGGGCAGCTACACCGCCGTCGTCCAGGTGGGCCGGCGCGTGACCGTCTGCGGCGACCTCGCGGGCGCCCGGCCCGTCTTCTACACGCCCTGGGCCGGCGGCACCGCGTACGCGACCGCCGCGCTGCCCCTCGCCGACCTCATCGAGGCCAACCTCGACTTCGGGCATCTCGCGGCCCTGCTCGCCGCCCCCGACGTGCCGGACGCCGTGCACGACTCGACCCCGTACGAAGGGGTGCGGCGCATTCCGCCGGGGCACGCGCTCATCCTGCGCGCGGGGGCGCGGGAGATCGCCGGGTACGAACCCGTCGCGTCCCTCGCCGTCGCCGCCCCCTCCGCCGACCCCGACAGCGCCGTGGACGCCGTGCGGGACGCCCTCGTGGAGGCCGTCCGCGCGCGTCTCGCCGCGCCGCGGCACGTGCCCGGCACCGACGTGGACCCCGGGCCGGTGCCCGGGATGGGGCCGGCCGAGCGGCGCGCCGCGCGCGGCATGCCCGTGCCGGGCATCGGCGCCGACCTCTCCGGCGGGCCCGCGTCCGGGACGCTGGCGCTGCTCGCCGCCGGGCTTCCCGGGGCGCCCGGCACGGTCCTCGGGCACGGCACCGGCGCCGGTGAACGGCTGCTCGCGGTCACCTTCAACGACCTCGCCGTCAGAGGGCGGGAGGCCGAGCTGGAGCGGGCCGGGACGCTGGCCGCGAATCCCCGGCTGCACCATGTCGTCGTCGCCGGGGGCGAGGAGGTCCTGCCCTACGCCGACCTCGAAGGCCCGCTGACGGACGAGCCGGGGCCGTCCCTGGTGACGGCCGCACGCCACCGCGCGCGACTCGCCTCCGGCAGCGCGGACCACTTCACGGGGTACGGCGCCCGGCAGGTCCTCGACGCGCACCCCGCCCGGCTGGCGGACCTCCTGATGGACCGCAAGCGGCGCCATCTGGTGCGGCCCGTCGCCGCGTTGGCGAAGGCCGACGGGTCGGTGATGGTCCCCGCGCGCGTGTACGCGGCGGCGCGGAAGCTGGCCCGTACGCCCTACCGCAGCGGGGTCGACGTCCTCGCCGAGCGGCTGCTGCACCGGCGGTTCGAGGAGCCCGGCGGGGCCGTGGGGGCGTCGCTCGCCGCGCTCACCTGGGCCAGACCCGGGCCCGCGGCGCGTTGGCTGACCGGGGAGGCGTTGGCTGAAGTATCGGTTCGCCTCCAGGCGGGTGGAGGGCGGGCCGGGGTCGGACCCGGGCAGCGGCCCGGCGACTTCCGGGCGCGGGCCGCGCTGGCCCGGCACGCGGCGGACGTGCGGGTGCTGGAGCAGGCCGCCGAGATCCGCTTCCAGCGGCTGCACGCTCCGTTCCTGGACAACCAGGTGGTGCGGGCGTGCCGGAGCCTTCCGGAGGCGCTGCGGGTGCAGCCCGGGGCGCGGGCGGCGATTCTCCGTACGGTGCTGGAAGGGGCCGGGGTGGGGGATCTGCCGCCGGGGTGGGGTGCGCCGTCCCATGCGTCGTCGGCGGCGGCCGCGCGGACGGGGTTGCGGGCGTTCGCGGACCCCCTGATCGGGCTGTTCGACACGCCGTTGCTCGCTCAGGCGGGGCTGGTCGAGGCCCGGGTCGTCCGCAAGGCGCTCCGCGCGGCCTCGGAGGGCGAGACCCTGCCGCTGGACGGCCTCGCCGATCTCGTCTCCCTGGAGGTGTGGCTGCGCCGGCTGCTGTCCCGCCGCGGTACGTGCTGGACGGGGACTCCGGCTCGCCAGCGGGCCGTTCCTGCGGGGATAGTGCCGCAGGGGCGGGCTCTGGGGGCGGGGGCGGGGCGTCACGCCTGAGCCGGGGCGCGCTGTCGGGCCGTTTCGCCGCCTCCGGTCCGGTGGGTGGGTTGCCTCCGGTCCGGTGGGTGGGGCGCCGTCTGTCCGGTGGGTGGGTCGGGTCCGTGCCGGTGATCCGCCCGTTGCAGCCGTCGTCTGGTCCGGTGTGTCAGTGCGGTGGGTTCGTGTTGCCGTCCGCAACGGGCATTTGATGCACCGGCACGGCCCCTTCGGTGAGAGGGCGGGTGCGGGTGTGAGTGGGGTGCGGATACGGGCGCGGGTGCGAGTGGGGCTGGGGGCCGGCCGTCGACCCGTCCGACGGCAGCTCCCGTCCCGTCCGGCGGCAGCCTCCCGTCTAGTCCCGCGTTGAGGGCAGGGAACCACCCCCAGCCCGTCCGGCGGCAGCTTCCCTGCTGTCCGGCGGCAGTTCCAGTCCCGTCCGGCGGCAATTCCCGTCCGGCGCCAGCTCCCGTCTCGTCCCGCCTTGAGGGCAGAGAGCGACCTTTCAGCCCGTCCGGCGTTCGAGGACGAGGCCGTTCAGGCCGGTCTGGTCCAGTTCCGGGTGCCTTGCGGGGTCGGGTGCGTCCGCCTCCCGCCCGTGCGGCACGACTTGCCCCGTCCCGCGTTGAGGGCAGGGAGCGACCTTTCAGCCCGTCCGGCGTTTGAGGACGAGGCCGTTCAGGCCGATCGGGGGTCCGGGGGCGGAGCCCCGGGGGAGGGTGCTGGTGGGGGTGTGGACCGGCTCGCCGGGGAAAGGCGGTGTTCCGGCGGGCGAGGGCGGCGAGAATGGGCGGGTGCGGTACAGAATTCTGGGGATCACCCAGGCGGAGGACGACCGGGGAACCCAGGTGGACGTGGGCGGCCCCCGCGTACGCGCCCTGCTCACCGCACTCGCCCAGCGCCCCGCCCACCCCACCAGCCCGGCCACCCTCATCGACGAGGTCTGGGCGGACGCTCCCCCCGCGGACGCCCCCGCCGCGCTCCAGGCGCTGGTCGGCCGTCTCCGCCGGGCCATCGGCAAGGACGAGGTCGCCTCGGAGGCGGGCGGCTACCGCCTCCGTGCCACCGGCGACGACGTGGACCTGTTCGTCTTCGAGCGGCTCGCCGCGGAGGGCCGGGCCGCTCTGGACCGGGGCGATGCCACGACCGCGGCCGACCGGCTGCGCGAGGCCCTGGCCCTGTGGCGCGGCCCGGCCCTCGCCGACCTGCCCGACCGCTCGGCGGCGACCCGTCCGGAGGCGCTGCGTCTGGAGGCGACGCGGGCCCGGGCCGAGGCGGACCTCCGGCTCGGCCGTGCCTCCGACGTCGTACCGGAACTGCGGGAGCTGACGACGGCCCATCCGTACGACGAGGGGTTGCAGGTCCTGCTGATCCGCGCCCTGCGCGACGCGGGGCGCGGAGCGGACGCCCTCGCCGCGTACGAGGAGGTGCGCCGCGGGCTGCTGGAGGGCCTGGGCGCCGATCCCGGGCCGGAACTGCGGTCGCTGCACGCGCAGTTGCTGAGCGGGTCGTCCGGGGGCGGTCCCGAGGCCGGGCCGGCCGAGCCCTCGCGGGGCGGGAATCTGCGCCCTCGGCTGAACTCGTTCGTGGGGCGGGAGCCCGAACTCGACGCCATCCGTTCGGATCTCGGCAGGGCCCGCCTGGTCACCCTGACCGGACCGGGCGGTTCGGGAAAGACCCGCCTCGCGGAGGAGGCCGCCGCCGGGCTCCCGCAGGCCTGGCTCGTCGAGCTGGCCCCGCTCGACCGGCCCGAGGCGGTCCCGGGCGCCGTGGTCAACGCGCTCGGTCTGCGCGAGACCGTCCTGATGACCAACGAGATGGCGGGGGTGCCGCAGGACGACCCGGTCGCGCTGCTCGTCGAGCACTGCGCCCCACGCAGCCAGCTCCTGATCCTCGACAACTGCGAGCACGTCATCGGCGCGGCGGCCGAGCTCGCCGAGACCCTGCTGACGCACTGCCCGGGCCTCACGATCCTCGCGACCAGTCGTGAACCCCTCGGTGTGCCGGGCGAGTTGCTGCGCCCGGTCGAGCCCCTGCCACCGGATCCGGCCCGCCGGCTGTTCATGGAGCGGGCGTCGGCCGTGCGTCCCGACGCCGGTGTCGCGCTCCACGACGCGGCGGCGGTGGACGAGATCTGCCGGCGGCTCGACGGTCTCCCCCTCGCCATCGAGCTGGCGGCGGCGCGGCTGCGGCTGCTCACCCCTCGCCAGATCGCCGACCGGCTCGACGACCGTTTCCGTCTGCTGACCTCCGGAAGCCGTACGGTGCTGCCCCGCCAGCAGACGCTGCGTGCCGTCGTCGACTGGTCCTGGGACCTGCTCGACGAGCGGGAGCGGACAGCGCTGCGCGAGGTGTCCGTGTTCGCCGGCGGCTGGGACCTGGCGGCGGCGGAGGCCGTGTGCACCGGCCCGGCGGCCGATCTCGTCGGGGCGCTCGTCGACAAGTCCCTGATCGTCGCGACGCCGTACGACGACGAGTGGGGCGGCATGCGGTACCGCATGCTGGAGACGATCCACGAGTACGCCACCGAGCGCGCCGCCGAGGTCCCCGGGCTGCGCGCCGCGGCCGAGCGCCGGCACCGCGCGTGGGTGCGCGCGCTCGTGGAGGAGGCCGAACCGCTGCTGCGTTCCGCCGCGCAGCTCCCGTGGATCCGCCGGCTGGAGGCCGAGCTCGACAACATCCGGGCGGCCCTGCACCGCACGGTCGTCGCCGGTGACGAGGAGACGGCCGGCGCCGTGGTCCTCGCCATGGGATGGTTCTGGTGGCTGCGCAACTACCGCCGTGAGGGCACGGAATGGACGGAGTTCGTGCTGCGGCTGGGCACGGCGGCCGAACTGGGCACGATGCCCGCGGGGCAGGACACGCACTCGTTCCTCGCCGCGCTGCAAACGGTCGACCCCGTGGCGGTGTTCCTGGAGGCACCCGGGCGCGACGCGTCTCATCCGCTGCGTCCGATGCGGATGAGGCTGCGGATGTTCGACCTGTTCATGAAGCTGGAGGCCGGGCCGCCCGGCGACTGGGCGGACGACTGGTCGCGGGAGTACATCGAGCGTGTGCAGGCCGCTTTCAAGGCGGGTGGCCCGGACGCGGCGCGGATGCCGGGACTCGTCTGGCCGCTGGCCTCGTACTTCCTCGGCGGGACGACCGACGCGCAGCCCGCACTCGACGCGGCGATCGCCAACTGCCGTGAGTACGGCGGCGAATGGGAGGTCGGCGTCATGCTGATGTTCCGCACGCACATGGTCGTCGACGCCCCCGGTGGCATGCCCGGCGTCGATGACGACCTGGCGGAGCTGCGCGTGCTCAGCCGCCGGGTGGGCGACCGCTGGATGCGGGCCCAGGTGTGCAGCGCGGCCGGTGAGGCGGCCATGGCGCGCAGCCGTTTCGGGGAGGCGAAGGGCGAGTACGAGGAGGCGCTGCGGCTCGCCCACGAGGTGGGGGCGTACGCGGAGACGCCGTTCCTGATCGCGCGGCTGGCGGAGGTCGCGTACCGCTCCGGCGAGCGGTCCAAGGCTTTGGCGACCCTGGACGAGGCGGGCGCCGCCGCCGACCGCTACGGGGTGATGGATTCCAGACCGTTCGTGCATCTGCTGCGTGCCCAGATGGTCCTGGACGAAGGGGAGGTCGCCTTCGCGCGCGAACTGTGCGAGCGGGCGCGTGCCGAGTCCGCCCTGGGCAGCCCGCCGCCGCAGTTCACCGCGGCGCTCAACTGGGTCGACGCGCTGGTGACGGTCGCCGAGTCCGGGCCGCTCATCGGTCTGCGGAAGATGGTCGACGCCCTGCGGGAGGCGGTCGACCTGCGGTGTGCCGACGTGGTGGCGGCCGCTTTCGTCGATGTCGCCGCGGGGCTCGTCGGCGAGCTCGGCGACCATCCGCTCGCGGTCCGGCTGCTCTCCGCGGGTTCACGGTGGCGTGGCGGCCATCCGCGGCCTGCCCGCGAGGAGACCGTCGCCGAGCGTACGGAGGCCGCCGCGCTCGCCGCCCTCGGCCCGGTCCGCCACGCGTCCGAGCGGGCCGCGGGCGCGGACTTCACCACTCAGGAGGCGCTGCGGGACCTGGCCGCCGCGTTGCGGGAGCGCGCCGCCGGATAACGGCGTACCGCGCTCACCCGCACCGGAACTTCGACTCCGCCCAGTCCGCCAGCGACGCGGAGTCGAACGGGCCGTGCGGTTCGACCTCGAGGCGGACCGTCCTGCGGCCGGTGAGGTCGACGTGGACGGGGACGGCCCGGTCGCCGCCCTCGATCAGCGGTGACCGCCACAGCCGCGTCCCGTCGGCGTGGACGGAGAACCGCACGCTGCCGAGGCCCATCGTCAGGTCGTCGACGCCGACCGTCGCGTCGTACGAGGAGCACGCGCGGTTGAGGTCGATGGTGACGGAGGACCGGCCGTGCACGGTCACTCCGTGGGCGTACCGGTCGTTCGCGATCGACAGCCCGTCGCGCTGCCACACCCAGGTGCTCTCGCCGAGCCGCATCTCGGGGCCGGTGTGGTCGCCCTCGATGCTGTAGCCGAGCTCGCTCCACTGGTAGACGACCGGCGCGGGAGGGGGCGGTGGCGGGGTCGGCGTCGGTGGTGGCGGTGGTGTCGGGCGGGGCGTGGGCTGCGCCTTCGTCGGGGTGGGCGTGGGGGTGGGGGACAGGTCGGGGGTGGGTTTCGGGGACGGCTCGGGCCTCGGCTTCGGGGGCAGGGTGGGCGCCGGGGCGGGGGGATTTGGCGCGGGCGCCTGCTTCGGAGGCTTCGGTGACGGCAGCGGCGCCTCGACGGCGGGCGAGGCGGGTGGTTTCGCCTCGGGCCGCTTCGCCGGGCTGTCGTTGCCGGCCAGGGCGAGTGCCACCGCTGTCGCGGCGACGGCGACGACGCCCGCCGCGATGCCCGCCTTGACCGGCGCCCCGAGCCCTTCCGCGGCCGCCGCGCCGCTTCCGGCGCTCGCCCCGCCGGAGCCGCCGCCCGCCGCCGCGCCCGCGGCCCCCGCCGCTCCGGCCCCGGCGCCGCCGGCGATGAGCGCGACGGCCTTTCCGTACCCGGCGGCACCGAACCAGCCGATGACGGCGACCGGCACGACCGCGGGGATGCCGCCGGCGACTTCCTTGATCTGGCCGGCGGCCAGCCGGCACTTGGCGCACTCCTCCAGGTGCTTGCGCAGTCCGCGCTCGGCGCGCGTGCGCAGCCCGCCGCGGGCGTAGGCGCCGAGCCGGTCGGCGTACCGGGCGCACTCCTCGTCCATGGTGAGCGTGGTGCTGACGTGCGCTTGGAGGTAGGCCTGCTTGAGGCCCTCACGGGCGCGGCTGGCGAGGACGCGGGTGCCGTTGGCGTCGAGTCCGAAGAGGGTGGCCACCTCGCTCGGCGACTCGTCCTCGACCTCGGTGTGCCACAGCACGGCCTGCCAGCGCTCGGGCAGCGACCGGAAGGCCCGCATGGCCATGGACTGCTCGGCCTCGTGCATCGCGCGCACGTCCGCGCCCAGGTCGAGCGTGTCGTCGTCGGACACGTCGGATCCGCGGGCCGCCTGCGCGGCGAACACCGCGAAGTCGTCGACCAGATGCTCACGCTTCGCCGACTTCGTCCAGTTCGCGGCGACGCGGCGGACCGTCGTCAGCAGGTACGCGCGGACGGCGTGTTCGGGGCCGCTGCCGCCGCGTACCGCCTGGAGCATGCGGGCGAAGACCTCGGCCGTGAGGTCGTCGGCGGTGTGGGCGTCCCGGCAGCAGGTGCGGGCGTAGCGGCGGACGGCCTCCGCGTGCCGCCGGTACAGCGCTTCGTAGGCGGTGTCGTCGCCCGCGCGCATCCGTGCGACGAGGCCGGCGTCGGAGGGCGGCCGTTCGACCGGGGGCGGCAGCACGCCGTCCTCGCGCCGGTCGCGCTGGGCCGGGACGCCGGTGTCGGGTGCTCCACCTGTGGGCACGGGGGCCGAGGGGATGCCCTGGCGTCCGCCCTGGCTGGGTACCTGTCCTGGCATGTGGCCGGGCACCTGGCCGGGCACCTGTGGGGTCGGGCCGTCGCCGGCTTCCGGGCTGTTGTCGGCTTCCGGGCTTCCGCCGACTTCTGGGCTTCCGCCGGTTCCCGGGCCTTTGCCGGTCTCCGCGTTGCCGTCCGCGCCGCCGTCCGCGTCACCGTCTCCGGGTGACTCGTCCCGCCCGTCAAAACTCATCGCGGAAAGCCCCCGCCTGCACACTCGGACCCGAATACCGGGCAAGAGTGCCACACGCTCCAGGGGCGGGTCCTTCCCGAACGGGCCAACCACTCGTCCGGGGGGACTTCCCACCCGGGAGTACTACTGGTCACTCGTTCGGGGAATGGTCAACAGCCGTTGCTCGAACGGGAGTTGGCTTATGGCCTGATAGGGGTGGAGTGCAGTGCGAGGG
Source organism: Streptomyces sp. Tue6028 (assembly GCF_002300165.1). Classification (GTDB taxonomy): domain Bacteria; phylum Actinomycetota; class Actinomycetes; order Streptomycetales; family Streptomycetaceae; genus Streptomyces; species Streptomyces siamensis. The sequence goes on along the minus strand of NZ_MLCE01000019.1, from coordinate 387,631 downwards.
CCGCGCGCGTCGGCTCCGTGGCCGTCGTACGCACGGCCCGCGACGGGCCCGCTGTTCTTCGTGCCCACGGCCCGCGACGGGCCATGGTCTTCGTGAGCATGGCCCGTGATGGGCCGTGGTCTCTCCGTGTGTACGGCCCGCTGCGGCCCCGTGGCCCGAACCGGCGCCCCGTCCGGGAGCGCATCGGCGCAGAGGCCGGGGCGACAGGACCGCACGCTTCACATCGAGCGCCCCCTGGCGTGGGTCACGCCGGGCGGGAGCGCAGGCCTTCCAGCAGGATGTCGAGCAGCCGGGCCGAGGCCGCGGCCTGCTGGGCGGCGTCCGGCAGCGACGGGGCGGCCGTCGCGATCACCAGGAGGACGTCCGCGACGGTGACGTCCGCGCGCAGTTCGCCCGCCGCACGGGCCCGGTCCACCAGTCGGCCCACCACGTCGAGCAGGGCCGCCGCGCCGGCGTCGTCCGCCGGGAGGATCGACTCCTCCACGGCCGGTGCCGGCCGCTGCTCGACGAGCCGCAGTTCGGGCGTGGGCTGCGAGCGCTGCTGCGGCACCCGCGCCTCGTCCGTCTCGGAGCCGTCCTCGGCGACGCCGACCCGCAGCACCTGCGGGGGCAGCAGCCGTCCGGCGCCCGAGGCCACCGAGGTGCGCAGGAAGCGCGAGAGCGCCGACCACGGCTCGTCCTCCTGGCCGAGTGCCGCGCGTGCCTGGTCGGTCAGCCGGGAGGTCTCCTCCTCGGCTATGCGGCGGACCAGGACGTCCTTGCTCGGGAAGCGCCGGTACACCGTGCCGACGCCGACCCGGGCGCGCCGGGCGACGTCCTCCATGGGCGCGCCGTACCCCAGCTCGCCGAAGACCTCGCGCGCCGCGCGCAGGACGTGCTCGAGATTGCGCTGTGCGTCCACGCGCAGCGGTGTGGTGCGCGATGCGTCCGCCGGCACCCGGCCGTTGCCGCCCGTCGCGCCGCCGGGCGCGATGGCAGACGCGGAAGACCAATGAGAGTCCTGAATGTGCATAACGTTCCCCCGGTAATGACGTCTCCCCCCGGAGACTCTCCCCGCCATTGATAGCCGGAGCATGGGGCACGAACTCGTCCGCACGGGTCCCCGTCGGACCCGTGGAGCGCATCCCCCTACACTCCGTCGACACACGAACATAGTTGAGAGGCAGTCAATTCAGAAGGGGCAGGTTCCGCACGGAGCGCCCCCCGATCGGAGTACGGGCCGGTTACGTCCCGATTGCGCCCCCTCCGTGCCCCCCTCGCACCCGCTCTGAGCTGCGGTTTTCTCGCAGAGCCCGGCAAATCGGCCAACTCTTCGCGTTGTCGGCGGCCGGTCACACAAATTGTCGGGGCTGTGGACAAACGCTGTTGTCGGGTGCGTCATGGGATGGTGAAGGAACGTGCGCGCATTCTCATTGTCGGCGGCGGCTACGTCGGGATGTACACGGCCCTGCGCCTCCAGCAGAAGTTGAAGGCCGAACTGAAGCGGGGCGACGTCGAGATCACCGTCGTGTCCCCCGACCCGTACATGACGTATCAGCCGTTCCTTCCCGAGGCCGCCGCGGGCTCGATCTCCCCGCGGCACGTCGTCGTCCCGCTGCGCCGGGTCCTCGGCCAGTGCAGGATCGTCATCGGTGAGGCCCAGTCGATCGACCACGCCAAGCGCACCGCGACCCTCACCACCCTCGCCACCGAGGAGGAGGGAGCCGGCGCCGAGCAGATCGCGTACGACGAACTGGTCCTCGCCCCGGGCTCCGTCTCGCGCACCCTCCCGATCCCCGGCCTCGCCGACTACGCCATCGGCTTCAAGACGGTCGAGGAGGCCATCGGCCTGCGCAACCACGTCATCGAGCAGATGGACATCGCCTCCTCCACCCGCGACCCCGCGATCCGCGACGCCGCCCTGACCTTCGTCTTCGTCGGAGGCGGGTACGCGGGCGTCGAGGCGCTCGGCGAGCTGGAGGACATGGCCCGCTACACCGCGCGCTATTACCACAACGTCCGGCCCGAGGACATGAAGTGGATCCTCGTCGAGGCCTCGGACCGCATCCTCCCCGAGGTCGGCGAGGAGATGGGCAAGTACACGGTCACCGAGCTGCGCCGCCGCAACATCGACGTGCGCCTGGAGACCCGCCTCGAATCGTGCGCGGACCGCGTCGCGGTCCTCAGCGACGGCGCGCGCTTCCCGACCCGCACGGTCGTGTGGACGGCCGGAGTGAAGCCCCACCCGATCCTCGCCGCCACCGACCTGCCGCTCAACGAGCGCGGCCGGCTGCGCTGCACCCCCGAGCTGACCGTCGACGGCGCACCGCACGCGTGGGCCGCGGGGGACGCCGCCGCCGTCCCGGACGTCACCGTGGACAAGCCCGGCACGGACACCGCGCCCAACGCCCAGCACGCCGTACGGCAGGCCAAGACCCTCGGCGACAACATTGCGCACTCCCTGCGCGGCGAGCCCCTGGAGACGTACTCCCACAAGTACGTCGGCTCGGTCGCGTCGCTGGGACTGCACAAGGGCGTCGCACACGTCTACGGCCGCAAGCTGAAGGGCTATCCTGCCTGGTTCATGCACCGCGTCTACCACCTGAGCAGGGTGCCCACCTTCAACCGCAAGGCCCGTGTGCTCGCCGAATGGACCTTGGCGGGGCTCTTCAAGAGGGAGATCGTGTCTCTCGGTTCGCTCGAACACCCCCGTGCGGAGTTCGAACTCGCGGCCGGTGGAAAGCCTCCTCACGACCCGAAGGGGTCGTCCTGACCGGACCGCGGAACTCCACCGGCCGGACCGGCGTCTGACGGATGTCGGCCCGGTCCGCCAGACTGCCAGACTGGTCCACGACCTCGGGCGGGCGAACCGCTCGCCCTTCTCACCACGAGGCTTTCCCCACTGTGAACTTCACGCGCTGGAGCGCCCGGCTCCCCGGAACGCAGCGCCGCGCCGCAGCGCGGACCGAGCACACGGTCACCCCGGACCGACGAGGGGAAGGCTCCGTGCCGGCGGCCCGCGTCGAGCAGCTGACCGACGACGCGCCGCCCGCCCTCGCCGTCGACGAACTGCGCGTGCGCGAGGTCCTCGACCGCGTCCCGGCGCTCGTCGCCCTCGTGCACGGGTCCGACCACCGCCTCGCCTACGTCAACGACGCCTATGCGGCGGCCTTCGGCGCCCGCCCGGTGGGCGTGCCCGCGCGCGAGGCACTGCCCGAACTGGACGCGCTCGGCCTGCTCCCGCTCCTCGACCAGGTGCTGCGCAGCGCCAAGCCCCGCACGGTCAAGTCCCGCAAGGTGCCGAGCGGTCGCTCCTACACGTTCACCTGCACGCCCGTCGACATCGCCCCGGACGGCGAGGGCCGCGGGGTGCTCGTCTTCGCCACCGACGTCACCGACCACGCCGAGGCCGCCGAACGGTTGCGCGCCAGCGAGCGCCGCCAGCGCGAGACGGCGTCACCCTGCAACGCTCCCTGCTCCCCCAGGAGCTGGAGCAGCCCGACGACCTGCGCATCGCGGCGACGTACCAGCCCGGCGGCACGGAGGCCGCGGTCGGCGGCGACTGGTACGACGTGATCACCCTCGGCGGCGGCCGGACGGCCCTCGTCATCGGCGACGTCATGGGACGGGGCGTGCGCGCCGCCGCCGTCATGGGCCAGCTGCGCACCGCCGTCCGCGCGTACGCGCGCCTCGACCTGCCGCCCCACGAGGTGCTGCAGCTCCTCGACGGCCTCGCCACCGAGATCGACGCCAACCAGATCGCCACCTGCGTCTACGCCGTCCACGACCCCAACGAGGGGCGCCTCGTGTACGCGTCCGCCGGCCATCTGCCGATCCTCGTACGGGACGAGAGCGGCACCATCCACCGTGCCGACGAGCCCACCGGGCCGCCGCTCGGCACCGGCGGCTGGCTGCACGCCTCCGGCTCGGTCCCGCTCGGTCCCGGCTCCACGGCCGTCCTGTACACGGACGGTCTCGTGGAGCGCCGCGACGAGGACCTGGACGAGGGGATCGCCGCGCTGGAGCGTGCCCTGGCGGGAGCCACCGGCACACCGCAGGTGGTCTGCGACCGGCTGGTCCGCTCGGCGGGCGTCACGGCCGACCACGACGACGACGTGGCCGTCCTGGTCCTCCAGCACCCGGCGCGCACCGGAGCGGACAGCGACCTGTTCCGCAACGCCGCCCTGGAGCTCCTCGGCGGGGTCGAAGCGGCTCCACGCGCGCGTGCCTTCGCCTCCGGTGTCCTCACCAGCTGGCGCTTCCCCGCGGATCTGCACGACCTGGGAGTCCTCGCCGTCAGCGAGCTCGTCGCCAACTCGCTCCAGCACGGCACCCCGCCGATGCGACTGCGCCTGCGGCGCACCGACCGGCGCCTGACCATCGAGGTGACCGACGGCGACGAGCACCTGCCCCGCCGACGCCGCGCCGAGCCCGGGGACGAGGCCGGCCGCGGCATCGCCATCGTCGCCACGATCGCCTCCGCCTGGGGCTCGCGCCGCACACCCGGCGGCGGGAAGGCGGTGTGGTGCGAGTTCGTCCTGCCCCGCGGCGGCACCACGTGAGCCCGCCCGTCGCCTGAGATCCCCCGGCGCGCGGACCGGGCAGGCGGAAGGGGGTGCACGCCGGAGGCACCTCCGCGCGCCATCTAGCCGTCCGCACCCACCGGTGCTAGTAGCTCCCCCATGGCAGACGAAACGGGCTTTCAGCTCAAAGGAACCGCCCCCGAGCGGTACGAGCAGTACGCCGCGCCGTTCATGGCGCCCTTCGTCGACGCGGCCCTGGACGCCGTCGACCTCTACCCGGGCGCCACGGTCCTCGACCTGGCGTGCGGAACCGGCTTCGTGGCCCGCGCGGTCGCCGCCCGCGTGGGCCCGCCGGGCCGCGTCTTCGGCGCGGACGTCAACGAGGGCATGATCAGGGTGGCCAGGGCGCACGCGCCCCGCATGTACCCGGACATCGACTTCACGACGGCCCCCGCCGACAAGCTCCCCTACGAGGACGCCACCTTCGACGCGGTCGTCTGCCAGCAGGGCGTCCAGTTCTTCCCCGACCTCGACGCCGCCTTCGCCGAGGTGGCCCGGGTGACCCGGCCCGGTGGCCGGTTCGCCGCCACCGCCTGGGCCGCGCGGGAGCTGATCCCGTACTTCGTCGCCCAGTACGAGGCCGTCATGGAGTACGGCGGACCCGACGTCGCGGCGGACTACGAGGGCGCCTTCTCCGGCACCGCGGAGCGCCTCACCGCCGCCCTGCGCACCGCCGGCTTCCACGACGTCACCGCCCGCGAGGTCGGCTTCGGCGTCGCCCTCCCGCCCCTCGACGCCTACGCACCCGGCCAGCTCTCCTCGACCTCCTGGGGCCAGACGATCATCGACACCCGGGGCGAGGAGGCCCTCGCGCGGGCCGGCCGCGCCGTCCACGCCCACCTCGCGGACCGCACCGCCCCCGACCACAGCGCGACCGTCCCCTTCACGGCCAACCTGGTCACGGCGGTGCGCTGACACACGACGACGGCCGTCACCAGGGTGCTCCGTGGTGACGGCCGTCGCCCGTCCGTGCCGGTACGTCCGTGCGTCAGGCGCTCGCCGTGACCGGCTCCGCCGGCGCGCCGCCCTGCGCGACCACCCGGCTCCTCACGAGCGACGGCTGGTTCTGCGCGGGCGTGAGCTGCCGTCCCAGGCGCACGGCGAGGAACGTGATGCCGAGCGAGAACAGCAGGAACGTCACGATGTACGGGCCGTGCAGCGACGCGCCCATCGGACCGCCCACCGCCGGACCGATCGCCAGCGCGAGCTGCTTCACCAGGGCGAAGGCGGAGTTGTACTGACCCGCCATGCCCGTCGGCGCCAGGTCGGCCACCAGCGGGGCGACCGTCGGCGACAGCATCGCCTCACCGAGCCCGAAGAGCGCGTACGTCGAGACGAACGCGGCGGTCGCCATGGTCCGGCTGCCGTGCCCGAGACCCGCGTACCCGGCCGCGAGCCACGCCACGGCCCAGATGAGCCCGACCGCGGCGATCACCCGGGACCGCTTCCTGCGCTCGACGAACTTGAGGACCGCGAACTGCGCGACCACGATCATCGCCGTGTTGGCGGCCATCGCCGTGCCGAGCGCGGACGTGGAGATACCGGCCGCCTCGACGCCGTACGCGGACAGACCCGACTCGAACTGCCCGTAGCAGGCGAAGAACAGCACGAAGCCCAGTACGGAGAGCTGCACCATGGCCCGGTTGCCGAGCAGCTCCTTCCAGGTGCCGCCCCTGGCCTGCGGCGCGTTCCCCTCGATCCGGGGTGCCCGCGGCATCCGCACGGTCGACATGATCACGACGAGCAGCAGGAACATGGCCGCCTCGATCGCGAACAGCAGGGTGAACGAGCTCGCCCTGCTCGTGTCGACGATGTGGCCGCCGATCAGACCGCCGACGCCGAGGCCGAGGTTCTGCAGGAAGAACTGCATCGCGAAGGCACGCGAGCGGGTGTCCGCGGTGGAGCAGTCCACGATCATCGTCGCCAGCGACGGCTGCATCACGGCCTGACCCGCGCCGAGCGCGGCGGCCGACAGCAGCACGGTGGCCGCGCTGCCGGCCAGACCGAGGCTGAGCGCTCCGACGGCGGCGGTGAGCAGGGCGGCGAGCAGGACCGGCAGCGGGCCGCGCCGGACGATGGCCCGCCCGGCGAACGGCAGCACGACCAGGGCGGCGACGGCGAAGACGGCGAGCACGACGCCCGCCGTCATGGAGCCGAGTCCCCGCACCTGCGCCACATAGACGTAGAGGAAGGGGACCGTAAAGCCGAGCCCGAACGCGCTGAGAGCGTTGCCCACGTGGATCCGGCGCATCGCTGCGCCCATCGCCCTGGTCACTTTCACCTGCCTTGGTCGTGAAGCCCCAGGGGCCACGTACGTGCCCCCTGCCCATGTCGCCGCCACGGGCGCATGTTCAGGGGGCATGAATGCAGACCTGAAGACTTCGAAGCTAAAGTTAGAAGTTGAACTCTACACCTTGAAGGACTTCAATGCCAAGCGACGCCGTGCGATACTGCCGCCATGGGCGACACTCCCGGCGTCAACGAGCCGACACTCGAAGAACAGATCGCCGCCTACCAGCGCGAGTTCCAGGACCTCGACCCCCAGGTCGAGAAGATCGTGTCGGCGCTCTCCCGCCTGAACCGGCGTATGAACGTCGCCTACGGCCGCCAGACCGCCGCCCTCGGCATCAGCAATGCCGAATGGGAGGTCCTCAAGGCCCTCGTCCTCTCCGGCGCCCCGTACCGCATGGGCCCGAGCGACCTGGCCAAGCGACTGGGTCTGACCCCGGCCGCGATGACCCACCGCATCGACCGCATGGTCGCGGAGGGGCTGGTCACCAGGGAGCGTGACGAGTCGAACCGTGTGCGCGTCATCGTGGAGCTGACGGACGAGGGTCGGGAGAAGTGGCTGGAGGCGATGCGCCTCGCCACCGTCTTCGAGGAGGACCTGCTCCAGGACCTGTCCGCCGAGGAGCGGGGTGTCCTGGGCGAGGCCCTGACCCGCTTGCTGCGGCGCGTGGAGCACGCCCAGCCGGACGCCGGCGGCCGGCTCAGCGACCTCGATTAAAGATCTTGACAGGGATGGTTGACATCGTCCTGACGGATCCGTAAGGTTCTTCGAGTTGCCACGGGGCCGTAACGGTTCTGCGACAGCACCTCCGCCGCTGATGCGGCAACCCAACCACCAGCACGATCTCCCAGTCGGGGTGAATTCGGCGTGCCCGAATTCAATTCGATTCGGGCTCGACGGCCCGATTAGGAACCGCCGGGAGGATCCGCTAAAGTTTGGGACGTCGGAACGGCCCAACAGCCGGGAAGACAAGCCCCCCTGACTGGGAGTCAGAGACGAAAGAGTCTGATAGA